>NZ_JAJNOG010000001.1:0-921519 GCF_027947695.1 Enterobacter sp. PI-10 | reverse complement strand
TTTAACGATCAGGTCTGCGGCTTCGAACCATTCCATATGACGCAGCATCATTTCTGCAGACAGGATGATAGAGCCTGGGTTCACTTTGTCCTGACCCGCGTATTTTGGTGCAGTACCGTGTGTCGCTTCGAACAGGGCGCATTCATCACCGATGTTCGCGCCAGGGGCGATACCGATACCGCCAACCTGCGCTGCCAGGGCGTCAGAAATGTAGTCACCGTTCAGGTTCATACAGGCAATCACGTCGTATTCTGCAGGACGCAGCAGGATCTGCTGCAGGAACGCATCGGCGATCACATCTTTAATGACGATCTCTTTGCCGGTGTTCGGGTTCTTGATCTTCTGCCATGGGCCGCCGTCGATCAGCTCACCGCCGAACTCTTCTTTCGCCAACTGGTAGCCCCAGTCTTTGAACGCGCCTTCGGTGAACTTCATGATGTTGCCTTTGTGAACCAGGGTCACAGAGTCGCGGTCGTTGGTGATAGCGTATTCAATCGCCGCACGCACCAGACGCTTGGTCCCTTCTTCGGAACATGGCTTGATGCCGATACCACAATGCTCAGGGAAGCGAATTTTCTTCACGCCCATCTCTTCGCGCAGGAATTTAATCACTTTTTCTGCGTCAGCAGAGTCCGCTTTCCATTCGATACCCGCGTAGATGTCTTCTGAGTTTTCGCGGAAGATAACCATATCGGTCAGTTCAGGGTGCTTAACCGGGCTTGGGGTGCCCTGATAGTAACGAACCGGACGCAGACACACGTACAGGTCCAGCTCCTGACGCAGTGCCACGTTCAGGGAACGGATACCGCCGCCAACTGGCGTCGTCAGTGGGCCTTTAATAGCAACGCGGTAGTCGCGGATCAGGTCCAGCGTTTCTGCTGGCAGCCAGACGTCCTGGCCATAAACTTGAGTAGATTTCTCACCGGTGTAAATTTCCATCCAGGAAATTTTACGCTCGCCTTTGTAGGCTTTCTCAACAGCGGCATCAACCACTTTCAGCATCGCCGGGGTAACGTCTACACCGATTCCGTCACCTTCAATGAACGGGATAATCGGATTGTGAGGAACGTTAATCTTGCCGTTTTGCAGGGTGATCTTTTTACCTTCCGCCGGAACAACTACTTTGCTTTCCATTAACCTCTCCTTCGAGCGCTTCTGGTTGTTACTGATCTTATGTTAATAAATTGTAATGAGCCCTTCGATAGTACCTGATTGTCCTGCGCCATGAAAGGTCTTCGTTATTAGGCTATAATGCGGCAATTGATAACGCCTGAAAATACCATGAAGAAAACTTCTTTTACAAAACACCGGGTTGAGCGATTCAGCTCACGACAAGCCGCCAGAAGACCGCAAGAAACCCAGCCAAAGCGGGTTATTTTGTTCAATAAACCCTACGATGTTTTGCCGCAGTTTACCGATGAAGCCAGGCGCAGCACGCTGAAGGATTTTATTCCCGTTCAGGGCGTCTACGCAGCCGGGCGTCTGGACCGCGACAGCGAAGGCCTGCTGGTCTTAACCAACGACGGCGCGCTGCAGGCGAGGCTCACGCAGCCGGGCAAACGCACCGGCAAAATTTACTTCGTCCAGGTCGAAGGCGAGCCGGACGAACAAACGCTGGAAAAATTGCGCAAAGGCGTCACGCTGAACGACGGCCCAACCCTGCCCGCAGGTATTGAACGCGTGAATGAACCGGAGTGGCTGTGGCCGCGCAATCCGCCGATTCGTGAACGCAAATCCATCCCGACAAGCTGGCTCAAAATCACCCTTTACGAAGGCCGCAACCGTCAGGTTCGCCGCATGACCGCACATGTCGGCTTCCCTACCCTGCGTCTGATTCGCTACGCCATGGGCAGCTACACGCTGGAAACGCTGGCAAACGGCGAATGGCGCGACGTCACCCCTTAAGGAGTCACTATGTTTAAACCTCATGTTACGGTTGCCTGCGTGGTCCACGCCCGGGGTAAATTCCTGGTTGTCGAAGAGATCATTAACGGCAAAGCGCTGTGGAACCAGCCTGCCGGACACCTTGAAGCCAATGAGACCCTGCTGCAGGCAGCGAAACGCGAGCTGTGGGAAGAGACCGGTATTCACGCTGAACCCCAGCACTTCATCCGTATGCACCAGTGGATTGCGCCCGACAGCACCCCATTCCTGCGCTTTTTATTCGCCGTTGAGCTTAGCGAAACGTGCGCCACTGAGCCGCAGGATGACGATATCAACCGCTGTCTGTGGGTCACCGCCGACGAGATCCTGAACGCGCCAAACCTGCGCTCCCCGCTGGTTGCGGAAAGCATTCGCTGCTGGCAGTCAGGCGCACGCCTGCCGCTGGATGTCATCGGCGCATTTAACTGGCCGTTTACAGAGGGTGCCAATGGTGGGGGGGCGTGATAGAATACGCCGCCTTGAAGTTCAATGTCGTGAGTATTCCATGTCAGATAACAGCCAGAAAAAAGTGATCGTCGGCATGTCCGGCGGTGTCGATTCCTCCGTTTCCGCCTACCTGTTACAGCAACAGGGCTATAAGGTGGAGGGCCTGTTCATGAAGAACTGGGAGGAAGATGACGGCGAGGAATACTGCACTGCCGCAGCGGATCTTGCCGACGCGCAGGCCGTATGCGATAAGCTTGGCATTGAACTGCACACCGTTAACTTTGCCGCAGAATACTGGGACAACGTTTTTGAACTGTTCCTCGAAGAGTACAAAGCGGGCCGCACGCCGAACCCGGATATTCTGTGCAACAAAGAGATCAAATTTAAGGCCTTCCTGGAATTCGCCGCGGAAGATTTGGGCGCTGACTACATCGCGACCGGCCACTACGTGCGTCGTGCAGACGTGAATGGTAAAAGCCAGCTGCTGCGCGGTCTGGACGGCAACAAAGATCAAAGCTATTTCCTCTATACGCTGAGCCACGAGCAGATCGCCCAGAGCCTGTTCCCGGTCGGCGAGCTGGAAAAGCCGCAGGTGCGTAAAATCGCCGAAGAGCTGGACCTGATCACCGCGAAGAAAAAAGACTCTACCGGCATCTGCTTCATCGGCGAGCGTAAATTCCGCGATTTCCTGGGGCGCTACCTGCCCGCACAGCTGGGTAAAATTGTCACCGTCGACGGGGAAGAGATTGGCCAGCACCAGGGGCTGATGTACCACACCTTAGGCCAGCGTAAAGGCCTGGGTATCGGCGGGACGAAAGAAGGTAGCGAAGATCCGTGGTACGTCGTCGACAAAGATGTCGAAAACAATATTCTGGTTGTTGCTCAGGGTCACGACCATCCGCGTCTGATGTCCGTTGGCCTGATCGCGCAGCAGCTGCACTGGGTCGATCGTGAGCCGCTGAAAGGCACGCTGCGCTGCACGGTGAAAACACGCTACCGTCAGACCGATATTCCTTGCACCGTTACCGCGCTCGATGACGATCGCATTGACGTGCGCTTCGACGAGCCGGTTGCCGCCGTCACCCCAGGTCAGTCTGCTGTCTTCTACAGCGGTGAGATCTGCCTGGGCGGCGGGATCATTGAACAGCGCCTGCCGCTGCCTGCTGTTTAATACGATTGCACACATAAAGGAGACCGTGTGGCGAAGAACTATTATGACATCACCCTGGCGCTGGCGGGAATTTGCCAGTCAGCCCGTCTGGTGCAACAGCTCGCGCATCAGGGTCATTGCGACGCTGATGCCCTGCACGTTTCACTGAACAGCGTTATCGATCTTAACCCCGGCTCGACCCTGGGCGTGTTCGGCGGCAGTGAAACCAATCTTCGTCTCGGTCTTGAAACCCTGCTTGGCGTGCTTAACGCCAGCAGCCGTCAGGGATTAAACGCAGAGCTGACCCGCTACACGTTGAGCCTGATGGTGCTGGAGCGTAAGCTGAGCGCAGCAAAAGGCGCGCTTAATACCCTGGGCGATCGCATTGCCGGGTTACAGCGTCAGCTCGACCATTTTGATCTGCAGTCCGAAACGCTGCTCAGCGCGATGGCCGGCATTTATGTTGACGTCATCAGCCCGCTGGGACCGCGTATACAGGTCACCGGCTCCCCTGCCGTGCTGCAAAGTCCGCAGGTACAGGCAAAAGTGCGCGCGTCCCTGCTGGCTGGGATCCGCGCCGCCGTGCTGTGGCACCAGGTCGGTGGTGGCCGCCTGCAGTTAATGTTTTCTCGTAATCGCCTGACCACTCAGGCAAAACAAATTCTTGCTCATTGTTAACCTCCCGGAGTTGCGAATTATGGAATTATCCTCACTGACCGCCGTATCCCCTGTCGATGGACGCTACGGCGATAAAGTCAGCGCGCTGCGCGGGATCTTCAGCGAATATGGTTTGCTGAAGTTCCGTGTTCAGGTTGAAGTACGCTGGCTGCAAAAGCTGGCCGCCCAGGCAGCAATCAAGGAAGTTCCTGCTTTTGACGAAAAGGCAAACGATTACCTTGATAAAATCGTTGCTGAGTTTAGCGAACAAGACGCCGCGCGCATTAAAACCATTGAACGCACTACCAACCACGACGTGAAGGCGGTTGAGTACTTCCTGAAAGAGAAAGTGGAAAGCGTCCCTGCGCTGCACGCCGTGTCTGAGTTCATTCACTTCGCCTGTACCTCTGAAGACATCAACAACCTGTCCCATGCGCTGATGCTCTCCACCGCGCGCAAAGAGGTGGTGCTGCCTTACTGGCGTAAAATCATCGACGCAGTAAAAGCGCTGTCCGTGGAATACCGCGACATTCCGCTGCTCTCCCGTACTCACGGCCAGCCAGCCACCCCGTCCACGATGGGTAAAGAGATGGCCAACGTCGCGTACCGTATGGAGCGCCAGTATCGTCAGCTGGAACAGGTTGAGATCCTCGGCAAAATCAACGGCGCGGTCGGTAACTATAACGCCCACATCGCCGCTTACCCGGAAGTGGACTGGCACCAGTTCAGCGAAGAGTTCGTGACCTCTCTGGGCATTCAGTGGAACCCGTACACCACCCAGATTGAGCCGCACGACTATATCGCCGAGCTGTTTGACTGCATCGCGCGCTTCAACACCATCCTGATCGACTTCGATCGTGACGTGTGGGGCTACATCGCCCTGAACCACTTCAAACAGAAAACCATCGCGGGTGAAATCGGCTCTTCCACCATGCCGCACAAAGTAAACCCAATCGACTTCGAAAACTCCGAAGGCAACCTGGGCCTGGCGAATGCCGTGCTGCAGCATATGGCGAGCAAACTGCCGGTATCCCGCTGGCAGCGCGACCTGACCGACTCCACCGTACTGCGTAACCTGGGCGTGGGCATCGGCTACGCGCTGATCGCGTATCAGTCCACCCTGAAAGGCGTAAGCAAACTGGAAGTAAACCGTGACCGTCTGCTGGACGAGCTGGATCACAACTGGGAAGTGCTGGCGGAGCCGATTCAGACCGTGATGCGTCGTTACGGTATCGAAAAACCGTACGAAAAACTGAAAGAGCTGACCCGCGGCAAACGCGTTGACGCCGAAGGCATGAAGCAGTTTATCGACGGTCTGGCGCTGCCGGAAGAAGAGAAAACGCGCCTGAAGGCGATGACTCCGGCGAACTACATTGGCCGCGCCATCACCATGGTCGACGAGCTGAAGTAACGCCCCTCTCCCCCTTTTCGCCCGAAAAGGGGGATGCTTTTCCCCGGTTTACTCAATGTTTATCCCCAAAACAACATAATCAGCGTTAAACTATTCATACCAATTATTTAGGGAGAAGAGATGATGCGCGTACTGGTTGTTGAGGATAACGCATTGCTACGTCATCACCTGAAGGTTCAGCTTCAGGAGATGGGACATCAGGTGGACGATGCTGAAGACGCAAAAGAAGCCGATTATTATCTCAATGAACACCTGCCGGATATCGCCATTGTCGATTTAGGGCTGCCTGACGAAGACGGTCTGTCGTTGATTCGCCGCTGGCGCAGCCACGATGTCTCCCTACCGGTTCTGGTTCTGACCGCCCGTGAAGGCTGGCAGGATAAGGTCGAAGTGCTCAGCGCGGGTGCGGATGATTACGTCACCAAGCCGTTTCATATTGAAGAGGTGGCGGCGCGCATGCAGGCGCTGTTACGCCGCAATAGCGGGCTGGCCTCACAGGTTATTTCCATCCCGCCTTTCCAGGTCGATCTTTCCCGTCGGGAGTTAGCGATCAATGATGAAGTGATCAAGCTTACCGCCTTCGAATACACCATTATGGAAACGCTGATCCGTAACAACGGCAAAGTGGTAAGCAAAGATTCCTTAATGCTCCAGCTTTACCCTGATGCGGAACTGCGCGAGAGCCATACCATTGACGTGCTGATGGGGCGTTTGCGCAAGAAAATTCAGGCGCAGTATCCGCAGGATGTCATTACCACCGTCCGTGGCCAGGGCTACCTGTTCGAATTACGCTAAATGAGACGGATTTTACGCCATATTCTGCCCCTCTCCCTGAGGGTTCGTTTCTTACTGGCAACGGCCGCCGTCGTGCTGGTGCTGTCGCTCTCCTACGGCATGGTCGCCCTGGTGGGCTACAGCGTCAGCTTTGATAAAACCACCTTTCGACTGCTGCGTGGCGAAAGCAATCTTTTTTATACCCTGGCGAAGTGGGAAAACAATCAAATCACCGTCGAAATGCCGGAAAACCTCAACCAGCAGAGTCCAACGCTGGCCCTGATTTATGACGAAAAGGGCAAGCTACTGTGGGCGCAGCGTGACATCCCATGGCTGGTCAAAAGCATTCGTCCGGACTGGCTCAGAACCAACGGGTTTCATGAAATTGAAGCCGATCTCAACACCACCAGCTCGCTGATCCGTGAAGATCGCTCCCTGCAGCAAAAGCTGAACGAGATCCGCGCCGACAATGCCGAAACGGAGATGACGCACTCCGTCGCGATTAACCTCTATCCGGCGACGCTAAACATGCCGCAGCTGACCATTGTGGTGATCGACACCATTCCGGTCGAGCTGAAGCGTTCTTATATGGTCTGGAGCTGGTTCATCTATGTTCTGGCTGCGAATCTCCTGCTGGTGATCCCGCTGCTGTGGGTGGCGGCATGGTGGAGCTTGCGCCCCATTGAATCACTGGCGAAAGAGGTTCGCGAGCTGGAGGAACATCATCGCGAGAAGCTGAACCCGGAAACCACGCGCGAGCTCACCAGCCTGGTGCGAAACCTCAACCGCCTGCTGAAAAGCGAACGCGAACGCTATGATAAATACCGTACGACGCTTACCGACCTGACCCACAGCCTGAAAACCCCGCTCGCGGTCATGCAAAGTACCCTCCGTTCAATGCGCAGTTCGAAGCTGAGCGTCGACGATGCTGAGCCGGTGATGCTGGAACAGATCAGCCGTATTTCACAGCAAATTGGCTATTACCTGCATCGCGCCAGCATGCGTTCCGGCAGCGCGCTGCTGAGCCGCGAGCTGCACCCGGTTGCCCCGCTTCTGGATAACCTCACGTCCGCCCTCAACAAGGTGTATCAGCGTAAAGGGGTGAATATCAGCCTCGATATCTCGCCAGAGATAAGCTTTGTGGGTGAAAAAAATGACTTCATGGAAGTGATGGGTAACCTGCTGGATAACGCCTGCAAATACTGCCTGGAGTTCGTGGAAGTATCAGCGCGCCAGACGGAAACCGAGCTGCATATTATCGTTGAGGATGATGGCCCGGGGATCCCGCGCAATAAGCGTGACGTGGTGTTCGATCGCGGGCAGCGCGCCGATACGTTACGTCCAGGACAGGGCGTAGGATTAGCCGTCGCGCGCGAGATTGTCGACCAGTACGACGGGAAAATCGAAACCAGCGAGAGCCTGCTGGGCGGTGCCAGAATGGAGGTCATTTTTGGTCGCCAGCAGCCCACATCGAACGATAGTTAACCCGTTATGTGAAAAATGCGAGGATCTCGCAGCCGGGGGGCTGAGCTTCCGTTATAATCCGAGTCAGTAAGAGCCTGCGGAATAAAAAAATTATGGATTATCACTTAACGCTTAACTGGCCCGAGTTTATTGAACGTTACTGGCAAAAACGCCCGGTGGTTCTGAAACGCGGGTTCAGCAATTTTGTCGACCCCATCTCGCCTGACGAGCTGGCCGGTCTGGCCATGGAAAACGAAGTCGACAGCCGTCTGGTCAGCCACCAGGACGGGAAATGGCAGGTCAACCACGGTCCTTTCGAAAGCTACGATCACCTCGGTGAAAACAACTGGTCTCTGCTGGTGCAGGCGGTCAACCACTGGCACGAGCCAACTGCCGCCTTAATGCGTCCGTTCCGCGCCCTGCCCGACTGGCGCATGGACGATCTGATGATCTCCTTCTCCGTGCCTGGCGGCGGCGTGGGTCCGCATCTGGACCAGTACGACGTATTCATCATTCAGGGTACGGGCCGCCGCCGCTGGCGCGTGGGCGAAAAAGTACCTATGAAGCAGCACTGCCCGCATCCGGACCTGCTGCAGGTTGATCCGTTTGAAGGGATTATCGACGAAGAGCTGGAGCCGGGCGATATTCTCTACATTCCGCCTGGATTCCCTCACGAGGGTTACTCCCTGGAAAACTCCCTGAACTACTCCGTGGGATTCCGCGCGCCAAGCGGCCGCGAGATGATCAGCGGATTTGCCGACTACGTTCTGCAACGCGAGCTGGGCAGCTATCGTTACAGCGACCCCGATGTGCCTGCACGCGAGCATCCGGCCGATATCCTGCCCGCAGAGCTGGATAAGCTGCGCGGCATGATGCTGGATCTGATCAACGAACCGGAACATTTCCGTCAGTGGTTTGGCGAGTTTATCAGCCAGTCTCGTCATGAGCTGGACGTTGCGCCACCGGAGCCGCCTTATCAGGCTGACGAGATTTATGATGCGCTCCAGCAGGGCGACAAGCTGGTACGTCTGGGCGGGTTGCGCGTGCTGCGCATTGGCGAGGAGGTATTCGTCAACGGCGAGAAGCTGGACTCTCCGCACCGTCCAGCGCTCGAATCCATAGCCAGCCATTTGGTGCTGACTGCCGATACCTTTGGCGATGCGCTGGAAGACCCGTCTTTCCTCGCGATGCTGGCCGCGCTGGTTAACAGCGGGTACTGGTTCTTTGAGGACTGAGTCGCCTTAATGCCCGGTGGCGCTTTGCCACCGGGCTTTTCTTACCGCTTCGCGGTCAACTCCGCTATCCGCACTATCACCTTCACCGCTTTTTCCATTCCTTCGAGCGTCACAAACTCATGCTTGCCATGGTAGTTGTAGCCACCGGTAAACAGGTTCGGGCACGGTAGCCCCATGAATGACAGCTGAGAACCGTCGGTGCCGCCGCGAATCGGTTTTAATATAGGTTCAATATCGCAGTCGCGCATCGCCTGCTGGGCGATATCGAGAATATGCGGATGCGCCATCACCTTCTCGCGCATATTGTAATAGCTGTCTTCGATGATGAGCTCAATGTAGCAGTCGGGATGCAGGCCCTTACCCACCTTCTTGGCGATCTCCATCATCTTACGCTTGCGTGCCTCGAAGGCTTTACGGTCGAAATCGCGGATGATGTAGTGCATCTGCGCGCTGTCCACGGTGCCTTTGATGCTGGTCAGGTGATAGAAACCTTCATACCCCTCGGTCTGTTCGGGGCTCTCTTCCGCCGGGACTTCCGCATGAATTCGCGACGCCAGCGACAGCGCGTTCACCATGACGCCTTTCGCCGAACCGGGGTGAACGTTGTTGCCGACAATTTTGATCGTGACGGACGCGGCATTGAAGTTTTCATATTCCAGCTCACCGACGCCGCCACCGTCGACGGTGTAGGCCCACTGGGCGTTAAAGGCGTCCACGTCGAAGTGCTTCGCGCCCTTGCCGACCTCTTCATCCGGCGTAAAGGCCACGCGGATGTCGCCGTGCGGAATATCTTTGCCCTTCAGCACCGCCAGCGCCGTCATGATTTCCGCGATCCCCGCTTTGTCATCCGCCCCCAGCAGGGTTTTCCCGTCGGTGGTGATCAGCGTCTGGCCCAGCAGCTGATGCAGCACCGGGAACATCACGGGCGAGAGCACTTCGTCGCCAATGCCCAGCGCAATGTCGCCGCCGCGGTAATTTTCCACAATCTGCGGGTTCACATTTTTACCGCTAAAATCAGGAGAGGTGTCGACATGGGAGATAAAGCCAATCGCCGGAATGTCACCCGGGACATTCGCCGGCAGCGTTCCCATCACAGTGCCTTTCTCGCTTAACGTGACGTTGACCAGCCCCATGGCGTCAAGCTGCTCTTTCAGCAGGTTTAATAACTTCCACTGGCCTTCGGTGCTCGGCACCTGGCGAACACCCGGCTTAGATTGGGTATCCAGCGAAACGTACTGTAAAAAACGCTCAAGTAATTTATCCATGCAGTCACCCTCACTTTTTGTGACAACATTATCAATAAGCATCAAAACGCAAATATTGCGTCAGGTCACTTTTATCCCGCAAACGAGAATATTTTCCGTTTATATCGTTATGCGTTAGTAAATGTAGCTTATGAATCAGTGACAAGGATTGGCGATTACCGGGGATTGCCGTAGAATGTCCGCCCTCATTACGAGTCACCAAGGTGGTTACACACAAACCCCGCTTCAGTCTGCTGCCTGAGGCGTCTATATGGGACAGCGCAAAAATTGAATACACAAACCCGTTCACCGCTGGTGAAACTGGAACGAATTCGTAAAAGTTTTGATGGCAAAGACGTTATTTCCGACCTCACTCTTACCATCAATGACGGTGAGTTTCTGACGCTGCTTGGCCCCTCCGGCTGCGGCAAAACAACCGTACTGCGCCTTATCGCCGGGCTGGAAAGCGTCGATAACGGCCATATCCATCTAGAGAACCAGGACATTACCCGGGTTCCTGCCGAAGATCGCCACGTTAATACCGTCTTTCAGAGCTATGCCCTGTTCCCGCACATGACCGTTTTTGAAAACGTGGCGTTTGGCCTGCGGATGCAAAAAAAACCGGCGCATGAGATCGAACCGCGCGTCACCGACGCCCTGCGCATGGTTCAGCTTGAGACGTTTGCCCAGCGTAAACCCCATCAGCTTTCCGGCGGCCAGCAGCAGCGCGTGGCCATCGCCCGCGCCGTGGTTAACAAGCCGCGTCTGCTCCTGCTGGATGAATCCCTCTCCGCGCTGGATTACAAGCTGCGCAAGCAGATGCAGAACGAGCTCAAAGCCCTGCAGCGCAAGCTCGGCATTACCTTTGTCTTCGTCACCCACGATCAGGAAGAAGCCCTGACCATGTCAGACCGCATCGTGGTGATGCGCGACGGCAAAATCGAGCAGGACGGCACGCCGCGCGAAATCTACGAAGAGCCGAAGAACCTGTTTGTCGCCAGCTTCATTGGCGAGATCAATATCTTTGACGCCACGGTGATTGAACGTCTGGACGACCAGCGCGTGCTCGCCAGCGTCGAAGGACGCGAATGCAATATCACGGTGAATTTCCCCGTCGAGAAGGGACAAAAGCTCAACGTTCTGCTGCGCCCGGAAGATCTGCGCGTCGATGAAATCCACGGCAATACCGAGGCCGAAGGGTTAATCGGCTATATCCGCGAGCGCAACTACAAAGGGATGACCCTGGAGTCTGTCGTCGAGCTGGAGAACGGTAAAATGGTGATGGTCAGCGAGTTCTTTAACGAGGACGACCCTGACTTCGACCACTCGCTCGACCAGAAAATGGTTGTCAACTGGGTAGAAAGCTGGGAGGTTGTGCTGGCTGATGAAGAACACAAGTAAGTTCCAGAATGTGGTGATTGCCACGATCGTCGGTTGGCTTGTGTTGTTTGTCTTTTTACCCAACCTGATGATCGTTGCCACCAGCTTCCTGACCCGCGACGACGCTAACTTCGTTTCGCTGGTCTTTACGCTGGATAACTACGCGCGCCTGCTCGATCCGCTCTATTTTGACGTGCTGCTGCACTCGCTCAATATGGCGCTAATTGCCACCGTTGCCTGTCTGGTGCTCGGGTATCCCTTCGCATGGTTCCTCGCGGGCCTGCCGCAAAAGGTGCGGCCCCTGCTGCTGTTTTTACTGATTGTTCCATTCTGGACCAACTCGTTAATCCGCATCTACGGGCTGAAAATCTTCCTCAGCACCAAAGGCTACCTCAATGAGTTTCTACTGTGGCTGGGGGTGATTGATACGCCGATCCGCATCATGTTTACCCCGAGCGCGGTCATTATCGGCCTGGTCTATATCCTGCTGCCGTTTATGGTGATGCCGCTCTACTCCAGCATAGAGAAGCTGGATAAACCGCTGCTGGAAGCGGCAAGAGATCTGGGTGCCAACAAGCTCCAGACCTTTACCCGCATTATCATCCCGTTGACCATGCCCGGCATTATCGCGGGCTGTTTGCTGGTAATGCTTCCGGCCATGGGTCTGTTCTACGTTTCTGACCTGATGGGTGGCGCGAAAAACCTGCTGATTGGGAATGTGATCAAGAGTCAGTTCCTGAACATTCGCGACTGGCCGTTCGGGTCCGCCACCAGCATCACGCTGACGGTGGTGATGGGTCTGATGCTGCTGGTCTACTGGCGCGCTTCACGGCTGCTGAACAAGAAGGTGGAACTCGAATGATCGGTCGACTGCTTCGCGGCGGTTTTATGACCGCCATTTACGCTTACCTGTATATCCCGATCGTTATTTTGATCGTGAACTCGTTTAACAGCTCACGCTTCGGGATTAACTGGCAGGGCTTTACCACCAGCTGGTACAGCCTGCTGATGAACAACGACAGCCTGCTGCAGGCCGCTCAGCACTCGCTGACGATGGCGATCTTCTCCGCCACCTTTGCCACGCTAATTGGTTCTCTGACCGCCGTGGCGCTCTACCGCTACCGCTTTCGCGGTAAACCGTTCGTCAGCGGCATGCTGTTTGTGGTGATGATGTCGCCGGATATCGTGATGGCGATTTCGCTGCTGGTGCTGTTTATGCTGCTGGGCGTACAGCTTGGCTTCTGGTCGCTGCTGTTTTCCCATATCACCTTCTGCCTGCCGTTTGTGGTGGTGACCGTCTTTGCGCGCCTGAAAGGGTTCGACGTGCGCATGCTGGAGGCGGCGAAAGATCTGGGCGCCAGCGAGATGACAATCCTGCGCAAAATCATCCTGCCGCTGGCGATGCCCGCCGTGGCGGCCGGATGGCTGCTGAGCTTTACCCTGTCGATGGATGACGTGGTGGTCTCCTCCTTCGTGACCGGGCCGAGCTATGAAATTCTGCCGTTGAAAATCTATTCGATGGTGAAAGTCGGCGTTTCACCCGAGGTGAACGCGCTGGCGACCATTCTGCTGGTATTTTCGCTGGTTCTGGTGATCGCCAGCCAGGTTATTGCTCGTGATAAAACAAAATCTCAGGGGACAATGAAATGAAAAAAATGCTCGCCGCTGCGGCGCTGGTGCTCGGCATGGGTGCCGCGCACGCTGATGACAGCAAAACGCTCTACTTCTACAACTGGACCGAGTACGTGCCGCCGGGCCTGCTGGAACAGTTCACAAAGGAGACGGGCATCAAGGTGATCTACTCGACCTACGAGTCGAATGAAACCATGTACGCCAAGCTGAAAACTTACAAAGATGGCGCGTACGATCTGGTGGTTCCTTCCACCTACTTTGTCGACAAAATGCGCAAAGAGGGCATGATCCAGAAGATCGACAAAACGAAGCTTACCCATTTTTCAAACCTCGATCCTGAGATGCTCAACAAGCCGTTCGACCCGAATAACGACTACTCCATTCCGTATATCTGGGGGGCAACCGCGATTGGCGTTAACAGCGAGGCCGTCGAACCGAAATCGGTGACAAGCTGGGCCGATCTGTGGAAACCGGAATACAAGGGCAGCCTGCTGTTGACCGACGACGCGCGCGAAGTCTTCCAGGTGGCACTGCGCAAGCTGGGCTACTCGGGCAATACGACGGATCCTAAAGAGATTGAAGCGGCGTATGCCGAGCTGAAAAAGCTGATGCCTAACGTGGCGGCATTCAACTCTGATAACCCGGCAAACCCGTATATGGAAGGCGAAGTAAATCTGGGGATGGTCTGGAACGGCTCCGCGTATGTTGCCCGTCAGGCCGGTACGCCGCTTGAGGTGGTCTGGCCGAAAGAAGGTGGGATTTTCTGGATGGACAGCCTGTCTATTCCGGCCAATGCGAAAAACGTTGAAGGGGCGCATAAGCTGATTAACTTCCTGCTGCGCCCGGACGTGGCGAAACAGGTTGCCGAGACGATTGGCTACCCGACGCCAAACCTCGCCGCACGCAAGCTGCTGAAGCCTGACGTGGCTAACGATAAATCGCTCTATCCGGATGCCGAAACCATCAGCAAAGGCGAATGGCAGAACGATGTCGGCGACGCCAGCCGCCTCTACGAAGAGTATTACCAGAAGTTAAAAGCGGGCCGGTAACGGTATCGCGTTCTTCCTCACGCCGCCTGTACGGCGTGAGGAAGGATTAACTGACCGCATTCTCTCCTGCCCAGATCGTCGCCTTTCGCATCGCCTCAACCACTTCTTCATCCGACAGCCCCAGCCTCTGACGTACTCTGGTCGCTTCGTCCCACTGCTGCTGTTCATAGTAACGGCAAAGGTTAATCATATCGGCTAACCGTCCTTCCTGATGACAAAGCGCGTTGCTCACGCTCTGCGGGACCGCAATTTGCTTCATCAACTCTGCCATCGGCAGCTCAAGGAGGGTATCCAGAAGAGAAAACAGGCCGCACATGAACGCATTTTCAGCCAGAATCGGTTCGTTCATCGTCTCTGCGATCAGCTCGCAGAACTTGCCGCGCATCATGCTCAGCGGATAAAGCTCGCTGACGGTATCATTGCCCGCACTGGCGAGGACCACGACGGCAACAAACCGTCGGAGCTGATTTTCGCCAAGATACCTGAGCACCTCGCTCAGGGTTAACTTGCTGAAATTACAGGCGCCGACATGCTTAAACGCCGTATGCTTCATATAGCGCATGATTTTATAAGAGAGCGTGAGATCGGTTTTTATCAATGACTCGATAATTCGAAAATCAGGCTTATTGCGTCCGACCTCCATTTGCAGTCGAAAAATCGCCAGCTGATTTTGCGACAGCCGTTTATATTTAATGACCTCCGGGCGGCAGAAAAAATAGCCCTGAAAAAGGGAAAACCCCTCGTCCCTGTATTGGTTGAATTCCTCTTTAGTCTCAATTTTTTCAGCGAGATATTTAATATGACCGGTCAGATGTTTACGCGTTTTCAGATACTGTTTAATTTGCGCTAAGGTGTAATTTCTGACGTCAAATTTCAGTATTGAAATATAGGGTAAAAAAGCATCCCATTCTGGTGCAAGGGTGAAATCATCAAGCGCAAACTGATAACCATGCGCATTCATCTCCCTGACGGCCTGCAGCAGTTCCGCTCCCGGCACAGCATCTTCAAGGATCTCAATGACCACGCTCTCTTTATCCAGCGCTTCTCCACTGCGGTCTATGACCATTCGCGAAGGGAAATTAATAAACGACGTATGTGCCCCGGCGATGCGCTGGGAGGGCACGCATAAAAACTGATCGGATATCATTCTGGAGGTGGCATATTCCGCCGACACATCCGGAAAACGGTTTGTCATCCCATCTCTGAAGAGCAGCTCATAGGCCACCGTCTTCATCTCAGGGTTAAAAATGGGTTGTCGCGCAATAAATCCGTACATATCCCATCCTCCTTTACCACTTAATATTTATTAGCATCCTCTTTCTACACGATGATAACGAGCATTATCGAGCGCTATTTTGATTGAATGCACAAAATAAAAGCATCCACACTAATTAACGGGATTAAATATTCTGGAATTTAAATTAAATATATCCGGCGCTCTACAGAAAGAGGATGAAATATCCGATAAGTACTGTGTGCCTGCCCGACATGCACAACATTACGGGAGATGAGAATGAAAGACGCCATGGTCCGAAAACAAAAAATAAGAGTCAAGACGTTGATGCTATTGTCCATTTTCCTCACCGTGACGGTGGGCTTTACGGCAACGATCGGGTTTATGATGTGGCAGTGGATGGCGCAGCAGGAGGTGCTGGCCAAAAAACATATCCGCCAGATAGCCGAGGTACAGGCTTTACAGGTCAGCAAACAGCTGGATTCCGCCCTGACTGCCGCCCGGGATATGGGCAACAGCGCCCTGGCACTGCGCGAGGCGGGCGTATCCGACCGCCAGAGCCTGAACCAGCTGCTTATCCACTACCTCTCGGCTCACCCACAGTTTCTCTCCATGTCGATGGCCTTTGAGCCCAACGCGTTCGACGATAAAGATGCCGCCTTTGCCGGTCAGAGCGGTGAAGATCCTGCCGGACGCTACGCCCGCTACGTCGACCGCGATGCCACCGGCAAACCGGCATTACACCTGCTGACTGACATCGAAACACCCGGCAGCGGTGATTATTATTTGCTGCCGAAACAGCGGCATAAAGATGTGATCATCGAGCCCTATATTTACCCCTACAACGGCGTGGACGTGATGCTCACCTCGATTGCCGCACCCATCATGCGTGACGGACAGTTTCTGGGTTCGGTCACCTCTGACTTCTCCCTCGCCACGCTGCAGTCCACGATCGGCGCGATTAAACCGTGGAACGGCACAGGCTACGCCCTGCTCCTCTCAGCGGGTAATAACGTGGTGTCCAGCCCGGACAAACAGGCGGCAGGCAAGCCATACGCGGGTCAGATTGCCGGTCATGACGTCACCCGGGTAAACGATCCGCTGCTGATGGAAGAGGTGTTCATCACCTGGCAGGACATCGCCGTCGGTAACAGCCAGACGCCGTGGAAGCTGGCCATTATTACTCCGGTTAGCGAAGTGATGGCCGAAGCGCGGGCATTTTTACTGAAAGCCATCATCATGATGATGTTAAGCATCGTTGCGGTCAGCCTGGTGATGGCCCAGATCTTTACCCGCAAGGTTGACCGTCCGGTTGGAGGGGAACCTTCGGAGGCCGCCGGGATCGCCCTGGCCGTTGCCCGGGGAGAGCTGAACAACACCATCCCGGTTCGTTCCGGGGATACCCACAGCATTTTTTATGCCCTGCACACCATGCAGACGCAGCTCAAGCGCATCGTCGACAACATCAGCGAAGCCAGCCACTCCGTGCACGGCGGCACCAGCGAAATTTCGGCGGGCAACCTTGACCTCGCCTCACGTACCGAAGAACAGGCGGCGGCGATTGTTGAAACAGCAGCCAGCATGGAAGAGATTTCGGTCACGGTTAAAAATAATGCCGACAACGCCCACAAGGCGACCACGCTGACCGATCGCGCCGCGAGCCTCGCCGGGCATGGCGAAACGCTGGTAAACGACGTGGTGATGGTGATCGGAGAGATTGACGAGAGCGCGCGTAAGATCGGTGAGATTAACAGCATCGTCGACGGCATCGCCTTCCAGACCAATATTCTGGCGCTGAATGCAGCCGTTGAAGCGGCGCGCGCGGGCGAACAGGGTCGCGGTTTCGCAGTTGTCGCAGGTGAAGTGCGCAACCTGGCCCAGCGAAGCGCTAACGCGGCTAAAGAAATTTCCCAGCTGATTGCCGAGTCCTCAGGCCGCGTCAGCAAAGGCGTTGAGCTGGTCAATGAAACCGGCGTAATGATGAAACAGGTGATTGAGGCGGTGTCGCACGTGCATCTGGTCATCAACGACATTGTCCAGGCGCTGGACGAGCAGAACCGCGGGATAAGCCAGGTCAGTACCGCCGTTAACCAGATGGACAGCACCACCCAGCAGAACGCCTCTCTGGTTCAGCAGATCTCCGCTGCGGCGCTCTCGCTGGACGAGCAGGCTAAATCGCTGGAGAAGACGCTGGCGTTCTTTCATTCTTAAATAAAAAGGCACCCGCTGGGCGGGTGCCTTTTCAGGCGATTGCCGTTACAGCCCTTTCAGCAGCTTGTCGACAAACTCCGGGACGACCGTGCTTGCCAGGCCATAGTGTTTCTCTTCAAACTCGCTGCCTACCTGGCTTGGCTCAAGGTTGAGCTCTACCGTATGCGCACCGTGCAGTCGCGCTTCGTGGACAAACCCTGCCGCAGGGTAAACGTGGCCGGATGTTCCGATGGCGATAAACACGTCGGCCATCGCCAGCGCGCTGTAGATCTCATCCATTCCCAGCGGCATTTCGCCAAACCAGACCACGTGAGGACGCAGGCGCGACGGGAACTGGCAGCAGTGGCACTTATCCTCTGGCAGAACGTCCTCTTTCCAGTCCAGCACCTGACCGCTCCATGCGCAGCGAACCTTGAGCAGCTCGCCGTGCATGTGGATGATGTTCTTGTTACCGGCCCGTTCGTGGAGGTTGTCGATATTCTGCGTCACCAGCAGAAAACGATCGCCCAGCGCCTCTTCCAGCTTCGCCAGCGCCAGATGCGCCGCATTCGGCGCGACGTCAGGCTGCTGAAGCTGACGACGGCGTGCGTTGTAAAATGCCTGCACGAGATCCGGGTCACGGGCAAAGCCTTCCGGCGTGGCGACATCCTCCACGCGGTGCTCTTCCCACAGCCCGTCCGCCGCGCGGAAGGTTCGAATTCCTGACTCGGCCGAGATCCCCGCTCCGGTCAGCACCACCACTCTGGGTTTATCCATCGCTTCTGGCATCATTCTGTCTCTGAAAAAGATCCGCTGGCGCAAGCGCTCACGCAAGCGGCGTTTGTTTTTGCGAAAACGGCTGAGTCGACCCTGGCGACGCGACAGCATAGAAACCTCGTAAACTAATCGGTGAGATGAAGGAATGCGGCTCCGCGCATGCCTCCTGCGTCCCCGTGTCGCGCGCGTTCAATACGCGGCACGCGGGCAACCGGCAATAAATGTCGGGGCAAACGCCCGGACAACCGTTCCGTAATCGCGGTAAAGTTTGAAAGCCCTCCCCCGATCACCAGCAGATCCGGGTCGACGATGGTGAGAATATTTCCCAGACACACCGCCAGCAGATCCAGGTAGCGCTCGACGTGCTCACGCGCCTGCGCATCCCCTTGCTCCCACAGGGTAATGATTTGAGGGGCCTCAAGTTTCTGATGATAGAAGTGTTCGTAAAGCCATGCAAACCCGCGGCCTGACAGGTAGTTCTCAATACAGCCGTGCTGCCCGCAGCCGCAGCGTGTCAGCGGGAAATCACGCCCCACCACTTCGAGCGCGTCCACCGGCAGGCGGATATGGCCAAACTCGCCGGTAATGTAGCTGCGGCCGGTGATGGGCTTACCGTTGATGACGATTCCTCCGCCGACGCCGGTACCGAGGATCAGCCCCATCACCAGAGAATATTGACGGAATTCATCATCCCAGGCTTCAGAGAGCGCGAAGCAGTTGGCATCGTTGTCTAAACGCACGTCGCGTTCAAGGAGAGCTGAGAGATCGGCACGCAGCGGTTTACCGCTGGCGGCAGGCACGTTGGCCGCGTACAGCGTACCGTCGTCGGTTTCGGGCATGCCCGGAATGCCAATGCCGACGCTGCCTTTGACCCCAAAGCGTTCATCCGCCTGAGCCACCAGCGCGGCAATGGCGGTTAAAAATTCGTCATAACTTTCGCGCGGCGTAGGAACGCGGGTTTCCCACTGCAGTTTGAGGTTTTTATCAAACACGCCGAGCGCAATCTTGGTGCCGCCAATATCAAATCCGTAATACATAACGCATTCCTCTTTTAACCTGGCGGCCCGAAAGCCGCTAGATCGTGACGTAATTACTGGCCACTTAATACCCTCGCCGGATCAATTCGGCTTGCGCGACGCGCCGGATACCAGCTTGCCAGCAGACTCAGTAAAAGTGCTGTAAGCAGCACATAAAAAACATCCAGCCAGTGCAGTTCAGACGGCAGGAAGTCAATAAAATAGATGTCACCCGACAGGAACTGGTGGCCAATAAGCTTTTCAATCCCGTTTATAATCGGCGTCAGCTGCAGGGAAACCACCACGCCAATCACTACGCCGCACAGGCTGCCAAACAGCCCTGCCAGCAAACCGTACCAGACGAAGATGGCGCGAATAAGACCGTCTTTCGCCCCCAGCGTACGCAGCACGGCGATGTCGCCGCTCTTGTCCTTGACCGCCATCACCAGCGTCGAAACGATATTAAAGCACGCCACGCCAATCACCAGCACCATCGCCAGATACATGATGGCGCGGATCATCTGGATATCACGGTACATATACCCGTAAGTGCCGATCCAGCTTTTGATGTAGACATAGTTATTGGTCACGCTGCCCGCGTCGCGCACCAGTTTGTTGGCGTTAAAGACGTCGTTCACCTTAATCGCAATGCCCGTCACGCTGTCGCCCATGTCGAGATACTGGCGCGCATCCTCCATCGGCACCATCGCAAAGCTGTGGTCAAGCTGGCCGCTCAGCTGAAGAATACCGGTAACGTGCAGGCGCACGCGTTTTGGCTGCTGCAGTTTGTGGTCGGTGCTGGCGTTCGGGATCATGATTGACACCCAGTCGCCCTGCTTCACCTTCAGAGCATCGGCAACGCCTTTACCCATGATGATCTGCTGCTCGCCAGCTTTAAAGTTGGCCCAAGCGCCGTTCTGCACATAGTTCGGCAGCGCGCTGAGACGCGCTTCCTGTGCCGGGTTGACCCCTTTCACCTGAATGGCGCGCAGGTTTACCCCGCTTTCCACCAGCCCGGTAAAGTTAATGTAGGGCGCGGCCGCGGCGATGCCCGGCACTTTTTCAACTTTGGCGAGCGCATCGCTCCAGTTCGTCCACGGCTGGTTAACCGGCTCGATCTCCCCGTGCGGCACCACCGCCAGAATGCGGTTATTCAGCTCGCGCTCGAAGCCGTTCATGGCGCTTAAGCCCACAATCAGCACCGCCACACCCAGCGCAATACCGATGGTCGAGATAACGGAGATCAGCGACACCATGCCGCCGCGACGGCGGCCGCGGCTAAAACGTAAACCGATGAGTAACGATAACGGTGACGCCATTACTCTGCTCCCATCAGGGTCAGTTCCGCGTTCAGATGGCCGTCGCGCATTTCAAGCTGACGCCCCATGCGTTTTGCCAGCTGCAGATCGTGGGTTACGACCAGAAACGCGGTGCCCTGCGAGGCGTTCAGCTCGCCCAGAAGCTGGAAAATACTGTCCGCATTGCGCGCGTCCAGGTTCCCGGTGGGCTCATCCGCCAGCACCAGACGCGGGTTGTTGACCAGCGCACGGGCAATCGCCACGCGCTGGCGCTCGCCGCCGGAGAGCTCCGACGGACGGTGGTTACCGCGATGGCCCAGCCCTACCGCTTTCAGCATGTCGCTGGCGCGAGCGTTAATCTCTGCCGGTTTCTTTTTGCCAATCAGCAGCGGCATCGCCACGTTTTCCAGCGCCGTGAAGTCCGGCAGCAAATGGTGAAACTGGTAGATAAAGCCCAGCTCGCGGTTGCGCAGCTCGGCCTTCGCCGCCGAGGACATTTTGCTCATCGGCTGGCCGGAGAAAATCACGTCGCCGTTGGTTGGCGTATCCAGCCCGCCCAGCAGATGCAGCAGCGTACTTTTGCCCGAGCCGGAGCTGCCGACAATCGCCATCATCTCGCCTTCGCCCACGCTGAAGCTCACATTGTGCAGCACGTCGGTTTGCACAGTGCCTTCCTGATAGCGTTTGGACAGGTTGTCGCATTGCAACAGGATCTTATTCATAACGTAAAGCCTCAGCGGGTTGAGTGGCGGCGGCGCGCCAGGAAGGATAAAGCGTAGAAAGCAGCGCAATGGCCATCGCGGCCAGCGCAATACCGACCACCTGCAGCGGCTCGATAGCCACCGGCAGCGCCGCGCCGTCGAGCAGCGCGCCGATGATCGGCATTAAGTTATTAAGCTGACTGGCAAGCAGCGCACCCAGCACGGCGCCGAGCAACGCGCCGATGATCCCGGCGCTGGCGCCCTGCACCATAAACACGGCCATGATCTGGCGCGGCGTGAGCCCCTGGGTTTGCAGAATGGCGACTTCGCCCTGCTTCTCCATTACCATCAGGCCCAGCGAGGTGATGATGTTAAATGCCGCCACGGCGACGATCAGGCTCAGCAGCAGCCCCATCATGTTTTTCTCCATCCGCACGGCCTGGAACAGCTCGCCTTTACGCTCGCGCCAGTCCTGCCACTTGGTACCGTCCGGCAGTTTTTGCTGGCTGAGAGTATCGACCTTCAGCGGCGCGTCGAGCCACAGTCGCCAGCCGGTGATATTTCCTGCCGGGTAGCGCATCAGGCGTGACGCGTCCTGAATGTTAACCAGCATCTGGTAGCCATCGACTTCGCTGTTGGCAGCAAAAGTACCAATCACGTTAAACAGACGCTGGCTTGGCAGGCGCCCCATCGGCGTAAACTGGCTGGCAGAAGGGACCATTACGCGCAGCTGATCGCCACGGTTGACGCCAAGCTGTCCGGCAAGCTGCTCGCCCAGAATCACGTTATATTTCCCGGCTTCCAGGTCGGTCTGCTTCACGTTAACGAGATACGGCGTCAGCGGATCGTTTTGCGTCGGGTCGATACCCAGCATCACGCCGACCGCCACGCTGAGGGCGCTTTGCAGCACCACGTCGCCGGTGGTCAACGGCGCTACGCGCGTGACGCCCTGTAACTTCGCCGCGCTTTCCGGCAGCTGCTGCGGGTTAACCGAGCCGTTAGTGGATGAGAGTACGGCCTGCGGCATCAGCCCCAGGATGTTGTTTTGCAGCTCGCGCTCAAAGCCATTCATGACGGAAAGCACCGTCACCAGAGCCATCACGCCAAGCGTAATGCCAATAGTCGATAGCCAGGAGACAAAGCGACCGAAGCGGTCCGCGGCGCGCCCACGCATGTAGCGTAAGCCTATGAAGAGTGCGACAGGTTGATACATGAAGTCCGTCTGTTTGCTGATAGCAGACCCACGAGTATATAAGCGAATCCGTTAAGCGTAAATGACTGAAACCGTAAGCTTTGGTAATCATTTTTCCAAAAAATTCAGATAAATCAGGATACTAATATCTGAAACCGCACCTCATAACCTCCACCTTTTCCGAAAAACCTCCTGATACAGACTGTTACCCATTACAGCACGGTTTCGTTTAACAACAATTGCTCGTTCGTCTATGGCAATAAGGTAGTTGCGAACAATGAAGCAAAAAGCATTATGGATTAACCAGATAAAAGGGCTGTGTATCTGCCTGGTGGTTATATATCATTCGGTTATCACGTTTTATCCGCACCTGATCGGGCTGCAACACCCGCTCTCCGGCCTTCTCGCCAAATGCTGGGTCTATTTTAATCTCTATCTTGCCCCCTTCCGTATGCCTGTCTTTTTCTTTATCTCCGGCTATCTGATCCGTCGTTATATTGACGAGGTGGACTGGCGAACCAGTCTCGACAAGCGAATCTGGAGCATTGTCTGGGTCCTGGCGCTGTGGGGGATTCTGCAATGGCAGGCGCTGACCCACCTGAATGCCTGGCTGGCGCCCGATCGCGAGCTTGCCACCTCGTCGAACGCGGCCTACGCCGACTCGCTCTCGGGATTTGTGCAAGGGATGCTCACCGCCAGCACAAGCCTGTGGTATCTGTATGCCCTGGTGGTCTACTTCACGTTGTGTAAACTGCTGAGCCGCTGGAAGCTGCCGATGCTGGGACTGCTGGCGCTGGCAAGCATCGCGATCAACTTCCTGCCGCTGCCGTGGTGGGGAATGAACAGCGTGGTACGCAACATGATCTACTACAGCCTCGGGGCGTGGTATGGCGCGACGCTGATGGCGTGGATGAAAAGCGTCAGCCTGCGCCGCCTCTGGCTGGCAACCGTCGCTTTCGCCGCCGTCTCCGTGGTGCTGTGGTTTGCTAACGTTCCGCTGCTGCTCTCATTGCTGTCGATTGTGCTGATCATGAAGCTATTCTACAGCTTTGAGCAGCGCTATGCCGTTCACCCTGACAACCTGTTGAACGTGATTGGCTCCAATACCATTGCGATTTATACCACCCACCGCATCTTAATTGAGGCCTTCAGCCTGTTCCTGATTGGCGAGATGAATGCCGCTTACTGGCCGGTCTGGGCTGAACTCACCTTAATTCTGGTCTACCCGTTTGCCAGCCTGCTGATCTGTACCCTGGCCGGGCTCGGGGTGCGTAAAATTTCCACCGCGCTGTTTGGCGACGTTTTCTTCTCTCCTCCGTCTACGCTGACCCTGTCCCCCTCAACGCGTTAATGCCCTCTCCGCCCCCGCTTCGGGGGCGTTTAGCCCTGCCGTGCGGTTACGATTTGCTTATGCAAAACGATCGAGGATAATAAAGACATTGCGTATCAGTGATATGCCCCAATACTGTTGGTATATCCATAAGAGACTCTGACATAGCCATGCCTGAACACTATCGTTATTCCTTGCCTGTCAAAGCGGGCGACCAGCGCCAGCTGGGTGAACTCACGGGCGCGGCGTGCGCCACGCTGGTGGCGGAAATCGCCGAGCGTCATCAAGGGCCGGTGATCCTGGTTGCCCCGGATATGCAAAACGCCCTGCGCCTGCACGATGAAATTCGCCAGTTCACCGATAATCTGGTGTTCAGCCTGGCCGACTGGGAAACGCTGCCCTATGACAGCTTCTCTCCGCATCAGGAGATCATCTCCTCGCGCCTGTCGACGCTCTACCAGCTTCCGACCATGCAGCGCGGCGTGCTGATTGTACCGGTGAACACCCTGATGCAGCGCGTCTGTCCGCACAGCTACCTGCACGGCCACGCGCTGGTGATGAAAAAGGGCCAGCGCCTGTCCCGTGATGCCCTGCGGGCGCAGCTTGACGGGGCCGGCTATCGCCACGTCGATCAGGTCATGGAACATGGGGAATACGCGACCCGCGGCGCGCTGCTCGACCTTTACCCGATGGGCAGCGACCAGCCGTATCGTCTGGACTTTTTTGATGATGAAATCGACAGCCTGCGCGTCTTCGACGCCGATACGCAGCGCACGCTGGAGGAAGTGGAGTCCATCAATTTACTGCCCGCGCATGAGTTCCCCACGGACAAAACCGCTATCGAACTGTTCCGCAGCCAGTGGCGCGATAGGTTCGAGGTGAAGCGCGACGCGGAACATATTTATCAGCAGGTCAGCAAAGGCACGCTGCCTGCCGGGATCGAATACTGGCAGCCGCTATTCTTTAACGAGCCGCTGCCTGCCCTGTTCAGCTACTTCCCGGCGAATACGCTGATTGTTAACACCGGTGATATCGACGCCAGCGCCAGCCGCTTTGAAAGCGAAACCCGCGCCCGCTTTGAAAACCGGGGCGTTGACCCGATGCGTCCGCTGCTGCCGCCGGAAGCGCTGTGGCTGCGCACCGACGAGCTCAACGCCGAGCTGAAGCGCTGGCCGCGCATGCAGCTGAAAACCGATTCGCTTGCCGACAAGGCCGCCAACACTAACCTTGCCTTCCGGACGCTGCCGGACCTGGCCGTCCAGGCGCAGCAGAAATCCCCGCTGGATAATCTGCGCAAGTTCCTGGAGTCCTTTACCGGCCCGGTGGTGTTCTCCGTTGAGAGTGAAGGCCGCCGCGAAGCGTTAGGTGAGCTGCTGGGACGCATTAAGGTGGCGCCGAAGCGCATCCTGCGCCTGAGCGAAGCGACCGGAAACGGCCGTTACCTGATGATTGGCGCCGCCGAGCATGGGTTCATCGACACGCTCAACAACCTGGCGCTGATTTGCGAAAGCGACCTGCTGGGTGAGCGCGTCGCGCGCCGTCGGCAGGACAGCCGTCGAACCATCAACCCGGACACGCTGATCCGTAACCTGGCCGAGCTGCATCCGGGCCAGCCGATTGTGCACCTGGAGCATGGCGTTGGGCGCTATCAGGGGATGACCACGCTGGAAGCGGGCGGCATTAAAGGTGAATACCTGATGCTCACCTACGCGAACGACGCCAAACTGTATGTTCCGGTGTCGTCCCTGCATCTGATCAGCCGCTACGCGGGCGGTGCCGAAGAGAACGCGCCGCTGCACAAGCTGGGCGGCGACGCCTGGGCGCGCGCGCGCCAGAAGGCCGCGGAAAAAGTGCGCGACGTGGCCGCCGAGCTGCTGGATATCTACGCCCAGCGCGCGGCCAAAGAGGGCTTCGCCTTTAAGCATGATAAGGAACAGTATCAGCTGTTCTGCGACAGCTTCCCGTTTGAAACCACGCCGGATCAGGCTCAGGCTATTAACGCCGTGCTGAGCGACATGTGCCAGCCGCTGGCAATGGACCGTTTAGTGTGCGGCGACGTCGGCTTCGGTAAAACCGAAGTGGCGATGCGCGCCGCCTTCCTTGCGGTGGAAAACAACAAGCAGGTGGCAGTGCTGGTGCCGACCACCCTGCTCGCTCAGCAGCACTTCGACAACTTCCGCGACCGCTTCGCCAACTGGCCGGTACGCATCGAGATGCTGTCGCGTTTTCGCAGCACCAAAGAACAGACGCAGATCCTCGAACAGGCAAGCGAAGGCAAAATCGATATTCTGATCGGCACCCATAAGCTGCTGCAAAGCGACGTGAAGTGGAAAGATCTGGGGCTGCTGATCGTCGACGAAGAGCATCGCTTCGGGGTGCGCCATAAAGAGCGCATCAAAGCGATGCGCGCCGACGTCGACATCCTGACCCTGACCGCAACGCCGATCCCGCGAACCCTGAACATGGCGATGAGCGGCATGCGCGATCTGTCGATTATTGCCACGCCGCCGGCGCGCCGTCTGGCGGTAAAAACCTTCGTCCGCGAGTACGATAATCTGGTGGTGCGTGAGGCAATACTGCGTGAAGTCCTGCGCGGGGGTCAGGTCTATTACCTGTACAACGACGTGGAAAACATCCAGAAAGCGGCCGACAGGCTGGCGGAGCTGGTGCCGGAAGCGCGCATTGCTATCGGTCACGGGCAGATGCGCGAGCGCGAGCTGGAACGGGTGATGAACGACTTCCACCACCAGCGCTTTAACGTGCTGGTGTGCACCACTATCATCGAAACGGGGATCGACATTCCGACGGCGAACACCATCATTATTGAACGCGCGGATCACTTTGGTCTGGCGCAGCTTCACCAGCTGCGCGGCCGCGTCGGGCGTTCGCACCATCAGGCCTACGCCTGGCTGCTGACGCCGCATCCGAAAGCGATGACCACCGACGCGCAGAAGCGTCTGGAAGCCATCGCCTCGCTGGAAGACCTCGGCGCAGGCTTCGCGCTGGCCACGCACGATCTCGAGATCCGCGGCGCCGGCGAGCTGCTGGGTGAGGACCAGAGCGGCTCCATGGAGACCATCGGCTTCTCGCTCTATATGGAGCTGCTTGAGAACGCGGTTGATGCCCTGAAGGCCGGTCGCGAGCCGTCGCTGGAAGATCTCACCAGCCAGCAGACCGAGGTCGAGTTGCGTATGCCTTCCCTGCTGCCGGACGATTTCATTCCGGACGTGAATACCCGACTGTCGTTCTACAAGCGCATCGCCAGTGCGAAGACGGAAAACGAGCTGGAAGAGATTAAGGTTGAGCTGATCGACCGCTTTGGCCTGCTGCCCGATGCGGCGCGAAATCTGCTGGATATCGCGCGCCTGCGCCAGCAGGCGCAGAAGCTGGGCATTCGTAAGCTCGAAGGCAACGAAAAAGGCGGCGTGATTGAGTTCGCGGAGAAGAACCACGTCAACCCGATGTGGCTGATCGGCCTGCTGCAAAAACAGCCGCAGCATTTCCGTCTGGATGGCCCAACGCGTCTGAAATTTACCCAGGAGCTGACGGAGCGCAAAACCCGCATGGACTGGGTGCGTAACTTTATGCGCCAGCTGGAAGAGAACGCGATCGCCTGACCTCCCTTCCCCCGTTAGCCCAGCGCTAACGGGGGACAATTTACAAACTCTTTGCACTTCACCCGATCTTCCCGACACACCCATTCGCCATAATTATCGTTAACGCCTTATAAAACAATAACCTTATCATTTGCATGGATTATGGTGATGATGACCTCTTCGCGTTTTACTCGCTGGTTAACCCTGATTGCGCTGGCAGCCACCGTCGCGGTGGCGCTTCCCGCTCGCGCAAATACCTGGCCCCTTCCTCCACCCGGCAGCAAGGTGGTGGGTGAAAACCGCTTTCATGTGGTTGAAAATAATGGCGGTTCGCTGGAAGCCATTGCCAAAAAATATAATGTCGGTTTTCTGGCTCTGCTGCAGGCGAACCCCGGCGTCGACCCGTACGTCCCGCGCGCGGGCAGCGTATTGACAATCCCGTTACAGACTATCCTTCCGGACGCCCCGCGCGAGGGGATCGTGATAAACCTGGCGGAGCTACGCCTGTACTATTATCCGCCGGGTAAAAATGAGGTGACCGTCTACCCGATTGGTATTGGTCAGCTGGGCGGCGACACCCTGACGCCGACGATGGTCACCACCGTCTCGGATAAACGCGCGAATCCAACCTGGACCCCGACGGCCAATATTCGTGCCCGTTATAAAGCTCAGGGTATCGATCTTCCGGCCGTGGTGCCAGCAGGCCCGGATAATCCGATGGGGCACCATGCCATCCGCCTGGCGGCCTACGGTGGCGTCTATCTGCTGCATGGCACCAATGCGGACTTTGGCATCGGCATGCGCGTCAGCTCCGGCTGTATTCGTCTGCGCGATGACGACATCAAAACACTGTTTAACGTCGTTACGCCGGGAACCAAAGTGAATATCATCAACACGCCGATCAAAGTTTCTGAGGAGCCAGGCGGCGTGCGGCTGGTTGAAATTCACCAGCCGCTGTCGAAAAACATTGGCGACGATCCGCAGACGCTGCCCATCAACCTGAATGCTGCCATGGTGAGCTTTAAAACCAATGCGAACACTGATGTGACCGTCATGGAGCGCGCCATGGAGGCTCGTTCAGGAATGCCGACCGATGTCACCCGCCATCACGATGTCGTCCAGCAGTCGCTGTAATTCAGAAAGAAAAACGCCCTGCACGTGTCCGTTCATTTCAGGCTAGCGTGACGTAAAGCTGAAAGGATATTCAGGCGGTACATAAAGCACCGAACGATCGTATCGTCGGTGCTTTCTTTTTTCTGGCAGGATATCCCGGGGTCGCAGGAGGTGGCAACGAGCTGCTGCTTAAACTTAATCTGTGAAATTTTTCAGCGCGACACATTAATATAGTATTTTCGTCGGGAAGGGATACGTATCGAAATATATAAATGGTCGATTTCTGTAAAATACAGCTTTATAAGGTAAAATGAGAGTAATTAGTTCATCCATTATTACATCCCCATGTGCTGGTAAGCCTTATCACCCTGTAGCCAGGTGATAAATACCCCTGCAGCCGTAAACAATCCAGTACATATTACGAACAGAATAACCAGGAACCAGCCAGAAATCTCTTTACCCTCGTTAACGCTGAAACTACACATAGTTAATATCACAGCGAAAAATAACATCATTCCTGATATTCCGGCGGAAGACCACGGTGGCGTGTACATTTTTTCCGCCGGATAATCGGGCTGATGGGTTAATCTGGATGATACCGCCGTTATAGAAAACTTTTTCTGTTGGGATGCCGCCACAAACTGGTCGCCCTGTGCATACGTCACTGCATCTGATGCCAGCGCCAGCGCCAGCCACGAATACCCTGCAGAATGCTCACCGAGAGACATTTCAAGTTCCAGTCGTTCCGGTACGACTTTCTTTTCGTCCAGCACTTCCAGCAGCGGATACTTCTCTGTGCGCGATAAACCGGTATACCAGATCTGTTTGGGTTTGCTGACAACCTCCGCACGCAGATAAACAGGTACCGCTCTTTCTACGTCAGTAACCGCCGTCATAGGTTGATAAAGATAAACAGGTTTTTCTCCTGCCGTTTTAACGTAGTAATTCGTCAGGAGAAGCGCGGTAGCATTCTCCATCCACTTGCATTCCCCTTCTTCAGAATGCAAATCGACACAGATAAGCAGGCGTTCAACGACGTAGCCGTTCGTCTGTTTTATCCACTCTGTGACTAACGTATAATCCGGGCATTCAGGTAAAAATGTGATTTTTTTGGTCGAGATCCCAGAACGTTCAAGCACACGCCGGAGTTCATCGCTACAGGATTCATCCCCACCCCGCACCCATACAAGCGCTTCTATCTGCCTGTACCGAGAGAGTTTTTCCACCATCGGCTCCAGGACGTGGATAATAGCCTGCCCGGCCCGCGTGAAATCGAATGATTTATCCAGTTCAATTTTCAACGGCATTTTGGCGGCCAGCGGAAACTCCCCCTCCAGTTTCAGCATGTTCAGTGCCAGTTCCTTTGTTGCCTTTGGCGGTGTCAGTATCGACCAGCCAGCCAGGATGATGTTACTCCTGGCATAGCTGACAACCTTGTATTCCTGCCGTGCCGCAATCAATAAGCGCGTTTCTATGTAGTGTCTGTTCGCGTTATACGCCATACAGAAGGCCTGTACTAAAAAGGTTACTGCAGCGACAGGTATAACCACGGCATCAATAAGGAAACTTAAATCAACATGTTTATTACCCGGCCAGGTGACAGCCCGGATACCAATACAAACAATCACCACGAGCACATAGACAACACACACACCCATAGCGGGAAAGTCATGTTTAAATTCGTTCTGCTTAGGGTAAAGCCACCAGTTCATCACACAGCCCCCGCAGTGGGGAGTGTGGTGCGAATGACACAGCCGCACGCCGCTTTACAGCCATCCACGACCACGCCACGGCCGTTCATCGTCCATGTCGGGTGGCACTCGTTAATGGGGAACGTCCCCTTGTGTTGGGGACACGTCACCTCATCACCTTTCAGCGCGACGGGCAGGCCCATAAACTGCGCGCCGGACGCTTTAATCACTTTTCCGCCGCTCACCAGCGGGTCATTCAGTCGAATTATACCATTCATCAGTTTCCCTTCCTTCCTGCGTCCATATCGCAGCGCATGTGATCCCAGCCGGTGTACCCCTTCACTTCCGGTACTTTGTCGGGTAAGCCCTGATAGTTGGCCTTAAACTGGGCTGTATCCTCTTTCAGACCTTGTTTAGTAATGTAATCCAGCCCCCAGGCAGGCCCAGGGGAACGGGGTTCCAGCTTCCCATCAACTTTGTTGCCCATGCCATCATCCACGGTATATTCAATCCCAGAACCGCCAGCGGCAAGGCGCGGATCATCAAACGGCTTGGACGACATATACAGCCGATGTTTGGTCTGTAAAAACCCCTGATCGTTGACGACGGTGAAGGAAATAATATCGTCGTAAGGAGGTGATGAATCACCATTAGGTTCATTTTCTCTGGGAGCAAACGAAGAAGGATACCAAGTTTGCCCATAATCTTTCGAAACCATAGCCCCAGGAGAATCCCAGGTAGGAATAGCTATATAATGTTCAGAGGGATGAATAAATTTTTTGGTGTAAATCCGGTAAAATTGGCTGACAGGCTCAGAGTTAATACCCCGTTGTGTATCGGTGTACCAGAGTTCACCTTCACAGTCCCAACCCTTCAATTCCAGGTAACGGTGGTCATCAAAACGGTAAACTACCTGGGTCGGCGGCTCTGAAGCCTGGCAACCGGAACCTACCAGTACCGCAACTAAGTTAATACCCGTTGTATATTTCAGACTCATATATGTCTCCCTGTCATGATTCCCACCACGATTTTTGTTTCGCTATTCCCAGGTCACTGTCAGATTTTGGCTTCGGCATATCCCACTGTAGATTTGCCACCTCCTGATTCCCGGCAGCTAAGTCACGGGACGGCTTGACAGCCGTAGCATTGTTAAACTGATTTTCCACACCGAACTCACCTTTTGGCAGAATGTCATCCGGCTTGTTCATGAAAAATTTTGTCGTCACGTTATCCAGCTTACCGGTTCGGTAATATTCTTTAGCGAAAGGATAACCATTTTGAGGGTCACGCCAGTCCGCGCGGTGTAACAATCCCTCCCAGAACTTGCCTGCCTGATAGTCAAAAGAAATGCACTGGCCGATAGCCAGATCGAACGCCATCGCATGAGACGGCGCAAACTCACTCGCCACAATAGAAGAGTGCTGGCTGTAGCCTACCGGATCGGTTTTCTGCCACTCCTTTTCAAGTTCATTACGGGATTTAAGCCAGGTCAGTGTCAGCTGAGAAAAATCTCTCGTTCCCGTCACTTTGCCGCGAATAACTTCATGCCCCCGGTCAAAACTTTCCACCTGCAGCTCATTCGGCGTTAATACATGACCCGGTTGCCAGCTGATACGTTGATAGTTACTAAGCGCATAGGTAGCCGATGCCGTGCGCGAAATAGCACTGGCTTTAGCTGAATAGGATATGTAGGCATCCGGGCTGTCCGGATCGATGTAAGCCGTGTACGGTTTATCACTGGTCTTCGGATCACTATCCGGATGGTTATCCTGCCCCATGAGTTTGAATATAAACGGCTCCGGCAGCTCTTCGCCGTTTATCACCACATCGCTGTACGAGTAGCCTGCATTCATCACTGGCGTAGTGCTGAAATCACCTTTCCGCTCCGGTGCCATCTTAAACGGTTCCGTCTCCAGTCGCCCTACCCAGCGGTGCTGGCAGAACACACGCTGACGCAGGTTAGGAATGCCAGAAGCCAACTTATCGGGAATCCCCCGCCAGCCGAATCCCTGGATGTTTTGCAAAGACACAGTGCCATCCTGCGGACACCAGTAGTTATAAACTTTGCCGTTATTATCACGACGATATCTGGCATCCTTGCGTAACGGGTTATCAGAAGACTTGCGTGCAGCACAACTGGCTTCCATCGCCAGCATATCTGCGTCTGACAGTTCTCCGCCTTTGTACTGGGTCGCCATCAGTGCGCAGAAGTGTTTAAACGTCTCCTGGCGGGCAAACGCTGTCTGGTGATGGCCGGGCTGGGCGTCTTCACTGATACGCCCCTCCAGCGAATACGGTGAGTGGTTCAGAATGGTGCAGTTAGCCGGATCAAAACCCTCCTGTTTGACCAGCATATTTGCCAGCATGGTGATGATCGTGCCCTGACTGTGTGCCACCACGTTAATCATATCCTTTGCCGTCACCGGATTACGGCGGATAGTCAGAATCAGGTCCGCCAGACGCTGCGCGGCAAAGAATTGATAGATACGGTGCGGGTTCGGAAAGATGGGGTGCGTGTAATCGCCACCGTTCATGTGTAATGTCGCAAACCCTGCGGCAGCCAGCGCCGCACCGCCAGCTCCAGGCCCCAGCATATCGGGAATGTTGGTTGTTGCGTTGGCGAACGTCCCGCCACCTTTTGCAAAATTTGTATCGAGGGCGTTTTTGAAGTTATCGTTCTGGTATTTAAACGCACCTTTGCCGTCGTTACCCAGTGCTGCTTTTTTCTTCTCGTCATTCTCCTGATAAGCATCAAACGGCAGGTGCGCATTGTCTCCCAGCTTGTAAACCTCTTCCCGGTATCGCTTCTGGTCTGCCTGGTAGTCTTCATGCGTAACAGGCTTGTACCCCCAGTAAAACGGGATAACAGGTGAGCGGCCGGGGTGCGCAATTCTGTATTCCCCCCACTCATGCACGTAAAAATCCTGACGATTAAGACGCTTACTAAGGCCCGCAAGAATGCCTTTCTCCTGATTCTGGTACGCCTCACCCACGTCGTTTACGCCGTGGACCAGAATCACAATCCCCGGCATCGGACGCGGCACGCCAACGCGACGGGTCTGGGCCACCTCACCCAAATCTTTGTGTACCGGAATATCCCCTTCTGATATGACCCGTGGGGCATACGGGCTTTGTCTGGCTTCCGTCATTCCATTAACTCCATTTTGTAGGTGTCCAGGTCATCGGCATCGAGCAACGATGAATGGCCGTTGCTGTCCGTTACGCCTTCCACCACTTTCCCGGCCGAGCTGGTCAGCCGGAATTTTTTGTTCGCGAGAATTTGCTCCGGGTCGTCTCCGGCGTGCAGCTGGTAGCGGAGTTTAAATGCGCCCTGATTGAACGGCGGGACCGTGACCTGTGCGCTTTCCGGGCCGTCATACTTCAGACTGGGTCCTTTCAGTTCGATTCCCGTCGGCGAGAAGATGGTGACCAGCCCGTCCGGACTGACGCGTATTCCGCCACCGCCACAGACCAGCTGTATGCCCTGTCTGGCGCTGCCGTTCAGCTGCCCGTCGGTACTCGCCATCGTGAAATCCTTCTGCGAGAGCATATGCAGGGCACCGCGCTGGGCCTGCGTCGTGATATCTCCGGCACCGGCAATCATCTGAATGCCGAGCTTGCGGGCAAACAGCGAGAGTTTTTCCCCCACGGCCAGAGAGAATTTTTTCACCACGTTTACGCTGGTATCCTGGCCCGCCGTCACAATCACATCTTTCCCGGCAGACAGTTGCAGACTGGCCGGCGTGACGTGCGCCTGACCTTTGTCGGCATAGGTCAGCAGGCCCGCGCCGGTAAGGTTAATCAGTGTCTGGCTTAGTTGACTTTGCTGATCGGTTTCCACGTTACTGGCCCCGGCCGTCAGTGCGCTTTGTTGCAGCGTCATTGCCAGCGACAACGCTTTCTCCAGCTGCGCAATGGCGGCCGTCATATCCAGTTGCTTACCCGCAGCACGCGGTTGCGCCTCTGTGGTGATCATCACCCCTTTCTCGGCACGGAGCGCCATGTGATTGTCAGTACGCGCTTCCACACCTTCACCGCGCTGCTTTCCCTCTGCATCAACGAGGTGGCCAGCGCTGACCTGACTCTTGCCGTACTCCGTGGAAATCTTGATGTGTTCCTGACCGCGGCGGTCCTCCAGGCGGATTTTGTTCGAAGCAGCAGTGCGGATCACGTTGCGGGTGTCGTTGCGGTTTGTAACCAGATCAGGGTGCTTGCCGTCATGCATGACATGCGCAATAAAAGGTCGGTCCGGATCGCCGCCTTCAAAGGCTACAGCCACTTCTGTGCCGTCCAGCAGCGGGAAATGAAAACCAAACACATCCCCACCGTACGGTCTGCCTAAGCGCATTAGAGCACTTTCAAAGCCGTCACGTTTCTCGTCGAGGTCAAAATCAAACTTCACGCGGTAGCGGCCATGCGCATCGACTCCGGCATAAGTGTGATCCCGATTGATGGCCGCCACGCGACCGGGTACCGTACCGGCAATCACCGGTCGCGGCAGATATTCCGGACGATAGCTGTAGCCGTTCAGATAAGGGATCCCCTTCAGGATGGCGCGGTAGTGCTGTGCGCGACTGCCGGATAGCGTCATTGTGGTGACAAGAAAACCGTGTTTAAACCCGTCAGGAATATCCCCTGTCGGGTGGAACATCACTCCCGGCAACAGTGCCGGGTCACTGGTTGTCCCTCCCAGCACACTCTGTTTGTTCAGCAGACGCTCATAGCGCAGGCGCGCGTAAAACGTGGCTGTTTCCGCCTCTTCACCGTAAAAATCGCCGTCCTCCAGATAATGATCGGCATAGTGATACTGTTTGCCGCTGGTTATCCCGTCGGGAATATCATTATCGAAAATGGTTTTATCCGCCTGTGGCGAAAATGGATTGCGGTAGTTATACGTACGCACCAGTACGCTTTCGGGAATGAGTTCGTATTGTTCTTCGAGCTCGGTAATGTATTCTTCATAGCTGGTCATGCCGGAATGGCGAACGTACGGCAGCTTCTTATCGCTGAAGGCATAGCGGCGGCCACCGTCACCAAAGACAACCACCGTTTCGCCCTGTACCTTGTCATGGTTTTCAAAGCGGAACCAGATCCCTACCTCGGCCAGCAGACGGCGGATAAACTGGAGATCGGTTTCCTTCCACTGAATAATCATTTCACGGCTGGGGTAGCTGTGGCTCAACTGGTCAAAATCGATGTTGTAACCTTGAAAATGCCCGCTCTCCTTCATCAGCTTCGTGACGAGCTCCGGCACTGTCACATTCATGTATACGGCCGAACGGTAATTCCGGTCCAGCAGCGCCAGATCATGCTCCAGCACACACTCGTAAAGGGCTTCATCGGCAGATGACTTCAGACGGGCAAACGACGTGATCACCCCGTTAATCTGGCGCACCGGCAGCCAGGGCTCCTGATTGTGCCAGCCAGCTTTCGGATTCGGGGCACGCAGAATAAATTCCGCCCTCTGATTGAGGACATCGTTGACGGCAATGTTTGATGCCGGGCTGGTAAAGCGGATGGTGTAGCGATAGGGCTTACTGAGTTCTTCTTCCCCGGTAAAAAAGTGAACATCCGGTAAAAAAGATGTGCCTCGTGGAAAATACAGTAAATAACGGTTTAACGTGTTCTTTTGCTGAACAATGCCTGACGGTCCTGTCATCATCAAATATCCCTGATAAAGAATGACTGTTTATTAAAAAACAATACGCTCACAGGCCATTGAATAAAATGTCATTCCGTAACACATCACAGAATGTTACAAAATACATATCATTCAGTTTAAAAATAAATAAAACAAAAATATTCACACCATAAATAAATAAGACCAAAATAGTACCCAGCCCGTATATAACAATTCAGTCGGTAATAACAATAGGGACAACGCGCTTTTCCTGTGAACGCATCATCAGATATTCAGGAACCGCCATTGAAGGGTTATTCGGCCCTTTTTCCTGATATAAATCGCTCTTCCCTCGCGAACAGCAATAAATATTAAACCGGTTCGCCGCCTGAAAAGAATATACAGCAGTTTCCGTAAGCAGGATTTTATCTGCCAACAGTATATGAGGATAAAATCCGTCCCGGTATCCCAGGTTCGCAGGAGGCGGCAAAGAGCTGCTGCTTAAACTCAGGAGCATAATCAGGGCAGCCTTTTCGCCTGCCGCGAGTCACATTTTTCCGCATAGCTGACACGTTGATACCCACCACTGATTTAGTGGACACTACTATGTCGGATGCATCAGATTATGACCAGACGGCTCTCGCTGGACGCATACAGAGAGCGGGAAAAGGTATTCAGTTCGAATGGGAAAGCATCCACAACGAAGTCCATATCGTGTCAGACGTAAAAAAATCCGGGTTCAGTAGGGCTGAACCCGGATTGTCTCTTACTGGCAGGATCGTTCAAGTGTTCTTAAACGATCGGCATTACTGCACATGTGCAGGGCGTTTTTTTAGCAGTGGCATAAATGAGGGTTTATGCCCGGCTTATTTGTAGATGACAGCCGTGCCGTGCAGGGTGTTAGGACCGGTCACAGAGGTGATGCGGTAAGATTTTGCACCCATCTCTTGCGCTTTTTGTGCCAGCTGATCTTCCAGGGAACCCAGGTTAGTACCGGCAGACGCAGAAATGGTCCCGACTTTATGCTGATCGACCGGGGTGGACTGTACCTGTACAGCAGCAAAGCTTGCGAAAGAGAGTGAACTCAGAGCAGCGGCAGCGATGAGGGTTTTTACGTTTTTCATGATGTTTACCTTTAGCAGATGAATTTGAGGTCGTTAATCATTTAGTTAACGATCGATAGGTAAATCATAAATGTGATCCACATCACGCGTCAACACAATTTTATAATGGTCGTTAACTTAATTTTAAAGTCGTTATTTTTCATACTCATATGATTAATTTATTTTTAAGCATTCAGCGCTGGTGGTGACTTGCGTTTATTTTTATAATGGTCATTCAACAAACCAACAGAGGACCAACGGCACATGACAACCGACGTCACGAGTTGTGCGAAGAAAAGCCGTGGCCGACCAAAAGTGTTTGACAGGGATGCAGCGCTTGATAAGGCCATGACTCTCTTCTGGCAACATGGGTATGAAGCAACCTCGCTTTCCGATCTGGTAGAAGCTACCGGAGCAAAAGCGCCGACGCTGTATGCCGAATTTACCAATAAAGAGGGGCTGTTCAGGGCGGTGCTGGACAGATACATTTCGCGCTTTGCGGCGAAACACGAAGCCCAGCTGTTTTGTGAAGAGAAAAGCGTCGAACAGGCGCTTCGGGATTATTTCACCGCCGTCGCGACCTGCTTCACCAGTAAAGAGACGCCTGCGGGCTGCTTTATGATTAATACCTCTGCCACCCTGGCGGCGTCCTCTAAAGAGATTGCCAATACGGTGAAATCGCGGCATGCCATGCAGGAGGAGACGCTTAGCGCATTTCTGGCTCAGCGCCAGCAGCGCGGTGAAATCCCTGCCCAGTGCAACCCACAGCTGCTGGCGCAATACCTGAGCTGTATTTTGCAGGGGATGTCGATCAGCGCCCGTGAAGGGGCTACGCTGGAAAAACTGCAGAATATAAGCGAAACCACGCTGCGGCTGTGGCCTGAGCTACTGAAAATCTGAAGCAAAAAAAAGCTCCTCAGCCTGAGCGCATGAGGAGCTAAATTCAGAGAACATCTTTTTTACACTTTGTTATTCAGAACCAGCTGGCCATTTCCATCCAGTGGAATTTGCGTGCCCGGGTCTTTATCCATGCGGATTTTGCCCTGCTGATCGCCAATTTTGTACGTCACGTCATAGCCCAGCATTTTTTCCGACTTGTCATAGACGGTTTTGCAGCGCTGCTGAGTCGTGGTGTAGGTATCGTTATCCTGCATCGCGCCCTGCACCTGGTTACCGGCATAGCCGCCACCCAGCGCGCCGACCACGGTCGCCACATCTTTACCCCGGCCGCCGCCGAACTGGTGACCAATCACGCCACCCGCTACCGCGCCCAGAACAGAACCGGCGATACGGTTTTCATCCTGCACCGGACGACGATGCGTGACGGAGACGTTACGGCACTCCTGACGAGGCGTTTTTACCGTTTCTTTAATCGGTGTAGCAGAAACCACCTGCGCATACTGCGGGCCGCGATCTAATACGTTGAGACTGGCAACGGCAGCCACACCTAACGCAGCCGCGACGCCAATCCCTATACCCGCCAACATTGATTTATTCACGGGACTTCCTCCTTTGTTGCTATTGGTAACAATTTTGGAATGGAGGCACGGCTTCGCCAATCAGATAAAGGATCAAAAAAGGGGCTTCAGAGGAGATATATTGTATTTAGGAGAACTCTTAAGCACTCAATCTGTGATCTACAGCATGAAATGCTAAAAACTCCCTCCGGAGAGCCCGGAGGGAGTGAAAGATTAGTGCAGCTTCAGACGCGGACGGATCACGCGATTGATTCTGCCGACCAGCATCATCAGCCCGGTTTTGAAATAGCCGTGCAGCGCAATCTGGTGCATACGATACAGGGAGATATACACGAAGCGGGCAATGCGCCCTTCTACCATCATCGAGCCGCGCATCAGGTTACCCATCAGGCTGCCGACGGTAGAGAAGTTTGACAGAGACACCAGAGAACCATGGTCTTTGTAGACATAGGCCTTCATTGGCTTGCCTTTGTACTGCGCCAGAATGTTGTGCAGGACCAGGCTTGCCATCTGGTGAGCGGCCTGCGCGCGCGGCGGCACAAATCCACCTTCAGGACGCGCGCAGGAGGCGCAGTCACCGATAGCAAAGATTTCAGGGTCACGCGTCGTTTGCAGCGTCGGCTCCGTCACCAGCTGATTGATGCGGTTGGTTTCCAGGCCGCCGATATCTTTCATAAAGTCAGGCGCTTTGATGCCGGCCGCCCAGACCATCAGATCCGCTTTGATATACTCGCCGTCTTTGGTGTGCAGGCCGCCTTCGTCGGCGCTGGTCACCATGGTCTGCGTCAGCACCCGCACGCCCAGCTTGGTGAGTTCATTGTGCGCCGCACCGGAAATACGCGGAGGCAGAGCAGGAAGAATGCGTTCACCGGCTTCGACCAGCGTGACGTTCAGCGCTTCATTCGTTAATCCTTTGTAACCGTAGCTGTGCAGCTGCTTCACCGCATTGTGCAGCTCCGCAGACAGCTCAACGCCCGTCGCACCGCCGCCGACAATGGCGATATTCACCTTACCGTTCGCACCCATATTGCTGGTGTACTTCAGGAACAGGTTCAGCATTTCCTGATGGAAACGACGCGCCTGGTGCGGGTTATCGAGGAAGATACAGTGCTCTTTCACGCCCGGCGTGTTGAAGTCGTTGGAGGTACTGCCGAGCGCCATGACCAGCGTGTCATACGGCAGTTTGCGCTCAGGAACCAGCAGCTCCCCTTTTTCATCACGCAGTTCTGCCAGAGTGATGGTTTTGCTTTCACGGTTGATGTCAACCACCGAGCCTAGCTGGAACTGGAAATGGTGGTTGCGCGCGTGCGCCAGATAGCTGAGCGCGTCCACGCCCTCATCCAGAGAGCCGGTCGCCACTTCGTGCAGCAGCGGTTTCCACAGGTGGCTGTGGTTACGATCCACGAGCGTGATTTTGGCTTTTTTACCGCGACCCAGCTTCTTACCCAACTGTGTCGCCAGCTCCAGCCCGCCAGCACCACCGCCTACAATCACTATCTTTTTCAATGGCGTAGTCAACGTGACCCCCTCAAATTATTAACCAATTGTTAATTAAAAGTTATAAAAATAACCCTTAATTAACAACAGGTTACAGCACTGAAACCATTCAGGTGCATTGAGAATACCACGTCAGGCGCATTGGTCATACCAAAATTGATATGCATCAAGTTTTGATGGCTTAAAAGTAGACAATTCTGGTCAAAAAGAAAGCCCGGCACGCTTTCACGGCCGGGCTTCGACGCCTGCAGGCAAGGAATTAACCCAGCGTTTTAAATGCTTTGATACGCTGCAGGTGCGGGGAGATGTTTTTGAACTTGTGGGTCTGTTCTTCGTCCCAGACAATTTCGTAATAATGATGCAGCAGCTCTGCCGCCCGGTGGCTGTTGAGTGCCTCATCGTTACGCGACAGGATCACCAGACAGCGGTCACGGTTTTTCTCACGAAAATTACTCACGCACTTGGTTGCAATATCGACATACTCTTCCGGGCGGTCAATTTTGCCTTCCATGTTCTCGTTCGGGAACAGGTTAGGATTGAATACCACCTGACGGATGTCGCACAGGAAGCCAATGCGCTCCGCCCAGTAGCCGCCCAGCCCCACGCCGCAGATCAACGGGCGATCGTCGACGTTGAGCTGCAACATCTTGTCCACCTCTTTGAGCAGATGCTGCATATCGTGCTTCGGATGGCGCGTGCTGTAGCTGATCAACCGTACATCCGGATCGATAAACTGCAGCTGCAGCACCTTCTCATGATTACCAGGGCTGTTTGAGTCAAAACCGTGTAAATAGATGATCATCGTCTTCTCACCACGCTACGCCTTCCGGGAGGGTTTACAGGCTGGCTTTATGTGCCTGCCAGCGCTCATTCAGGTCTTCAAGCCGGGCGTTGACCGTCTTCCAGCGCGCCGAATCCATCAGCTCCTGACGGCTAAATGAACCTTTATGATACAATTGTGTAACACGCTCAGCTTTGATCGGCGACAGGTTATCCAGCACGCTAACGGCACCTTTACGATTATTGCAGACCAGGATCATATCGCAACCTGCATCCAGCGACGCCTGACCACGTTCAGCGTAGCTGCCCATAATCGCCGCCCCTTCCATCGATAAATCGTCAGAGAAGATCACGCCATTGAAGCCCAGCTCCTGACGCAAAACGGTTTTCAGCCAGTGCGGAGAGCCGCTGGCAGGGCGCGGGTCAACGTCGCTATAAATCACGTGCGCAGGCATGATGGCATCAAGCTTGTTGTCGGTGATAAGCGACCTGAACACCGACATATCTTTGGCGCGAATTTCCGCTTCCGGGCGCGGATCGCGAGGGGTCTCTTTATGCGAGTCCGCCGTGACCGCCCCGTGGCCCGGGAAGTGTTTCCCGGTGGTTTTCATCCCGGCATCGTGCATGCCGTCGATGAACCGGGTCGCCATGGCCAGCGCAATGCGCGGATCTTCATGGTACGAGCGCTCGCCAATGGCGGCGCTGATATGCCCCACGTCCAGAACCGGGGCAAAACTGATGTCGATATCCATGGCAATCATTTCGCTGGCCATCAGCCAGCCGGCCTCCTGCGCCAGTTTCCCGCCCTCTTCCGTGCCGAGCAGCGCGGCAAAAGACTGGGCTGCCGGCAGGCGGGTAAATCCTTCGCGAAAACGCTGCACGCGTCCGCCTTCCTGATCGACGGCGACCACCAGATGGTTGCGCGACGCGGCGCGGATCTGACGCACCAGCTCACGCAGCTGCGCCGGATCGTGATAGTTGCGGGTAAACAGGATAAGCCCCCCCACCAGCGGATGCGCCAGAATTTCACGCTCCTCCGCATCCAGCTCAAACCCTTCTACATCCAACATGACTGGACCCACATCCACCTCTCTTATCCTTTAGTTTGTAACTGACGCCAGGCATCGTCTGCCAGCGCAATAAATTGTTTGTCTCGGGACTGCCGATAGCGCATTTCAAACCAGCCAGCCATTAACATGACGACCCAGGACCGCCAGCGTTTGACCTGACGCTTCAGCGCGTCGGCGTTAATGTGTGCCACCTGGGCGTAGTCCATGATGAGCATCTGCCGCGCGGCTTCACTCTCCGTCCAGACGGCCGCCAGCTCCAGCGCCACATCGCCATCTCCGGCATATTCCCAGTCGATGAGCCTGATGCCCGCTGACGTATGCACAATATTTCCGGCATGAACATCCATGTGCAGCGGCGAGAGCCGAATCGGCTGCGGCTCGCCCGTTTTACGCAGCCGCCTGAGATGTGCCAGCCACACTGGAGTGCGCCTGTCAGGCAGGGCCTGCTGCCAGTAGTGTTCAAGCAGCGGGAATAACGTAGTTCGCCATCCCAGACGTGGCTGCTGGTGCAGATGATACAGCATCGCCGCGAGCACAGGCGTGTCCGGCAGCGCGCTTTTAACATCACCTTCCAGATAGTCGACGGCCATCCAGCCCTGTCTGAAAAAACGAGGGGCAGGCACGAGATCTGACGGTAGACGCCTCAGGGCGCGAAACTGACGACGGAAATGGGAGGCAGGCGCATCGGGGTCATGGTTTTGCCGCAAGACCAGACGTTGTTCGCCCTGCGCTATAATGCAACTCGCGCCGCCAAGCCCGGAATGGGCCTGCGGCGCGATAAGGCGGTACTGAGGAAAATAGCGCGTCAGAATCTCTTCACGCGTGCTGTCATTGTTGCGTAACCGCACCTTTACCTGACCAGATAATTTCGCCTGTCTGAACCAGCATCAGCTGCATCTGCAGGGCTGGTGTATTCACGTTACCGGTGGCGTTAGAGTAAAGCACATACTGTGCGCCAACGTTACGGGCAATACCGATCGCCTTGCTGCGGGTACCGAGGCTATCCTGCGGCGAAAGGCCCAGCTGCTGTTTGGCTACCGCGAGCTGTTGAGCTGAAACCAGCGTAAACTTACCGTTGTTTGCCAGGGCATTGCGCAGAGTTTCCGTCGCTTCACCCGCATTCAGCGAACCGTTGGTACGGTTGTTCACGCTATCGACCAGCAACACGCTACCTGCCGTCACGCCCTGTGCCTGCAGCATTTTGCCGACCATGGGCTGCATTGCGCCGTTCCAGTCGTAATGACGCACGCGCGGCGTGGGTTGCGACGTCTGGTCCGGATGTTCAATCGGGCCTGGCTGTGACGGAATAGACGGCACAGACGGCACGGTTGGCTGCTGCTGCGTTGGCGGCGTCGGCTGTTCAGTGCCCGGTTTCGCCTCTTCCACAGGCGCCGGCTGTTCAGTTCGGGTCACACACCCTGCCAGGAACAGAGCGAAAGCTGTCACGAGCGCATAGCGGCTCAAATTTTTAATCAAGGTTCACCCCTCAGAGATAAAGATAAAGTCTCACCTTATGTGCACCCAGATAGTTGGCGCTGCCATAGAGCGTTACCGACGACCTGGCCGGAATGGTGACGCTGCGAGGCGCCTCCAGCGGATGCATTTCAAGACCTCTTACGTCATACCAGAAAAAACGGTAGTGGACCGTCACGGGCTCATGTCTTTCATTAAAGAGCGTAGAGGAGGCAGATGAGTTGATTTCACTGATAGTCAACGCGGGCTGTTGCGCCGTGATGCCCGCGGCAAGCACGGAGGATTCCATGACCAGCGTCTGTTCATCATTCACGGGGATCGCCGGGCGCGAGCTGCACCCCACAATCATCATCGTCATTATCAGCGCTGCAATACGCCCTTTAAGCATGTCAAAGACCTTTATGTGCCAGCATCGGTCCCAGAGGACGACCACCCAGCAGATGCATGTGAATATGATAAACTTCCTGGCCACCGTGACGGTTGCAGTTCATGATCAGACGATAACCGTCTTGTGCAATGCCTTCCTGTTCAGCGATTTTCGCGGCCACCGTCAGCATACGACCTAACGCCACTTCATGCTCGGTTTTTACGTCGTTTACAGTCGGAATCAGAATATTGGGAATAATAAGGATGTGCGTCGGGGCCTGAGGGGAAATGTCCCGGAAAGCCGTCACCAGTTCATCCTGATAGACGATATCCGACGGAATTTCGCGGCGGATAATTTTACTGAAAATCGTTTCTTCAGCCATGACCTTTTCCTTTTTTGTTTAATCTGGCGCAATGCGTCCGCTGTAAACACACTCCCGGGATCGGTGTGTGACACAATGCAAGAGTATGAGCGAGTTTCTCCTGTCCTTTCAACCTCCTCCCTCGATTTCTTTCCTGAATGTTCATCAGCTGACCGAAGAGTGACCGCTCTTGTGCCTCAGTGGCGTTTTTTAAGACACAAATAAAAAAGGCAGCCATTCGGCTGCCTTAGTCTCCCCAGGTCACAACTTAGTTGCTGCGGATGTACTCATCCATTTCGGTTTTCAGGTTATCGGATTTGGTACCGAAGATTGCCTGTACACCAGAACCTGCAACAACTACGCCCGCTGCGCCCAGTTTTTTCAGACCCGGCTGGTCTACTTTCGCTACGTCGGCAACGCTCACACGCAGACGAGTGATGCACGCGTCCAGGTTAGTGATGTTCTCTTTACCGCCGAACGCTGCGACCAGTGCCGGAGCCATTTCGCTGGTCGCGCCAGCTTTGCTGTCTTCTGTCGCATCTTCACGACCCGGAGTTTTCAGGTCCAGTGCTTTAATCAGCACGCGGAAGATGGTGTAGTAAACAACGGCATAGCACGCACCCACGATTGGGAACAGCCACAGTTTGCTGCTGTTACCGGACAGAACGATGAAGTCGATCAGGCCGTGAGAGAAGGACGTACCGTCACGCATACCCAGCAGGATACAGATTGGGAACGCCAGGCCCGCCAGAATCGCGTGGATAACGTACAGGATCGGCGCAACGAACATGAAGGAGAACTCGATCGGCTCGGTGATACCGGTCAGGAACGAGGTCAGCGCTGCGGAGATCATAATACCGCCCACTTTTGCACGGTTCTCTGGCTTAGCAGAGTGCCAGATAGCAATCGCCGCTGCTGGCAGACCGTACATTTTGAACAGGAAGCCACCAGACAGTTTACCTGCAGTTGGGTCGCCCGCCATGTAACGTGGGATATCGCCGTGGAATACCTGGCCTGCCGCGTTGGTGAATTCACCAATCTGCATCTGGAAAGGAACGTTCCAGATGTGGTGCAGACCGAATGGCACCAGGCAACGCTCGATGAAGCCGTAGATACCAAACGCCACAACCGGGTTCTGGTAAGCAGCCCACTGAGAGAAGGTCTGGATAGCAGAGCCGATTGGTGGCCAGATGAAGGACAGGATCACGCCAGTGAAAATCGCTGCCAGACCAGAAATGATCGGAACGAAACGCTTGCCCGCAAAGAAGCCCAGATACTCAGGCAGCTTGATGCGATAGAAGCGGTTAAACATATACGCTGCAATCGCACCGGAGATGATACCGCCCAGAACACCGGTGTCTGCCAGGTGTTTCGCAGCGATCTCTTCTGCCGGTAAATGCAGAACCAGCGGCGCAACCACAGCCATGGTTTTCACCATGATGCCGTAGGCAACCACTGCAGCCAGCGCAGAAACGCCGTCGTTATTGGTGAAGCCCAGAGCTACACCGATCGCGAAGATCAGTGGCATGTTAGCAAAGACAGAACCGCCTGCTTCGGCCATCACGTGGGACACTACGGCTGGCAGCCAGCTGAAGTTAGCAGAACCGACACCCAGCAGGATACCTGCGATAGGCAGTACGGATACTGGCAGCATCAGCGATTTACCGACCTTTTGCAGGTTAGCAAATGCATTCTTAAACATAATTGAGAGTGCTCCTGAGTATTTGTGCTTTTTTTACGCTTTCACGCATTGGCCCGGGGGGAGTACCGTGCCGTGGACAGGACATCTAAGCGCCCTTTATTTATTACACAGAGTAAAATAATTCCCTCTGAGTTTGTTTGACGGCTATCACGTTTCAGCTTAAGGCGGTCGAAAAACTTTCAGTTATTTACAAAAAGCATGTCCGGATGTGTCTAAAAACACCCTCACCGCCCCAAATGAGGCGGTGAACTTTACTCGCTTTACTTATTAATTACGAGCCTAAAAAAAACAGGTGTATCAGACAGATTGCAGGCGGGCGGGGTCAATATGGAACAGCGCGGAGAAGTTTTCCGTCGTCACGCGGGCCAGCTCATCGATACTGACGCCCTTCAGAACGGCCATGTACTCAGCCACATCTCTGGTCATTGCGGGCTGGTTCTCTTTACCGCGATGCGGTACCGGTGCCAGGTACGGAGAATCTGTCTCCACCAGAATGCGATCGAGCGGAACATAACGTGCAGCATCACGCAGCTGCTCAGCGTTACGGAACGTCACGATCCCCGAAAACGAGATATAAAAGCCTAAATCAAGCAGCTTACCCGCCGTTTCTCTGTCTTCTGTGAAACAGTGTAGTACGCCACCGCAATCCGTCACGTTTTCTTCCCGGAGGATCGCCAGCGTATCCGCACGTGCATCGCGGGTGTGGACGATAACCGGCTTATTCAGTTCACGGCCAATGCGAATATGGTTGCGGAAGGACTCCTGCTGGCGAGATTTGGTTTCCGGCGTGTAGAAATAGTCCAGCCCGGTCTCGCCCATTGCCACCACGCCCTCTTCTGCTGCCAGGCGGCGAAGATCCTCAACGTCGTAGGCCTCGTCCTGATTCAACGGGTGCACGCCGCAGGAGAACACCACGTTATCGCGAACGCCCACCAGCTCACGCATAGAGCGATAGCCCGGCAGCGTCGTCGCCACCGCAAGGCAAAATTTCACATCGCGGGCAGCGGCTTTTGCCAGCACGTCATCCACGTTTTTATGCAGGGATTGATAATCCAGGCCATCAAGATGGCAGTGTGAGTCGACTAAAAACATAATGTCTCTCTCAGAGATGGGAAACAGGCGGTGTGACGCCGGGTTGCAGGTAATGTTCGATACGCAGTAACTGGTCGGTCAGTAAAAGCTCGCGATTAAGCCCCGTCACGGTTAAAAGCTGTTCACGGCTTTGGCAAATTTCATGAAGCATAGCGTGAAGAACCGTCCCTGAGAGGCGGTTCGCCAGCGTATTCACCAGCGGCCACGCGTCCGGGTTGGTCAAAAGCGTTGCCCCTCGCTGGATTTTGAGCGCATCCAGCAGCAAGGAGGCCAGCCAGTGCAGCCGATCAACGGCCCGCTCGCTGTTAAGCGCAGGCAGTAAACTTAGCCAGTCGTGGTTATTCAGTGCCGTTTCGATGGCACGGCAGAGCGTTTCTCGCTCTGACCAGACGTCAGGCTGCAGTAATGCCAGCGCCGCCGCAGGCGCGCCGCTGCTCAGGCGCAAGGCGGACAGCGCGCTCTCAGGTGACGTTGTCACCTCTCGTTCCAGCCAGCTCAGCGCCCACGATTCCTGAGGAACCGCAAGGTGATGAAGACGACAGCGGCTACGCAGCGTCGCCAGTAATCTTCCCGGGTCGCGGCACGAGAGGAAAAACCACGTTTTTAACGGCGGCTCTTCCAGGGTTTTCAGCAGGGCATTAGCGGCCGCCTCGGTCAGCTGCGTGGCGTCTTTAAGCCAGACCACTTTAGCGCCGCCCAGCCGCGCGTGTTCATACAATTTTTCACTGACTTCCCGCACGGCATCGATACCCAGCGCGCTTTTACCCTTCTCAGGCTCAAGGGTGTAGTAGTCAGGATGTGTACCCGCCTGCATCAGCTGGCAGCCACGGCATTTGCCACAGCTCTTATGCCCTTCCGGCTGCTGGCACATCAGAAAACGGGTGATGGCATAAATCAACGCGTCATCGCCCATTCCCGGCAATGCCTGAATCATTAACGCATGATGCCCCCGCCCCGCCTGATAGCTGCCGATCAGCTGTTCAAAGTGCGGGCGCAACCATGGATACCATTTCATGCCTGCTGCTCCTGCACCCACTGCGTAACGGTTTGCTGAATGTCACGCGTGACGTCGTCCAGGGACTGCGTCGCATCGATAGTACAAATTGAGCTGTCCTGCGCGGCCAGTTCAAGATAGCGCGCACGGGTGCGGTTAAAGAAATCAAACGACTCTTGTTCTATGCGGTCCAGCTCGCCGCGCGCACGGGCACGCTTGAGACCCACTTCAGGCGTTACATCCAGATAGAGCGTCAGGTCGGGGCGAAAATCTCCCAGTACGGCATTACGCAGCGTTGCCAGCATGGTCTGGTCGATGCCGCGTCCGCCGCCCTGATACGCCTGAGTCGACAGATCGTGACGGTCACCGATCACCCACTTACCCTCGGCCAGGGCGGGTTTGATCACCGTCTCAACCAGCTGCACGCGCGCCGCGTAGAACATCAGCACTTCGGCTTTGTCAGTGATAACTTCGTCGCCGACGGATTTAATATCCAGCACCAGGCTGCGCAGCTTTTCAGCCAGCTGCGTGCCGCCCGGCTCACGGGTAAACACCATGTCCGCCACGCCAAGTGATTTGAGCGTATCCACTACCACGTTGCGGGCAGTGGTTTTACCCGCCCCTTCAAGTCCCTCAATGACAATGTATTTACTGCGCATTTTTTTCCTTAAGTGCCTTCAGATAGTCCTGAACAGAGCGGTTGTGGCTGGCAAGGTTGGTGTTAAAGGTGTGCCCCCCTTTTCCATCCGCCACAAAATAGAGATACGGTGTTTTAGCCGGATGCGCGGCTGCTTTTAGCGACGCCTCGCTCGGCGTGGCAATCGGGCCTGGCGGTAAACCGCTAATCACGTAGGTATTATACGCCGTTGGCGTCTCCAGATCTTTTCGTGAGATCTTGCCGGCGTAGCTCTCGCCCATGCCGTAGATAACGGTAGGATCGGTTTGCAGACGCATGCCGATACGCAGGCGGTTGATAAACACCGACGCCACCCGATCGCGCTCGGCGGCAACGGCGGTCTCTTTCTCAATGATCGAGGCCATGGTTACGAACTGGTTCTGATCGCTGTAAGGCAATCCTTCCATTCGCCCCTGCCAGGCGGCATCCACTGCGGCGACCATTTTTTTGTGCGCCCGCTTAAGGATGGCCACATCGGTCGTGCCTGCCGTGTACATCCAGGTGTCTGGCCAGAACCAGCCTTCCACCCATTCCGGATGCTCAAGCTTCAGCGCTTCTGCTACCGTCTGATAGCTATCGTCTTTTAACGTATGTTTGATATACGGCGCATCGCGCAGCTGTTTAAGGTAATCGCTCAGGCGCATCCCTTCCACAAATCGCAGAGGGAACTGGGCTTCTTTGCCGCTTTCGAGCAGCTGCAGCATCTCTCTGACGGTCATTCCTGGCGTAAAGCGATAGGTGCCGGCTTTGAAATGTGACAGCTCAGGCTCCACGCGCAATAGCCACTGGAATACCCGCGGACGATTAATAATCTTGTCGCCATAGAGCTGTTCCCCAAGCGCCTGACGGCCGGTTCCCGCTTTCAGGGTAAAGATCGTTTCGTCTTTAACCAGGATCTTGCTGTCCGCCAGCTGGCGTACTTTCCATACGCCTGCTCCGCCAGCGATGCCCAGCGCGACGATGAGGATAAGGACAAAGCGCAACATTTTTTTCATGACTATCTGATTTGCTCACATATCGGGGCTAAAAACTGAAACAGCTCGCGCGAGGACCAGCGTTGTTGGCCATACGCACGGACGGGTACAACAGGCATCAGCGCATTGCAGATGATGACTTCATCTGCGGCCTTTAGTGCGGATTCTCCTGCACTAACTTCGACAACGCGAAAGTCAGAGCGTACCAGCTGTTCCAGACAAAACTGACGCATTAACCCATTTACGCCAGCGTGTTCCAGCGACGGAGTGAACACTTCTCCCCCCTGCCGCCAGAATAAATTAGCCGCACAGCATTCCGTAATGAACCCTTCGCTGTCAAGAACCAGCGCCTCATCGGCGTCCGTCTGTTCAAGATGAGTACGAATGAGCACCTGCTCCAGGCGATTGAGATGCTTAAGCCCGGCCAGCATCGGGTTTCGTCCCAGTCGCACCGGGCTCAGCGTCAGCGTGACGCCGTCTTCTCGCCAGCGAAAGTAATGCGCGGGATAAGCTGATACGGAGAGGATTCGCGTTGGGTTGAGACACGATGCAGCGCTATAACCCCGGCCACCACTACCGCGGCTGATAATGACTTTGAGTACGCCGCTGTCCTTCTCCGTAGCCAGCTGGCACATTTCCTGGCGCAACGTATCCCAGTGCGTAAAAGGGATCATTAGCTTTTCACAGCCATGCTGCAGGCGTCGAATGTGCGCCTCCAGCAGGCAGACATCGCCATCCAGAATGCGCGCCGTCGTAAAGCAACCATCACCGAACTGTATTGCCCTGTCGCTGGCAGGCAGCGTGTCCTGCTCAAGGCCATTGATTAAAAACATGGTGGCTCCTTATGCGTGGGCGTTTAGTCTGGCAGGATGTCATGCAGCCGACAAGAAGATTAGCCTTAATAAAAAAGGCCCGGCAAGCGGACCTTTTTAAAAGCTATCGGGAGGTCAGGATCAGATCTTTTTGAAGATCAGAGAACCGTTGGTGCCGCCGAAGCCGAAGGAGTTACACAGGGTGTACTCCATACCGCTAACCTGACGCGCTTCGTGAGGAACGAAGTCCAGATCGCAACCTTCATCCGGGTTATCCAGGTTGATGGTTGGCGGAACAGCCTGATCGCGCAGCGCAAGGATGGAGTAGATTGACTCTACTGCACCCGCCGCGCCCAGCAGGTGACCGGTCATGGACTTCGTGGAGCTCACCAGTACGCGGCTGGCAGACTCGCCGAAGATAGATTTAACCGCCTGAGCTTCAGCTTTATCGCCTGCAGGAGTAGACGTGCCGTGCGCGTTAACATAGCCAATCTGAGCCGGGGTAATACCCGCATCACGGATTGCGTTTTCCATCGCCAGCGCAGCACCTGCACCGTTCTCCGGAGGAGACGTCATGTGGTACGCATCGCTGCTCATACCAAAGCCAACGACTTCAGCATAAATTTTCGCACCGCGTTTTTTCGCGTGTTCGTACTCTTCCAGTACGATCATGCCCGCACCGTCACCCAGGACGAAGCCGTCACGGTCTTTATCCCACGGACGGCTTGCCGCCTGCGGGTTATCATTACGGGTAGACAGCGCACGGGCTGCGCCGAAACCGCCAACACCCAGCGGGGTACTGGCTTTTTCAGCACCGCCGGCAACCATAGCATCTGCATCGCCGTACGCAATAATGCGCGCGGCCTGGCCGATGTTATGTACGCCAGACGTACAGGCGGTCGCGATAGAAATGCTTGGCCCACGCAGGCCGAACATGATGGTCAGGTGACCCGCCACCATATTAACAATCGTGGACGGAACGAAGAACGGGCTGATCTTACGCGGGCCGCCATTCATCAGAGATGTATGGTTTTCCTCGATCAGGCCAAGGCCGCCAATCCCGGAGCCGATAGCGGCGCCGATACGGGTTGCGTTCTCTTCCGTAATCTCAAGGCCAGAATCCTGCATGGCCTGAACGCCAGCGACAATTCCATATTGAATGAAGGCATCCATCTTGCGCTGTTCTTTGCGCGAGATGATCTCTTCACAGTTAAAATCCTTTACTAAGCCAGCAAATTTCGTTGCATAGGCGCTAGTATCGAAATGGTCGATTAGGCTGATGCCGCTCTGACCGGCAAGGAGAGCTTTCCAGGTGGACTCTACGGTATTGCCGACAGGAGACAACATGCCAAGTCCGGTCACAACTACACGACGCTTAGACACGTTTGTCCTCCAGGGAGGGATAAAAAAAGAGATTCGTGGGACTAAAAAAGATAAAACTCAGGCGGTCGAATGACCGCCTGGAGATGTTCACTTACGCCTGGTGACCGTTGATGTAATCAATGGCAGCCTGAACGGTGGTGATCTTCTCAGCTTCTTCGTCCGGAATCTCAGTATCAAACTCTTCTTCCAGAGCCATTACCAGCTCAACGGTGTCAAGAGAATCTGCGCCCAGGTCTTCAACGAAGGAAGCGGAGTTCACAACTTCTTCCTGCTTAACGCCCAGCTGTTCGCCGATAATTTTCTTAACGCGTTCTTCGATAGTGCTCATACTCTTAAATTTCCTATCAAAACTCGCTTTCGCGATGGTTTTCGTAGTGTATAAAATGTTGAAAAATTTGCAACTAAATCCCGGCAGTTCTTACCACGATTTTACGTTATTTTGAGGCCTTTTACCCAAATAACGCAAATTTTTTTATCGTGGTTAAACCATATACATCCCGCCGTTGACGTGGAGGGTCTCACCAGTGATGTAACCCGCTTCGTCAGAGGCTAAAAATGCAACCGCACTGGCGATTTCTTTAGGGTCGCCAAGACGACCCGCCGGAACTGCCGCCAGCGTACCCGCACGCTGCTCATCAGTCAGCGCACGCGTCATGTCCGTTTCAATAAAGCCCGGAGCAACAACGTTTACCGTAATACCGCGGGACGCAACTTCACGCGCCAGCGACTTACTGAAACCAATCAGACCTGCTTTCGCCGCAGCGTAGTTAGCCTGACCAGCATTTCCCATGGTACCTACCACAGAACCGACAGTGATAATACGACCATGACGCTTTTTCATCATAGCGCGCATTACCGCTTTTGACAGACGGAATACAGATGACAGGTTGGTTTCGATGATATCGTTCCACTCGTCGTCTTTCATTCGCATTAACAGGTTATCGCGAGTGATCCCGGCATTGTTTACCAGAATATCCACTTCGCCAAACTCTGCGCGAATATTTTCCAGAACAGATTCGATAGATGCAGGTTCAGTCACATTCAGTACCAGACCTTTACCGTTTGCACCCAGATACTCGCTGATGGCCTGAGCGCCATTCTCGCTGGTTGCTGTACCAATCACCTTCGCGCCGCGCGCAACCAGTGTTTCAGCAATTGCACGCCCGATACCGCGGCTTGCGCCAGTGACCAGGGCGATTTTTCCTTCAAAACTCATGGTATTCCTCTTTTATTGCGAGAGTGCCGCTGACATCGCTTCCGGCTCGTTAATCGCCGAGGCTGTCAGGGTGTCAACAATACGTTTTGTCAGACCGGTGAGGACTTTACCTGGGCCGACTTCATACAGATGCTCAACGCCCTGTGCGGCCATAAACTCAACGGTTTTGGTCCACTGTACCGGGCTATAGAGCTGGCGAACCAGCGCGTCACGGATAGCTTCCGGCGCGGTTTCGCATTTCACATCGACGTTGTTCACGACAGAAATCGTCGGTGCGTTAAAGGTAATTTTTTCCAGCTCAACCGCCAGCTTCTCGGCAGCAGGCTTCATCAGCGCGCAGTGAGACGGCACGCTGACAGGCAGCGGCAGCGCACGCTTAGCGCCCGCTGCTTTACAGGCCGCACCGGCACGTTCAACCGCTTCTTTATGACCTGCGATAACCACCTGACCCGGCGAGTTGAAGTTCACCGGCGAGACAACCTGGCCTTCAGCAGATTCTTCACACGCTTTTGCAATTGCAGCATCATCCAGACCGATAATGGCAGACATGCCGCCCGTGCCTTCCGGCACCGCTTCCTGCATGAATTTACCACGCAGTTCCACCAGACGTACCGCGTCAGCAAACGCGATCACGCCGGCGCACACCAGCGCAGAGTATTCACCCAGGCTATGGCCTGCGAGCAGCGCTGGCGCTTTACCGCCCTGCTGCTGCCAGACGCGCCACAGCGCAACAGATGCGGTCAGCAGCGCTGGCTGGGTCTGCCAGGTTTTGTTCAGCTCTTCGGCCGGCCCCTGCTGGGTCAGCGCCCATAAATCATAACCCAGTGCATCAGAAGCTTCACGGAAAGTCTCTTCAATGACCGGATAGTTTGCTGCCATTTCAGACAACATCCCAACGGTTTGAGAGCCCTGGCCCGGGAACACAAAAGCAAATTGCGTCATTTTTTATTCCTTATCCTAGAAACGAACCAGCGCGGAACCCCAGGTGAACCCGCCACCGAAGGCTTCAAGCAAGACCAGCTGGCCCCGTTTGATTCGTCCATCGCGTACCGCTTCATCAAATGCGCACGGTACCGACGCCGCAGAAGTGTTGCCGTGACGATCCAGGGTCACAACAACGTTATCCATCGACATGCCCAGCTTTTTCGCGGTCGCGCTGATGATGCGCAGGTTCGCCTGATGCGGCACCAGCCAGTCGAGCGAGGAACGCTCAAGGTTATTCGCTTCCAGCGTTTCATCAACGATGTGTGCCAGCTCAGTCACCGCCACCTTGAACACCTCGTTCCCTGCCATGGTCAGGTAAATCGAGTTGTCCGGATTAACGCGATCGGCGTTAGGCAGAGTCAACAGCTCGCCGTAGCTGCCATCAGCATGCAGATGCGTAGAGATGATACCCGGCTCTTCGGACTGCCCCAGCAGCACCGCGCCTGCGCCATCACCAAAAATAATGATCGTTCCGCGATCGGTTGGATCGCAGGTGCGCGCCAGCACGTCAGCACCGATCACCAGCGCATATTTAACGGCACCGGATTTCACGTACTGATCGGCAACGCTCAGCGCATAGGTGAAGCCTGCGCACGCTGCAGCGACGTCAAACGCCGGACAGCCTTTAATGCCGAGCATGTTTTGCACCTGGCACGCTGCACTTGGGAATGCATGCGTGGCAGACGTCGTGGCGACCACGATCAAACCAATCTGTTCTTTATCAATGCCCGCCATTTCGATAGCACGCTGTGCGGCTTCGTAACCCATGGTCGACACGGTTTCGTCTGGCGCGGCAATACGACGTTCACGGATACCTGTGCGCGTGACAATCCACTCGTCAGACGTATCTACCATTTTTTCCAGATCGGCGTTGGTACGCACTTGTTTTGGCAGGTAGCTGCCGGTACCTAAAATCTTCGTATACATGTACGCTCAGTCACTTTTAGCTAATACAGATTCCAGGCGAGCGGCAATCCGTTGAGGGACTTGTCGCTGCACCGCCTGCACTGCCTGTTCAATCGCGACAGCAAATGCTCGCTGATTGGCGGCGCCATGACTCTTAATCACGATGCCGCGCAATCCTAACAGACAGGCGCCATTATACTGGTCGGGGTTGAGGTGACTGAATCGCCGCGTCAGGCTCTTTTGTAGCCAACGCTTCAATAAAATGAGCCACCAGGCGCTTTTTTTGCCTTCTCCCTGAGATTTCAGCAGAGAAAGAAACATGCGCACGACCCCTTCCATGGTCTTCAACGTGACGTTTCCGGTGAAGCCATCGCACACCAGAACATCCGTTTTCCCCGTCAACAACTCATTGGCTTCGAGATAACCAATATAGTTGATGGAGGGAACCTGTTTGAGCAATTCAGCCGCTTCGCGAATGCTGTCCAGGCCTTTGGTCTCTTCTTCACCAATGTTCAGTAACGCAACACGGGGAGTGTTGATCCCGACAACTTCTTCTGCCAGCACCGATCCCATCACGGCAAACTGTGCCAGCATAGTACTATCACAGTCGACGTTAGCGCCTAAATCGAGCACCACCGTCTTGCCCTTCTGCTGATGCGGTAATACCGTCACCAGCGCCGGGCGCTCAATACCTTCAATAGGTTTGAGCAGTAATTTCGACAGTCCCATCAGCGCGCCGGTATTCCCCGCGCTAACGCAAGCCTGGGCTCGCCCTTCTTTCACCAACTCCAGCGCTATCCGCATAGAGCTGCCACGACTATTGCGAATAGCCTGCGAGGGTCGGGCATCACTGGCAATAACTGACTGCGCAGGAATAATCTGCAGACGCGAACGTTGTTCAAAGTCAGCTTTTGCGAGTAATGGCGTGATTGCGTCGGGATTGCCGACTAAAAGAAGTGTGAGTTGCGAATTAGAATTCAGTGCCTGCAATGCTGCAGGCACTGTCACGGAAGGGCCAAAATCTCCCCCCATGACATCTAACGCCAGGGTTAGACGTGTCAAGGTATCGTCGCAGCCTGGTTCGGTAAATTCCCCGTTTACACGGGGAAATCCTCACTAAGCCTAATCACGCTTGCGCGTGATTACTTAGTGATAACCTTGCGGCCGCGGTAGAAACCGTCAGCGGTGATGTGGTGACGCAGGTGTTTCTCACCAGAAGTCTTGTCTACAGACAGGCTGGTAACTGCGGTCAGCGCGTCATGGGAACGACGCATGCCACGTTTGGAACGGGTTGGTTTATTCTGTTGTACGGCCATGGACCTTACTCCTCAATTACTTACGCTTTAAGCTGGCTAATACGGCAAATGGGTTTGGTTTTTGCGCTTCATCAGGCAGTTCCCCAAAGACCATGTCCGCCTCGGACACTTCACAGTGTTCAGAATCATGCACCGGAACTACTGGCAAGGTGAGGATGATTTCATCTTCAACCAGAGCCAGAAGATCGATTTCACCGAATTCGTTAACCTCAATCGGCTCATACGCTTCCGGGAGTGCTTCAGCCTGTTCGTCAGAACGGACCGGACTGAAACAATACGTTGTGTGAACATGCTGTACAAACGGTTTCCCGCAACGCTGACACTCGAGCGTTACCGTTACCTTCGCATCACCGGTTAAAACGGCGAGACGCTGGTTGTCGATAGCGAACGACATGGAGCATTCTACATCACTGTCCACACTGACTACGGATTCGGCAATACGCTCAGCCTGATCGGAAGTATAGATACCTTCATAATCGAGGCGTTTTTGAGCCGTACGAACCGGATCAAGAGTCAGGGGTAATTTTACCTTTTGCATAGGGCGCGCATATTAACTTTGTAACGTCATAGAGTCAAAGAAAAAGGCAACCAGAGCTGCCTTTTGCCAATTATTCGCACACATTGCGGCCTGTAGTTTAAAATGGCTGGCATCGATACGCTATATCTGGTGATAAAAATATGCCAAATCTCGTCCTAGCTTCCACGTCTCCCTATCGCCGAATGCTGCTGGAAAAGCTCGGGATCCCGTTTGAATGCGCCGCGCCAGAGGTTGATGAGACGCCACAGCCGGGTGAATCACCGCGTCATCTGGTGACGCGTCTCGCTAAAGAGAAAGCGCAGTCGCTGGCAGCACGTTACCCCGCACATTTGATTATAGGCTCCGATCAGGTTTGCGTACTGGACGGCGAAATCACCGGCAAGCCCCATACGGAGGAGAACGCCTGCCAGCAGCTTCTGCGTGCACGAGGCAGTATCGTGACCTTTTATACCGGCCTGGCGCTCTATAACTCCGCTTCCGGTCATCTGCAAACTGAATGCGAACCGTTCGACGTGCACTTCCGCCATCTCAGCGAGCAGGAGATTATGGATTATGTACGCCGTGAGCGACCGCTGAACTGCGCGGGGAGCTTTAAAAGTGAAGGATTGGGGATTGCACTTTTCGACAAGCTGGACGGTCGGGATCCCAACACCCTGGTGGGGTTACCGCTAATTGCCCTGTGTCAGATGTTAAGACGAGAAGAGTGTAATCCGCTGACGATGTGACTGGGACGTTGCGGCCTGATGCCCTCACCCGCCCCTCTCCCACAGGGAGAGGGAGGAAGGCAAAATCAGCCGCGCAGAACCTTAAGACAGCGTTTCAGCTGCTCATCCAGCGGCGCTTCAATACGGATCACTTCACCGGTATTCGGATGGGTAAACTTCAGCGCTGCCGCATGCAGGAACAGACGTGACAGCCCCGTTCCCGCCAGCTGCTTATCAAACTCGCGGTCGCCATAGCGGTCATCAAACGCGATGGGATGCCCTGCAAACTGCGTATGCACGCGGATCTGGTGGGTGCGGCCGGTCACCGGACTACAGCGCACCAGCGTGGCAAACTCATAGCGCTCTTCAACCTTAAAGCGCGTCTCAGACGGTTTCCCTTCCTGGCTCACGCGGACAATACGCTCACCGCTTTGCAGAATGTTCTTCAGCAGCGGCGCCTGCACCACTTTTACATGGGACTGCCACTGGCCGCGCACCAGCGCCAGATAGTCTTTCTGCATCCCTTTTTCACGAAGCTGTTCATGCAGAGAACGCAGCGCGGAACGCTTTTTCGCCACCAGCAGTACGCCAGAGGTGTCGCGGTCAAGACGATGCACCAGTTCAAGGAAGCGCGCTTCCGGGCGCAGGGCACGCAGCCCTTCAATCACGCCGAAGCTCAGACCGCTACCGCCATGAACAGCCGTCCCTGACGGTTTATTCAGCACCAGAATGTGGTCGTCTTCATAAAGGATCACATCGCTCAGGGCCGCCACTTTCTGTAGCTTCGGTGAAACGGTCTCTTCCTCACGCTCTGCCACGCGCACCGGTGGAATACGCACTTCGTCACCGGCTTCGAGTTTGTACTCGGGCTTCACGCGTTTTTTGTTAACCCGCACCTCGCCCTTACGCAGAATGCGGTAAATCATGCTCTTTGGCACCCCTTTTAGCTGGGTGCGCAAAAAGTTATCGATACGCTGCCCCGCTTCATCTTCGGCGATGGCAACCATTTTTACGGCTGGAGTCTCTGTTTTCATGGTTGGCGATTCTAAATATCGTCAGCCATTAGCGCCACTCATTTTTCTATGCTTATATTTACTTTTATTCGGCCTGCTACCCGTTTCGCGCAACCGATTTGGTGGTTATTAAACCAATCGCCATTCTGAAGTGAAGAAACTGTGAGTAACCGGGTGATAATTGGTAAAAGTCATCTTGCTATAACCCGGCGAGCAGTGGAATAATGAGGCTGTTTTCCGTGTTAAATCCTGGTTAAGTAAGGATGTTGACGGAATGACCAATTTTGTCTGACCGATCATCCACGCAGCAATGGCGTAAGACGTATTGATCTTTCAGGCAGTTAGCGGGCTGCGGGTTGCAGTACTTCCCGGTATAAGGATTGTTCTCTGGAGAGTTCTACCCAGGCAATTCCCCTGATAATTGCGCTGTGTTTCCGTATGAAATACAGGCAACCGACACTCTGCGCCTCTTAAGCGAGCGACAACCGTGAGGTTGGCGACGTGAACAGACACGAGGCCATCGGTTCATACCCCGGAAAGCGTCACCTTGCCCGCAGCTTTGTCGTCAATGTAAGAATAACGAGTAAGTTACGATGAAAAGAATGTTAATCAACGCAACTCAGCAAGAAGAGTTGCGTGTCGCCCTTGTGGATGGGCAGCGCCTGTACGATCTGGATATCGAAAGTCCTGGACACGAACAGAAAAAAGCGAACATTTACAAAGGTAAAATCACCCGCATTGAACCAAGCCTTGAAGCTGCATTTGTCGATTACGGTGCTGAGCGTCATGGTTTCCTCCCTCTGAAAGAAATTGCCCGCGAATATTTCCCTGCAAACTACAACGCCCATGGCCGCCCAAACATCAAAGATGTGCTGCGTGAAGGTCAGGAAGTTATCGTTCAGATTGATAAAGAAGAGCGTGGCAACAAAGGTGCCGCACTAACAACCTTTATCAGCCTGGCAGGGAGCTATCTGGTTCTGATGCCAAACAACCCGCGTGCGGGTGGCATCTCTCGCCGTATCGAAGGTGATGACCGTACCGAGCTGAAAGAAGCGCTGGCAAGCCTCGAGCTGCCTGATGGCATGGGGCTTATCGTGCGTACCGCAGGCGTTGGCAAATCCGCCGAAGCGCTGCAGTGGGACCTGAGCTTCCGTCTGAAGCACTGGGAAGCCATCCAGAAAGCAGCGGAAAGCCGCCCTGCTCCGTTCCTGATCCACCAGGAAAGCAACGTTATCGTGCGTGCCTTCCGTGACTACCTGCGTCAGGACATCGGTGAAATTCTGATCGATAACCCGAAAGTGCTTGAGCTGGCGCGCCAGCACATTGCCGCGCTGGGTCGTCCGGATTTCACCAGCAAAATTAAACTGTACACCGGTGAAATACCGCTGTTCAGCCACTATCAGATCGAATCCCAGATTGAATCCGCCTTCCAGCGTGAAGTGCGCCTGCCATCCGGCGGTTCTATCGTTATCGATACCACTGAAGCGCTGACCGCTATCGACATCAACTCCGCTCGCGCAACGCGCGGTGGCGATATCGAAGAGACCGCCTTCAACACCAACCTTGAAGCCGCTGATGAAATCGCCCGCCAGCTCCGCCTGCGCGACCTGGGTGGTCTGATTGTTATCGACTTCATCGACATGACCCCTGTTCGCCACCAGCGTGCAGTAGAAAACCGTCTGCGCGAAGCGGTGCGTCAGGATCGTGCGCGTATCCAGATTAGCCATATCTCACGCTTTGGCCTGCTGGAGATGTCCCGTCAGCGTCTGAGCCCGTCGCTGGGTGAGTCCAGCCATCACGTCTGCCCACGCTGCTCCGGCACCGGTACCGTGCGTGATAACGAATCGCTGTCCCTCTCGATTCTGCGTCTGATTGAAGAAGAAGCGCTGAAAGAGAATACCAAAGAGGTTCACGCGATTGTCCCTGTGCCAATTGCCTCTTACCTGCTGAACGAAAAACGTGCAGCGGTCAGTGCGATTGAAGCGCGTCAGGGTGGCGTTCGCTGCATCATCGTGCCAAACGATCAGATGGAAACCCCGCACTATCACGTGCTGCGTGTCCGTAAAGGCGAAGAGACGTCAACGCTCAGCTACCTGCTGCCGAAGCTGCATGAAGAAGAGATGGCCCTGCCGTCCGATGAAGAGCCAGCCGAGCGCAAGCTGCCTGAGCAGCCTGCGTTAGCGACCTTCATTATGCCTGAAGCACCGCCTGAAGCAGCCCTGGAAAAACCGGCGGCCAAACCTGCGGCGCAGAAACCTGAAGCAACGGCAGCGAAAGCCCAGCCGGCGCAGCCTGGTCTGCTGAGCCGCTTCTTCGGCGCGCTGAAGAAGATGTTTGCCGGTGAGGAAGTTCAGCCTGAGCAGCCGAAAGAAGAGCCAAAAGCGGCCAAGCCTGAGCGTCAGCAGGACCGCCGTAAGCGTCAGAACAACCGCCGCGATCGTAACGACCGCAGCGATCGCAATGACCGCAACGAGCGTCGTGACAACCGTGACAACCGCTCTGAGAATAACGAAGGCCGTGAGCAACGCGAAGACAACCGTCGCAACCGTCGCGAGAAACAGCAGCAGAATGTTGAAGATCGTGAAATTCGCCAGCAGGCGGGCGATGAGTCTGAGAAGAGCAAACAGCGTGACGACCAGCAGCCGCGCCGTGAACGCAACCGTCGCCGTAACGACGAGAAGCGTCAGGCACAGCAGGAAGTCAAAAACCTGAACCGCGAAGAGCCTGTTGAACAGCAGGACGGCGAGCAGGAAGAACGTACTCAGGTAATGCCACGTCGTAAGCAGCGCCAGCTTGCTCAGAAAGTTCGTTTCGCCTCCGAAGCAACCGAAGAGTCAGCAATTGTCCCGGTTGAAACCCGCGAGAGCGCAGCCGGTACTCAGCTTGCAAAAGTTGACCTGCCAGCGGTCGTTGATAACAACGTTGAGCAGGATGATAACGGTGAAAACCGTGATAACGCCGGCATGCCGCGCCGTTCACGTCGTTCCCCACGTCATCTGCGCGTTAGCGGCCAGCGCCGTCGTCGCTATCGTGACGAGCGTTACCCAACTCAGTCGCCAATGCCGCTGACCATTGCCTGTGCTTCACCAGAAATGGCCTCCGGCAAAGTCTGGATCCGCTACCCGGTAGCGCGTCCGGAGCAGGTTGTTGAAGAACAGCCAGTAACCGAAGAGGTTATTGCACCTGCGGCAGCGGTAGAAGAGGTCGTGACTGAAGCGGCAACCGTGGTGGAACCTCAGGTTGTTGAAACTGCAGCCCCTCAGGTAGCTGAAGTCGAAACCACGCATCCGGAAGTGATTGCCGCGCCGGTTGATGCCGCACCGCAGCTTATTGCTGAAGAAGATGTCGTGGTGGCTGAGGAAATCGCTGAAGAAGCTGAACCTGTAGCCGCAGTGGAAGACACCGCTGAAGAAATCGTTCAGGACGTTGAGATTGAGGTTGAACCGGTTGTTGAAGAACCGAAAGCGCCTGAAGTGAAACCAGAGCCGGTTGTTTCTGCGCCAGCCGCTGCCCACGTGGCGACAGCACCAATGACGCGCGCTCCGGCGCCGGATTACGTGCCTGAAGCACCGCGTCACAGCGACTGGGTTCGCCCGGCATTCAGCTTCGAAGGTAAAGGCGCAGCCGGTGGCCACAGTGCAACGCATCAGGCGACTGCACCTGCAACGCGTCCGCAGTCTGTCGAATAACGACAAACGACGCTGAAAGTAAAAAGCCGACCTTAAGGTCGGCTTTTTTTATGGCTGCTGCACGGGCTTCCTCATCCCGGTCACCTCCGGCATGACCTGCCGCATCAACTCCAGAAAACGCCGCAAGCGTGCCGGATAATAACGGGACCAGGGATAAACCAGATGCACCGGTAGCGCCGCTGGCTGCCACTCCGGCAGCAAGTGCACCAGCCGCCCTTCCTGAATATCGTTCTGTACCGTCCAGCTGGAGACCACCGCCACGCCAAGCCCGGTGAGTGCAGTGTTACGTGCGACATACAGGCTGTCGGTACTTAGCCGTGGCGTAATAGCAATCCGCGCGGTGGCGGGCGAAGTATCGTGAAAAAGCTCCACGTGGCGCTGGTAGAAAGAGCTGATGGCTATCCAGGGAAACTGCTGCAAATCCTCCGGCGTGGTAACCGCTGGAAAACGGGCCAGCAGTGCCGGTGAAGCCACCACCGAGCGCGGCACCTCCGCCAGCAGCACGGACACGGTCGCCGGATCGACCTCCACGCCTACCCGAATAGCACAGTCCAGGTTGTCGCCGAGGAAATCCGCCGACCTGTCGTTGAGCATCCACTCAATCGAAAGCTGCGGATAGCGTTGCAAAAATTCGGTTACGGGTTTAAGAAGCTGATCCTGACCAAACGCGTGGGGAGCGCGCACCCGCAGCACCCCTACCGGCTCATCTTCCGTCTGCCCCACCTCATCTTCCAGCGCCAGCCAGCTGTCAATCACCCGACGGGCGTGCTGATAGCAGCGCTCGCCGTCATCCGTCAGCCGCGTCGTGTGGGTGGTGCGCAATATCAGGCGTACGCCCAGCATGGTCTCAAGCGACTGTAACCGTCTGCTCACAGTGGCCTGGGTGGTGGCCAGCTGCCGTGCAGCCGCAGAGAGGGAACCCGCCTCCACGATGCGAACAAACGTCCGCATTAGCTCCACCCTGTCTATACGCTCAGCTCTTTTCATTGCTTTTTCATTTATACGTTCAACGTATAAGCGTTTTACCACCGTGCCCGCTACCGTCGCAAGGCGTACTGATAAAAAATAGCCTCACACGACGAATGAGGAACTTCTTATGAACACAACAACCGCCGCCCATGCCGTGAGCCGCTGGGTGATTTTAATGCTGGCGATCGGTGCAGGTTTCAGCGTGGCATCAATCTATTATGCTCAGCCTCTGCTGCCGCTGATGGGCGCAGACCTTCATCTGAGTATCGAAGGAATGGGCATGGTCCCGACGCTCACCCAGGCGGGATATGCCCTGGGGATCCTGTTCCTGCTTCCGCTCGGCGATCGCCACGACCGCAGGACGTTAATCCTGATAAAGAGTGCGGCGCTGGCGCTGTTTCTTCTCGGCTGTAGCCTGACCGGGCAGATCCACTCTCTGCTGCTGGCAAGCCTGCTCATCGGCATGGCCGCCACCATGGCACAGGATATCGTCCCTGCCGCGGCCATCCTTGCGCCGGAAGGTAAACAGGGGAAAACCGTGGGCACGGTAATGACCGGGCTGCTGATGGGTATCTTATTATCAAGAACCGTGAGCGGCGTGGTGGGTGAAGCGTTTGGCTGGCGCGTCATGTACCAGCTGGCGGCGGCGAGCATTGCGTTCATCGGCGTGATGATGTGGTTTGTACTTCCCCGTTTTGCCATTCACTCCACGCTGAGCTACCCCGCGCTGATGCGCTCAATGGAACACCTGTGGCGTCGCTATCCGGCGCTGCGCCGTGCGGCGCTGGCTCAGGGCTTTCTGTCGATTGCCTTTAGCGCCTTCTGGTCTACGCTTGCGGTCATGCTGCTTGAGCACTATAACCTGGGCAGTGCCGTAGCGGGTGGTTTTGGTATTGCAGGTGCCGCCGGTGCGTTAGCTGCCCCGCTGGCAGGGGGTCTGGCGGACAAACTGGGCGCAGGAAAAGTCACGCAGCTTGGTGCCGTTCTGGTGACCGTCTCATTTGCCCTGATGTTCCTGATGCCCGCGCTGGGCGTTCATGGACAGCTGATTCTGATCGCCATCTCTGCCGTCGGGTTCGACCTGGGCCTGCAGTCAAGCCTGGTCGCTCACCAGAACCTGGTATACAGCCTTGAACCGCAGGCTCGGGGTCGTCTCAACGCCCTGCTCTTTACGGTGGTCTTTATCGGGATGGCGCTGGGTTCCGCGTTAGGCAGCAATATCTACTCGCTGGCTGGCTGGACGGGTGTGGTCGCGCTGGCGACAGTCTGTGGCGTCATTGCACTGGCAATTCGTCTGATTGAAAGCGCGCGTGTCGCCTCCGCATCAGCAGAAGTTGCATAAAAAAAATGCCCAATCCAGGCGGATTGGGCAGTAAAACATGCCCAGTTTCAAGACATGTTCCAAGAGGTCAAGATGTTATTTGTTCAGCTGGAACAGAGACATGCCCTGCATATCGCTAAACGCTTTATAAGACGCCTGCAAGGCCGCCTGCTGCATGGTGTAAGAGGAAATCGCTTCGTTCCAGTCGACATCAACCAGGTCGCTCATCTGCTTGGTCTGACCCAGCGCGCGGTCATCACCCAGCGTATCGAGTTTTTCCAGCTCGTTCATCTTGGTTCCCACATCCGCAACGACCGTCAGGACATTGTTCTGGGAGTTTTTGATGCCGATTTGCGCATTGGCAATCACCTGGCTTTGCGCCGTGGCAGCAGCCGGATCGTTTTCAATCGGCGTCTTCAGCGACGCAATCGCAGAATCCAGGATTTTGAACATGTTCGTCTGGCCATATCCACCGCCCGGCAGCTGTTCTGCATTACTGGTAATGCTTTCGAAAATTTGCTGGCCGGTATGGCTAATGGTCATATTTCGCGCCGTATCAACCTGCTGCGTGATGGCCTCTGCGCCGCCGTTGTAATCCCCGGTCGCGGCATCAAACGGTGCGCTCTCGGTTTTGTATCCCGCAAAGATAAAGCGACCATTACCATCCGTCGTGTTGGCCAGGTTCATAAGCTGATCGCGGATCCCCTGAATATCGGTCGCCAGAGAAAGACGGTCGTCATCGCTTAACGTGCCGTTCGACGCATAAACGAGCTTCTCGCGCACGCTCGAGATCGCGGTGTTGACCTGGGTTAACACGTTATCTTCCAGCGAGACCTTCTGCGTTGCAAAGGTACGCGCGAGCGCAAACTGGCTGTTTTGCGACTGAGACTGTGACAGAACGATGGCCTGCGACGCGGCGATAGGATCGTCCGAAGGACGATTGACGCGCTTGCCGGTGGACATCTGCTCACCGTAGCTCAGCCATCTGCTCTGGGAATCGGTGATCCCACGCATGTTCTGCTCGTACATCATCTGGGTGCTAATACGCATTGTTCACCTCAACCTTAACGAATGTTGATAATTGCATCGAAGAGCGTACTGGCAGTCTGGAGAACCTGGGCGTTAGCCAGGTAATACTGCTGATAACGCTGCAAATTGCCATACTCTTCGTCGAGGTTTACCCCAGAGATGGTCTGCTGCTGCTTGATTAACTGCGTCTCCACGTTGGCTTTCGTCTGGCTGCTCACCTTCAGTGACGCCGTTGAGCTACCGACGGTACTGACGAGAGAGGCATACGCATCGTTGAAGGTTTTGTTTCCCCCCACCACTTTGCCGTTTTGCAGATCGAGCAGTTTTTGGCCGTTACGGTTATCACTCTCGCCGCCGTTCTGCACCGATGCCATCGCCAGCTTGGACTCGTCGCTGATCGCGAGTTCCATGTTCATGATGACGTTGGAAACAGGCTTCACGGTAAAGCTGTCTTTGGTGTTTGCCGTACCGCTCACGTTGACGTTAAGGCCATCAAACGACAGATTGCCGCTGGCATCCGGGCTCATCGTAAAGCTGGTTTTGTCTGAAGTACGGGTAACCGTCCAGTCAGTTCCGTTAAACTGCAGCTTATAGTCTGTCGCCTGGACCTGCTTGCTGTCCGCTACAGAAGCCGTAACAACCGCCGAACCGCCGTTCTTGCTGCTGGACAGGACCGCCGGAGAGCCGAAGTTGAACAGCTTACCGCCCGCATCACCGTTCGCATCAAAGCCGGCTTCATGCTGCGTGTTCATTGAATCTGCAAAGGCCAGCGCCATCTGGTTCAGGGTGTTACGAGCTTTATCAAGATCTTCCGTGCGGAAGGTCAGTAAACCGCCTAAAGAACCGGTGGTAATCATCTTTTCCGGGATCTCGACATTACCCGCTACGTCGTCGACATAGGCCACGGTGGTACGAGCCGGATCTGCACTCGACTTCACGGCAGCCAGCTGGTTGGCTTTGCTGCCCTGAACCAGGCTGTAACCATTGCCGAAAGAGATGTTAAACGTACCGCTATCCTGAACAGACACTTCCACGCCGACGATTTTGTTCAGCTCATTGACGAGCTGATCGCGCTGGTCGAGCAGATCGTTAGGCGATGCGCCCGCTCCGACGCCGGTCAGACGAGAGATCTGATCGTTCAGGTTCGCAATCTGTTTGGCATAGTTGTTGATCTGAGACACGCTGGTCCCAATGGCGGTATTGACCTGCGTATCCTGATCGCGCAGATACTGATCGTTGGTTTTGAACTGATTGACCAGACCACCCGCTTTACCCAGCACCGTCTGACGTGCAGCCGGGTCTTCCGCGTTGCTCACCAGCGTTTGCAGGCTTTTGAAGAAATCCTGCAGGGTGGTGGAGAGCGAGTTGGTGGTATCAGAGAGCACATCGTCGATTTTTGACATCTGCTGATAGCGCGTCGTCAGACCGCTGCTCTGCGTCTGCGCGGCGCGCAGCTGGTTGGTGATGAAGGCGTCATACTCACGCTGGACACCGGAGACATACACCCCGTTACCCACCCAGCCACCGCCGGTCAGCGTGCTGTTAGATGCGCCCAGCACCGTGGTCTGGCGGGTGTAACCTGCCACGTTATAGCTTGAAATATTATTACTGACGGTATTGAGTGCCGACTGCGCAGCACTGAGGCCACTCATGGCGCTGTTAATCAAACTGGACATGGGGGTTCCTTTTATACGTTCAGACACGAGTCCTGATGAAGGTTATCGGCAACCTCCACCGGGACTTGAGAACTTTCAGAACAGATTTTCAATATCTGTGCTATAGGCTTTGCTGACCTTCTCGCCCATGGATTTCAGCTGCTGGATCATGCTGGTGAGCTTGCGTGCATAGTTCGGGTCAGTCGCGTAGCCCGCGTTTTGTAAGGCCTGAGCGCCCTGCTCCGCCGTCGCCGCCTGCGTAACGGCGGTATAACGCGGATTTCGGCTCAGCAGGCCAACGTAGTCGGACAATGCTTCCAGATAAGAGCTGTAGACGCGGAATTTTGCTTTGACCTTCACCGCCGCACCGTTCTCGTATTCGGTGGTCGTGATCTCCGTTGTTGGCCCCTTCCAGCTGGAGGTGGCCTTCACGCCGAAGATGTTGAAGCTCGGATCGCCGTTTTCCTTGCGGATCTGACGCTGGCCCCAGCCCGACTCCAGCGCGGCCTGCGCCAGAATCAGGTGATGCGGCACGCCGCTCTGTTCGCTGGCAAGACGCGCAGGCAGAGAAAGCTGCGCCAGGAAGTCTTTGCTGTCACCGGAGAGCGGCTCATCGCCGCTGCCCGTGGCTTTTGGCATCGCTTTACGCACCATTTGCGTCAGAGCCTGGTTCTGATAACTGGTCACCGTTTCCAGGTCGAACTTCATCGGCACCTGCTGCGTCTGTTCCTGAGGCTGAATGCCCTGCGCGGCTTCGGTCTGTTTCACAATCATGTCAGCCAGGCCGAGGCCTTTACCGGCGGTCATCTGCTGCGCAATCTGCTGGTCATACATGCTGGTGTAGAGACGCGTTGAATCACTGCTGAACATCCCGTCTTTCGGCAGGGTTTCACGCATGCTTTTCAGCATCATCTGTACAAACATCCCTTCCACCTGGCGGGCGACCGGGCGGATGTTCGCCGCCGGGTCTTTTCCTGCTTTGGTTTTCAGTTCGTTGAGCGACTGGGCATCCCAGGCTGCACTGGTCAACAGTTTGCTATCGGTCAGCATTAGATGATTTCCAGTTTGGCGCGCAGGCAGCCCGCGCTTTGCATGGATTGCAGAATGGACATCAGGTCCATCGGCGTTGCACCCAGGGCGTTCAGGGCTCGCACCACGCTGTTCAGGTTGGCACTGGAGCGAACGCTCTGCAGCGACCCGCCGCTCTGACGCATATCAATCTGCGTTTGCGGCGTCACCACCGTCTGACCGCCACCAAATGGCGTATTCGGCTGGCTCACGTTCGCGGAGCGGTTTACCGTTACGGAGAGGTTGCCCTGCGCTACAGCACAGCTGTCCAGCGACACTTCCCGGTTCATGACCACCGAGCCGGTACGGGAGTTGATGATCACCTTGGCATCCTGAACCGGAACGTTCACTTCCATATTCTGGATATCTGCCAGCATGCGCACCTGGTTGCTGCTGCCGGTAGAGGTACGGATCTGCACGGTGCGCGCATCGAGTGCCGTTGCATTACCGTAGCCGCGGCTGCGGTTGATGGTATCGGCAATTTGCTGCGCCATGGTGAAGTCTTCATTATTGAGCTGCAGGTTGATGGTGTTGCCCGCGCCAAACTGGGTCGGCAGTTCACGCTCAATGATCGCCCCGTTGGTGATACGTCCACCGTTAAGCTGGTTCACCTGCACGCTGCTCCCGCCTGCGGAAGCGCCCGCACCGCCAACCAGAATGTTCCCCTGCGCCAGTGCATAGACCTGGCTGTCGACGCCTTTCAGCGGGGTCATCAGCAGCGTACCGCCGCGCAGGCTTTTGGCATTACCCATTGAGGAGACCACCACGTCAATGGTTTGCCCCTGACGAGCAAACGCCGGGTAGGACGCGGTGACCATTACCGCGGCCACGTTTTTCAGCTGCATGTTAGTTCCCGCCGGCACGGTAATGCCTAGCTGGGAAAGCATGTTGTTCAGACTTTGGGTAGTGAACGGCGTCTGGGTGGTCTGGTCACCGGTACCATCCAGACCAACCACCAGGCCATAGCCAATCAGGGAGTTTTCACGTACGCCCTGAACGCTGGTGAGGTCGCGAATACGGTCAGCCTGGGCAAATGTTGCCACCAGCGCGAGCGCCACGGCGAAGATCGATTTAAACATGGGTCACCTCGCTTACATTGGCGATAAATTAAGGAAGAAGCGCTGCAGCCAACCCATATTTTGCGCTTCATTGATATAGCCGTTCCCGACGTACTCAATGCGCGCATCCGCCACCTGGGTAGATGGAACGGTGTTGGTGCCGCTGATGGTGCGAGGGTTAACCACGCCCGAGAAGCGAATGAATTCAGTGCCCTGGTTGATGGCGATCTGTTTTTCACCCACAACGTGTAGGTTGCCGTTAACCAGTACCTGGTCAACCGTGACCGTCAGCGTGCCGCTGAAGGTGTTGCTGGCGTTGGCACCGCCTTTACCGTTAAAGGTGTTGCCGCCGGAGGCCTCAACATCCGCACGGGCATTGCCGAACAGGCCCTGCAGATAGCGTGGCACGGTATCGAAGCCAAAATTGGTTTTGCCATCGCGGCTGGCGTTCGCCGACGAGCTCTTGCTCGCGCTGACGTTTTCCTGCAGCACAATGGTCAATGTATCGCCGACGTTACGCGGGCGGCGATCTTCAAACAGCGGCTGATAGCCGTAATTAATCGGCTGCGCGGTCTGGAAAATGGAGCCGTTTACCACTGGCGCGGGGCCAGGAACGGGTTGGGCAGTCGTCGCACCCTGGACCAATGGTTTAGACGGGATCAAAGCACACCCGCTGAGGGTGACAGCCAGAACAGTCAGTATCGGATAACGAAACGCCGCGTTTTTTTGCATTGCCTTCATCTTCGAAAACAGGGAGCCGGCGCGGCGTTTACCGCACCGGGCTACACCTTAGAGTTGCGTCAGTTTCTGCAGCATCTGGTCGGTCGTCGACACTGCTTTACTGTTAATTTCATACGCGCGCTGGACCTGGATCATATTCACCAGCTCTTCCGCCACGTTCACGTTAGACGTTTCAACATAACCCTGGTACAGCAGACCCGCGCCGTTCAGGCCCGGGGTGCTCTCATTCGGCGTACCGGAGGATTGCGTTTCGGTGTAGAGGTTCTCACCAATGCTTTCCAGACCGGTATCGTTCATGAAGGTGGTCAGGTTGAGCTGCCCGACCTGAACCGGCGCGGCCTGTCCCTGCTGGGTCACGCTGACCACACCGTCACGTCCGATGGTGATGCTCAGGGCGTTCGCCGGGATGGTAATCGCAGGCTGAACCTGGAAACCGCCCGCCGTCACCAGCTGGCCGTTCTGATCGACCTGGAACGAGCCGTCGCGGGTGTAGGCAGAGGTCCCGTCAGGCAGCTGCACCTGGAAGAAGCCCTGGCCTTTGATTGCCACGTCCTTGCTGTTGTTGGTCTGAGACAGGTTGCCCTGGCTGTGCAGACGTTCGGTGGCCACCGGACGAACACCGGTACCGATCTGCAGACCCGATGGCAGCGTCGTCTGTTCAGAAGACTGCGCGCCCGGCTGGCGGATGGTTTGATAAAGCAAATCTTCGAAAACGGCACGCTGACGCTTGAAACCATTGGTGCTCACGTTTGCCAGGTTGTTGGCAATCACGTCCATATTGGTTTGCTGGGCGTCCAGGCCAGTTTTCGCGATCCATAAGGAACTGATCATAAGGAGTCCTGTTAACTCATAGCCAGAAGTTGGTTAGCCTTGCCCGCGTTTTCATCCACGCTGCTGATGATCTTCATCTGCATTTCAAAACGGCGGGCGCTGGCGATCATGTCGGTCATGGCTTCGACCGGCTTGACGTTACTGCCTTCCAGAACGCCGGACATCACGCGGATGCTCGGATCGGCCTGTAACGTGGCGCCACGCGTCGCCTGAGCCGCCTGGGTCAGACGGAACATGCCATCGTCGCCACGCTGCACGTCTTTGGCTTCCGCCTTCACCAGCTTCAGACGTCCGACGGGCGCAACGGTGTTGGCCGGGTCGCCCGGGTTCAGCGCCGAAATGGTGCCGTCCGCAGCGATAGTGAGCTCAGAGCCTTCCGGCACGGTCAGCGGACCCGCTTCCCCCATCACCGGATGCCCCTGAATCGTCAGCTGGCCCGTCGCGCTCACCTGAATGTTGCCGTTACGGGTATAGCCTTCGCTGCCGTCCGCCGTTTGCACCGCCAGCCAGCCGTCCTGCTGCAAGGCAACGTCCAGCGGGCGTGAGGTGTAATCCATCTGCCCTGGCGTCATATCGGCGCCAGGGGTTGATGCTGTCACCAGCGTACGGGTCGGCAGGGAAAGCCCTTCTACCGGCACCGCGCGAAGCGCATTAAGCTGGGCGCGAAAGCCCGGCGTTGAGGCGTTTGCCAGGTTGCTGGCGGTAACGGCCTGCTGATTGAGCGTCTGACTTGCCGCGCCCATCGCGGTATATATTGCGTGATCCATTGCGCTTTCCTGTTAGCCGCTTAACGCAGGTTAACCAGCGTGTTGAGGATCTGGTCCTGGGTTTTGATGGTCTGCGCGTTCGACTGATAGTTACGCTGCGCGACGATCATGTTCACCAGTTCTTTACTCATATCCACGTTGGAGGCTTCCAGCGCGCCGTTGGTCAGCTTGCCGAAGTTACCGGTGCCTGCGGTGCCCAGCAGCGCCACGCCGGAAGACTGTGTGGCAGACCAGACGTTGTCGCCTTCAGACTTCAGGCCTTCGTTGTTGGCGAAGTTTGCCAGCACGATCTGACCCAGAACCTGAGACTGTTCGTTAGAGTAGCTTCCCACCACGGTGCCATCGTCGTTGATCTGGTAGCTCACCAGGTCGCCAGGCTTGTAGCCGTTCTGATTGGTTGCCACCACGCTGTTTGCACCGGTGTTCTGCTGCATGGAGTTCTGGAAACTCAGGGAGAAGGTCGCCGCCGTCGCACCGCTGACAGAACCCGTGGTGATGTTAATGGCCGGCGTGGCGTTTGGCGCTGCGCTCAGCACGCCCGCCGCGTCGTAGTTATAGACACCCGCCAGGTTACCGTTCGCATCAAAGTTCATCTGCGCCGCTTTCGTCGCAGCAGAACCCGCAACGCTGCCGTCCTGAGTGTAAAGATCCCATTTATTGTTGGCCGTCTTAACGTAGTAGACGTACATGTTATGGGCGTTACCCTGGCTGTCGAATACGGTCACGGTACCTTTTTTGTTATAGGTATCCGGGTTGGTCGCATCGAAGGGGGCGGTTTGAACAGGATCGGTTGAGTTCAGGTTGATCTGCTGCGTGGCGGTGGTGGTTGATTTCGCCGCCATCAGGGTATTCGGGATAGTAATCGCCTGAGGATTCGCACCGGTCTGAACGGTTGGAGGCGTTCCTGCTGCCGGGTAGCCCGTCAGCTGCATGCCCTGCATGTTAACCAGCGTACGGTTTTCATCCAGTTTGAACTGGCCGTTACGGCTGTAGAACACAGAACCGTTAGAATCGACCATACGGAAGAACCCGTTCTGGCTGATGGCAACGTCCAGGCCACGGCCGGTGTTGGTGGTGGTGCCGTCGCTAAAGTCCTGAGTGATGCCTGCAACTTTAACGCCCAGACCCACTTTGGAACCGGCAAACATGTCTGCAAAAGAAGCAGAACCGGATTTAAAACCATAGGTCGCGGAGTTGGCGATGTTGTTGCCAATGACGTCCAGGTTGGTGGCCGCAGCATTCAGGCCGCTGACCGCTTGAGAAAAGGCCATGACTTACTCCTGATAAGTGTTAAGGCTTAGATAATCTGCCGAACTTCGTCGAGTGTGGTGGAACCAGAGGTTCCCAAATCCAGTTTGTTGCCGTCGCTTCCTTTAATCACGCCCTGGACCAGCGCGAACTGCAGCGGCTGCGCCACCAGCTGGGTCGTCCCGTTGCTGGCGCTGATCGCTACTTTGTAAGAACCGTTTGGTGCTTTAGTGCCGTCGGTCAGGCTGCCATCCCACGTAAAGGTGTGAACGCCCGCCTTCAGCTCACCGATATCAATGGTGCGCACGACCGTGCCGTTGCTGTCGGTAATGGTTGCGGTAACTTTCTCCGCCGCCTGCTGCAGCTCAACGCCAAACGGCGTGGTGGTCGTTGTGGTGTTCCCTTCAGTGGTGCTGGTGCCCGCCAGAATCGTGGTTCCAGGGATCATCACCCCGTGACCAATCAGGCTCGCTGCCTGCAGAGACTGGCTGCTGCCAATCTGGCCGGAAACGGCACCGAGGGTAGTGTTGAGCTTCTCAATGCCGCTCACGGTGCTGATCTGCGCAAGCTGCGTGGTCAGTTCGTTGTTCTGCATTGGGTTGGTGGGATCCTGGTTCTTAAGCTGCGCCACCAGCAGCGTCAGAAAGCTGCCCTGAAGATCGGAGGCATTGCTCCCGGTCAGGGAGTTAGAACCCGTCGTACTCTTCGTGTTATTAACACCCGAGTTCGTAGGATCATTCACATTTACGGCGATGGACATGCATGTCTCCTTTACTGGCCGAGAGTGAGCGTTTTGAGCATCATGCTCTTCACGGTATTAAGCACTTCGACGTTGGCCTGGTAGCTACGGGAAGCCGACATGGAGTTCACCATCTCACCTACCACATCCACGTTTGGCATTTTCACGTATCCGCTGGCATCCGCGAGCGGGTTACCCGGCTCATACACCAGCCTGTCCGGCGCCTGGCTCTCTACCACATCAGACACCTTCACGCCGCCCGTCGCCGCGCCCGGCGCAGCATCGACCTGAAAGACAACCTGTTTGGCACGATAAGGCTGGCCGTCGGGTCCGGTTACGCTGTCGGCGTTCGCCAGGTTACTGGCAGCCACGTTCAGGCGTTTGGACTGCGCGGTTAACGCCGAACCGGCAATATCAAAAATATTCAACAAGGCCATCTATCAGTTCCCCCCCTGCAGGACGTTCATCATGCCTTTGATTTGTCCGCCGAGTACGGTCAGGCCCGTCTGGTATTTCAGGCTGTTATCGGCAAACTGCGTACGCTCCCGGTCCATATCCACGGTGTTACCGTCGAGTGAGGGCTGATCGGGAATGCGGTAAAGTAAATCGGTCGCTGGCGCGGTCATCGCCTGAGCAGGAATATGGCGAGAGGATGTCATGGCGAGTGCAACACCCGTTCCTTCGGCACGTCCACGCTCCATCACCTTTTTGAGTTCACTGGAAAAATCAATATCGCGCGCCTGAAACCCTGGGGTATCGGCGTTAGCGATGTTGGCGGCTAAAATCTCCTGCCGCTGGGCGCGTAAGTTGAGCGCTTCCTGCTGAAAACGTAACGCGGCGTCGAGTTTATCGAGCATGTCTCCTCCGCTGATGGCAAAATTTCAGTTCACAGCTTAAATCTCACCCGGTCTCCCCTATCGACGGAATAAGCGCAAAATGCGTCGCTATTTATTGCGTTGATGCAAAACCACTGCAGGTAAAATTCATTCAACTCTGGAAACGGTGGAACTTGCGATGCAAACGTTAAAACGTGGCCTGGTGGCAACTTTCTTGCTGTTTAGTCCTCTGGTGCAGGCTGATGGCTTACAGGATCGGCTGACGGCTTTTTTTGCTGAAAAACTGGCAGGCTTTAGCGATGACGTGACCGTTACCGTGCGCACGCCACCGAATCTGTACCCGATGTGTGACCAGCCGTCCTTCAGCGTGGTAGGGTTCACAAAGCTCTGGGGGAATGTGAACGTGCTGGCACGCTGCGCCAACGAAAAACGCTATTTACAGGTTGCAGTTCAGGCGACGGGCAATTATGTTGTCGCCGCCGTGCCCATTGCGCGCGGCAGCGTGCTGCAGACGAACAGCGTGACGTTAAAACGCGGGCGTCTGGATCAGCTGCCGCCACGCACCATGCTCGATATGAACCAGGCACAGGACGCCGTCAGCCTGCGTGATGTCGCCCCCGGCCAGCCGATACAGCTCTCAATGCTGCGTCAGGCATGGCGGGTAAAAGCGGGTCAACAGGTGATGGTGGTGGCCAACGGAGATGGCTTTAGCATCAACAGTGAAGGGAAAGCGTTAAACAATGCCGCGGTGGCGCAAAACGCCCGCGTCAGAATGTCCTCAGGCCAGGTGGTGAGCGGAACCGTCGATGCTGATGGGAATATTCTGATTAACCTATAATCTTTTTAAAGATTTCGCTGCGCGTGCCGATAAATATTCCACTAATGATGATATCAGGCGCAAACGCCGCGAACCCTCGATGAGGACAACACTATGAGCATTGATCGTACATCAGCCCTGAAGCCGGTAAGCGCTGTACAACCTCGCGAAACGAATGACGCTCCTGCGCAGAAAACGCGTCTGGAAAAACCGTCAACGTCCAACAGCACCAGCGTTACCCTGAGCGACGCGCAGGCAAAACTGATGCAGCCAGGCAGCAACGATATCAATATGGAACGTGTTGAAGCGCTGAAAACGGCTATTCGTAACGGTGAGCTGAAAATGGACACCAGCAAAATCGCTGACGCCCTGATTCAGGAAGCACAGAGTTTCTTACAGAGTAACTAACCGTATGAGTCGACTGTCAGAAATACTGGATCAAATGACGGTTGTTCTTAACGACCTGAAAACGGTAATGGACGCTGAACAACAGCATCTCTCTTCCGGACACATCAACGGCAGTGCGCTGCAGCGTATTACTGAAGATAAGAGTTCACTCCTGGCGACGCTGGATTATCTGGAGCAGCAGCGCCGCGCTGAGCAGGATCCTAAGCGTAGCGCCAATGACGATATTATTGAGCGCTGGCAAACCATTACCGAAAAAACTCAGCATCTGCGCGATCTTAATCAGCACAACGGCTGGCTACTGGAAGGTCAGATTGAGCGTAACCAGCAGGCGCTTGAGGTATTGAAACCGCATAAAGAAACCGGACTGTACGGTGCGGATGGTCAGACAGCGACTGCGCGTATTGCGGGAGTTAAAAAGATTTCGATTTGACGCCTGAGCGACAAATCATGCAGCGGGGAGCACCATAAGGTGAACTCCCCTTTTGGCGTTTATGCCGTACGGCGGGCAAACTCTTTCACTTTGAACCCCAGCACCGCGAGCGTGGCAAAATAAGCCACCACCCCAACGCCTACCACGGCCATCAGCCGCATCAGACGGTAAGGCATGGTGCCCAGGGACCATTCCGGCATCACGTACATCATGCCAAGCAGCGCGGCAGACATCACCAGTACCGCAACGATCAGACGCACCAGGAAACTCCCCCAGCCCGGCTGCGGCGTGAAAATATCCTGCTTGCGCAGCTGCCAGTATAACAGCCCGGCATTCAGACAGGCCGCCAGACCAATCGATAATGACAGGCCCGCATGCTTCAGCGGCCCAATAAACGCCAGGTTCATCAGCTGCGTCATAATCAGCGTCACGATAGCAATTTTTACCGGCGTTTTGATGTCCTGACGCGAGTAGAACCCTGGCGCCAGCACCTTGACGACGATCAGCCCCATCAATCCGACCGAGTAGGCAATCAGCGCGCGCTGGGTCATGGCAGCATCAAAAGCGGTGAATTTTCCGTACTGGAAGAGCGACACCGTTAACGGTTTAGCCAGAATACCCAGCGCCACCGCGCTTGGCAGGGCCAGCAGGAAACAGAGACGTAATCCCCAGTCCATCAGGCGGCAATATTCATCATGGTTGCCGCTGGCAAAACTTTTCGACAGCGACGGCAGCAGAATGGTCCCCAGCGCCACGCCCAGCACCCCGGACGGAAATTCCATGAGGCGGTCGGCGTAGTACATCCAGGAAACCGAACCGGACACGAGGAAAGAGGCAAAGATGGTGTTGATGATAAGCGAGATCTGGCTGACTGAGACGCCGAGAATGGCGGGCCCCATCTGCTTGATCACGCGCATCGCCCCGGCATCGTTGAGATTGATGCGCGGCAGCACCAGCATGCCGATTTTTTTCAGATGCGGCAGCTGATACGCCAGCTGCAGCACGCCGCCGACGGTGACCGCCCAGGCCAGCGCCAGCACCGGCGGGTTGAAGTGCGGCGCGGCGAACAGGGCAAAACCGATCATGCTGACGTTAAGAAACGTCGGCGCAAACGCCGGTACAGAGAAGCGGTTCCAGGTATTCAGGACAGCCCCCACCAGCGAAGCCAGCGAGATGAGCAGAATATAGGGGAAAGTAATGCGCAAAAGCTGCGAGGTCAGGGCAAATTTGTCAGCCGTATCGGCAAACCCGGGTGCGGTCACCATAATTACCCAGGGCGCGGCCAGCATCCCGAGTACGGTCACCACAGCTAAAGCCAGCGTCAGCAACCCGGAGACATAAGAAACAAAGACGCGCGTCGCGTCTTCACCCTGCTTGCTTTTATATTCCGCCAGAATGGGCACGAATGCCTGGGAAAACGCCCCTTCAGCAAAAATACGACGCAGCAGGTTCGGCAATTTGAAGGCGACGAAAAAGGCGTCCGTGGCCATCCCTGCACCAAATACCCTTGCCACAATGGCGTCGCGTGCAAAACCCAGCACGCGGGAAAACATGGTCATCGAGCTGACGGCCGCCAGCGATTTTAATAAGTTCATTAACGTGAATTTCCAGAACTATACGGATTTCCAGGACGGGCAAGCGTAAGCGCCACCCGGCAAAGCCTACAAGCGGCGCTTAGTCTACCCGGATTTCAACGAATTACTATCCGCAGATGTTACAGCGAGTTATTCACTCATGGCATCGCGCCAGAGCCTTTCTACAATGCGCTGCGCCATAATGGCCTGCTCGCCGGACGTTTCAGGAACCGTCTGATTATGCACGCAGGTGATAAAGTGGCGGGCGCATCCTGCGAAACCGCGCTGCTCGAGGGTGCTCTGCCAGCCTGGCGCCGGGAGCGTCACCACGCCGCTGCCCTTCTCTTCCCGCCACTCGCGCATGTCCGTAATGTCGTACAGCGCGCCGTCGGTCACCGCCTGCATGGATTCACGCTGGCTACCCGCCCGGCGGTGCATGCTGGTGGTAATCTGAAGATGCTCAACGGAAAAGTGGTGTTCAGCGTAGACCATTTGCCCCTGATCGTTTGTCACGAGGGTGCCGCTTTTCAGCTGCGCATTACCGTTGGTCAGCCACAGCGCCGTATCCACCACATGCAGGTAATCATCCAGAAGGGTAAACCGCAGATCGTTTGGCCCAATGCTGTCGGTACGGTGTTTATCCATTCGCAGCGAGGCAAGCGTGCCCGACTGCGCCTTAAGCTGCTGGTAAAGCGGCGCGAAGCGGCGGTTGAAGCCCACCATCAGCGTCAGTTTTTTGCGCGCCGCCAGTTCGATCAGACGTTCCGCGTCCGGAACATTTTCCGCCAGCGGTTTATCCACGCAGACGTGAACCCCCGCATTGAGCAGCTCGCTCACCACCTGATAGTGAGTTGCCGTTGAGGTATGCACAAAAACCGCATCACACTCGCGGGCCAGATCCTGCAGGGAGGCAGCGTACGGAATGCGCCAGGTTTCGCAGATACGTTCTGCCTTTTCTCGCGTGGGTGACCATGCCCCTTGCAGGATCCAGTCCGTCGTCGCACCTAAAACAGGCAGCCAGGCTTTTTGCGCGATGCCGCCCAGCCCCACCACGCCTACGCGTAATTTTTTCACCGTCAGTCTCCCAGATGTGCCAGCAAGGCATCCAGACGCTGTTTCAGCCCGGCGACCTCTTCTTCCAGCGCTTCTACGCGCGCGGCAAGAGTGTCTGTGCCTGCTGAGGATACCGCGTCGCTCTCCACGGTAGCGACATCGACGTCGCCGCTGAACAGATGCATATAGCGGCTTTCACGTTTGCCCGGCTCGCGCGCCAGACGCACCACGTACGGGCCGTCTTCGCGAGAAGCCAGCCCTTCCAGGGTCTGCTCGACCTCCTGCATATCGCTGAACTCATGCATACGGGAAGCGCGCGTGCGCAGTTCTCCCGGCGTCTGCGCCCCGCGCAGCAGCAGCGTGGTGATGACCGCCACTTCCGCGCTGCTCAACTTCAGGTCACCGAATTCGGAGTTACAAAAGCGCTGTTCGTACTTGGTCACGCGGTTGCCGAAGCCGCTGACGGTGCGCAAATAGTGGCGTTTTACCAGCGCATCCAGCACGTCCTGAACGTCATGCTCGCTGAGGTTCATCACCGGCTCGCGGTTGGTTTTCTGGTTGCAGGCCATGGTCACGGCGTTGACGGAGAGCGGATACTGCTCCGGCGTGGTGACCTGTTTTTCGAGTAAGCACCCAATCACGCGCGCTTCTGTACCGTTTAGCTGATACTTCATCTTTTCTCCTTAACGACCTGCGGTCCAGTCCCGGGTGGTTAACGCCGTCAGAACGTGGTCGCGCCACTCTCCGTCAATCAACAGATAGTCTTTGGCGTAACCCTCTTTCTCGAACCCTAAACGCGCCAGCAAATTGCCACTGCGCTGATTATGCGGCATATAGTTCGCCATGATGCGATGGATATGCTGCGTGCGTTGCATATAGCGGATCGCCACCGTTAACGCCTCGTACATCAGCCCCTGCCCCTGCCATTTCTGGCCGATGGAGTACCCAAGGTAGCAGGCGTGAAACGACCCGCGCACCACGTTTGAAAAATTGGCGATCCCGATAATCTCTTTCTCTTCGGGATCCAACAGAGCGAAATAAAACGCGCTGCCCTGCTTGTGAAATTCCGTAATCATGCTGAGGCGCGCCTGCCAGCCGGAAGGGTAACAATGGCTCTCATCCCGAACGGGTTCCCATGGTTTTAAAAACTGGCGATTCTCGGCGTAATAATCCGCCAGACGCCAGGCATCACGCTCATGCACCAGACGAACGACCAGCCTGTCCGTTGTCAGACGCACTTTTGGCACATTACTGCGATAGCCAAACATCGATCCCACTCCTTCCCGTCACTTCTGCTTACCCATTAGCTTTACTATACCTGCGCCTGCGCCGTCTGTGAAAACAGTGACATACCATTTTGCTCGCTTTTCACTATTTTCGATGAGAACTCTCTATCAAAGCACCCTTTTGATAAAAAAATATTGTCACGCCCGGGGGTGGGAAAAAACGCGGCGACAACGCAGAATGTTAGCGTGCTCACCATCTTATTTTCCCTGGAGGGAAAATGTCCCGCGTATCACAGGCCAGGAGCCTGGGTAAATATTTCCTGCTCGTCGATAACATGCTGGTCGTGCTCGGCTTTTTTGTCGTTTTCCCCCTTATATCGATCCGCTTTGTCGATCAAATGGGCTGGGCGGCATTAATGGTTGGCATTGCCCTGGGGCTACGCCAGTTTGTCCAGCAGGGTCTGGGCGTCTTTGGCGGGGCTATCGCCGACCGCTTTGGCGCTAAACCGATGATCGTTACCGGTATGCTGCTACGCGCGGCAGGGTTTGCCACGATGGCGGTCGCCCAGGAGCCCTGGCTGCTCTGGTTCTCCTGTTTCCTCTCCGGCATCGGGGGCACGCTGTTCGATCCGCCACGTACCGCGCTGGTGGTGAAGCTGATTCGCCCTCAGCACCGCGGCCGTTTCTTCTCGATTCTGATGATGCAGGACAGTGCCGGGGCGGTTATCGGCGCCCTGCTGGGAAGCTGGCTGCTGCAGTATGACTTCCGTCTGGTCTGTGCGGCTGGGGCGGTGCTCTTTATTCTGTGCGCGCTGTTTAATGGCCTGTTCCTGCCCGCCTGGAAGCTGTCGACGGTCAAAGCGCCGGTCCGGGAAGGGCTTGGCCGGGTCCTGCGCGACAGGCGTTTTGTCACCTATGTGTTGACCCTGACGGGATACTACATGCTGGCCGTACAGGTCATGCTGATGCTGCCGATCATGGTTAACGATATTGCGGGCACGCCTGCAGCCGTAAAATGGATGTACGCCATTGAAGCCTGCCTGTCGTTAACGCTGCTTTATCCAGTTGCCCGCTGGAGCGAGCGACGTTTTCGTCTGGAACATCGCCTGATGGCCGGGCTGTTTCTGATGACGCTGAGCATGATGCCGATCGGCCTGGTGAACACGCTCCAGCAGCTGTTTACGCTGATTTGCACGTTCTATATTGGCTCAATCATCGCCGAGCCTGCCCGCGAAACGCTGAGCGCCTCGCTTGCGGATGCGCGTGCGCGCGGCAGCTATATGGGGTTCAGCCGCCTGGGGCTGGCGCTCGGCGGTGCATTAGGTTACGCCGGGGGCGGCTGGTTGTTTGATGCCGGCAAAGCGTTAAATCAACCTGAACTCCCGTGGATGATGCTGGGCGCGGTGGGCTTTATGACGCTAATCGCCCTGTGGTGGCAGTTCAGCCAGAAACGCAGCGCGAGCGGCATGCTCGAGCCTGGCGCGTAGCCTTTCCCTCGGGCGGGAGCCTCTCCCGCCCCACTTCTCAGTTTTTTCTGCTGGTTTCTGCCCATTCACGCTGACATACTGGCGTAACAGGACAGAAGCGCCGATTTTTCGTTGAGGAACACTATGAAGAAAATTTTCTTTGCCGCTGCATTAGTTGTCAGCGGCCTGCTGGTTGGCTGTAACCAGCTCACGCAATATACCGTCAGTGAACAGGAAATTAATCAGGCGCTGGAAAAACATAACAATTTCTCGAAAGACATTGGCGTGCCGGGGCTGGCAGACGCGCATATCGTGCTCACAAACCTGAGTAGCCAGATCGGACGTGAAGAGCCAAACAAAGTCACCCTGGCCGGTGATGCGGACCTCGATATGTCCTCCCTGTTTGGCAATCAGAAAGCCAACATCAAGCTCAAGCTGAAGGCACTCCCTGTTTTCAACAAAGAGAAAGGGGCGATTTTCCTGCAGGAGATGGAAGTGGTCGATGCGCAGGTGTCTCCGGACAAGATGGCACCGGTTCTGCAAACCCTGATGCCCTATCTGAACCAGTCGCTGCGTAATTATTTTAACCAGCAGCCCGCGTACGTCTTAAGTGAAGACAAAAGCAAGGGTGAAGCCCTGGCGAAAAAATACGCAAAGGGCATAGAGGTGAAACCGGGCGAAATTATCATTCCTTTCACCGATTAACCTGAAGGGCGCTGCGGCGCCCTTTTTTTTCACGGAAAAGTGTGCAAACGAAAACGTTTCCGCTTATGATTTGTGTCCGGCAAAAACAGCCATCCTTATGACTGATTCCTGACAAGCCGGAGCTTCCATGACTGCACAACCCCAGGTTCTTAAAATCCGCCGCCCTGACGACTGGCATATCCATCTGCGCGATGGCGATATGCTGAAAACCGTCGTGCCTTATACCAGCGAAATTTATGGCCGCGCGATTGTCATGCCTAACCTGGTTCCACCAGTCACCACCGTCGATGCCGCGATAGCCTATCGCCAGCGCATCCTGGATGCCGTGCCTGCGGGACACGATTTTACCCCGCTGATGACCTGCTATCTGACCGACTCGCTGGACCCGAACGAAGTGGAGCGTGGGTTTAACGAAGGCGTCTTTACGGCAGCGAAACTCTACCCGGCGAATGCCACCACCAACTCCAGCCACGGCGTCACCAGCATTAATGCCATCATGCCGGTTCTGGAACGCATGCAGAAACTGGGTATGCCGCTGCTGGTCCATGGTGAAGTCACGCACGCGGAGATTGATATCTTCGACCGTGAAGCCCGTTTTATCGAGACCGTGATGGAGCCTTTGCGCCAGCGCCTGCCCGCGCTAAAGGTGGTATTTGAGCATATCACCACCAAAGACGCGGCAGAGTACGTGCGTGACGGCAACGATCTTATCGCCGCCACCATTACGCCACAGCACCTGATGTTTAACCGTAACCACATGCTGGTGGGCGGGGTGCGCCCTCACCTGTACTGTCTGCCTATCCTCAAACGCAACATCCACCAGCAGGCGCTGCGCGAGTTGGTCGCCAGCGGGTTCTCCCGCGCGTTCCTCGGTACCGACTCCGCACCTCACGCCCGCCATCGTAAAGAGGCGAGCTGCGGCTGTGCAGGCTGCTTCAACGCCCCAACGGCGCTTGCCAGCTACGCAACCGTATTTGAAGAGATGAACGCGCTGGAACATTTCGAAGCATTCTGCTCCCTTAACGGCCCGCGCTTCTACGGCCTGCCGGTCAACGACACCTTCATCGAGCTGGAGCGGAAAGCGAGCCACGTTGAGGAGTCCATTGCCCTGACGGATGACACGCTGATCCCATTCCTGGCGGGCGAAACCGTAAGCTGGACGGTAAAACGTTAAAAAATCAATCCCCCTTGTTGTCAAACAGATAATATACCTGTATAAATAAACAGTATATTACACAGGGGGCATTTATGCGTATTGAAGTCACCATAGCCAAAACTACCGTTCTGCCTGCCGGCGCGCTTGATGCACTGGCAGGCGAATTATCCCGCCGTATTAACAACACCTTTCCCGATAACGCGGGCGCCGTAACGGTGCGTTACGCCGCGGCGAACAACCTCTCCGTCATTGGTGCTGCGAAAGAAGATAAAGATCGCATCAGCGAAATCCTGCAGGAAACGTGGGAAAGCGCAGACGACTGGTTTATCACAGATTAACACTGCTCCCTCATTGTGTTTTTTGCCGGGTCGCCCCGGCTTTTTTTTGTCTAAAAATCCTGCAAGTTCAAATTAATTCGGCATCTTCTTTAAGAATCGTGAACAAGATGGTGTTTTATTGTTCGAACAATCCTAAAAAGCAGAAAAATGTGTTGCCAGCTGTTTATTTTTCCCGTCGGAACCCTTATTACTTGGTATACTGAAGATGCTTTCAGAAAAACATGCATTGAACCTCAGAGCCGTTGTCTTCTAACACGCATTAAGGGGGTTATAATGGAAAAGAATAGTGAAGTGATCCAGACCCATCCACTGGTTGGCTGGGATATCAGTACCGTAGATAGCTACGATGCGCTGATGCTGCGTTTGCACTACCAGACCCCGAATCAACTCAACCGTGAAGAAGCGGAAGTTGGACAGACGCTGTGGCTAACAACAGACGTCGCCCGTCAGTTTATTTCTATTTTAGAAGCAGGTATTGCAAAAATAGAATCTGGCGACTATCAGGAAAATGAGTATAAACGGCACTAAGCTTATGCCCACTTTTCTCTCTACAGGCACCCTCGCGGTGCCTTATTTATTTCTCCCTTGTCTAACCCCGCGTTGTTAATTACTCTGCTAACAAAACGTCAGTTTATGAGATGCATATGAAATACGACTTAATCATTATTGGTAGCGGCTCCGTGGGTTCCGCCGCCGGTTATTACGCAACACAGGCAGGCCTGAAGGTCCTGATGATCGATGCCCACCTTCCTCCTCATTCAGAGGGCAGCCATCATGGCGATACCCGCCTCATGCGCCACGCGTATGGAGAAGGCGAGCGCTATGTACCGCTGGTGCTTCGCGCCCAGACGCTGTGGGACGAGCTGGCGAAGCAGACCGAAGAGCGTATTTTCGAGCGTACCGGCGTTATCAACCTTGGCCCTTCCCATTCTGATTTTCTCGCCAGCGTCGAGCGCAGCGCAAAAGCCTTTAATCTTGATGTCGAGAAGCTGGACGCGACGGGCATTACCGCGCGCTGGCCTGAAATTACCGTCCCCGACGATTACATTGGCCTCTTTGAAGCCCACTCCGGCGTGCTGCACTGTGAAACAGCGATCAAAACCTGGATCGATCTTGCCGCGAAAGCCGGCTGCGCGCAGCTGTTTAACTGTCCGGTAGAGGCTATCACCCATGACGAGAATGGCGTCACGGTAACGACTATTGACGGCGACTATTCAGCGTCCCGCCTGCTCGTCAGCGCAGGAACCTGGGTCACGCGCCTGCTGCCGGAACTGCCTGTCCAGCCGGTGCGTAAGGTCTTCTCCTGGTTCCAGTCGGATGGGCGCTACAGCGCGCAGAATAAATTCCCGGCCTTTACCGGCGAATTGCCGAATGGCGATCAGTTCTACGGTTTCCCTTCCGAGAAAGACGCGCTGAAAATCGGTAAACACAACGGGGGCCAGGCTATCGCCTCCCCTGACGAGCGTAAGCCCTTCGGCGCCTTCCCACAGGATGGTTCGGAAGCCTTCTCGTTCCTGCGCACTATTCTTCCGGGCGTCGGTGGCTTGCTGTATGGCGCGGCCTGTACCTACGACAACACGCCGGATGAAGACTTTATCATTGACACCCTGCCGGGGCATGACAACGTCCTGCTGATTACCGGGCTGAGCGGCCATGGCTTTAAGTTCGCGTCCGTGCTGGGCGAGATCGCCGCACAGTTTGCCCAGGGCATCACGCCGCAGTTTGATCTGACGCCCTTCTCCCTCTCGCGATTTAACGGATAATCCGCCACGGGCTCCGGACGTCCCGGAGCCCGTTTCATTTACACTGCATGTTGGGGCGTTATGCGCAGGATCGTTAGCTTTCTTATGAATAATATTCGCGAGCATTTTATGCTCTATATCTTACTTTGGGCGCTGCTGGCCATTATTGATTTTGTTTACATCGTATTTTATTGAAAACCATGATTGACAATAATTGACGTTTATTTAACTTTGCTGAAACTCTCAATTGCATCTTGCACGAAGACATTGAATTACATTTATTGATCCTGTTCAAAAACGCTGAAATAAATAAAATAAAAATCAATAGACAATTATTTCAGTTGCAATATCACCTCTTCCCGTTCATTTTTACCTTTCGGTTAATATGAAAATGGACATTCTGATGCAATTGCGTAACTCCTCCCGGCGCTACGGAATAATATCCATAAGTTTGCACTGGATATTTGCTCTAGCCGTCTACGGTATGTTTGGACTTGGGCTCTGGATGGTCACGCTCAGCTATTACGATGGCTGGTATCACCAGGCGCCAGAGTTGCATAAAAGTATTGGTGTCCTGCTGATGCTGGGGCTGGTCTTCCGCGTGATCTGGCGACATATCTCCCCGCCGCCCGCCGCGCCAACGTCTCACAGCAAATTTACCCGCGTTAGTGCAGTCGCCGCGCATATTGCCCTCTATGCGCTGCTGTTTGCCATCCTGATTAGCGGCTATCTCATTTCGACGGCTGACGGTAAGCCGATTAACGTTTTTGGCCTGTTCGAGGTTCCGGCAACGCTTAGCGATGCCGGGGCGCAGGCCGATACGGCGGGGGTAGTTCACCTCTGGCTTGCCTGGAGCGTGGTGATCCTGTCCGTACTTCACGGGCTTGCCGCCCTCAAACACCATTTTATTGATAAAGACGATACGCTAAAGCGCATGCTTGGCCGCTCGTCAGTTGACTCTGGAGCATAAAATGAAAAAACACCTGCTGGGTATCGCCCTGGGTTCTCTGTTATTCACCGCCGGTAATGCCGTGGCGGCGGATTATAAAATTGATAAAGAGGGCCAGCACGCTTTCGTCAATTTCCGTATTCAGCACCTGGGCTACAGCTGGCTGTACGGCACCTTTAAGGATTTTGACGGCACGTTCACCTTTGACGAGAAAAATCCCGCGGCCGATAAAGTCAATGTGACGATTAATACGAACAGCGTCGACACGAACCACGCAGAGCGCGATAAACACCTGCGAAGTGGGGAGTTCCTCAACGTCGCGAAATTCCCGCAGGCGACCTTCACTTCTACTGAGGTGAAGAAAGACGGTGATAAGCTGAATATTACCGGAAACCTGACGCTTAACGGCGTAACAAAACCGGTCACGCTTGATGCTAAATTACTGGGTCAGGGTGACGACCCGTGGGGCGGTAAACGCGCAGGCTTTGAAGCGGCAGGGAAAATTCACCTGAAAGATTTTAATATCACAACGGATTTAGGCCCGGCGTCTCAGGACGTTGAGCTGATTATTTCCGTTGAAGGTGTGCAGCAGAAATCATAATTGATTCGCCCGGCAGGCTTTTGCCGTGCCGGGCGTTATTATCATTCCGGGTCAGGGATACCCAGTTTGGTATTCAGACGACCGCGTGATTTATTAAAAATCTTGTTGCCGTTTTCACGTCCTGCGCGACGGCGACGCTGCTCTTCTTCCGGCAGGATGCTCTCTTCACTGCACAGCTCGCTACAGCAGCCGTTAAACTTCTCGGCACAGGCCGGGCACTGAATGAACAGCAGATGGCAGCCGTCGTTTTTGCAGTTGGTGTGGGTATCGCACGGCGCGCCGCACTGATGGCACTGGGCAATAACGTCTTCAGAGATACGCTCACCCATCCGCTCGTCAAAGACAAAGTTTTTCCCGATAAAGCGTACCGGCAACCCCTGCTCGCGGGCGCGACGAGCGTACTCGATAATGCCGCCTTCAATGTGCCAGACCTTATTGAAGCCGTTGTGCTTCATCCACGCGCTGGCTTTCTCACAGCGGATACCGCCGGTGCAGTACATAACGATCTTTTTATCTTTATGCTCCTGCATCATCTCAACCGCTTTGGGCAATTGCTCGCGGAAGGTATCAGCCGGGATTTCCATCGCGTTCTCGAAATGCCCCACTTCGTACTCATAGTGGTTACGCATATCAATGAATACGGCATCCGGATCGTCCAGCATCGCATTCACTTCCGCCGCCTTCAGGTATTCACCGACGTCCGACGGGTTAAACTCAGGATCGTCGATACCGTCCGCCACGATGCGTTCACGCACCTTCATGCGCAGCACCCAGAAGGATTTCCCGTCATCATCCAGGGCAATGTTCAGGCGTAAGCCGTCGAGTGCAGGGTCAAACTGATAAAGTACGTCACGGAAGGCGCTGACTTTGCTTTCCGGTACGCTAATCTGCGCGTTGATGCCTTCACGGGCAAGGTAGACGCGGCCGAAGACGTTAAGCGCCGTGAACGCCTGATAAAGCGCATCGCGGGTCGCCTGCGGATCGTCGATCGTGAAGTATTTATAGAATGAGATGGTTGTGCGCGGTTCGGTTTCAGCCAACATACGCGCTTTTAACATCTCATTCGAAACGCGGTTATGTAACACTGGCATGGTGTACTGTCCTGGATTCGTTAGAGAGAATGAAAAATCGGTCGGCATCATATAGCAAACAAAACCAATTTACATCCACACAATTTACGCTACATTTCACACACCCTGATTAATCAGGCTTAACAATTGCTGTATTCGTGCACGCTTCGAAAGCAGATATTTTGGCTACGTCTCAAAAAATGAGACACTAGCAAAACAGGACGTTTGAACACAGGAAAGACATGACCCAGTTACCAAAATTTACTGCCGCCCTTTTGCATCCCCGCTATTGGTTGACCTGGCTTGGCATCGGCTTTTTATGGCTTCTGGTACAGCTTCCCTACCCTGTTATTTTTCGGTTGGGTAAATTTCTGGGCCGCTTCGCGCAACTGTTTATGAAACGTCGAGCCAGAATCGCGTACCGCAATCTTGAGCTGTGTTTTCCGCAGATGAGCGAGTCAGAGCGTCACGATATGGTCGCGAAGAATTTCGAATCCGTCGGGATGGGCCTTATGGAAACCGGCATGGCGTGGTTCTGGCCGGACAAACGCATGGCTCGCTGGAGCGAGGTGACGGGCACCGGCATGGATCCGGTGCATACGCTTCAGGCCAACCAGACGGGCGTTCTGCTGATTGGCGTCCATTTCCTGACGCTTGAAATCGGGGCGCGCATGTTCGGCATGCAGGCGCCGGGCATTGGCGTTTATCGCCCTAACGATAACCCGGTCATCGATTTAATCCAGACCAACGGCCGCATGCGCTCCAACAAAAGCATGATCGACCGTAAAGATCTGAAGGGAATGATCCGCGCGCTGAAATCCGGTGAAGTGGTCTGGTACGCTCCCGACCACGACTATGGCCCGCAGGCCAGCGTATTTGTCCCCTTCTTCGCCGTTGAAGAGGCCGCCACAACGACCGGAACCTGGATGCTGGCGCGGATGTCCAAAGCCGCCATCGTGCCTTTTGTTCCCCGCCGTAAGCCGGATGGTTCAGGCTACGAGCTGATGATGCTGGGGCCGGAACTCGCGCCGCCGCTCGACGATGCGGAAACGACCGCGCGCTGGATGAACAGCGTTGTGGAGAAGTGCATTATGCTGGCGCCCGAGCAGTACATGTGGTTGCACCGCCGCTTTAAAACGCGGCCACAAGGCACGCCGTCTCGCTATTAATTCTCATGCGGCCCTCAGGGCCGCATGCTGTTTTAGCTTTAAAAGCTCCCCCTCATTGCGGCATTCATAACCCAGGCGCATAATTAGCAGGCTTATTACTTCATGCTTCAGGTGCTCAGCACCTCATTATGCGGATTGTTATGTCACCCTCAGATGCCCCCATAAACTGGAAGCGTAACCTCACGGTTGCGTGGCTTGGCTGTTTCCTCACCGGCGCGGCGTTTAGCCTGGTTATGCCTTTCCTGCCGCTCTACGTCGAACAGCTGGGCGTGACGGGCCACAGTGCGCTCAATATGTGGTCCGGCCTGGTATTCAGCATCACGTTCCTGTTTTCCGCGATAGCCTCACCCTTCTGGGGCGGCCTTGCCGACCGCAAGGGGCGAAAAATCATGCTGCTGCGTTCGGCGCTGGGGATGGCCATCATCATGGCGCTTATGGGCGTGGCGCAAAACGTCTGGCAGTTTCTAATCCTGCGCGCGCTGCTGGGCCTGCTGGGAGGATTTATTCCCAACGCGAATGCCCTGATTGCCACACAAATTCCCCGCCATAAAAGCGGCTGGGCGCTGGGCACGCTCTCAACCGGCGGCGTGAGCGGTGCCCTGCTGGGGCCACTGGCCGGCGGACTCCTGGCCGATAGCTATGGACTGCGGCCGGTTTTCTTTATCACCGCCAGCGTGTTGTTCCTGTGCTTCATCGTCACCCTGCTCTGTATTCGGGAAAACTTCACGCCTGTCGCCAAAAAAGAGATGCTCCACGCCAGGGAAGTGCTGACCTCGCTCAAAAATCCCAGGCTGGTGCTGAGCCTGTTCGTGACGACAATGATTATCCAGGTGGCTACCGGGTCGATTGCCCCTATTCTGACGCTTTACGTTCGCGATCTGGCGGGTAACGTCAGCAACATTGCATTCATCAGCGGACTCATTGCATCCGTACCCGGCGTGGCGGCGCTGCTGAGCGCCCCGAGGCTCGGAAAACTGGGGGACCGGGTGGGTCCGGAAAAAATACTGATCTGCGCGCTGGTGATTTCCGTCCTGCTGCTTATCCCGATGTCGATGGTGCAAACGCCATGGCAGCTGGGCGTCCTGCGCTTTTTACTGGGCGCCGCCGACGGCGCGTTACTGCCCGCCGTTCAGACCCTGCTGGTCTACAGCTCTACAAACCAGATTGCCGGGCGTATTTTCAGCTATAACCAGTCGTTCCGGGACATCGGTAACGTCACCGGACCGCTGCTCGGGGCTGGGGTCTCCGCCAGCTTCGGTTTTCGCGCCGTCTTTATCGTGACGGCGGGCGTCGTGTTGTTCAATGCCATTTATTCATGGTTTAGTTTATCCCGCGCGTTACGGCCCGTGACGGAATAAGACGAACGCCTGACAGCTTATTTTCGTATTCATACTTGCAGAATCGGATATTCAGCTATTCTTTCCCTGAAACCTTCTGGAAAACAGGGAGACACCAATGACCATGTACGCCACGCTGGAAGAAGCTATTGATGCCGCTCGTGAAGAGTTCCTCGCCGACAACCCCGGCGTTGAAGAAGAAGATGCTGACGTGCAACAGCTTAATATCCAGAAATACGTTCTGCAGGATGGGGATATTATGTGGCAGGCCGAATTCTTTGCCGATGAAGGTGAAGAAGGGGAATGTTTGCCGATATTAAGTGGTGAAGGTGCGCAGGCCGTCTTTGACGGCGACTATGAAGAAATCGAACTTCGGCAGGAATGGCTGGAAGAGAACACCCTGCACGAGTGGGATGAGGGTGAGTTTCAGCTCGAGCCGCCGCTTGATACGGAAGAAGGTCAAACCGCAGCCGATGAGTGGGACGAACGTTAATGTAGGTTATTCGTAAGGGCCGTGGCTGGCATCAATCGGCAGCAGCAGCGTGTCGAAAATCAGCGAGAACGGCAGATCGAGCACGGTCAGGTAGCGCCATGCGGAATCACGGAGATCCCATTTCACGCCAGGGTAATACTGATTCCCGTGGCCTTGCCCTGGAATGGTGCGACTGATGATACTGCCGCAGCCGCTGAGCAGGCATGCCATCAGTACGACGATGATTATTTTCATGAGTAACCTCTAAAAAAATACCGGCGATTAAGCCGGTATTTTATTTGGCGGGAGGCGCTTCGCTTGCCCGCCCTACTTAACAACTTACTTCGCCTTCAACGCCAGCGGATTAAGTTTCAGTTCCTTATAGTAGTTTACCCACGAAGAGTATCTCTCCGGAGCGGACCACACGCGGTAGTGAAGACGCGCCATCGTGACCGGGTCACTCAGCAGGACCAGACGACGGTCGCGGTTGAGTTTTTCCGGAGTCTCGTTAAGCGCCTGCTCAACGTGACGATCGCGGGCAATCTCCAGCACCTGGCTTGCGCGGTGGCGCGCCGTCGCCATAGCCGTTGCCAGGGCGTTGAATGACGGGTTAAACACGGCGTGCATGAAGCCGTCATCCAGCGTGCGATTGCGGTTCTGCTCCAGGTAACGATCGGTATCCACCAGCACCTGCGGCGGGGAATACTCTTCCGGGATCAGGAACAGCTTCCAGCGTTTGGTCCGCAGCCCCACCGTCGAACGGCTGGAGATCACGGAAACAAACGGCGACAGGATCAGCGAGAAGACAATCGGCGCCAGCCAGAACAGGAAGCGCAGATCCAGCCACGCCATCCCGGCCGCCCACACCAGACCCAGCAGCAGCTGAGAACCATGGCGCATAAAGGCTTCGCTCCACGGCGTGGAGTCGTCATCACGCTGCGGTGAGTTCCAGACCACCTCCCAGCCCAGGAATGCGCTGACCACGAACACGGTGTGGAACAGCATACGCACCGGCGCCAGCAGCACGGAGAACAGGACTTCCAGCAGCAGTGAAAGGGTCACGCGGAAGAAACCGCCGTACTCTTTCGAGCCTTTGCACCAGATCAGGATGATGCTGAGCAGCTTAGGCAAGAACAGCAGCACCATGGTCGAGGCAAACAGCGCGATCGCCAGCTCCGGACGCCACTGCGGCCACACCGGGAACAGCTGGCGCGGTTGCAGGAAGTATTGCGGCTCCGTCAGGGCATGAACGACCTGCAGCGCGGTGGAGAGCGCAAGGAACATAAACCACAGCGGTGCAGAGAGATACGACATCACGCCCGTCAGGAACACCGCACGGTGAACCGGGTGCATTCCTTTAACAAGGAACAGGCGGAAGTTCATCAGGTTACCGTGACACCAGCGGCGGTCACGCTTGAGCTCGTCCAGCAGGTTCGGCGGCAGCTCTTCGTACGATCCCGGCAGGTCGTAGGCAATCCAGACGCCCCAGCCAGCACGACGCATCAGCGCCGCTTCTACGAAGTCGTGCGACAGAATAGAGCCGGCAAACGAACCCTCGCCCGGCAGCGGCGCCAGCGCACAGTGCTCAATGAACGGCTTCACGCGAATAATGGCGTTGTGACCCCAGTAGTGCGATTCACCCAGTTGCCAGAAGTGCAGACCTGCCGTAAACAGCGGCCCGTAAACACGGGTGGCGAACTGCTGGCAGCGTGCATAAAGGGTGTCCATTCCGGACGCTTTTGGGGAGGACTGGATAATACCCGCGTTCGGGTTGGCTTCCATCAGACGCACCAGACCACTCAGGCAATCTCCGCTCATGACGGAGTCAGCATCCAGCACGACCATGTAGCTGTACTGGTTACCCCAGCGACGGCAGAAGTCATCAATGTTACCGCTTTTACGCTTCACACGACGACGACGGCGGCGGTAGAAGATCTGTCCTTCGCCCTGCACTTCTGCAATCAGCTCCATCCACGCTTTTTGTTCTGCCACGCAGATATCGGGGTTGTAGCTGTCGCTCAGGATGTAAACGTCGAAATGCTCCGCGTTGCCGGTGGCCTTTACGGACTCCCAGGTTGCGCGCAGGCCCGCGAATACGCGGTCAACGTCTTCGTTACAGATAGGCATAATCAGCGCGGTACGGTGCTCAGGATTGAGGGGTTCATTCCCGACCGTTGATGCTGAAATGCTGTATTTGTCACGCCCCATCAGCAGCTGCAGGAAGCCCATCAGCGCGGTCCAGAAGCCGGCTGAGACCCAGCAGAAGAGAACCGCGAACAGCAGAAGGATGCCGCTCTGCAGGATGTACGGCAGCAGCTGCATGAAGGAGACCCAGAGATCCTGGCCCATCATGTCCGTCGGGTTTATGAATGCCCAGCCCTGATACGGCAGGATGGTTTTCATATACCAGGTCGCGACGACCGTCTGCGCAAGCGTCAGAAGCAGCAGGATATAGCGACGGATTGTCCCCACGGTACGCCATTTCTGTTCAGACGCCTGCTCTTCTTTCGTCAGGCGTGACAGATAGCGCGGCGTCACATCACGTCCACGCAGGCGATCCCAGAAGCGACCCACCGGGTTGGTGCGCCACGGATCGGGGAACATAGAGGAACGCGTGGCCTTCGGCATCGCCTGAAGCTGATCGCGTCCTTCATCGTCTTTAATCAACTGCCCTTCCGCCAGCGAGTCCGGCCAGGACTGCTCCAGACGCGCCTTGACTGACCCAAGCGGCGTATCATCATCACGGGAAAACTGACGATGTTCACCATCCAGCGCGGTGTGAACCGCGCGGATGTCGCTCTTAGGCAGTGCCGCTTTTTCGATATCCGTCAGCGGCATGGCATCAATATATTCAGATGTATTATTCATTGGCAGGTAGCTGATAGCTCCAGGTTTCACTCAGCGGCTGATCGTTACTGACCAGCGCAGCACGCATTTCAGTGGTCTGTTTCGGATCTTTCACTTTCACGCGCAGGGTCAGACGCCAGCCTTTGGTTACCGGGTTGTAACGCACGGTATTCTCAACGATTTCACCGTTATCACCGATGCTGGCCTGAGCGGCAACGGCGGTGTCCGGTGCCAGTTTCTTCATATCCTGGCCTGTGAAGTCCACGACAAACGCCACGGTACCGTCAGGCTGACGAATCAGATTAGACTGCTTCACATCACCCGTTGAGCGGCGAGTCTGCATCACATACGCGTTATCCGGCGCATGCAGCTTATCTTCGTCGCGGCTGAAGGTAATGGTGTACTTGAAGTTCATCTCTTTACCGGCTTCCGGCAGCTGATCCGGCGTCCAGTAAGCAACGATGTTATCGTTGGTTTCGTCGTTGGTTGGAATTTCTACCAGTTCGACCTTACCTTTACCCCAGTCACCGTTTGGCGTGACCCAGGCGCTTGGACGCTGGTCATAGCGATCGTCCAAATCTTCAAAACGGGAGAACTGACGACCACGCTGCAGCAGGCCAAAACCTTGTGGGTTTTCCATCGAGAAGCTGCTCACCGCCAGATGTTTCGGGTTATTCAGCGGACGCCAGATCCACTCACCGTTACCGGCATGAATCGACAGACCGTTGGAGTCGTGCAGTTCCGGGCGGAAGTTGGTTGCCGGTGACGGCTGGTTCGGCCCAAACAGGAACATGCTGGTCAGCGGCGCAACGCCCAGTTTGCCCACTTTATCACGCAGGTAAACCTTAGACTGTACGTCAACCACCGTGTCGCGGCCCGGCATAATCACAAAGCGATAGGCCCCGGTCGCACGCGGCGAATCCAGCAGCGCGTAAATAGTCAGACGTTTATCCGTTGGTTTTGGACGTTCAATCCAGAACTCACGGAAACGTGGGAACTCTTCACCTGATGGCAGCGCGGTATCAATAGCCAGTCCGCGCGCAGAAAGCCCGTATACCTGCCCCGCGCCAATCACGCGGAAGTAGCTGGCACCAAGCATGCTGACGATTTCGTCGTTTTTATCTTTGCTGTTGATCGGGTAAAGCACCTTAAAGCCTGCGAAGCCCAGGTCTTTCACCGTATCTTTGTCGTGTTGCACATTGCCAAAATTGAAGTAATCCGGGCTGTATTTGATCTTACGTACCGCTGTTGCCGTCACTTCATTGATGGCAACAGGCGTGTCGAAGTACATACCCTGATGATAAAACTCAAGCTTGAACGGGGTTTTAATATTGCTCCAGTACGCTTTGTCGTGATTGAACTGGATCTGCTGATAGTCCGCATACTTCATGTCGCGGAAAACGGAGGGCAAGTTACTTTTCGGCGCTTCGTAGCTCTTGCCTGCCATCGATTTTGCCTGTTTTGCGACATCGTCGATGTTAAAGGCCAGTGCCGATGAGGTATACAGTGATAACACCACTGCAGCACCCAACCAACGCATTTTCATCATCTGTGGTTTATGTTTCATAATAAGTAAGCACTTCCCCCTTTGTGTGCTTATATCGATCCGATCCATTTTAATGGAAACTCAGGCAATCCGACAACATTATCACTGCTTTGTTCAGCTGCTGGCTCATGGATTAAGCAAATGAAAGAACCCGCTATTCACTTTGCGTGCTTATCCTGGAGACAGGGTGTCGGTCTTGGTGTAGGGTTGGCTTCGAATGTAACCATTATGAGTCTTAGGGATAAGACGAAAAGTCTGAGAATGCACAACGTTATATGAGCACAACACCAACAGAACGTGAATATTTCCTCGACTCGATCAGGGCCTGGCTGATGCTATTGGGGATCCCCTTTCACATTTCACTGATTTACTCCAGTCACACCTGGCACGTGAATAGCCAGATGCCCTCCTGGTGGCTGACGCTGTTTAATGACTTTATTCACGCCTTTCGAATGCAGGTTTTCTTCGTCATATCCGGCTATTTTTCTTACATGCTGTTTCTGCGATACCCGCTTAAGCGATGGTGGAAAGTACGCGTGGAGCGCGTGGGCATCCCGATGCTGACCGCAATTCCGCTGCTGACGCTGCCTCAGTTCATTATGCTGCAATACGTCAAAGGCAAAGCGGATAACTGGCCGAATCTGACGCTCTATGAAAAGTACAATACGCTGGTCTGGGAGCTGGTGTCTCACCTGTGGTTCCTGCTGGTCCTTGTAGTGCTGACAACGGTAAGTTTGTTGATTTTTAGCCGCCTGCGCCACCATCTGAGTACAAAAGCCGACACCTTCTTCGCCAACGTTACGATGGGCAAACTGTCAGTGCTATTCTTGCTGTTGGGGATCGCTTATGCCGCCGTGCGACGGACGCTGCTTATCGTCTATCCGCCTATTTTGAGCGACGGGTTATTTAATTTCGTGGTGATGCAGTCACTGTTCTACATTCCGTTCTTTTTAATCGGCGCGCTGGCTTTTATTCATCCAAAGCTTAAATCGCTGTTTGTCACCCCGTCACCGTGGTGCGCGCTGGGGGCAACCTTCGCGTTCGCCGCATATCTGCTGAATCAGCGCTACGGCAGCGGCGACGCCTGGATGTATGAAACGGAAAGCGTGATCACGATGCTGCTGGGCCTGTGGATGGTGAACGTGGTATTCGCGCTGGGCCATCGCTTGCTGAACTTTAAGTCCAGCCGCGTGACTTACTTCGTTAATGCATCACTGTTTATCTATCTGGTGCATCATCCGTTGACGCTTTTCTTCGGGGCTTACATCACACCGCACATCGCCTCCAACACGCTGGGCTTCTTTACCGGGCTGGTTTTTGTGGTAGGGGTGGCGATCGTACTTTACGAAATCCATCTGCGGATCCCGCTCCTGCGTTTCCTCTTTTCAGGAAAACCGCAGGCAAAAGCCTCATAAACCACGCGGCGCACCAGATGCGCCGCGTTTGCTTCAGCTTTCCAGCTCTTGTCTGCGCTGAGTCAGAAGCCGCTGATAAAGATGCGTGGTGTCGTCGTCAAAACAGACAAAAATCACCTTCTCTGGCAACGGTTTTAACGACAGATAGCGGTAAACGGTTTCTACAGCGATCGTTGCGGCTGCTGCCTTAGGATAACCATACACGCCGGTGCTGATAGCCGGGAACGCCATCGTTTTATAACCGTTGTCGGCGGCCAGTCGCAGACAGTTCCGGTAAGCCTCTTCCAGAATACTCGCCTCGTGCCGATCGCCACCGTGCCAGACGGGCCCTACGGCATGAATAACCGCTCTGGCGGGCAGATTGCCCGCCAGCGTAATGACCGCATGACCGGGAGGACATTCGCCCTGCTGTTGCCGCACGGTTTTACAGGCTTCGAGCAGCTGCGGTCCGGCAGCACGGTGAATAGCCCCGTCCACACCGCCTCCCCCCATCAGGGAAGGATTGGCCGCATTGACGATGACGTCGACGTGCATTGTCGTAATATCGCCTTGAATAATTTCAATTTGCGGTTTCATAAAGCCCCTCTGCAATCCGCCTTTTTCTTAAGTGTATCGCAGAGGTGACCGGGAGAAAAAACTATCAGAAAAAATCCTCTTCCACCGCAGGGCGGGGAGAACGCGCATTAGCGATACTGGATTTCAATAACTGCAAGCGTTTTTTCAGGATTAAGGTATTTCATATTGAGCGTTGCCAGGTTTGAGTCGCTCACTTTCCCGTTAAGCGCCTCTTCATAGCTGACCATACGCGTTTGCATACGGTTATTATTTGGACATGACATTGCAAATTGTTGCTTCTGCGGAGTGACTTCACAAGGGTCGGCGACGATAGCACCGCGAAAATGTATGACACCGCCGTCAACAACTGTGGCCGAATAAGCCGGGATACTCAAAGCAGAAACGACCAGACCCAGACCTGCTACGAGTCGAGCAAAATAGTTGTTCATTATAGGTATTCCTCAATGAAAATCGTCCATGAGGGGTAAACGCGCTTCATTTATTACGGCAAACGAAGTTTCACGTTACGGAACATAACGACCTGGTCCCTGATATCAGCATAGCTCAACGGCACAGACCCGCCACATTCACAACGTATTGATTTAATACATTTTTATAGCGAACGTTCCGCTGGCGACCACTGTTGTGATAAATGAAGCGATTTTCCATCTGTAACGGTGACAACGATTTTTACCGTGTCTCCTGCATTAATATTTAAACTCAGGCGCATTAAATCAATCGTCTGATTAGCGGGTATAAAAAGTGTGTTTTGCTGCCGGGAAGAACTTTGCCCCCCCTGCCCTTCTCGTAAAGAAACAATCTGAACCTGACAATCACACGACTGCGTAAGAGTGACCTGAGGAATAATGGTGGTCATATTTTCCTGCTGCGACGTTTTGAAGGTGATCTGACTGGAAAGCGCGGCCAGGAGAATTAAGGTATTCATGATGAACTCCCGAAAAAAAACAGGGCTGATGCCCTGTTTTTTTGTAGCACAGATTTCAGTATCAGTACTGATGAGCTGTCGCGTGGTTACCAAAACCGATCTGGGTAACGTTGACAGTAGAGTTAGAGGCAGTCTGGTCAACGAGTGCGCCGTTAAAGCCGCCGGACTGGCTAACGTTCATAACAGATTTTTTACTGTTCCACTGATCAAGTGTTGCACTGTTGCCGAATCCTTTCTGGGTCAGGTTGATTTTACTGTCATCAGAACCCTGACCAACGTCAGCGCCGTTACCGCCACCTTTCTGGGTAATATTCAGCACGGAATTTCTGGCGTCTGTCTGCAGAGCAACCGCGGAGTTACCGCCACCGTCCTGATAAATATTCAGGGTTGAATTTGGACCACTGTATCCGCCATGACCATGCCCATGACCCCAGCCGCCCTGATTAATAGAACCCGCCATAGCACTACCAGAAACTACGATTGCTGCAAGCGCTGCCACTTTGAGAAATTTCATGGTAAACCCCCATCGGATTGATTAAAGTCGTCGCGAAAGCGCTAATGTTGAATAACGTTAATCGCCATTTGCGACTGTTTCTGCACTACAACTGCGGTTTTCTGCGTACCGTACTGCGTAATATTTGCTCTATTACCCGACCCTTTCTGGATAATTTTCGCGCTATTACCGTATCCATCTTGCGTAATACCTGCATCATTCGCGTTTCCGCTCTGATCGATCCAGGCTATATTGTAACTCCCTGATTGATCAACTCTCGCTCTGTTGCCTGCCCCATCCTGGGAAACAATGGACAATAGTTTCGAACCTTCCTGGCGAACCTGAGCGTCATTGAAAACACCCTGTTGACCAATAATGGCTGCCTGATTGAGTGATGAAAGACTTAATTCGTTAACCGCAAAGTTATATTCAGCATTTGCTAAATCTGAATTCGCTGCGGATACAAATCCAGGCGCACCCAGTAATGTAAACATCATAAATAACGATGTGTATTTCATGTTGTCACCCTGGACCTGGTTATTGAATAACTCCATAACCCTATAACAGTGTCACATGTAAAAACGATTCGTATTGTGTTTACGCGTCGTTACGGTGAAGAGTATGTCCGCTGAAACATTTTAAATATCTCACCCGCGCGGCTTATTTTTATTTTTCAGATCACCACAAAGTCGTAATTTACATCAAAAACCACTTTATTCAGGCCAGCTTATATTTTTTATTAAATGCATTTGTCGAAAGGGTTGTACAGCAAGACAAAAGCTGTCCACGCCTCCTCCCGGGGTGTTTAAACGTAACGGCATGAGAACATTTTTTCTCAGCACGTGACACGAGACCTCTTTTCTTAAGCCAGACTGCTGCTCATTCGATGGCTTAGTAAAAACCTGTAACTCATACTAAATTATTGCTTTATAAAAATAATAAATATCCTTTTAAATCATGCAATTAAAAATATTTGTATGATTTTTAAAATCTGTGCAGCTCTATTTATGTGTACAACTTTCCCATCAATTCTCGCCATTCAAAACAACTCAATTTCACAAATTAATATTTATTTTTACATTATGTTACATGTTTAACACTTGCTTTAAACTTCGTAAAAGCTAGATTGAAATTAGATGTACGAAATTGGTTTTATATTTACCTCCCTGTGGAGGTTATGGTCTGATTCTACACACAGCAGTGCAACATCTGTCAGTACTTCTGGTGTCCTCTTTTAAACAGGAGGACAGCTGCCAGGTGCCAAATAAAGTGGGGTTTCATCATGTATAATGAAGTCCATAGTTTACATGGTCATACATTACTGTTGATCACAAAACCTTCTCTGCAAGCGACAGCATTATTACAACATTTAAAGCAATCTTTATCACTGAACGGGAAATTGCATAATATTCAACGTTCTTTTGATGATATTGCACCTGGCAGCATCATTCTTTTCGATATGATGGAAGCGGATAAAAAACTTATCCATTACTGGCAAGATATTTTAAGCAGGAAAAACAACAATATCCGCGTGCTATTGTTGAATACGCCTGATGAATATCCTTTCAGAGATATTGAAAGCTGGCCGCATATCAATGGCGTGTTCTACGTCACAGAAGAAGAAGACCGGGTAGTTGAGGGTCTGCAAGGTATATTGCGCGGAGAGTGTTATTTTTCGCAAAAGCTTGCCAGTTATCTCATCACGCACTCGGGAAATTATCGTTATAACAGCTCAGAGTCAGCACTGCTCACGCACCGTGAGAAAGAGATCCTGAATAAGTTACGCATTGGTGCTTCAAATATTGAAATCGCCCGTTCGTTATTTATCAGCGAAAATACGGTAAAGACGCACCTTTATAATCTTTTCAAGAAGATAGCTGTGAAAAACAGAACTCAGGCTGTTTCGTGGGCAAACGATAACCTCAGGCGTTAATCACATGAAGCGCACGTTGAGTTGGATCGCCGCAGCGAGTTTCCTGCTCGCTGCCGGGAATCTGAAGGCCGTCGAGGTCGAAGTTCCCGGATTGTTAACAGACCACACTGTTTCATCGGTCGGGCACAGTTTTTACCGTGCCTTTAGTGATAAATGGGACAGTACTTATACCGGAAATATAACGATCAACGAGCGGCCCAGTGCACGATGGGGAAGTTGGATAACAATAACGGCTAATCAGTACGTTATTTATCAAACGTTTTTATTCCCCACAAAAATGGACTTCGATAAAAACGTAGCCCTGGCACTGGCACAATCAGAAGACGCTATTAATCGCCTGCAAATAGATAAAGCCCTATTAAGCACCAGCGATTTAGCAAAAGACGAGTTCTAGCGAACCGATATGCGGAGGCTGTCATGCGTATTGCATATGCAGTTGTTTCGATAATGCTGATAACACCCATAAGCTGGGCCGGAAACATGACGTTTCAGTTCCGTAACCCTAACTTTGGCGGTAACCCTAACAACGGCGCGTTCCTGCTGAATGAAGCTCAGGCGCAAAACTCCTATAAGGATCCCAGCTTAAAGGATTTTAGCATTGATACCCCGTCCGCACTGGACAACTTCACTCAAGCTATTCAGTCGCAGATTTTAGGTGGGTTACTGACCAACATTAATACCGGTAAACCCGGCCGGATGGTGACCAACGACTTTATCGTTGATATCGCCAACACTGACGGACAGCTTCAGTTGAACGTGACCGATCGTAAAACCGGAAGAATCTCCACCATTCAGGTTTCCGGTCTACAAAGTAATTCAACTGACTTTTAAACAATAGCTAAATAAGGACAACGATCATGCAGCGCTTCCTGATTTTTGTTGCAGTGTGCTTATTGAGCGGTTGTTTAACTGCTCCACCTAAAGAAGCTGCAAAACCTACATTAATGCCTCGGGCCCAGAGTTATCGTGATTTAACGCATTTACCTGCTCCAACGGGGAAAATATTTGTCTCCGTATACAACATTCAGGATGAAACCGGGCAATTCAAACCTTACCCGGCAAGTAACTTCTCCACGGCCGTGCCGCAAAGCGCAACCGCGATGCTGGTTACCGCGCTCAAGGATTCGCACTGGTTTATTCCCCTGGAACGTCAGGGTCTCCAGAACCTGTTGAATGAACGTAAAATCATTCGTGCAGCACAGGAAAATGGTACCGTCGCGGCCAATAACCGTACGCCTCTGGAATCTCTGGCGGCAGCGAACGTGATGATTGAAGGATCGATTATTGGCTACGAAAGTAACGTTAAATCGGGTGGAGCGGGCGCGCGGTATTTCGGTATCGGCGCGGATACCCAATACCAGCTCGACCAAATTGCCGTTAACCTGCGTGTGGTCAACGTCAGTACAGGCGAAGTGCTCTCTTCGGTGAACACCAGCAAAACCATACTGTCCTATGAAGTTCAGGCAGGGGTATTCCGCTTCATCGATTACCAGCGTTTGCTGGAGGGTGAAATTGGCTACACCTCCAACGAGCCGGTCATGATGTGTCTGATGTCAGCCATTGAAACCGGCGTGATCTTCTTAATCAACGACGGTATTGACCGCGGGCTGTGGGATCTGCAAAACAAAGCAGACGTGCAGAACCCGATACTGGTGAAATACCGCGATATGTCAGTCCCTCCGGAATCCTGACAGGAAGCGCATAAAAAAGGCGAGATGATTATCTCGCCTTTTTTTATTCGCTCACTGCCGTGACGTTTTGCGCTTTTTCCCGCCGCGACGCCAGCCAAAGACCGCTGTTTTTCATGGCATAGCCAAACAGCAACCCCAGCGCCAGGGAGGGGACCACCAGCTTCCAGTCACCCTGCCCTGCAAAGGTCGCACACGCCCCCATAAAGGTTCCAGGAACAAATGAAAGCAGCAGATGCTTAGCCTGGATGCACATTAAAAAGGCAACAACGCCCGTCATCACGTATCCCAGCATCTCCAGATGCGGCGCCAGCGCGCTGCCTTTCATGATCACCAGCGCCCAGATAACACCGCTCATCAGGGTGCAGCCAGAGATAAAGAGCCCTTTGACGCCCCCCTGCGGGCAGGCGAAATAGGCCGTACAGCCAAGGAATCCGGCCCAGCTGAGTAATCCGAGAGACACGGCCACCCATCCCCAAAGTCCGGAGAGAATGCCCGTCGTTATTGCGATACAAAGTAATATGTTCATGGCGCGCATCTTAGCAGAAGCGCACCATAGAAATGCGATCAGAAGCACATTATGTGCAATTTGAAATGAAGAGTTGCAGAGTTTATGTGACCTAGGTCACCCTTCATTCTCTTCTTCGAGCTCATCCCACATCGCCGCGATCGCGTCGCGCGTGAGCGGTGCCAGCGTTCTCCAGAATGGCGAGGTGGCATGCGCTTCAACTTTACCAAGGAATGTTCCGACCCACGGCAGCAGGTACGTTTCGAACAGGGTTTCGATAGCTTCGTTCTCATCATCCCCGGCGTTGTCTTCGATCCAGGAGGCAGCAAGCAGCAGCGTACCGATATGATCCGCCGGCGTATCGCTCAGCGGCATACCGCGGGTGGAGAGGAAAGCGCGGACTTCCGCTTCCGTCGCCCCGTCCTGCCAGGCAGAACGGTATGGCGAAACGCGGCACTCATCGCCGACGAACAGCGCATTGTAGTCCGTCGCAATCTGCTGCATATCGCAGCTTTTTTGCAGACGTTCCAGTAAATCATCCTGTTCCAGCGGCCAGTTCTGCGCCAGTTTACCTTCACGAATCAACGTAAAAAGCGGAACCAACAGCGGGTCTTGCGGCTGGCGATAATAGAGCGTACCCAGCACGCGGCAGAGGATGGAAAACTCGTTCATTTTTTATTATTCCATAACACAATTAAAGATCGGCAAATTCGGCAATCGGCTCCATTCCGCGGGACTCAAGGAAATCGAGCATGCGGCGTGGGGTCACGTTCAGGATTTGCGCTTCCGGGAAGTTAACATCATTCAGCACTTTCAGGCACTCGCTGAAATCACCCAGCGTAAACGCGGTATGAGAATCTGAGCCCAACGCCACCATGCCGCCCGCATCGCGGACGGCGGCCGCCACTTCGCGACAGTTGGCTTCACTGCCCTTACGCGAGTGAACAAAAGAGGAGTTATTAATCTCTAGCGCCACGCGGTGCTTCGCTGCCGCCTGCGCGACAGCCTGAATATCAATCGGATATTTTGGGTTACCGGGATGACTGATAATGTGCACATTGCCGCTGGCAATGGTGGCAATCATCGCTGCGGTATTGGTCTCTTTATCCTGAGGAGCAAAAACCGGCTCATGGAAGCCGGCGAGGATAAGGTCAAGAGACGTCAGCATCGGTCCGGTGCAGTCGATCTCACCGTCGGTATTTTTGATGTTTGCCTCAATGCCGCGCAGTATCCCAATGCCGTCCACCAGACGTGGCCAGATCCGCATATTCACAAAATGCCAGTAGTGCGGCGCATCCGCCATATCCGGGCCATGATCGGTGATCGCGAACAGCTTGATGCCTTTAAGCTTCGCCTGGGCGATATAATCATGGAGGTTGCTATAAGCGTGGGTACTGGCGACGGTGTGCATATGCAGGTCAACGGGATACATCTCTCTCTCCTCTGCGGTTTTTCCAAAGGATAGCAGTTATTAGCGGCGAATATTAGCAAAAACCCGGCGAACGCCGGGTTTCTCTCAGTAGCCGCGCTGTCTGTCGACCTGGCCGGTGACCGGGTTACCCTTTTCCATTTCGCTGATGGTATGGGATATATACGCCACCGCTTCTGCCGGACGCGTCACGGCGGCCACGTGAGGGGTCATCGCGACGCGCGGGTGCGCCCACAGCGGGCTTTCCGCGGGTAGCGGCTCACGGCTATAGACATCCAGCATGGCACCTTTAAGCTTTCCACTGTCCAGCGCCTTCAGCAGATCGGGCTCGACCAGATGCACCCCGCGCGCCAGGTTCATCAGGTAGCTCCGTTCGACGAGCTGATTGAGCAACGCTTCATTGATGATACCGACCGTTTCCGCCGTATTGGGCAGCAGGTTGATGAGCACGCGCGTCCCGTTCAGAAAGGCCGGGAGTTCATCCGTCCCGGCAAAGCTCTCTACGCCCGGATAATCTTTGCGGCTGCGACTCCAGCAGCGCAGCGGAAAGCCCCACGGAGCAAGGGCTTCAGCCACTTTTGAGCCCAGCACGCCCGCGCCGAGGATGCCGATGGTAAAGTCTTCACGACGGTAATCCGGCAGCGGCTCCCAGCGGGCCTGCTGCTTAAATGCCTGATAGTCATCAAAGCGGCGGAACCAGTGCAGAACCTGGCTCACGGCATATTCCTGCATCTGCTGGCCCATTCCGGTATCTTCCAGGCGAAACAGTGGAACGTCTTCCGGCAGCATTTCAGGGTGTGCCTTAAGTTTGCTCAGAATGGAATCCACGCCGGCTCCCAGGGCAAAAACGGCCTTCAGCTTGCGGCCCTGGAGCATTTCTACCGGAGGATGCCAGACCAGCGCATAGTCAGCATGTTCATTATCGCCGCGCTTCCACTCGCGTACGCGTGCGCCGGGCAGCGCCGCCGAAAGTGCGTCAATCCAGTAAGCGTTATCAAATGTAGGGTGATAGAAGAGAATATCCATGGTCATTCCTGCCTTTTATTGCGCTGTTTTGCTTTCATTTTCAAGTGGATTGTCAGCATAACAAATTTATCAGGAAACCGCGTTGCTGATAAAAGAGGCATTTTATGCACATTTAAGAATCATGTTGCCTGAAGTTTGTCTAAACGCGCTAAATTACTGAAAAAGTGAGTTGACGGCAGTTCGGCTTTTCCTTACATTAGCGCCCGTCCCGTCAACAACGGGATGACAATATGGTGAGGTGTCCGAGTGGCTGAAGGAGCACGCCTGGAAAGTGTGTATACGGCAACGTATCGGGGGTTCGAATCCCCCCCTCACCGCCATATTTAAAGAAGAGCTCGCATGAAAATGCGGGCTTTTTTTTCGCATATTGTACGCATGCAGGGGGGATTCGAACCTTGTGGCTCTGTGCGAAACTCATGTCGGGTAGCGCTGCGCTTACCCGACCTACAGAAAACTAGTCTTCCACCATCTTCGCATACTCTTCGGTCAGAAAATCCACCAGCGCCCTAACGGAGGGCAGCAAACCGCGTCTTGAAGGATAAACGGCATGAATCACTTCACGTCTGGGTTCCCATGCCTCAAGCACCCGGACCAGCTCACCGGACGCAAGCTGATCCTTCACCATCAAAATCGGCAACTGCACCACGCCAATGCCTGCCATGGCGGCTTCACGCAGCGCGAGCATATCCGTACTGATCAAACGGGGATGGTAATGGATCTCCGCTTTCGCCCCGTCGGGTCCGGAAAGTGCCCACTTATGGTTGTGCTTTCCCTCTCCCATACTTAATCCAGGCCAGGCGCTGAGTTCAGACGGCATTGACGGTTCCCCCAGACGGACAATCAACGCCGGGCTTGCCACCAGGCAATGCCCCCTGTCAGCCAGCACCCTTAGCACCAGGTCACTGTCATCAAACGGACGCGGGCGTACGCGGATCGCGATATCCACGCCCTCTCCCACCAGATCTACACGCCGGTTAGTCGCCTCAAGCTGAAGATTGATCCCGGGGTAGCGCGCCATAAATCTTGCCAGCATCGGACCAACGTGGACATGCAGTAAGGTTATCGGGCACGTGATCCTGACGATACCGCGCGGTTCGGCCTGCAGTGCCGCCACGGCTTCCTCGGCAGCCTCGGCCTCCACCATCATCGCTTTGCAGTGCTGATAGAACGTCTGGCCGACCTCGGTCACCGTAAAATGCCGGGTTGTTCTATGGATGAGCCGTACGCCAAGCCGCTCTTCCAGCTGCGCAATCCGGCGGCTTAGCCTGGACTTCGGTAAATCAAGCGCCCTTCCCGCCGCAGCAAAGCCACCGTAGTCCACCACCTTCACAAACCAGACAAAGTCATTGAGATCCTGCATAAAACCTCATCGTTCTATTTTCAGAACAGTGAATGCCATTTTCACTATCTACCGGGATATTGACCCTGAATATAAGCTAATTACATCAACAGAACATCAGGAGTTAATCATGAAAAACGTAACAGGCGTTTATACCGCTCCCCGCCAGCACTGGGTTGGCGATGGTTTCCCGGTCCGTTCAATGTTTTCTTATCAGACGCACGGCGAGCCGCTCAGCCCGTTCCTGTTGCTGGACTACGCGGGCCCATATACCTTTCCTGCTGATGGCGCGAAACGCGGCGTAGGCCAACACCCTCACCGGGGTTTTGAAACGGTCACTATCGTCTATGCCGGTGAAGTGGAGCATCGCGACTCCACGGGTAAAGGCGGCGTCATTGGCCCTGGCGACGTGCAGTGGATGACCGCAGGGGCAGGCATTTTGCACGAGGAGTTCCACTCCAGCGCGTTCTCGCAGAAAGGCGGGGAACTGAAAATGATGCAGCTTTGGGTCAATCTGCCGGCGAAAGACAAGATGGCGGCCCCGGGCTACCAGAGCATCACGAAAGCCGACATCCCGGTGGTGACGCTGCCGGATAACAGCGGTTCGCTGCGAGTTATTGCCGGTCGCTACGACACGGTGACAGGCCCGGCGCACACCTTCTCGCCGCTTAACGTCTGGGACATCGCGCTGAACCAGGGAAGCCATCTGACGCTCAATCAGCCTGAAGGCTGGAGCGCGGCGCTGGTCGTGCTTGAAGGCAGCATCACGGTGAACGGTGCAACTCAGGCGGGTGAAGCCCAGCTGGTCGTATTGAGTCAGGAAGGTGACAAACTGCACCTGGAGGCGAACAGCGATGCAAAAGTGCTGCTGATGGCCGGCGAGCCGCTGAATGAACCGATCGTGGGCTATGGCCCGTTTGTGATGAACACTAAGAGTGAAATCAACGAAGCCATTCGTGATTTCAATTCCGGCCGCTTCGGCCAGATCTGAACGTAATAAAGGAGGACCGCCGCTGCGATCTCCAAGATCCAGCGCCCCCTTGAACCGTCAAGTTCTCGATTCACAGCGTTATCCCCTGCTCCACGACGTAAAAACCGTGGAGCTGATTATTGCTTAACCGAACAGGTACTAAAGCTGAAAATCTGCTTGACCGTGTCAGCGCAACTCCCTATAGTAGCGCCCCGTTGCCCCCCAAGCGGTCAGGCAGCAAAACAATATGGTGAGGTGTCCGAGTGGCTGAAGGAGCACGCCTGGAAAGTGTGTATACGGCAACGTATCGGGGGTTCGAATCCCCCCCTCACCGCCATATTTGAGATGAGAGCTCGTACGAAAGTACGGGCTTTTTTCTTTTATATTCTCCGAAAAGGGGGATGAGAATCCCCGACCGGGGTTCGACAACTGGCGCAGCCAGTTGGACAGACCGTGAGCGCAGCGAACAGGCTGCCCGCACAAAAAACAAAGCCCGGTTTCCCGGGCCTTGAACGCAACAGCAAACTCAGTAATACGCTTGCAGCGTGCGCTGACAGAGCGCCGATCGCACGCAGTCCTCTTTGGTGAAGCGTACCACCCCAATCATCTCATCTTCCTCAAAACGTGACATGGCGTCGCTCAGCCCGGATTTTACACCGGACGGCAGGTCACACTGCGTAATATCGCCGTTAACGATAACCGTCACGTTCTCCCCGAGGCGCGTTAAAAACATCTTCATTTGCGCAGCGGTCACGTTCTGAGCCTCGTCAAGAATGACGACCGCATTTTCAAATGTACGTCCGCGCATATAGGCGAACGGCGCGATTTCCACCTTGCCAATCTCTGGTCGCAGGCAGTACTGCATAAAGGATGCGCCCAGTCGCTTCACCAGCACGTCATAGACGGGCCTGAAGTACGGGGCAAACTTCTCCGAAATATCACCGGGCAAGAAGCCGAGATCTTCATCAGCCTGCAGTACCGGACGGGTAACAATGATTCTTTCCACGTCCTTATGGATCAGCGCTTCCGCCGCTTTGGCTGCACTGATCCATGTTTTCCCGCATCCGGCTTCACCGGTTGCAAAGATGAGCTGTTTACTCTCGATAGCATTCAGGTAGTGCGCCTGAGCCTCATTGCGCGCCACAATTGGAGAATTATCACGGCTGTCTCGGGCCATGCCAATTGCTTCTACGCCACTCATCTGCACAAGCGAGGTGACCGATTCTTCTTCACGCTGTTTATGGCTACGTGAATCCCGTCTCAGCACACGTTTTGCTTCGCGACGAGCTTTGATCACTGCTTTTTGTCTTCCCATGGATAGCACCTTGAGTTGTTGGTATTCATCACACGCGCCAGCGTCGGCACGATTATGCGCACGAACATCAGAGGGTTGGCTTCCTTGTAAGCCATTGCTTGCACTATCGGATGACGATACGGAACAGCTACGCGCACCGTTCTGCACGTCGGTCGAATCAGATTCTTGAGGGAGGGGGGAAAATTTAGTGGTGAGGAAATCGCTGCCGGAGTCTGAGCCTCCGCGCCGGGTGCTGCGGTTGTTATGTTTACCTTGTCCAGTACAGGACGCAACCATTCGCGATCTCCATAGTGATTCAGCATCACTGCCGGGAACTACCGCTGTCTTATCTTAAGTACATCAGGAGTTATCATAAATGCAACATTTATTTTACCTGAATGCAACTTTTAGGACTGTCCCTACAGTTGAAATCAGTCTCATATAGAAATATTACAGAAATATAACAGGAGGATAGTCATATGAAAAAATAATGTCCCTGCGAATCGTCGCAGGGACAATTATCAGGCTTCAATAAGACCCTGCGCGAGATACGCGTTGCTGTCGCGCACGCCCGGCAGGGCAAAGAAATAGCCGCCGCCGATGGGTTTAATGTACTCTTCCAGCGCCTCTCCGTTTAAGCGCTTCTGCACGGTGAGGAAGCCCTTTTCCAGATCGTGCTGGTAGCAGACGAACAGCAGCCCCATATCGAGCTGACCGGAGTTAGTTACGCCGAGCGAGTAGCTGTATCCCCGACGCATCATCAGGCTCGACTGCGTCTCTTTGGTGCGCGGATTGGCCAGACGAATGTGGCTGTCCAGCGCAATCACATCGCCATTCGGATCGCTGGCGTAGTCGGGCACGTCATGCTCGTTCTTCATGCCGAGCGGCGCGCCGCTTTGCTTATCGCGGCCGAAGATCGTCTGCTGCTCTTTGAGCGGCGTGCGGTCCCAGAACTCCACGTGGAACTGGATAATCCTCACCGCCTGGTAGCTGCCGCCCACCGCCCATGCCGGTTCGCCCTGATCGGCAGTGACCCACACCACCTCCTTCATGAGCGCACCATCGTGGCTGTCCGGGTTGGCCGTGCCGTCCTTGAAGCCCAGCAGGTTCACCGGGGTCTCTTTCCCCTTGCTGCGGGCGGCGTGGTCCGAGATAAACCCTTCCCGCTTCCAGCGCACGCTCAGCAGATCCGGCGTGTGCTTGATGATGTCGCGCAGGGCGTGGATCACCGTATCCTGGGTGTTGGCACAAATTTGCAGAAGCAGGTCGCCATGACACAGCGCAGCGTCCAACGAGTCATTCGGGAAACGCGTCATTTTCTGCAGCGCTTTCGGCTTCTGTTTTGCCAGCCCATAGCGTGTATCAAACAGCGATTCCCCCAGCGAAACGGTAATGGTCAGGTTGTCAGGGGCGATAAACGGCCCCAGAATGCCGGAGTCCATTGGCGGCAGACGCGGGTTCGGCGTATCGGGCGCCGGTCCACCGGCGGTGAGAAACGCAATGCGCTTCGTCAGCAGGCGGAACAGACGTTCCAGATCGGCTTTATCGCTGGCCAGCGAATCAAAGGCCACCAGCATCATGGACGCCTGCTGCGGCGTCAGGATGCCCGCCTGATGCTCGCCATAAAACGGCTGCGTCTCCATGCGGGCATTGGGTGACAGCGTGCCGGGCGCGCTTTGCGGTTTTGCCGCATGCGCTACCGGACACCCGCCAGCCAGAGCAAGCGCGCCCCCCAGCGCCCCTACCCCTTTTAACAACCGACGACGTGAAGGCTCAACCACGTCGTTCTCGCTATGCTTATTCATCGTGCTTAGTCCAGACCCAGTACGCCACGCAGCAGGGAGAGATCTTCCGCCAGGGCGGTAATCGGGCCTTTCAGCGCGTTACGGTCGGCGTCGGTCAGCTTGTCGTAGGTCTCAAACCCATCTTTGGTGCGGTACTTCGCCAGAATAGTGTCGACTTTTTTGAAGTTGGCATCCACCTTGCCCAGCAGCTCGCCGTTCTCTTTCTGCAGCTGAGGACGCAGCAGGTTAACGATTTTCTGCGCGCCGTCGACGTTGGCCTGGAAGTCCCACAGGTCGGTATGGCTGTAGCGATCTTCTTCGCCGCTGATTTTGCTCGCGGCTACTTCTTCAATCAGGCCGGCCGCGCCGCCCACCATTTTTGACGGCGGGAAGGCCAGCTCGCTGATGCGCTTTTGCAGCTCCAGCACGTCGCCGTTCAGCTGCTCAGCGTATTTCTCCATCCCTTTGGTGGAATTGTCGCCAAACAGGGCTTTCTCCAGACGGTGGAAACCGGTGAATTTCGGATCGGCGGCCTTTTGCTCGAAATCATCTTCGCGGGCGTCGATGCTGCCATCAAGGTCAGAGAACAGCTCGGCGATCGGCTCGATACGCTCGTAGTGCTGACGGGTTGGCGCATAGAAGGATTTCGCTTTTTCGATGTCACCGGCCTTCACCGCATCGGTAAAGGCTTTGGTTGCCATCGCCAGATCCGCCGTCTCTTTCGTGACATAGGCTTTATACGCCGTAATCGCATCGCCCAGGCTCAGTACCGCAGCGCCTTTTGCCGCATCGGCCGTCGCTTCGCCTTTGACGATAAGCTTACCTTTCGGGTTAGTCAGCAGGCCGCAGGTCATTTCATACTCGCCCGGCTGCAGGTTGGCGGTCATCTTCTGGCTGAAGCCAGGAGCGATATTTTCACGCTCTTCCACCACCAGAACGCCTTTAAGGATCTCCCATTCCAGCGCCTTCTGGCTGTGGTTCTGAATAATAAACTGGGTTTTGCCGCTATTCACCGTGAGGGTCATCGGCTCACACTGCTTATCATTAACGGTGACTTTAACCTGAGGAACATCCGCGCCCCAGGCGGAGAATGCAGAAGCGAACAGCGCGGCAATGCCTGCGCATAACGCACTACGACGGAACTGAATTGCCATGACTCTTCCCTTTAAAAAGTATGTTGTAACTAAATCAACTATTATGGCGTAACGCGAGACGCCTGCGTGCTGGTACGCGGCGGCATTGCGAACAGCACCAGCGCCGGAACCAGATAGATAAAGTAAATCGCCACTTCGCTGACGCTCGGCGTTTCCTGATAGCCGAAGATACCTTCGAGCAGAGTGCCGGTCAGAGAGTGCGTGGAGAGCACGTTGCTAAGGTCGAACGCGACGTCCTGGAAGTGGTTCCACAGGCCCGCTTCATGGAAGGCGCGAATCGCCCCTGCCGCCAGCCCTGCCGCCACCAGAAGAATAAACAGGCTGGTCCACTTGAAGAAAGCGCCCAGGTTCAGGCGGATACCGCCCCAGTACAGCAGGAAACCAAGCACCACGGCCGTGGCGAGACCCAGCATGGCCCCGAGCGGCGGCCAGATCCCCACATCCTGCTGAAACGCCGCCAGCAGGAAGAAAACAGACTCCAGCCCTTCGCGCGCGACGGCGAAAAAGACCATCATAATGAGCGCCCAGCCGTGGTTATTCCCCTTTTGCAGCGCGTTATCCACCGCCTGCTCCAGCTGCACCTTCACGTTACGGGAGACCTTACGCATCCAGAACACCATCCAGGTGAGGATCACCACCGCAATCACGGCGACGATACCTTCAAACAGCTCCTGCTCTTTCTGCGGGAACTCGCCGGTGGTTTCGTTGATGAGGACACCTAAGCCCAGGCAGAGCGCCGCGGCAAGGAATACCCCGACCCACATGACGCCAATCCAGCGTCCGCGCTGGGTTCGCTTCAGATAACTGGCGATGAGGCTCACGATAAGGGCGGCTTCGAGCCCTTCACGTAACATAATGAGAAATGGAACAAACATGCCGACACCTTAAATGTTTATCGCGGTCAACTGATGCAAAGAAAGGTAAATTCTTGTGATAGTGATTATCATTACGGCGAAAAGAAAAACAAGCGAAATGTGCGGTGTTTTGATAACGAGTTGTAAACGCCCAGCCTGATAATAGTTACATACGGTATCGTTAAGTTTATAAGTTATAACGAAAATGCCCATTTACGCTGATTCAGGGCTGTGGCTAAATATCCGCCTCAAACACCTGGTGAAAATAAATTATGTTTAAAATTGTCCATTTCCTGCTGGCGCTGGTTATTATTCTCGCGCTTGCCTGGCTGGTAAGTTTCGACCGCCGAAAAATTCGCATTCGTTTTGTTTTACAGCTGATTGTCATTGAAATTGCCCTGGCGTTCTTTTTCCTGCACGCCGAAAGCGGGTTATTCCTGATTAAATACGTCTCGGGATTTTTTGAGTCACTGCTCAAATTTGCCGGCGAAGGCACCAATTTCGTCTTTGGCGGTATGGGTGAAAAAGGGCTGGCGTTCATTTTCCTCGGCGTGCTTTGCCCAATTATTTTTATTTCCGCGCTGATTGGTATTCTTCAGCACTGGCGGATCCTGCCGATTTTTATTCGGGTGATCGGTACGCTGCTGTCGAAACTGAACGGCATGGGTAAGCTGGAATCCTTTAACGCGGTTAGCTCGATGATTCTCGGCCAGTCGGAAAACTTCATTGCCTACAAAGGCGTGCTGGGGGATCTCTCTTCCCGTCGTCTCTTCACCATGGCAGCCACGGCGATGTCGACGGTCTCCCTGTCGATTGTCGGCGCGTATATGACCATGCTCGACGCCAAATTTGTCGTCGCCGCGCTGATTCTGAACATGTTTAGCACCTTTATTATTCTTTCGGTCATCAACCCGGCACGCCCGGAAGCGGAGCCGGATATCAAGCTGGAAAAACTGCATGAATCGCAGAGCTTCTTCGAAATGCTCGGCGAGTATATTCTGGCCGGTTTTAAAGTGGCGATGATTATTCTGGCCATGCTGATTGGCTTTATCGCGCTTATTAGCGCCGTTAATGCCCTCTTCTCCAGCGTATTTGGCATGAGTTTCCAGCAGATCCTGGGCTATGTATTTTATCCCCTGGCGTGGCTGGTGGGTATTCCGCTGGGTGACGCCCTGAACGCGGGCAGTATTATGGCGACCAAGCTGGTGGCGAATGAATTTGTGGCGATGATTGAGCTGCAAAAAATCGCTCATCAAATGTCCCCGCGCGGGCTGGGGATTTTATCCGTCTTCCTGGTGTCGTTCGCGAACTTCGCATCCATCGGCATTGTGGCCGGAGCGATTAAGGGTCTTAACGAGCAGCAGGGGAACGTGGTGTCGCGTTTCGGTCTGCGTCTGGTGTATGGAGCAACGCTGGTAAGTTTGCTATCGGCGAGCTTTGCGGGGTTGGTGCTCTGATGCAATGCCGGGTGGCGCGCAGCGATCACGGCCTACAAAACAACAACGGCGGGAATTCCCGCCGTTTTCATTAAAACTGCACGCACACCGGCTGGTCGACACGCATCACCGACTCCTGCGCGAAGCGTGACTTATAAATCCCGCGCAACGCTTCGATGTTCTTCTCGCTCTGCGCATCTTTTCCATGGATCAGCATCAGCGCCTTGCTCGGTTCGCGCGCCACTTTCCCGTCGTTCCCCAGCCACTGCCCGCGCGCGTCAAACACCGTTAAGCCATCGCGAAAGCGTGGCGTCACGTCCTGGTCAACAAACTGCTGCCACTCGTTGCTGGTAATCTGCGCCCCGGCAGGACGGTTTAAGCCGAAATAGAGCGTGGTTTGCTGCATCTGGTTATCCGCTTTGCAGGTCTCCACCGCAGCATGCTGCGATGGCGCGTTGCAGCCCGCCAGCATCAATAATGCCGCCGCCATTAACCCTGTTTTGATTGTCATGCTTCGCTATCCTCATTGTTATAAGCACATGGATATCACAGGAAATTACGGATTTTGGCAAGAAAAAAGCCGGGTGGCGCTTGCGCTCACCCGGCCTGTATTGTGCAGCGAGAAAAATTATTCTGCCTGAAGCTTAGACGGCGGCGCAGTGTGGTAATGCGCGTCGGCTTCCGCAAAGCGTTTCTGCATGGAGGCAGACGGCGCTTTACCCAGCAGGCTGAACACCACGATGCCGATGCTGCCGAAGATGAAGCCAGGAATGATTTCATACAGGCCCAGCCAGGCGAACTGTTTCCAGACGATAACGGTCACCGCACCGATAATCATCCCCGCCAGCGCGCCGTTACGGGTCATACGGGACCACATGACGGAGAACAGGACGACCGGACCAAATGCCGCACCAAAGCCCGCCCACGCGTAGCTTACGAGACCCAGCACGCGGTTTTCCGGGTTGGCCGCCAGCGCGATGGCAATCAGCGCCACCACCAGCACCATAAAGCGCCCTACCCACACCAGCTCTTTCTGGCTTGCGTTTTTACGCAGGAAGGCTTTGTAGAGGTCTTCGGTGATCGCACTGGAGCAAACCAGCAGCTGGCAGCTCAGGGTGGACATCACCGCCGCCAGGATCGCGGAGAGCAGAATACCGGCAATCCACGGGTTAAACAGAATCTGCGCCAGCTCGATAAACACGCGTTCGGCGTTCTGGTTCACCGCACCCGCCTGCGCCGGGTTGTTGCTGAAGTAGGCGATACCGAAGAAGCCAACAGCGCACGCACCCGCCAGACACAGGATCATCCACGTCATACTGATGCGACGGGCATGTACGATGGTGTGGTGAGAATCCGCCGCCATAAAGCGCGCCAGGATGTGCGGCTGACCGAAGTAGCCCAGACCCCAGCCCATCAGAGAGACGATGGCCACGAAGTTCAGCCCTTTCAGCATGTCGACGTTTTCGATGCTCTTCTGCTTGATCACTTCCAGCGAATCGCCAAAGCCGCCAACGGTGAAAATCACAATCACCGGGGTCAGGATCAGGGCGAAGATCATCAGGCTCGCCTGCACGGTGTCGGTCCAGCTTACGGCCAGGAAACCGCCCACGAAGGTATAGAGGATGGTTGCCGCCGCACCGGCCCACAGGGCAGTTTCGTAGCTCATGCCGAAGGTGCTTTCGAACAGGCGCGCACCGGCCACGATGCCGGAGGCACAGTAGATGGTGAAGAATACCAGGATCACCACCGCCGAGATAATACGCAGCACGCGGCTGTTATCTTCAAAGCGTCCGGTGAAGTAATCCGGCAGCGTCAGGGCGTTGTTATTGGCTTCGGTATGCACGCGCAGACGGCCTGCCACCAGCTTCCAGTTGATCCACGCGCCGACGGTCAAACCGATGGCGATCCAGCTTTCAGAGATACCGGAGATGAAAATCGCGCCCGGCAGACCCATCAGCAGCCAGCCGCTCATGTCGGAAGCGCCCGCAGAAAGCGCGGTCACCATCGGGCCTAAACTGCGTCCGCCCAGAATGTAGTCGTCAAAGTTTTTCGTTGAACGCCACGCCAAAAACCCTATCAGGATCATGCCAAATATATAAACGAGAAATGTCACCAGCATCGGTGTGCTAATAGCCATTCAAATTCTCCAAAAGTGTCGAGCGACAACCGTCCGGGTTGCCTTGTTATATGATCACCGGAACGTGGTGACGGTATCTTGTGTTTCGGTGAGGCGCGCTATCCTGCCGTATGCGCCCTCCGCTGACAAACGATTTAACACTGCATTTACATCAATTTCATCCCCGGTTTGATACGAGTTTCCTATAGGTTGCACTCGCTCACGCTTTTACGGGTTGCACCTTTGAAAAGTGTTAACTTCCGCATAAAACCAGGCTTTCCGCGACAAAGCCAGCACGTTTTTCCAGCTAACCATTCGTTAACAATCCATTCATTTTCTGGGTTGCAAACCAGGTCACATTTAACACGGTTGCACAAAGTTGCAACATGGGGGATATTTCACGCTATCTACAGAACGCTATTACAGAACAACAGGAGCTTTGGCATGGGTATGACCACCATGGGGGTTAAGCTGGATGACGCGACCCGCGAACGGATTAAGACCGCAGCAACCCGCATTGACCGCACGCCGCACTGGTTAATTAAGCAGGCGATTTTTAACTATCTCGAAAGACTCGAGAGCGATGAGGGCCTGCCGGAGCTGCCTGCCCTGCTCGCCGGTGCCGCCAATGAAAGCGAAGAGGCGCCGGCCGCTGGCGACGAAAGCCATCAGCCGTTCCTTGAATTTGCCGAGCAGATCCTGCCGCAGTCCGTCAGCCGCGCCGCCATTACCGGCGCCTACCGCCGCGCCGAAACCGACGCCGTGCCGATGCTGCTTGAGCAGGCTCGCCTGCCTGACGCCATTGCCGCACAGGCGCACAGCCTGGCGTATCAGTTAGCCGACAAGCTGCGCAACCAGAAAACCGCCACCGGCCGCGCCGGAATGGTTCAGGGTTTGCTGCAGGAGTTCTCCCTCTCCTCTCAGGAAGGCGTGGCGCTGATGTGCCTGGCGGAAGCGCTGCTGCGTATTCCGGATAAAGCCACCCGCGACGCGCTGATCCGCGACAAGATCAGCAACGGCAACTGGCATTCGCACATTGGCCGCAGCCCGTCGCTGTTCGTTAACGCGGCAACCTGGGGCCTGCTGTTTACTGGCAAACTGGTTTCGACCCATAACGAAGCCAACCTGTCACGCTCCCTGAACCGCATCATCGGCAAGAGCGGCGAGCCGCTGATCCGCAAAGGCGTGGACATGGCGATGCGTCTGATGGGCGAACAGTTTGTGACCGGGGAAACTATTGCCGAAGCGCTGGCGAACGCCCGCAAGCTGGAAGACAAAGGTTTCCGCTATTCGTACGACATGCTCGGTGAAGCGGCCCTGACCGCCGCCGACGCGCAGGCCTACATGGTCTCTTACCAGCAGGCGATCCACGCCATTGGTAAAGCGTCCAACGGTCGCGGTATTTATGAAGGCCCGGGCATCTCGATAAAGCTCTCCGCCCTGCACCCGCGCTACAGCCGCGCGCAGTATGACCGGGTGATGGAAGAGCTCTACCCGCGCCTGAAATCCCTGACCCTGCTGGCGCGCCAGTATGACATCGGCATCAACATCGACGCCGAAGAGGCCGACCGTCTGGAGATCTCCCTCGATCTGCTGGAAAAACTGTGCTTCGAGCCGGAGCTGGCAGGCTGGAACGGCATCGGTTTCGTTATCCAGGCCTACCAGAAGCGTTGTCCGTTCGTCATTGATTACCTGATTGACCTGGCCAGCCGCAGCCGTCGTCGCCTGATGATCCGCCTGGTGAAAGGCGCCTACTGGGATAGCGAAATCAAACGCGCCCAGATGGAAGGGCTGGAAGGCTATCCGGTCTATACCCGTAAGGTTTACACCGACGTCTCTTACCTCGCCTGCGCGAAAAAGCTGCTCGGCGTGCCGAACCTGATCTATCCGCAGTTCGCTACCCACAACGCCCACACCCTGGCGGCGATCTACAGTCTGGCCGGGCAAAACTACTATCCGGGCCAGTATGAGTTCCAGTGCCTGCACGGCATGGGTGAACCGCTTTACGAGCAGGTGACCGGTAAAGTGGCGGACGGCAAGCTGAACCGCCCGTGCCGTATCTATGCCCCGGTGGGCACCCACGAAACCCTGCTGGCCTACCTGGTTCGTCGTCTGCTGGAAAACGGCGCGAACACCTCCTTCGTTAACCGTATCGCCGACACCACGCTGCCGCTGGACGAACTGGTGGCCGACCCGGTACAGGCCGTTGAGAAGATGGCCGCGCAGGAAGGCCAGATTGGTCTGCCGCATCCAAAAATTGCCCTGCCGCGCGAGCTGTACGGCAAAGGCCGCGTCAACTCGGCGGGTCTGGATCTCGCCAACGAACACCGTCTGGCGTCCCTCTCCTCTGCCCTGCTCAACAGCGCGCTGCAGAAGTGGCAGGCCAAACCGATGCTGGAGCAGCCCGTTGATGACGGCGACATGCAGCCGGTCATCAACCCGGCAGAGCCAAAAGATATCGTCGGCTACGTGCGTGAAGCGACAGAAGCGGAAGTGGATCAGGCGCTGGACAGCGCGGTGAATAACGCCCCTATCTGGTTCGCCACGCCGCCGCAGGAGCGCGCCGCCATTCTGGAACGCGCGGCGGTGCTGATGGAAGATCAGATGCAGTCGCTCATCGGCATTCTGGTGCGCGAAGCGGGTAAAACCTTCAGCAACGCAATCGCAGAAGTACGCGAGGCCGTCGACTTCCTGCACTACTATGCCGGTCAGGTGCGCGATGATTTCGATAACGAAACCCACCGTCCGCTGGGTCCGGTCGTCTGTATCAGCCCGTGGAACTTCCCGCTGGCGATCTTCACCGGCCAGATTGCCGCCGCGCTGGCCGCAGGCAACAGCGTGCTGGCAAAACCGGCAGAGCAGACCCCGCTGATTGCCGCGCAGGGCATCAACATTCTTCTGGAGGCAGGCGTACCGGCGGGCGTGGTCCAGCTGCTGCCGGGCCGCGGTGAAACCGTGGGCGCCAAACTGACCTCCGATAACCGCGTGCGCGGCGTGATGTTTACTGGTTCGACCGAAGTGGCCTCGCTGCTGCAGCGCAATATTGCCACCCGTCTGGATGCGCAGGGTCGTCCTACGCCGCTCATCGCGGAAACCGGCGGCATGAACGCCATGATAGTCGACTCCTCTGCCCTCACCGAGCAGGTGGTGGTTGACGTGCTGGCCTCCGCCTTCGACAGCGCCGGTCAGCGCTGCTCCGCCCTGCGCGTGCTGTGCCTGCAGGATGACGTGGCAGACCACACGCTGAAGATGCTGCGTGGCGCGATGGCCGAATGCCGCATGGGCAACCCGGGCCGTCTCACCACCGACATCGGGCCGGTGATCGACGCGGAAGCCAAAGCCAATATTGAAAACCACATTCAGTCCATGCGCTCGAAAGGCCGTCCGGTGTTCCAGGCGGTGCGAGACAACAGCGAAGACGCCCGCGAGTGGCGTTCCGGCACCTTTGTGCCGCCTACGCTTATCGAGCTGACAAGCTTCGACGAGCTGAAAAAAGAGGTCTTCGGCCCGGTGCTGCACGTGGTGCGCTACAACCGTAACAACCTCAACGAGCTGGTTGAGCAGATCAACGCCTCCGGCTATGGCCTGACGCTCGGCGTGCATACCCGTATCGACGAGACCATTGCGCAGGTGACCGGCAGCGCCAAAGTGGGCAACCTGTACGTTAACCGCAACATGGTTGGCGCGGTCGTGGGCGTGCAGCCGTTCGGCGGTGAAGGCCTTTCCGGCACCGGTCCGAAAGCGGGCGGTCCGCTCTACCTGTACCGTCTGCTGGCGAACCGTCCGGAGAACGCGCTGGGCGTCACCCTGGCGCGTCAGGATGCGGAGTATCCGGTGGATGCGCAGCTGAAAACCGTGCTGACCCAGCCGCTGGAGGCGCTGATCGCCTGGGCGGAAAAAAGTCCTGAACTGCGTGCCGTGGCGCAGCAGTACGGCGAGCTGGCACAGGCCGGTACGCAGCGTCTGCTGCCGGGGCCGACCGGCGAGCGCAATACCTGGACGCTGATGCCGCGCGAACGCGTACTGTGCGTGGCGGATAACGAGCAGGACGCGCTGGTACAGCTGGCCGCCGCGATGGCCACCGGGTGTGAAGTGCTGTGGCCGGACGATGCGCTGCATCGGGACCTGGCCAAACAGCTGCCAAAAGCGGTCTCGGCCCGTATTCACTTCGCGAAAGCCGATGCGCTGCTGACCCAGCCGTTTGATGCGGTGATCTATCACGGTGATTCCGACCAGCTGCGCGAGCTGTGCGAGCAGGTTGCGGCCCGCAGCGGGGCGATTGTTTCGGTGCAGGGCTTTGCGCGCGGGGAAACCAACCTGCTGCTGGAGCGTCTGTACGTGGAGCGCTCGCTCAGCGTCAACACCGCGGCGGCGGGTGGTAACGCCAGTCTGATGACAATAGGTTAACGCTGTGCTAATAAGGCTCCGGAGACGGAGCCTTATTTTATTGGGGAATATATGAAACGATATCTTATCGCCAGTGCAGCGCTGCTGCTGAGCGCCAGCGCGCTGGCCGACGAGTGCGACAAAGCGACCACCCAGCTTGAACTGAATACCTGTAGCGCGCAGCAGTACCAGGCTGCCGATAAAAAGCTCAACCAGACGTACCAGGCGGCCGTTAAGCGTGCGGCAGCCCCTCAGCGAGATCTGCTGAAAAAAGCGCAGCAGGCATGGATTACCCTGCGCGATGCGGACTGCGCGTTTATCGGTTCGGGTACGGAAGGCGGGAGCGTTCAGCCAATGATTGTTAACCAGTGCCTGGCTGAAAAAACCGTGGAGCGCGAAGCGTTTCTGGCCTCGCTGATGCAGTGTGAAGAGGGCGACTTAAGCTGCCCTCTCCCGCCGGCAAACTAACGTAGGCGGATCCCTTCAATAATCATCCGCTGCACGTTTTCCAGGGTGCTGTGGAAAAACGCTTCGTCCTGGAGCGTTTTTCCGGTCACCGCCTCGACCTGGGCCGCAAAGTCAGCGTAATGCTGGGTGGAGGCCCAAATCATAAAGATCAGATGATGCGGATCGACCGGGGCCAGTTTTCCGCTGGCAACCCATCCGGCAATAATGGCCGACTTGTCGTCCACCAGCTGTTTTAAATCTCCGGTCAGCTCTGCCTGCAACAGCGGCGCGCCCTGCAGCATCTCAAGACAAAACAGCCGTGATGCCTGCGGGTAATCGCGCGACACCTCCAGCTTCAGGCGTATGTACTCCCTGATCGCCACCAGCGGGGCCAGCTCTTCGCGAAACGCTTTCAGCGGCGCCAGCCAGATATCGAGGATCTGCTGCATCACCGCGACATACAGCGCCTCTTTCGACGGGTAATAGTAGAGCAGATTGGTTTTGGATACCCCGGACTGCTCCGCCACCTGCTCCAGGCGCGTGCCGTGAATGCCAAACTGCGAAAAGGTCTCCAGCGCCGCGCTGAGGATCGCCTGCTTCTTGGCGCTCACCGCCTGCGAACGTTTACCTGGTGTTTTCACTGCGCCTTGTGTCATTCCCGCTCTCCTTATTCTGCGTTGCCCTCAGCATAGCAAAACCCCCGTCTCACCACGACATCCTGCACTCCGATCGCGCATGAATGCCTGTTTTCTGTGCAATGTTTTTGACCAGTTAGTCCACATTTAGCTGCATCAATCCATCAACTCTTGATTAACACATTAATAACAATGCCATTTTCAAAACTGGCACTGCCTTTGCAAAATCACCGTTACACCTGCGACGTAATGAAGAGAGGTTCGTGATGAAAATTGGCGTATTTGTACCCATCGGCAACAACGGCTGGCTTATCTCGACCACTGCACCGCAATACATGCCGACCTTTGAGCTCAATAAAGCCATCGTGCAGAAAGCGGAGCACTACCATTTCGACTTTGCGCTTTCGATGATCAAGCTGCGCGGCTTTGGCGGCAAAACCGAATTCTGGGATCACAACCTGGAGTCCTTCACCCTGATGGCCGGGCTGGCAGCAGTCACCTCGCGGATCCAGATCTACGCCACCGCCGCCACGCTTACCCTGCCCCCGGCCATCGTGGCGCGCATGGCCTCCACCATCGACTCCATCTCCGGCGGACGCTTTGGCGTCAACCTGGTTACCGGCTGGCAAAAACCCGAGTACGAGCAGATGGGGCTCTGGCCGGGTGACGATTACTTCTCGCGTCGCTACGACTACCTGACCGAATACGTACAGGTTCTGCGCGATCTGTGGGGTACCGGCAAAAGCGATTTTAAGGGTGACTTCTTCACCATGAACGACTGTCGCGTCAGCCCGCAGCCGTCGGTGCCGATGAAGGTGATTTGCGCCGGACAGAGCGACGCGGGGATGGAATTCTCCGCCAAATACGCCGACTTCAACTTCTGCTTCGGTAAAGGCGTTAACACGCCTGCCGCCTTCGCCCCGACCGCCGCTCGCATGAAAGAGGCCGCCGACAAAACCGGGCGCGACGTGGGCTCCTACGTGCTGTTCATGGTGATAGCAGACGAAACCGACGACGCCGCGCGCGCGAAATGGGAGCGCTATAAGGACGGCGCCGACGAGGAGGCCCTGAGCTGGCTTACCGAGCAGAGCCAGAAGGATACCCGCTCCGGCGCAGACACAAACGTGCGCCAGATGGCCGACCCGACCTCTGCCGTCAATATCAACATGGGCACGCTGGTCGGCTCGTACGCCAGCGTCGCCAGAATGCTTGACGAAGTGGCGGCCGTGCCCGGTGCGGAAGGCGTCCTCCTGACCTTCGATGATTTCCTCACCGGCGTGGAAACCTTCGGCGAGCGCATCCAGCCGCTGATGCAGTGCCGCGCCCACATCCCTGCCGTCACGAAGGAGGTGGCGTAATGACGACCCTTAACGCACGCCCGGAAGCCATTACCTTCGCGCCACAGCAGAGCGCGCTGATCGTGGTGGACATGCAAAACGCCTACGCCAGCCAGGGCGGCTATCTGGACCTGGCGGGCTTCGACGTCTCCGCTACGCAGCCGGTGATCGCGAACATTAAAACCGCCGTCGCCGCCGCGCGCGCCGCGGGCATGCTCATCATCTGGTTCCAGAACGGTTGGGATGACCAGTACGTCGAGGCCGGCGGCCCCGGCTCGCCCAACTTCCACAAGTCGAACGCCCTGAAAACCATGCGCAAACGGCCCGAACTGCAGGGCAAGCTGCTGGCGAAAGGCGGCTGGGATTATCAGCTGGTGGATGAGCTGGTCCCGCAGGCGGGTGATATCGTCCTGCCCAAACCGCGCTACAGCGGCTTTTTCAACACGCCGCTCGACAGCCTGCTACGCAGCCGGGGCATTCGCCACCTGGTCTTCACCGGCATTGCCACCAACGTCTGCGTGGAGTCGACCCTGCGCGACGGCTTTTTCCTCGAGTATTTTGGCGTGGTGCTGGAAGACGCGACCCATCAGGCCGGGCCGGAATTCGCCCAGAAGGCGGCCCTGTTCAATATCGAAACCTTTTTTGGCTGGGTCAGCAGCGTTGCGGATTTCTGCGACGCCCTGAATCCCCCGCTCGCCCGTATCGCCTGAGGAGACATCTGATGCCGAAATCCGTAATCATCCCGCCGGGCACCAGCACGCCCATCGCCCCGTTTGTCCCCGGCACCCTTGCCGACGGCGTGGTGTATGTCTCAGGCACGCTGCCGTTTGATAAAGACAACAACGTGGTGTTTATCAACGACCCAAAGGCGCAAACCCGCCACGTGCTGGAGACGATCAAAACCGTGATCGAAACGGCGGGTGGCACGATGGAGGACGTGACCTTCAACAGCATCTTTATCACCGACTGGAAAAATTACGCCGCGATTAACGAAATCTACGCGGAGTTCTTCCCCGGCGATAAGCCGGCCCGGTTCTGCATTCAGTGCGGCCTGGTGAAGCCGGAGGCGCTGGTTGAGATCGCCACCGTTGCGCACATCGCGAAGTGAGGCGGCCATGAAACTCTCCGTCTCACCGCCCCCGTACGAAGGTGCGCCCGTGGTGGTCCTTATTGCCGGTCTCGGCGGCAGCGGCAGCTACTGGCTGCCACAGCTGGCCGCGCTGGAGCCGGAGTATCAGGTGGTGTGCTATGACCAGCGCGGAACGGGCAATAACCCCGACGTCCTGCCGGAAGGGTACAGCCTTGCAGAGATGGCGGACGAACTGGACCAGGCGCTGGCTGAGGCCGGAATTGCACGCTACTGCGTCGTCGGCCACGCGCTGGGGGCGCTGGTCGGCCTGCAGCTGGCCCTCGACAGGCCCGACGCCCTCACCGCGCTGGTGTGCGTCAACGGCTGGCTGACCCTCAACGCCCACACCCGCCGCTGCTTTCAGATCCGCGAGCGCCTGCTGCATTACGGCGGCGCCCAGGCGTGGGTCGAGGCGCAGCCGCTGTTTCTCTACCCGGCAGACTGGATGGCCGCTCGCGCGCCCCGCCTGGAGGCCGAAGAAGCGCTGGCGCTGGCCCACTTTCAGGGAAAAGCCAACCTGCTGCACCGGCTCAGCGCCCTGAAAAAGGCTGACTTCAGCCGCCATGCGGCGCGCATTCGCTGCCCGGTACAGATCATCTGTTCCGCCGACGACATGCTGGTGCCCTCTGTTTGCTCGTCTGAGCTGCAGGCAGCGATCCCGCACGGCCACAGCGCGGTTATGCGCCAGGGCGGGCATGCCTGCAACGTCACCGAGCCGGACGCCTTTAACACCCTGCTGCTGAACGGGCTGGCCAGCCTGCTGCACAGCCCTGAACCCGCTTTATAAGGAGCTTTAATGAGCGAAGCCATTACCCCCGCCGCGCTGGAAACGCTGTTCACCGGCGCCCGCACCCATAACGGCTGGCAGGATATTGCCGTCAGCGACGAGACGCTGCGCGAAATCTACGACCTGATGAAATGGGGGCCAACCTCCGCCAACTGCTCCCCGGCGCGGATTGTGTTTGTGCGAAGCGCTGAGGGAAAAGAGAAGCTGCGTCCGGCGCTCTCCAGCGGCAACCTGGAGAAAACGCTTACCGCCCCGGTCACGGCGATTGTCGCCTGGGACGGTGAATTCTACGAGCGCCTGCCTGAACTGTTCCCGCACGGCGATGCCCGAAGCTGGTTTACCGCAAGCCCCGCGCTGGCGGAAGAGACCGCCTTTCGCAACAGCTCGCTGCAGGCCGCCTACATGATTTTCGCCTGTCGCGCGCTGGGGCTGGATACCGGCCCGATGTCGGGCTTTGACCGCCAAAAGGTCGACGAGGCTTTTTTCACCGGCACGACGCTTAAAAGCAACCTGCTGATCAACATTGGCTACGGCGACCCGGGCAAACTTTACGGCCGCCTGCCGCGCCTGACCTTCGACGATGCCTGCGGGCTGGCGTAAGGAGCGATCATGACGACACCGGATAAGCAAACCTTTCGCGACGCCATGGCCTGCGTTGGCGCGGCGGTGAATATCATCACCACCGACGGCCCGGCGGGGATGGCAGGCTTCACCGCCAGCGCGGTGTGCAGCGTCACGGATTCACCGCCCACCCTGCTGGTGTGCCTGAACCGCGGCGCGTCCGTCTGGCCGACGTTCAGCGAAAACCGCACCCTTTGCGTGAATACCCTGAGCGCCGGACAGGAACCGCTCTCAAACCTCTTTGGCGGCAAAACGCCAATGGAAGAACGCTTCGCCGCCGCCCGCTGGCAAACGGGCGACACGGGCTGTCCGCGCCTGGAGGAGGCGCTGGCCTCGTTTGACTGCCGGATCAGCCAGGTGGTGAGCGTCGGTACGCACGACATTCTTTTTTGCGACATCGTTTCGATTATTCGCCACCCCGCGCCGCAGGGCCTGGTGTGGTTTGACCGCGGCTACCACGCGCTGATGCGACCCGCCTGTTAAGGCGCTCTAAGGAGACAGACCATGTTCGGATTTCCCCACTGGCAGTTGAAATCGACCTCCACAGACGCTGGCGTGGTCGCGCCGGATGAACGCCTCCCGCTCGGGCAGACGATGGTGATGGGCGTCCAGCACGCGGTCGCCATGTTTGGCGCCACGGTGCTGATGCCGATGCTGATGGGACTCGATCCCAACCTCTCTATTCTGATGTCGGGTATCGGTACCCTGCTGTTCTTTTTTGTCACCGGCGGGCGCGTGCCCAGCTATCTGGGCTCCAGCGCCGCCTTTGTCGGCGTGGTGATCGCCACCACCGGGTTTAACGGCCAGGGAATCAACCCCAACCTGAGCGTGGCCCTCGGCGGCATCATCGCCTGCGGTCTGGTGTATACCCTGATTGGTCTGGTGGTGATGAAGATCGGCACGCGGTGGATCGAACGCATGATGCCCCCCGTCGTCACCGGCGCGGTAGTAATGGCGATCGGTCTGAACCTTGCGCCGATCGCGGTGAAAAGCGTCTCCGGCTCGCCCTTTGAAAGCTGGATGGCCGTCGTGACCGTGCTGTGCATCGGTCTGGTGGCGGTCTTTACGCGGGGCATGATCCAGCGGCTGCTGATCCTGGTCGGGTTGATTGTCGCCTGTCTGGTATATGCCCTGCTGGCAAACGTTTTTGGTCTGGGCAAGCCGGTTGACTTTACGCTGCTGCATCAGGCCGCCTGGTTCGGCCTGCCGAAAATCACCTCGCCCACCTTTAACACCCAGGCGATGATGCTTATCGCACCGGTGGCGGTGATCCTGGTGGCGGAAAACCTTGGTCACCTGAAGGCGGTCGCGGGGATGACCGGGCGCAGTATGGATCCGTACATGGGCCGCGCTTTCGTCGGCGACGGGCTGGCGACCATGCTCTCCGGTTCCGTGGGCGGCAGCGGCGTCACCACCTATGCCGAAAACATCGGCGTGATGGCGGTAACCAAAGTCTATTCGACGCTGGTCTTTGTCGCGGCGGCGGTGATGGCGATGCTGCTCGGCTTCTCGCCGAAGTTCGGCGCGCTGATCCACACCATTCCGTCACCGGTCATCGGCGGGGCCTCAATCGTGGTGTTTGGGCTGATCGCGGTGGCCGGCGCGCGTATCTGGGTGCAGCATCGGGTCGATCTCAGCCAGAACGGCAACCTGATTATGGTGGCCGTCACGCTGGTGCTGGGCGCGGGCGATTTTGCCCTGACGCTGGGCGGGTTTACGATCGGCGGGATTGGTACGGCCACCTTCGGCGCGATCCTGCTTAACGCCCTGCTGAGCCGCCGGATGGCCGCTGCGCCGCAGGGCGAGGTGGTGCGTCAGGATTCGTGATTTAACGTCGCGCTGTCATCTTCTGGCAGCGCGTTTTTCTTCCGCTTGAGCTTCAGCTCGCTCACCAGCACCCCGGCGACAATAAACGCCGCGCCCACCAGGGCCAGCAGCGGCAAACGCTCGCCGGCGAGTCGCCCGAAAATGCCTGCCCAGACCGGCTCACCGGTGTAGATCACCGTTGCCCGCGTCGGCGAGACACTGCGCTGCGCCCAGTTCATGGTGACCTGGATAATGGCGCTGAAGATACCCAGCCCCAGTGCGACCACTACCAGACCGGTGGACATCTGCGGCACGGACTCCCCTGCCGGAACCATCGTCGCAAAGGCCACCAGAGACGCCGTCGCGAGCTGCACCACCGTTACGCGTTTGACGTCGACCTTGCCCGCCCAGGCGCTAATCAGAATAATTTCCGCCGCAATGGCGATCGCCCCAATCAGGGTAATGATTTCGCCCGGCCCCAGCGCCAGAAGATTGTTTTCCGGCCCGGCCAGCAAAATCAGACCGATAAACGCCAGCACGATGCCAATACAGGACATCATCCCCGGCAGCCGACCCAGGCAGAGCCACTGCAGCAGCGGCACCAGGGGCACATACATGGCGGTGATAAATGCGGATTTGCTGCTGGAGATGGTCTGCAATCCCCACGTCTGGAGGCTGTAGCCCATCGCTATCGCCACCCCAATCGCCACGCCGGCCTTAAGCTCTTTCAGCGTCAGCCCCCTCAGCGTTTTAAGCGAAATTAGCCCCACGGCAAGCGCCGCCGTCGCAAAGCGCAGGCCAACAAAAAAGAACGGATCGCTGAGGGTCACCGCGTACTGAACGGCCAGAAACGTCCCGCCCCAGAACATGGTGATGAGAATGAGGATGGCTTCCTGCGGTTTAACGGAGAATTTGAAGCGTGAGACAGACATGCGGCACCAGAAAGAGAAAACAATTCTGTAGTGTGCGTTGCCTTTGGTTACAGTTCAATGTTGCAGAAATAAAAAAACCGCCGGGAGATCCCGGCGGCAGAGGTTCAACCCGGCGTATTACTTACTGCTGCCGTGGCTGTTTTTCCCCCCTTTTTTACCAGCTTCTGATGCGCGCTGAGGGTCATTTTTAAAATTGCCCCCGCTGTGCTGGCCACCTTTACGACCTGCTTCTGATGCTCTTTCACGGTCTTCAGCGAAATTACCTGAACCACCACGATGGTTTGCCATCTCTAACCTCCAGAGTGTGAAACATTAGACATCATATTGCATTCAGTAAAAGAGGATTCTTTCACCTCGCGGCGCAAGGACGACGCCTCAATCAGTGCCGCGTAAAACTAAGCTTAGTGGACTGAGGCTGTCCGGCAAGCCACAGGTAATATCCTGCAACATGATCTCAGTCTTTCAGGTGAGATGACGCGGCGGGGATGCATAAGCCTTTCTTATCATTTTAAAAATCCGCACCTGGAAAGTTGTATCATTTTGCTACAAAGCCATTTTTCTACTCATGTTGTTATAAATCAAATAAATGGCGTTCATTTTTGCAGTCTGGCCGTGATGGCATATCTTTAAAAGAGCGCAGCGATCCGCTGTCAGAGAAACCAACGAGGAGTGAAGCAAAATGGCAAAAGTTCTGGTGCTCTATTATTCCATGTATGGACACATTGAAACCATGGCTCACGCGGTAGCAGAAGGTGCAAACAGGGTTGACGGCGTTGAGGTTGTGGTGAAACGCGTACCGGAAACCATGCAGGCGGAAGCCTTCCTGAAAGCCGGGGGGAAAACGCAAAACGCCCCGGTCGCCACCCCGCAGGAGCTGGCGGATTATGATGCCATTATCTTCGGCACCCCGACCCGCTTCGGCAATATGTCAGGCCAGATGCGAACCTTCCTCGATCAAACCGGCGGACTTTGGGCATCCGGGGCGCTCTACGGCAAACTCGCCAGCGTGTTCAGCTCTACCGGCACCGGCGGCGGTCAGGAGCAGACGATTACCTCAACCTGGACTACCCTTGCTCATCACGGGATGGTGATTGTGCCAATTGGCTACGGCGCGCAGGAGCTGTTTGACATTTCCCAGGTGCGTGGCGGTACGCCGTACGGCGCAACCACCATTGCCGGTGGGGATGGCTCACGTCAGCCAAGCAATGAAGAACTGTCTATCGCCCGCTATCAGGGTGAATACGTCGCGGGTCTGGCCAAAAAACTGAACGGCTAACACCCAACAGGAGGACAAGCATGCCAACTCAAGAATCCAAAGCTCACCACGTGGGCGAATGGGCAAGTTTACGCAACACCTCTCCGGAGATTGCCGAAGCTATCTTTGAAGTCGCTAAATACGATGAAAAGCTGGCCGAGCAGATTTGGGAGGAAGGTAACGATGAGGTGCTGGTGCGCGCCTTCGAAAAAACGGATAAAGACTCGCTCTTCTGGGGCGAGCAAACCATCGAACGTAAAAACGTCTAAGCGTTTCCCCCCCGCCGCAGCGGGGGGTTCTCTTTTACTTCGCCGCGTTATTCATCACCGCATTGAATTTGTCGACAGGACAGAAGCCATTCGCATCTACCGGGCAGCCTTTCAGCTCCAGCGTCACGCGCTGTGCAGGCGACTGCAGCGACAGCACGCTGGCGTTGCGCAGCTGCTCTGAGCTCTGATAGACATACTCAATTTTCATCAACTCCTGGTTGGCATTTTTGTCATGCCAGCGCTGGAAGACAATCTTGCCGCCGATCGGGGTGCGTTCCTGCTGATCGTGCAGCTGATACGGTTTGAAATCCAGGGCCGTCAGCAGGGAAGCAATGTTCGAGTCATGTCCCACCAGCAGGGTGATCTTAGGCGCTTTAGCCTGGTCGGTGACCAGCGTTTTATCGATATATTTCACCAGCGGCTTCGCTACGTTTTGCGCCACCTCGGTTGAGGTAAACAGCGAGTCCTGATAGCCGTTCTTCAGCTTCGACAGCACGCGCCACTGCTGGTCGGTTTTGATTTCTCCCCAGGCCACCTGGTCGGCCGGGAAGCCTTCGTAATACTGCAGCGTAAACGCGTCCACCAGCGAGTTACCCACCTTCAGCGGCCCGGATACGCCAGGCTCTTTTTCATAGTCGGCGCTGAAGGTATCTTTTGCGTCCGCCAGAGAGCAGACTTTTTTCTCTTTGCAGGACGGCGAATCGGCGTAGTTAGTCATCTGCTCAAGCAGCTTATAGCTTTCGCCAAGCTGCATTTTCTGCCGCTCGGTCTCCATCGCCTTGAGCGCTTTTTCGCGGAATTCCGGCGAGTTATCGGTAATCACCGGGTTGAACGTCGGGTCCATGGTGCCCATTTTTTCCTGATGGTGCACGGGCACATCGCAGCCCGGGAACGCGCCGGTAATGAAGAACTGCGCGGTGGCGACGGTACGCTGCAGGCTGTTGGCGTAAGCATAAACGCTATCCGGCGCTGGACATTCTCCCGTCTTCACCATCCCCTGCTGCGCCAGCCACTCGCGCATGTAATGGCCCATATAGACTTCCAGCACGCCACCTTTGGTGGTGAGCTGACCGCCCGGCACCTCCCACTCCGGCCACTGCTTCGGCGTGGACTGCTCCAGCACGCTGCCGTTATTAGCGAGCGGCGCGCGCAGGTTATGGCGACTCATGATTAAAACTTGCTCCAGCTGATACCCTTCCGGCGTCTCTTGCGCCTGCACGCCAAACGTTGCTGAAATGGAACCGGCGACTGCCAGCGCGAGTAGTGCTTTTCTCATCCCTAATTCCTCACTCGTTTTAAAATGTCGCGTTCAGTGTGACAGATTCGTCACAATTTTCCGGGAAGCATTTCTCAAACTGATGATTAACATGCTTACGACGCGTGCAGATTAGTTTTATAATAAAACCACACCCCACCGGAGAATTCGCTGTGAAACGTACCCGCCTTGAAGAGAGCACCTGCCCCGTCGCCCGTTCGCTGGATATTATAGGCGACTGGTGGTCGCTGCTGATTGTTCGCGACGCGCTACGCGGGATTAAACGCTTCGGCGAGTTCCAGAAAAGCCTCGGTATCGCAAAAAATATGCTGACTACGCGGCTCAAGCTGCTGGTCGACGAGGGCATCCTCCGGCTTCAGCCCGCGTCTGACGGCAGCGCCTGGCAGGAGTATGTCCTGACCGATAAAGGGCGCGCCCTGCAAACGGTGCTGGTTGCCCTCTCCCAGTGGGGCAACGAGTTTTTGTTCGCGGAAAACGAATGCGGCACCGTGCTGGTCGATACCGAACAGCGCAAACCTCTGCGTAAACTGGCGCTTATCGCCGACGACGGGCGCGAACTGACGCCTGAAGAGATCGTGGCTAAACTCCCCTCCTGACCGTTCCCGACGGCAAAAGCACAAAATGCTCGCAAATATGGTTGCATTATAAAACCAAATAGCAGAGAGTTTATTCAGTTTCATATTGAAACCAAATAACCCACTTTGCTTTGAGGTAACACACGATGACTACGCAAATCACCACCGCCCTGATTACGGGTGCCTCTTCCGGGATCGGTGCCGTCTATGCTGACCGCCTTGCCGCGCGCGGCGCTAACCTGGTGCTGGTCGCCCGTCGCGAGGATCGCCTGAAAATCCTCGCCACCGACCTTCGCGCGCGCTATGGCGTGGCCGTCGATATTCTGGTTGCCGATCTCACCGATGAAGCCGGGATCCGCGCCGTGGAAGAAGAGCTGCGCAGCAATACCGCCATTGATACGCTCGTTAACAACGCGGGCACCGCGCAGATGGCACCGTTCCTCGCGGGCGAGGTGGCGCAGCATCAGGCCATCAATACCCTGAACACCACGGCGCTGATGCGTCTGACCTACGCCATCCTGCCGCGCCTGGCGCAGAACAATCGCGGCACGCTGATCAATATCGCGTCCGTGCTGGCCCTGCACGTCCGGGCGGGCAGCGCGCTTTACAGCGCCACCAAGGCGTGGGTGTTGAGCTTTACACGTGGGTTACAGGAAGAATTTGCCGACAGCAACGTGCGCATTCAGGCCGTACTGCCTGCCGCCACGGCGACTGAAATCTGGAGCCATTCAGGCGTCACGGTGGACGATCTGCCGGAAGGATCGGTGATGACCACCGACGATATGGTGGATGCGTCGCTGGCGGGTCTGGATCAGGGTGAACCGATCACCATCCCGCCGATGCATGACGCTGGCCTGTGGGATCGCTACGAAGCGGCGCGCCTTGAGCTGTTCAACAGCGCGCGCACCGGCATTCCGGCACCGCGCTACGTAAAACAGTAGCCTAACGCTCAAGCTGGTCGCCGTACTCGCTCATCCAGGCGGCCAGCGGGGAGAGTGCGTCCTGCAGGGTTAACCCCAGCTCGGTTATCTGATATTCCACGCGCGGCGGGATCTCCGGGTAGACCGTCCGCGTCACCAGCCCGCGCTGCTCAAACAGGCGCAGCTGCTTAGTCAGCTCTTTCTGCGTGATGGGGGCAGCCGCCCGCAGCAGATCGCCAAAGCGTACGGGCGTATTAAAGACAATCAGGCGATAGAGAATGGGGATCGCCCATTTACCGGAAATCAGGTTCACAAACTGCGTCATCGGGCAGGTATACGCCTCAGATTTTTTTTCGCAGCACACCTCCAGCATTTCTGCCATAGCACACCTCTTGCCTCTTTAGTATCCATTTGGTACCTGGTTTCCTTTCGATACTAACGTTTCTATAGTGCTTTCTCCAGTGACATTTCAGGAGAAGAATATGGGTCGTTTAACAGATAAATATACGCTGATTACCGGCGGCACCAGCGGCATCGGCCTCGCCACCGCGCAGGCGTTTATCGCCGAAGGCGCGCGCGTCACCGTGACCGGGCGTAACCCGGACACCCTCGCCGAAGCAGAACGTATTCTTGGCGATAAGGCCTGGGTGATCCCAACCGATGCGGGCGATATCGCGTCGCAAAAAGCGCTGGCGGAAACCCTCGCCACCCGCTGGCCGCGCCTGGACGCGGTGTTCCTCAACGCCGGCGACGTAACGCACGCGCCGCTGGAAGAGTGGCGGGAAGAGACCTGGGATCGCCTGATGGGCATCAACCTGAAGGGACCGTTCTTTTTGATTCAGGCGCTGCTGCCGCTGCTGAATAACCCGTCGTCGGTGATCCTCTGCGGCTCCGTGAGCGCGCGCATCGGCCTGCCCACCAGCAGCGTGTATGCCGCGAGCAAGGCCGCCCTGCTGTCGCTGGCGCGCACGCTCTCGGCGGAACTGCTGCCGCGCGGGATACGCGTCAACGGCCTGAGCCCCGGTCCGGTGGAGACCCCGGCGTTTACCAAAACGGGCTTAAGCGACGAGGCGCTTAACGCGATGATGGCGGAAATCATCAAGCTGGTGCCGCTCGGCAGAATGGGCTCAACGGCGGAGCTGGCAAAAGCCGCGCTCTATCTGGCGTCCGACGAGTCGAGCTACACGGTGGGAACCGAGCTGCTGGTGGACGGCGGAATGGGAAGTCTGTAATTCAAAAGGCGCTGATGCCGGTGACCGCGCCGACATACAGCGCCGCCCACGCGCAGGCTGAAAGCAGGCTGACGAGGTAGACCTTGACTGCGTTCAGCCTGAGCATACCCGCTGCCAGCGGCACGATGTAACGCAGCACCGCCAGAAAGCGCGACGTAAACAGTGCGATAACGCCGTTCTTTTGCAGCTGATGCTGTACCCGCAAAAACGTAGCGGCATGCTTCGACGTAAAGCGCGCGACCAGCCGGGTGTGCCCCATCAGCTGCCCTAAGTGGTAGTTCAGCACCGATCCCGCCGTTGCCCCCATCACTACGGCCAGCCATGCCAACGCAGGATGCATGCTCCCCTGGCTGACGGTAATGCCCGCCAGCAGCATCACCGACGCGGGCGGCAGCACGGAGGAGATCAGCACCGTCGATTTACTCAGCGCCATCACAAATAACAACGCGAAAAGATGTGCCGGATACAGCGCAAAATGATTCAGCAGATTATCAAGCCACGCCATTTTCTCTCCTCTGTTAATTATTTAATCCTCCATTTAAAATGAATAAACCTAAATAAACCCTCAACGCTTTATTAATAATATTTATCTAAACCGTTCTTAAACATTATTTAATTTCCTGAGCGGTAAATTTAAACAGGCGTATTATTTCCCTCGTTTTACAACGATCTCGTTATGGCGAGGCTCCTGTACAAATACACGTTATCGCTCTGGTAGGTTCGAGAGAACCGACACAGGGTAAAACAGGCACTGTCGAATCAAGGCTTTGTCAGTATAACTTCCCTCACGGGATACGGTGTACAGTGCTGAACCCAGGACGTGGGGATCTCCTCTTCGACATGCCCTGTCTTGCTCGCCCCTGAGAGATGTTATTATTCAAAGGGAATTCACTATGTCTTACGCTATTCACAACCAAAACCTGGCATTCAATGACAGCGCTGTCGCGCAATATATGAATACCGATTTTATTGTCCTCGATATTTCATTATGCGTGGCGCTGGCGCGCGAGCAATTCTTCGAAAAATTAAAAGACGACGATATTCCGTCTCATATTTTTATTGAAGACAATGGTCGACTGGCGGGCATGATTGCCGTGCGTAAATTGCTGCAAACCGCCGACACGGTCCAGCCGGTGAAATCGCTGATGATTTCGCAGTTTTTGCAGGTCAAACCGGAGGATGAACGTGCCGACGTTGCCGGACTGCTGGCGCACGGCGGGGCGGATGTGGTGCCTGTGGTCACCCACGGCAAGCTCGTCGGCTGCCTGACGGAGCGCGAAATCGCCCATCTGCTGGAAGATGACGTCACCGAAGACGCCCAGCTTCAGGGGGCGACGCTACCGCTGGAGAAGCCCTATCTGGATACCAGTCCGTATAGCCTGTGGAAGAAACGCTCCGTCTGGCTGCTGCTGCTTTTTGTCGCAGAAGCCTACACCAGCTCGGTGATCCAGCATTTCGAAGAGGCGCTGGAGTCCGCCATCGCGCTGGCGTTCTTTATTCCGCTGCTGATCGGCACGGGCGGCAACAGCGGGACGCAGATCACCTCCACGCTGGTGCGCGCCATGGCACTGGGAGAAGTCCGTCTGCGCGACGTTGGCCGCGTGCTGCGTAAAGAGATGACCACCTCGCTGATGATTGCCGCCACGCTCGGTATCGCCGGGTGTATCCGCGCCTGGATGATGGGGATTGGGCTGGAGATTACGCTCATCGTCAGCCTGACGCTGGTGTGCATTACGCTGTGGAGCGCAATTGTGTCGTCCGTCATTCCGATGGTGCTCAAGCGCTGCGGCATTGATCCGGCTGTCGTCTCCGCGCCGTTTATTGCGACGCTTATCGACGGTACCGGGCTGATTATCTACTTTAAGATCGCGCAATATACGCTGGGGCTGGAGTAACGCAGTCCGCCAGCTGGATCACCGCTCGCGAAAACGCCTCAATCGCCAGGGCGACATCTTCAGCCATCACCGATTCCGCCGGATGGTGGCTGACGCCTCCTTTGCAGCGCACAAACAGCATGCCGACCGGCCAGCGTTCCGCGATGGCAATCGAATCATGGCCCGCACCGCTGGGTAGCGATAGCGAGCGACCCTGTACCGATTTGACCGCCTCCTCCAGCACGTTTTGCAGGTGGGTATCGCACGGCGTGGCGGCAATGCGGTAAAACTCCTCGGCGCTGAAGTCCAGATTGCGGCGCGATGCGATCGCCTGCGCATGCTCCAGCAGCTCGTTAAGCAACCGATCCAGCGGCGCATCCTGCGGGCCGCGAATATCCAGCGAGAGCTGAACCTCGCCGGGGATCACGTTCACCGCCCCCGGCAGGCAGCGCAGTTCGCCAACCGTCGCCACCAGGTTTCCGCCCTGCTGTCGGGTAGCGTTTTCGATGATGACCATCCACTCGGCGGCGGCGGCCAGCGCATCCCTGCGGTGGTGCATCGGCACGGTTCCCGCGTGCCCGGCCTCGCCGGTAAAGCGACAGTTCAGACGACGCGCGCCGTTAATGGCTTGCACCACGCCCAGGGCGAGCGTCTCCTGCTCAAGGCACGGCCCCTGCTCAATATGCAGTTCCAGATAGGCGCTGAAATCCTCCTGACGGCGCGCGGCATGCAACACGCGGGCAGGATCGAGCCCCACCAGGGTCATCGCCTGCGCCACGCTGATTCCGCTGGCGTCGGCTTTCTCCAGCCAGCCCTGCGGCCAGGTGCCGGTGATGCCCCGGCTGCCTAACAGCGTAATGCCGAAGCGGGTCCCCTCTTCGTCGCAAAAGCCGACAATCTCGATGGCCTGCGCCAGATGCACATCCTGCTGGTGCAGGCTGTCCACCACCTCAATGGCGGCAAGCACGCCGAGCATGCCGTCGTAGCGCCCGGCATTGCGCACGGTATCGAGATGCGAGCCGAGCAGCACCGCCTGCGCCCCCTCCTGCTGGCCTTCATAGCGTCCGCAGATATTGCCCACGCTGTCCTGCCAGACGGTCATGCCCGCCTGGCGCATCCACTCTCCGACCAGCTGGTTAGCCTGCAGATGCTGCGTGGAGAGATAGACCCGCGTCAGGCCGTCCGGGGTTTCGCTGATGGCGGCCAGCGCGTCGGCGCGCGCCATCACCCGCTCTGCCGCCGGGCTCATTGCGGCGTCTCGCGGCGATAGTGGTCCCACGCGGCCTGCATGGCGGCCCCCTGCGTGGTGGAGAATTTCAGGTAGTTCAGCACCGACTCCAGCGCGCTCAGGGTGGTCATCACGCAGTCCTTGCGTGCGTTGTAGCCCATGGTGCCAATGCGCCAAACTTTGCCGTGCAGCGGGCCAAACGAGGTGCCGATTTCAATCCCGAAATCCTCCAGCATCAGCTTACGCACCTGGTCACCGTTGATGCCCTGCGGGATCACCACGCCCAGCACGTTGTTCATCTTGTGCTTCAGGTCGCCGAAGGTCTCCAGCCCCATCGCCTGAATGCCCTTCAGCAGCGCATCGCCGTGCAGCCTGTGGCGAGCGATGCCGTTATCCAGCCCCTCCTGCAGGATCAGACGCGCGCACTCGCGGGCGCCAAACAGCGCGGTGGTGGCTTCGGTGTGGTGGTTAAGACGTTCCGGCCCCCAGTAGTCCATCACCATGCCGAGATCGAAGTAGTTGGAGTAGATCATCTCCTCGTCGCCGTCGCGGTGGGCGTCGGTGCGTATGCCTTCCTCAACGCATTTGCGGCGGCGGATCGCCTCCTCCATGCGCGCGCTCAGGGTGATCGGCGAGGTGCCCGACGGGCCGCCGAGGCATTTCTGCATCCCGGCAGAGACGGCATCCAGCCCCCAGGCATCGGTTTCCAGCGCGTTACCGCCGAGCGACGCGGTGGCATCGGTGTAAAACAGCACGTCGTAGCGGCGGCAGATCGCGCCCAGCTCGGCGAGCGGCTGCAGCATGGTGGTGGAGGTGTCGCCCTGCACGGTCAGCAGCAGGCGCGGACGAATACGCTTAATCGCATCCTCGACCTGATCCGGGGTAAACACCTCGCCCCACGGCACCTCGATGGTATGCACCTCCGCGCGGCAGCGGCGGGCAATTTCGCACAGCAGGTGACCAAAGCGGCCAAAGACCGGCACCAGCACCTTATCTCCCGGGCGGATGGCGGAGACCAGAATGGCTTCAATCCCCGCGCGGGAGGTACCGTCCACCAGCATCGTCCAGCGGTTTTCGGTGCGGAATACCCCGCGATAAAGCGCCATCACCTCGTTCATGTAATGGGTCATGGCCGGGTCGTACTGCCCGATCAGCTGGCTCGACATGGCGCGCAGCACGCGCGGGTCGGCGTTGATCGGGCCCGGCCCCATCAGCAGGCGCTGCGGCGGGTTGATTTGCGGAAAGTGTGCGATATCCATTGTTAAGTCCTTATCAGTTGAGGCCGCGCACGGAGGAGATGAACTGCTTCAGTTCCGTGGTCTGCGGGTTGGCGAACAGCGTTTTGCTGTCGCCCTGCTCCCAGACTTTCCCCTGGTGCATAAACACCACGCGGTCGCCCACTTCGCGGGCAAAATTCATTTCATGGGTAACCAGTATGAGCGTCATCCCCTCGGCCGCCAGCTGCTCCAGCACTTTGAGCACTTCGCCCACCAGCTCCGGGTCGAGCGCGGAGGTGATCTCGTCGCAGAGCAATACTTTCGGCGACATCGCCAGCGCGCGGGCAATCGCCACGCGCTGCTGCTGGCCGCCGGAGAGGCTCGACGGGTAGTAATCCAGACGATCGCCGAGGCCAACCTTCTCCAGCATGCGCTGCGCCAGCTCGCGGCATTCGGCGGCGCTTTTCTTCAGCACCCGACGCGGGGCGAGCATCACGTTTTCCAGCGCCGTCATGTGCGGGAACAGGTTGAAGCTCTGGAACACCATCCCCACCGAGCGGCTGATTTCACGCGCCTGGGAATCCCGGTCGGTAATGGTCATGCCGCCCAGCTTGATGCTGCCGTCCTGATAGCCTTCCAGACCGTTAATGCAGCGCAGCAGCGTGCTTTTGCCCGATCCGCTGCGCCCGATAATGGAGATTACCTGGCCCATGTCGATATCCAGATCGACGCCCTTGAGCACGTGGTTATCGCCGTAGTACTTCTGCACCTGATTAATGGTGATGAGAGGCATTGAATTTCGTCTCCAGATAGCGGCTGTAGCGCGACAGCGGATAACACAGAATAAAGTAGCCGAGCGCCACCAGCGCAAAGACCTTAAACGGCTGATAGGTCACGTTGGTCAGCATGGTCCCGGCCTTGGTCAGCTCGACAAAACCGATAATCGACGCCAGCGCGGTGCCTTTGATCACCTGCACGGCAAAGCCGACCGTCGGCGCAATGCCGATGCGCAGCGCCTGCGGGGCGACGACGCGAAACAGGGTCTGGCCGAAGGTCAGCCCCAGGCAGCGCGACGCTTCCCACTGCCCCTTCGGTAAAGCGCGAATGCAGCCGTTCCAGATATCGAGCAGAAACGCGCTGGTGTAAAACGTCAGCGCCAGCGAGGCGGCGGTCCACGGCGAGACGTCGATGCCGAACAGCGCCACGCCGAAGAAGGCCAGGAACAGCTGCATCAGCAGCGGCGTGCCCTGAAACAGCTCAATATAGCCGCGGATAATGCGCTTCAGCGTGCGCCCGCCCGTCAGGCGCAGCAGCAGGAGCGGCAGCGTTACCACCGCCCCGCCGACGAACGCCACCAGCGACAGCAGCACCGTCCAGCGTCCGGCCAGCAGCAGGTTGCGAATAATGTCCCAGTCGGTAAAGGTGGTCATCATGCCTGCACCCCCAGCCATTTGCGTCCTGCCGCCATCATCAGCTGGCGCAGGGTAATCGACAGCGCCAGGTAAATCCCGGTTGTCACCAGATAAACCTCAAAGCTCAAAAACGTTCTGGACTGGATCAGGTTGGCGGCGAAGGTCAGCTCTTCATAGGAGACCTGCGACACCACCGACGAGCCGAGCATCACGATGATGCACTGGCTCACCAGCGCCGGGTAAATGCGCTGCAGCGCGGGCGGCAGCACCACGCGAATAAAGGTCTGCAGGCGGGTGAGCCCCAGCACGCGTCCGGCTTCCCACTGCCCTTTCGGCGTGACCTGAATGCCCGCGCGGATAATCTCGGTGCTGTAGGCGCCCAGGTTTACCACCATGGCCAGCAGCGCCGCTTCACCCGCCGTCATCTTCAGGCCAAGATTTGGCAGGCCGAAGACAATGAAAAACAGCTGTACCACAAACGGCGTGTTGCGGATGATCTCCACGTAGCCGCCCCAGATCCGGCTGAACCAGGTCGTGCGTCCGCTGCGGATCGCCGCCCCGAAAATCCCTATCGCCAGCCCGCCGACGGTCGCCATCACCGTCAGCTGAACGGTGACCCACAGCCCTGCCAGCAGCTCCGGCCAGTGCGGCCAGAGCGCGGAGAAATCAAGTTGCTCAGTCATCGGCTCAGGCGCCAAGATTTGCCGGCAGCGGGGCCTTCAGCCATTGCTCAGACAGGCCGTTCAGCGTGCCGTCCTTGATGCCCTGCTCAATCAGCGCATCCACTTTTGCCTTCAGGGCCGGTTCGTTTTTCTTCAGGCCAATAAAGCACGGCGAATCTTTCAGCATAAAGCTCGGCACCGGGGCTTTATCTGCGTTCTGGCGCGAAATGGCCGCCACCACGAGGTTACCGGTTGCCACGTACTGCACCTGTCCCGACAGGTAAGCGGAGAGCGTGGTGTTATTGTCTTCGTAGCGCTTCACGTCCGCGTCTTTCGGCGCCAGTCCGGTCAGCACCATGTCCTCCACCGCCCCGCGCGTCACGCCGATGGTTTTTCCGCTCAGCGCGGCGGCGTCCTTCAGCTCGGCCCCTTTTGGACCAAACACGCCAAGGAAGAACGGCGCGTAGGCGCGGCTGAAGTCGATCACCTTCTCGCGCTCCGGGTTTTTACCGAGGCTGGAAATGACCAGGTCCACCTTATCGGTTTGCAGGTACGGCACGCGGTTGGCGCTGGTCACCGGCACCAGCTGCAGCTTGAGCTTCATCTGTTTAGCGAGATAGCGCGCCATATCGATGTCGTACCCCTGCGGCTGCAGATCGGTTCCCACCGAGCCAAACGGCGGGAAGTCCTGCGGAACGGCAATACGGATAGTGCCGCGCTTCTCGATATCCTGTAGCTGGTCAGCCTTTGCCGGCAGCTGAGTGAAGAGGCATGCTGCCCCGGCCAGTGCAATCAACAATTTTTTCATGGTGCTTCCCCGTAACGTTAACATGAAACAAAAGATTCTTTGAATGTGATTTTGCAACTAATGTGCCAGATAAGGCGAAGCGGGAAATATTCTTTTAAAGCCTGATAAAACGCGGACGGGGCGGAAATGCTCTCCATTTTCGCCCCGCCATTACGCACCATTTTAATGCAAAGCACCAGCCTGATGCCCCATTATCGCTGTTCCAGCTCGTCCAGCTGCTGGTAGAGGGAGGCAATCTCGTGAATGCGCGGACGGCCTTTATCGAGGATCTCATGCAGGAAGGCGTTCGCCAGCAGGTTGATCAGACTGTTAACCGACGAATAGCTGTCATAGGCCGAGACGCTGTCCAGCGGGGCGCAGAGCTGCCAGCTGGCGAGCGGAAACAGGCTGTGGGCCTGCGGCTCGCACATCAGCAGCACCGGAATACCGCTGCTCTGAAGCTGCTGCATCAGCGGGCGGATAATGCGCGGGCGACGGCGGAAGGCCATCATCACCACCAGATCGTCCGGCGTTAAGTCCACCAGCTCCTCGCTCAGGCTCTGCCCCGGCTGCGGCAGGACCAGCACCTGACCGCGCGCCTGCAGCAGCTGCTGGCGCATGTGGAGCGCCGCCGGATAGGCGTTACGCATGCCGATAATAACGATGCGCCGCGCCTTCACCATGCAGGCCATGGCGTCGGCAAACTGCTGCGCGTCGAGGGCATTGACCCACTGGGTCAGGTTCGCCATCTCCTGCTTGTAGTGGCGTGCCAGCAGCGTGTTGCCCTGCACCGCGTCGCGATTATCGGTGAGCGGCATCCCGCTCTGGCGCAGGGTGCGCAGCTCTTCGCGCATGTCTTTATATTTCTCATAGCCCAGACGCTTAAACAGACGGCTCACCGTGGCTTTCGACACCCCGCTCAGCTGCGCCAGCTCGGCGCTGTTGTAGCTAATGAGATCGTCAAAATGATCAAAAATAAAGTCCGCCACCCGCTGCTCCTGCGGCGACAGCGACGGGTATTGTGCTTTCAGACGTTCATCCAGTTGTTCCATAGCGCCTCTGTAACTTTTGTTTCATCACATTTTGGTTTTCATTCTACCTTTCATTATACGTGCCAGTTTACTGAAACTTTTCTTTCAGAACTGGAACAGCTTTTGCAGCGCCTTGTGACTTTCAGGGTTACGAGGACTCTTCATGCAAAGTAATGTCTCCACACACGGTATGGCGGTTGCGCCCCACCACCTCGCCAGCCAGAGCGCGCTGACGGTGCTACGCGAGGGCGGCAGCGCGATAGAAGCGATGGTCGCGGCGGCGGCCACCATCGCCGTGGTTTACCCGCATATGAACGGGCTGGGCGGCGATGGCTTCTGGCTTATCGTACCGCCGGAAGGCGACCCCATCGCCATTGACGCCAGCGGCGCGGCGGGATCGCACGCGACGCTGGCCGCCTACGACGGGCTCACGCAGATCCCCCATCGCGGACCGCAGGCGGCGCTAACCGTCGCCGGCACGGTCAGCGGCTGGGACGAGGCGCTGAAGGTTTCCCGTGAGATGACCGGCAAGTCGCTGCCGCTGGCCCGCCTGCTGGCCGACGCCATTGACTACGCGCAGAACGGCACGCCGGTCACGGCCTCTCAGGCTCACGCCACCGCCAGCAAGTTCGACGAGCTGAAGGATGTGCCGGGCTTCGCGGAAACCTGGCTGGTCGACGGCAAGCCGCCGCAGGCCGGGAGCCGCTTTTACCAGCCCGCCATGGCCACGACCCTGAGGCGCCTGGTGGAAGACGGTCTGGACAGTTTTTATCGCGGCCCGCTGGCGGACGTGCTGGCGCACGGCATGGAGACGCTGGGCCTGCCCGTTACGCTGGCCGATTTACACGCCCACGCAGCCCGGCGCACCGCGCCGCTGAAGCTGGAGCATCAGCAGGGGGAGATCTTTAACCACGCCCCGCCGACGCAGGGGCTGGTCTCGCTGGCGATACTCGGCATCACCGACCGCCTGAACATGGCGGAGGCCGACGACGCCGAAACCCTTCACCGCATCGTTGAAGCCACCAAGCTGGCCTTTGGCCTGCGCGATGCCCACATCACCGATCCGCGCGAGCTGAAAACCGATATTCAGGATCTGCTGGATCCCGCCGCCCTGCAGGCGCTTGCCGACAGGATTGACGACGGCCGCGCCGCGCCGTGGGGTACCGGAAAAGGCCCCGGCGATACGGTGTGGATGGGGGTGATGGACAGCAGCGGGCTTGCCGTGTCGTTTATCCAGAGCCTTTATCACGAGTTCGGCAGCGGCGTTGTCCTGCCCGATACCGGCATCGTCTGGCAGAACCGCGGCGCATCTTTCAGCCTCGATCCTGCCCATCTTCTGGCCCTCGCGCCGGGCAAACAGCCGTTCCACACCCTGAACCCGGCGGCGGCGCGTCTGAAGGACGGTCGCGTGATGGTCTACGGATCGATGGGCGGCGACGGACAGCCGCAAACCCAGGCCGCGATCTTTACCCGCTACGCGATTCAGGGCGTGCCTTTACAGGAGAGCATTTCCCGCCCGCGCTGGCTGCTGGGGCGCACCTGGGGACAAACCTCGGACACCTTAAAGCTTGAAGGACGTTTTTCACCCGAGACGGTCGTGCGCCTGCGGGCACTCGGTCACGAGGTGGAGCTTTTCCCTGACTTTAGTGAAGCCATGGGCCACGCGGGCGCGATTGTCCGCCACCCCAACGGGCTGTTCGAAGGGGCATTTGACCCGCGCAGCAACGGCGCGGCCGCCGGATTCTGAGGAGAAAAAAAATGACGACACACCAACCCGACTGGCAGGCATACCTGGCGCAAATGGAAACTGTACTCGGCGTGACGCTGGATGACGCCCGCCGCGCCGAGCTGCAGCTGCAGTTCAGCCGCATAGCCACCATGGCCGCCCCGCTGATGGCGCTGCCGCTCGACGACCGTCTTGAGATCGCAGGAGTATATAAAGCATGACGCTACACGAGATGAGTATCAGCGCTATTCAGCAGGCGCTGAGCGCTGGGGAGCTGAGCGCTCGCGAGATCGCCCGACAGACGCTGGAGGGGATTGCGCGCGTTAACCCGCAGATCGGCGCCTGGACCGCAGTGACGGAAGCACGCATGCTCGCCGAGGCCGACAATATCGATACCCTGCGACGGGAAAAGCGCCCCCTGCCGCCGCTGGCGGGCGTGCCCTACGCGGTAAAAAATCTGTTCGACGTTGCCGATCACACCACCCTCGCAGGAGCCGAATTGTTCAGCCAGCGCCCTGCCGCCGCCGCTGACAGTTTTGCGGTGCGCCAGCTGCGCAGCGCGGGCGGGCTGCTGACCGGGATGGTCAATATGGACGCCTACGCCTACGGCTTTACCACCGAGAACAGTCACTACGGCACGACGCGTAACCCGCACGACCTGACGCGCATTGCGGGCGGGTCGTCCGGCGGTTCAGCCGCCGCGGTGGCCGCCGGGCTGGTGCACTTTTCGCTCGGCACCGACACCAACGGCTCGATTCGCGTTCCGGCCTCCCTGTGCGGTATCTATGGCCTGAAGCCCACCTTTGGCCGCCTGTCGCGATCCGGCAGCCATCCGTTTGTCGCGAGCCTGGATCATATCGGGCCCTTTGCGCGCCGCGTGTGCGACCTGGCGTCCGTGTATGATGCGCTGCAGGGACGGGATACCAGCGACGGTTTTCAGGCCGAGTGCTCCCGGGAACAGACGCGCCCCCTGCTCGATCGCGGGCTTGATGGCCTGCGCTGCGCGGTGCTCGGCGGCTATTTCACCACCTGGTGCGACGCAGACGCCAGAGCCGCCGTGGCGCGGGTGGCGAAGGCGCTCGACGTGCAGGATGAGCTGCAGTTCCCTGACGCCGAGCTGGCGCGTTCCGCTGCGTTTATCATCAGCGCCTCCGAAGGGGGAAATCAATACCTGCCCGCGCTTCGCCATGAACCGGCGCGTTTTGAGCCGCACTCTCGCGAACGGCTGCTGGCCGGGGCGATGATCCCCTCAGCCTGGTACATCCAGGCCCAGCGGTTCCGCGCTCACGCCCGGCAGGCGTTCAAAACCTTATTTGCGCAGGCCGACGTGCTGATCGCCCCGGCCACTCCGCGCAGCGCCACGCTGGCGGGTGAGCAGACCATGGAGATTAACGGCCAGCCGCTGCCCATTCGCGCCAGCATGGGGATGCTGACCCAGCCAATTTCGTTTTTGGGCCTGCCCGTGACCACCGTTCCCCTGCGCACCGCGCAGGGTGCGCCTATCGGCCTGCAGCTGATTGCCGCGCCGTTTAACGAGCAGGCCTGCCTGCGCGTCGCGCGGGTTCTGGAAGAGAGCGGCGTCACCGATGCCCGTCCGGCGGAGATAGCAGCATGATGAATCACGATGACATTAACCTCCCGTGGGTGGTTGCCGAGGTGACCGCCGCGTTTTACCGCTATGAGGACGCGCTGGTGAGCAACAACGTTGCGGTGCTGGACGAGCTGTTCTGGCACGACAAAAGCACGGTGCGTCTCGGAGCGGGTGAAAACCTGTACGGGATTGATGAAATCCGCGCCTTTCGGGCGGCGCGCCCCGCCGCCGGGCTGCAGCGGACGCTGCGCCACACACTGATTACCACCTTCGGGGAGGATTATGCCGTGTGCAGCACCGAGTTTACCCGCGAGGGGACGGAACGCATTGGCCGCCAGCAGCAGACGTGGGTGCGGTTTGCCTACGGGTGGCGGATCGTGGCGGCGCAGGTGAGTTTGATGTCGTAGTCGTAGGCCGGGTAAGGCGCAGCCGCCACCCGGCTAAAGACGGCTCAGTTATTTCTGAAACGGATGCACCTCCCGCCAGTGGTCGGCAATCTGCTGACGGGTACAGACCCATACCCGCTCGTGCTGCTGCACATAATCCAGGAACTTCTGCAGCGCGCGAAAACGCCCCGGTCTGCCCAGCAGGCGACAGTGCATGCCGATGGACATCATCTTCGGCGCGCTTTCTCCCTCTTCGTACAGCACGTCAAAACTGTCCTTCAGGTAGGTATAGAACTGCTCGGCCGTGTTAAACCCCTGCGCGGTCGCGAAGCGCATGTCGTTCGCATCCAGCGTATACGGCACAATCAGGTGCGGCTTGCGGGTGCCGTCGCTGCAGGCCACTTCCGTCCAGAAGGGCAAATCGTCGCCGTAGTAGTCGCTGTCGTAGTCAAAACCGCCGTGCTCCACCACCAGCTGGCGCGTGTTGGGGCTGTCGCGCCCGGTGTACCAGCCCGTTGGCGGCTTGCCGAACAGGTCGGTCAGAACGTGCACCGCCTTATGCAGGTGTTCGCGCTCCTGGCTGATGTCCATGTTTTGATAGTGGATCCAGCGCCAGCCGTGGCTGACCACGTCGTAATCCGCGGCTTTGATCGCCTCAACGATCTCCGGGTGACGCGCCAGCGCCATCGCCACGCCAAAGACCGTTAGCGGCAGGCCGCGCTTTTGAAATTCATTGTGGATCCTCCAGAACCCGGCGCGGCTGCCGTATTCGTAGAGGGAGTCCATCGACATGTGTTTATCCGGGTAGCTGGCCGCGCCGATAATGTCCGACAGGAACTGCTCGGATCCGGCATCGCCGTGCAGAACGTGGTTTTCCGCCCCTTCCTCATAGTTGAGCACAAACTGCACGGCGATGCGCGCCTGATTAGGCCACCGCGCGTGCGGCGGGTTGCCCGCGTAGCCGCGCAAATCCCGCGGATAATCCTGTTCAAAAAGCCCCATTGCCACCCCCAAAAATTAAAATGGATTCAATGCCTGAAAATGCCCGCTTAACGGTTTGTTCTCCGGGAATGCCAGATCCCCGTGCTTGCTGGTCGACAGCCCCAGCGCCACCAGCGATTCCACCATCTTCACCGCCGCGCTGACGCCGTCGATCACCGGCACGCGCAGCTCGCGGGTCAGCTCCTGCGCCAGCGTCGCCATGCCGCCGCAGCCCAGCACGATGGCGCCACAGCCATCCTCTTTCAGCGCCTGTATACAACGCGCGCGCACTTTTTCCTGCGCCAGACCGCTGCCATCCTCCAGCGCGAGCACCGGAAGGTCGATGGCGTGCAGCGCCGCGCAATGGTCCTGAAAGCCATACTGGTGCAACAGATGACGGGCAATAATCAGCGTGCGCGGCAGCGTGGTAACCACCGAAAAACGCGTCGCCACCAGCGTCGCCATGTGCATCGCGGCTTCGGCAATGCCGATAACCGGCCCCTGGGCCAGCTCGCGCGCCGCCAGCAGGCCCGGATCGCCAAAGCAGGCAATCACGTGACCCGACACGCCCTGTTCCCTGCCTTTTTTGATCTGTTCCAGGACACCGACGGCGGCGATGGCCTCATCAAAGTGGCCTTCTATAGACGGCACGCCCGCGCTCGGGCAGACCGCGAGGATCTCCGTCCCCGGCGCCGCCACCGCGCGCGCCGCCGCGCCGATGGTTTCCGTCATGGCGAGGCTGGTGTTGGGGTTGATCACTTGTATACAGACAGACATTACGACTCCTTGTGGCCGGCAAACAGCCGGGCAAAATCAGGCAGGCACTCGCCCGCCCGCTCGAAGCAGAGGCTGGCGACGATATGTTCAAAATGGTGCATGAGGGCATCGCTTAATGGCTCAAGCGCCTTCTGGCGCAGCAGATCCACAAGCTGTTCGTGATCGTTGCAGCGGCAGCCCTGACGCCACGGCGCGCCCCAGGTGGCAATCACCAGCGAAGAACGCTGGCTCAGGCTGGTCACCATCTCAGTGAGCACCTGGTTGCCGGAGATGGCCTGCAGCTGAATGTGGAAATTGGCGGAGTGGCGAATCGCCGCCGGGCCGTCATAGGCCTCGTGCGCCTGCTGCTCCTGGCGAATAATGGTCTCCAGCGCGGCAAGGTGCGGCGGCTGGCAGTGCGCCAGCACGTCCGGAAGGTTAGCGACCTCCAGCAGGGCGCGGGTGCGAAAGATGTGTCGCGCCTCTTCCACCGTCGGGCTGGCGACGTGTGCACCACGCTTGGGCGTCAGGGTGACCATTTGCACAGCGGCGAGTCGTTGAAGCACCTTGCGGATGCCCGTGCGGCTTACGCCAAACACCTCGGCCAGCGCCTCTTCCGGCAATTTGCTCCCCGGCAGCAGCTGATGTTCAACAATCGCGGTCATCAGCGCCTGAAAGATCGATTCATCTTTGTCATGCAGGTCTGGCGCGGTCTGCAGGGCGTTTATGTTGTTCATTCACCACTCCGTCTTTTACTCTTCGTTATCGAATCGTATACATAAAAATAAAATATTGCATACAAGATTTATTATTTTGGCCTGAATCCTGCAACACCGTTTGCACTCCCGCTTAACGGGTTTTCATTCACAGGAGCAGGTTTCATGCCAAACAGTCAAAACGCACAGCAAGGTACGGCCGCTGATTCCGGTGCGGTTTACAGCCCACGTCTTTGCAATGAGGATCTGGCACCGACGCGTGACCAGAACTGGAGCTGGTACAACATCTTTTCGTTCTGGATGTCGGACGTTCACAGCATGGGGGGTTATGTTGTCGCCGCGAGCTTCTTTACGCTCGGGCTGGCAAGCTGGCAGGTGCTGCTCTGCCTGCTGGTGGGGATTTGCATCGTGCAGCTGTGCGCCAATCTGGTGGCCAAACCGAGCCAGATGGCGGGCGTGCCCTATGCGGTGATCAGCCGTCAGGCGTTCGGCGTCTTCGGGGCCAATATTCCGGCGGTGATCCGCGGGCTGATCGCTTTTGCGTGGTACGGGATTCAGACCTATCTGGCCGCCAACGCCCTGATGCTGGTGGCGCTGAAGTTCTGGCCATCGCTCTCTTCGCTCACCGCCGGCGCGTTCCTGGGCCTGTCTCATCTGGGCTGGATCTGCTTCGCTATTATGTGGGTCCTGCAGGCGATGGTCTTCTGGCACGGCATGACCGCCATCAAGCGCTTTATTGATATCGCCGGTCCGGCGGTCTACGTAGTGATGCTTGCCCTCGCAGGCTGGATTGTATACAAGACCGGTTTTGACGGGATCTCCTTTACCCTCGCCAGCAAATCCCTGAGCGCGGGCGAGCAGACCTGGCAGATGATCACCGCGACCGCGCTGGTGGTCTCCTACTTCTCCGGCCCGCTGCTCAACTTTGGCGACTTCTCCCGCTACGGCAAAAGCATGGGCGAGATCCGCCGCGGCAACCGCTGGGGCCTGCCGTTTAACTTCCTGCTGTTCTCCATCGTCACCGTAGTGATTGTCTCCGGCACCCAGTCGCTGTTTGGCCGCATGATCACTGACCCGATTGAGACCGTCAGCCGCGTGGGCAACGATCTGGCCGTGGCGATTGGCCTGCTGACGATGATCACCGCCACCATAGGGATCAACATCGTGGCAAACTTCGTCTCGCCGGCGTTTGATTTCTCTAACTGCTCGCCGCAGAAAATCAGCTTCCGCACCGGAGGGATGATTGCCGCCGTCGGCTCGATCCTGCTCACCCCGTGGAACCTGTTCAACTCGCCGGAGCTTATCCACTACACCCTGGACGTGCTCGGGGCGTTCATCGGCCCGCTGTTCGGCATTCTGATTGCCGACTTCTACCTGATTAAGCGCGGCAAGGTGTCGGTTGACGATCTGTTCGACGACACGCCAAAGGGCAAATACTGGTACCGCAACGGCTTTAACCCGAAAGCCATTGGCGCGCTGATCCCGTCCGTTGCCGTGGGCCTGGTGATTAGCTTTATCCCGGCCCTGCATGAGGTGGCGAACTTCAGCTGGTTTATCGGCGTCTTCCTCGGTGGCGTGACCTACCGCTGGCTGGCGCGGGAAGATCGTGAGACGGCGGGTGCGACGTCGTTCAGCTCCCGCGTGGCAACGCAAAAAGAGTAACCCTCGTCCTCCGGCCGCAGCGTATCTGCGGCCCTTTCATTCTGGCACCGTTCTTGCTGAGCCCTCTCACCCCCGCTACGCAAACACGAAGGCAGGAACCATGATGGAATACCAGACTGCGATACGCGGTGCATTTTTTGATATTGCCCGGGTCTGCGACAGCGCAGACGCCATTGCTCAACACGCGCGCTACCTTGAGGACGGGCTGCTGTTTATACAGAGCGGAAAAATTCTGGCGCAGATGCCGTGGCAGGAGGGCGAGCAGTATCTTGACCCCCACAAGGGCTATACCGACCTGCGCGGCAGGCTGCTGCTGCCCGGTTTTGTCGACACCCACGTCCATTACCCGCAAACGGAGATGATCGGCGCCTTTGGCGAACAGCTGCTGGAGTGGCTGACCACCTACACCTTCCCGGTGGAAAGCCAGTTTGCCGATGAGGCCTACGCGAAAGAGATCGCCGAATTTTTCATACAGCAACTGGTTAGCAACGGCACCACCACCGCGCTGGTGTTTTGCACGCTGCATCCGGAATCGGTCGAAGCGCTGTTTACCGAGGCCCTGCGCCTGAACATGCGCCTTATCGCCGGAAAAGTGATGATGGACAGACACGCGCCGGACTACCTGAGCGAAGACGCGAAGCAGAGCTACCGGCAGACGCGGGCGCTAATCCAGCGCTGGCACCACCGGGGACGGCTGGGCTATGCCATTACGCCGCGCTTTGCCCCGACGTCATCCCCCGAGCTGCTTGCGGCGGTCAGCCTGCTCAGAGAGGAGTTCCCGGACACCTGGCTGCAGACCCATCTGAGCGAAAACCCCAACGAAGTGGCCTGGGTAAGCGACCTCTGGCCGGAGCACGAGCGCTATCTGGACGTGTATCACCACTACGGCCTGACCGGCGAGCGCAGCGTGTTTGCCCACGCGATCCATCTGCACCACAGCGAGTGGCAGTGCCTGCATGACACCGGCTCGGCGGTGGCGTTTTGCCCTACCTCTAACCTGTTTCTCGGCAGCGGGCTGTTTCGCCTCCCCGCCTGCTGGCAGCACAGGGTGCGGATGGGCATCGGCACCGACGTTGGGGCGGGCACGACCTTCAGCATGCTGCGCACGCTGGGGGAAGCCTACAAGGTCGGCCAGCTTCAGAGCTACCGCCTGCGCGCCAGCGAGGCGTTTTATCACGCCACGCTGGGCGGCGCGCACGCCCTCCGGCTGGACGATAAGATTGGCAACTTCACAACCGGCAAAGAGGCGGATTTTGTGGTCATCGATCCCGACGTGACGCCGCTGCAGCGCCTGCGCAATCGCCGCTGTCAGGATATCTACGAGCAGCTTTTTGTGCTGATGACCCTCGGAGACGAGCGCAACATCAGCGAGACCTGGGTTAACGGCGAGCGGGTGTGGTCAACTGCCCCGGTAGGTTGACCACCCGCCGGGGGCAATCACAAACGGCAGATGGAAATGCTCGTCTGCCGTTTCTCCCGTCACAAAATCAATTTGCGCACAGGGGTAGATTGTCTCCCGGCCGGTATCGCTAAACCACGCCCCGATCTCCGCCACCAGCCGATAGCGGCCCGCGGGCAGAGAGGCAACGAACGCGGCGATGCGTCCCTGCGCGTTGGTCACGCCCGTCGCCAGCGTCTTTCCGTCCTGTTGCAGATGAACCGTTACGCCCTCTGCGGGTTTGCCCGTCGAAATATCGAGAATGTGGGTGCTGAGTGTGCTCATTCGCTAATGACTCCTTCCAGCCGAAGCAGCGTAATTTCCCGCAGCTGTTCCAGCGCGGCACGGATTTCCTGCGCGTCGCTGTTCTCCAGCCGCGCGTGCAGGGCCCGCAATATCTCCTCGCCGCTGCGACCCTTCGCGCGGATCAGAAACACGCGTCCGAAGCGGGCCTCGTAGCGGGCATTCCCCTCGCGCAGCGCCTGGGCAAGAGCGCCATCGCGATCGTTCACAGCGCCCTGCTCCTGACGCGACAGCGCCGCCTCCGCCGCTGAACCCGCGGGCTTTTCCCCGATGCGCGGATGGGCGCTCAGGGCCTGCGCCAGCGCCGCTTCGTCCCAGTTTTGAGTCAGCGCGCTTGCCGTACTGAGTAATTCGTCCCGGCTGGCGTATGGCCGCCCCAGAGCCAGCGCGTCGGCCCAGCCGGGTATCGCCACGCAGGGCTGAAGCAGCGTAAGAGCATCTTTCTCAGGAAGTTGATTGAAGTCGTGCAGTGCGATCATAGTGTCTCCTTTATTATCCTTCTCCAGGCTATTGCACAAACCACGCCACCCTGAGCGCGGGCGTGAAACAGTCGATTCCGTATATCTCAACTGGAAATTTTTGATTCATAAAAAGGCACGCTCACCGCGTTTATGCACCTTAGCAGTGCAAACGTCTCCCTTACAACGCCGTTTTCGCCACTCTGCAGCCTGGTACGCAAATTGCTGAATGTCTTTACACCCTGCAAAAGGAGAGAAGCATGAAAGCAATCGTGATTGGCGCGGGTATTGGCGGCCTGAGCGCTGCCGTGGCGCTGAAGAAAGCGGGCATCGACTGTACCGTGTTTGAAGCCGTAAAGGAGATAAGGCCCGTCGGGGCGGCCATCTCCATCTGGCCTAACGGCGTGAAATGCATGCAGCACCTCGGCATGGGCGACATCATCGAGACCTGGGGCGGGCCGATGCGTTTTATGGCCTACAAGGATTACCGGCGCGGCGAGACTCTGACCCGCTTTAGCCTTGCCCCGCTGGTTGAGCGTACCGGCGGGCGTCCCTGCCCCGTCTCGCGCGCTGAACTCCAGCGCGAAATGCTGGACTTCTGGGGGCGCGACGGGGTGCAGTTCGGCAAGCGCGTGGAACACGTCCATGAAGACGACGCGGGCGTGAACGTCACCTTCACCGATGGCACCACGGCAACCGGCGATTTTCTGATTGCCGCCGACGGCAGCCACTCGGCGGTTCGCCCGTATGTGCTGGGGTATACCCCGGAGCGCCGATACGCCGGGTACGTAAACTGGAACGGGCTGGTGAAGATTGACGAAGAGATTGCCCCGGCGCACCAGTGGACCACCTTCGTTGGCGAAGGCAAACGCGTGTCGCTGATGCCCGTCTCCGGCGGACGCTTCTACTTCTTTTTTGACGTGCCGCTGCCCGCAGGCCTGGCGGAAGATCGCACCACCCTGCGCGCCGATCTCACGGGCTACTTCCGCGGCTGGGCGCCGCCGGTGCAGAAGCTTATCGCGGCGCTGGATCCTGAAACGACTAACCGGATTGAAATCCACGACATTGAGCCGTTCGACAGCCTGGTGCGCGGCAACGTCGCGCTGCTCGGCGACGCCGCGCACAGCACCACGCCGGATATCGGCCAGGGCGGCTGTGCGGCGATGGAAGACGCCGTCGTGCTGGGGGAGTGCCTGCGTGAAAACCATAATATTACGCTGGCGCTGCGGCAGTACGAGGCGCTGCGCTGCGACCGGGTGCGCGACCTGGTCCTGAAGGCGCGTAAACGCTGCGACGTCACCCACGGGAAAGACATGGCGTTGACGCAGGCCTGGTATCAGGAGCTCAAAGAGGAGACCGGCGAGCGCATCATCAACGGTCTGTGCGAGACCATTCAGGGCGGCCCGTTAGGCTGAACGCAAGAGGGACAACGATGAAAAGAGAACCGACTCCACCCGCCCACTGCACGTTTGAGCCAGAGGACTGGCTGCGCCTGGCGAAATGCTGGCATCCGGTCGCGCGCGCCTGCGACGTCGGCCCAGCGCCGGTCAAGGCGACCCTGCTGGATGAACAGCTGGTGATTTACCGGATCCACGACCAGGTCGTGGTCGCCCGTGACGTCTGCCCGCACCGCGGCGTGCCGCTGACGCTCGGCTTTCACGACGAGCACGGGATTATCTGCCCCTATCACGGCCTCCGCTTTGGGGAGGACGGGCGCTGCAACCGTATTCCCTCCAGCCCCGACCAGCCCGTTCCGGCGAAGCTGAACCTGATTAACTACGCCGTGGAAGAGCGGTTCGGGCTGATCTGGACCTGCCTGGCGTTTGATCCGGAAAACCCCGCTCCGCTGCCCACCATGCCGCACTGGGATGACGACGGATTTCAGCAGATCAACTGCCCGGCGTTTGAGGTGAACGGCTTCGCCGGGCGTCAGGTGGAGGGGTTTCTGGACGTAGCGCACTTTGCGTGGATCCACACCGATACCTTTGCCGACCCCAATAATCAGCTTGTACCTGCCTATCAGCCGCAGGAGACGCCGTTCGGCTTCGTGGCGGATTACTGGAGCTCCGTGAGCAACTATCCCGCCAGTTCACCCGTGCAGGCACCAGAAGGGTTCCAGTGGCTGCGCCATTTTGAAATGCACCTGCCGTTTACCGCTACCCTGACGATTCATTTTCCGGGTGAATCGCGGCTGGTGATCATGAACGCCGCGTCGCCCGTGTCGTCGCGCGTGACCCGCATGTTCGCCCCTATCGCCCGCAACTTTGACCTGCATATTCCGGTGGAGGATGTGCATGCCTTTAACCTGCGCATTTTTGAAGAGGATCGCCTGATGGTCGAAACCCAGCGCCCGGAAAGCCTGCCGCTGGATCTGACGCTGGAAGCCCATATTCCCGCAGATAAAAGCTCAATTGCCTACCGTCGGGGGCTGAAGAAGATGGGCTTTGGCGAATTTTTCCTGGTATGACGGAGGCCGATATGCTGAGCGTAATTGTTGACGGGCTGTGGCGCGAGGGCGACAAAAGCCTCGCCGTCAGGCTGGTGGCTGAAAACGGCGAAGCGCTCCCGGCGTGGCAGGCCGGCGCGCACGTTGATGTCCACCTGCCCTGCGGCGTGGTGCGCCAGTATTCACTGACCGGGGCATGTGGGGACGAGAGCTATCTTATTTGCGTGGGGCGTGAAACCGCCTCGCGCGGCGGGTCGCGCTACGTTCACGAGACGCTGCGTCCCGGGCAGAAGCTGATGATATCGGCCCCGCGCAACCTGTTTCCGCTTCAGCAGGCTGAGCGGGTTTTGCTCCTGGCGGCGGGAATTGGCATTACGCCGCTGTACGCGATGGCCCTGCAGCTGAAGGCGACCGGAACGCCGTTCACGCTGCACTACTACGTCAGAAACCGGGAAAGCGCGGCGTTTACGCGTGAACTCTCCCGGTTCGACGAGTGCCTCGTTCATACCGCCAGCCCGCGCACAACGCTGGCAGAGCATCTCCCCGCGCCCGAGGCGGGGCTTCACGCCTGGATATGCGGACCGGCAGGGTTTATGGAAAAAGTGCGTGAGGTCGCGACGGCAAAAGGGTGGGATTACGCCCACCTTCACAGCGAGGCGTTTCAGCCCGTTGCGCCCGCCGCAGGCGGTGAAACCGGGGAAATCTTCACGGTCAAACTGGCCTCCACGGGTGAGCGCTGGCCGGTGCCTGCGGATAAGACCATCGCCCAGGTATTACAGGAAAACGGGGTGGACGTTCCGCTGTCATGCGAAATGGGGATCTGCGGCGCGTGCCTGACGCCGGTGATTGACGGCGTGGTGGATCACCGGGATAGCGTGCAGTCGGAGGCGGAAAAAAGTGCGACGAACCAGCAGGTGGCGCTGTGCTGTTCGCGAAGCCATTCCGGGGAGCTGGTGATTGGGCTGTAAAACGAAAAAACCCTGCGATATTGCTATCGCAGGGTTTTCGAATTTGGCGGAAGCGTAGAGATTCGAACTCTAGAACCCTTTCGGGTCGCCGGTTTTCAAGACCGGTGCCTTCAACCGCTCGGCCACGCTTCCAAAGTGAGGCGCACTATAAACATCTATTAGCGCCTTGTAAAGCAGGAATTTTTCTATTTTTCCCCACAGGCGTTTGACTGCGCAAAAAGTCACCCAAACGCTGACTTCACATCACTCTCCGCGACCTTGTACATACCGTAACATAGCAACGCTCATCGTTTTAAAACGCTCTGGTATAGAATGCCACAAAAATAAACGGTCATTTGTTGTGTAATTGTTATAAATCTGAGTAGCCACAGATTTAGAAATTACTGCCATGCAGTGTTACTGGTTGATGATGAAAATCAAAAATTCGCTTTGCTTACATATCCTGATGGCGACGCTGGCCATTTTGTTTCTCTGTGTTCACCCGCTGGTGACGAGTTTCGATCCGCCGCTCACCTTCCAGCCGCTGATTAAATCAATGGCGGGCACGCCTAAAGAACAGGCGGAAAAAATTGCCACTATTTCTCATGCCTTAGAAGGGAATGCTATTTTCTTCATTGGCGCGTCTGAGGTTGCCACCTCAGAAGATGAACATTACGCTGTATATAATTACTTTAATAAGCAATTACACAAACCCGTCGTGGCGTATGGCGATGCGTTTGTCGATGATGAAACGCAATTTTTACTATTCTCACGCTTTAAAAATAGCCTTAACGCAAACAGTAAAGTTGTTTTGCTGCTGGCGCCTGACAGCTTTTACTCAAAAGGGCTGCCACCGGCTATTTATGCCGATAATTTCCCCGGCTCTATTTTTAATCCACTGATGAAGGATCCGCAGGCGCGCCCGCTGCTGGTTAATTATTTAAAGCATATTGATAGTAAAGAAATAAGCCATTTAACCTTTGGCCAAATGCGCGTCTTTGGCTGGCATCCCGATCTGATCTGGGACGAGCTGAGCTTCCAGTTTGCGAACGTCTGTACCATGATAAAAAACGACTGGCTGTCGCTGCTCAACATTAGGCCCCAGACGGTTCAGACCTGGCCGCCGCAGCCAGCCACCCACATTATCCCTGACTGGGATAAAGAGCTGGCGAATGCCCGCGAGTTAAATAAAAAACGCCAGCAGAGCGCGGCCACCCTGTGGATGGACAAAACGATTTACGAAGAGGACGGTACGCGGCAACAGTGGGACGACACGCCGGTCGTGCCTGCGCAAATCGCCGCTTTCAGTAAAACCGTCCAGCTGCTGAAAGAACATCACGTGCAGGTGATTGCTATCGTCGACCCGGTTAACCCCTGGGCGCTTTACAACACCGATACCTTCCGCCCGGTTGATAAGCAAATTAAAACCATTCTGGAAAAGAACCAGATCCCCTATTTAGATATGTACGCCATGCCTTATCAGAATGGCTGGAACTGGGATCGTTTGCACCCTTCCGAACTGGCCTGGGTTCCTATGATTCGCTTTATTGCACAGAGTTTTAAATGATGAAAATTGCGATCCGTCTTTTTTTCCTTTATCTCCTGCTGGCGATTACCGTCGTCGCGTGGACCTCTGTCGATGACAGCATGAGTATGCAGCTGCATTTTGAATATCAAAAGTTCTGAGGCCGAATGATGTATAGCTCAGGAATGTTTTTTGTCTATTTGTTTTCATCCGCCCTGGCGTTTGCGCTGGTCAATCGCGTATTACGCCATCGCCTGACGTATTTATCGGCCTTATCCGTCCTGGCCGCATTAGGCTGGGGCTATATTTTTCAGGGTGATTACCGTGTTCCCGCGGTCGTTTTTTTTAGTTTTTACCTTGTCGCCGCGTTGAAAGAAAAAGGATGGTTAAAAACCTGGCAGGCGATTGTGTTAACGCTGCTTCCTTTATTTTTGGTGAAACTGCACGTTAATCACCATCTCGGCATGATCGGCCTCTCTTTTATGACGTTCCGCGCGGTGGACGTGCTGCTCTATCGCAGTAAAAAAGAAGGGCAGAATTTCCTGCACTATTTCTGCTATCTGTTTATGCCCTTTATTATTCTGGCGGGCCCAATGTACCGCTGGCGGACATGGATGAGCGACGTCAGCAAGCCCGTCTTTGCTCTTACTCGCGAACAGTTTTTAGTGGCGCTGGAGCAAATCATTACCGGCATTATCCAGAAGTTCCTGTTTGCGATGCTGGTTGACTCACTTGTCGTGCAGCCCTGGAGCCATAAGCCGTTTACGCTGACCGTGGGCGTGGTGATGTCGATTGCCTATAGCGCCTATCTGTACTTTGATTTTGCGGGCTACAGCAATATGGCCATCGGCGCAGGCCGCCTGTTTGGACTCAACATTCCGGCAAACTTCAATATGCCGCTTCTGGCAAAGAACCCGCAGGATTTCTGGCGCCGCTTCCACATCAGCCTGTCTGAATGGCTGCGCGATGTGGTCTTTATGCCCGTTTATATGAACCTGATGAAGTTCAACTTTTTCCGTCAGAACAAAACGCTGGCGCAAAATATCGGTATTTTTTGCACCCTGTTCTGCATGGGGGCATGGAATGGCCTGGAACGCCATTACGTCATCAGCGGCGCGCTGTTTGGCGGCATTTCTGTCGCCCATAACATGCTGCTGTGGTCAGCCAAACGCAGCCCGACGTTACACCGCGGGTTGCAGTATCCGGCCGTTGCGTTTTTGGGACGCATTCTGACGCTGGGAAGCGCCGCGGGCTCCCTTTACATCTTTAGTGGAATGTCACCTCTATGAAAAATCACTCCGATCTTCAGGAAATGCACGATTTCTTGCGTGCGGCATTATGCGATCCCGCCTCCCCGCAGCAGCCGGCCATCAGCGGCAGCGACGAAGCCTTAAGCTGGCTGCAGCTTTCCGCGGCCGTGACGGACTGGGCGCAGCGCTATCAGCGTTGCCAGCCTGTTGCCGGTACGCCGGTCGTCTTGTACGGACACCAGCAGGCCGAGTTCGCCGTGGCGATTTATAGCTGCCTTCTGCACAACATTCCGTACATTCCGGTGGACTGCATTTACCCGCAGGAGCGCCTGCGGGAGATCTGCCATCTGGCCAGCGCCCCTTACTATTACGACGTCGCGACCCGGCAGTTTATCGCCACCGGTGAACCGGGCAAGGTGCTGGAGGAGCAGGATCTGGCCTATATCATGTTTACCTCAGGCAGTACCGGCAAGCCTAAAGGGGTGCAGATTGGGCGTGAAAGCGTATGGCACTTCATGAAATGGGTCAGCCAGGACTTTTCGCTGCCGGAAAAACCGGTGCTGATGAACCACGCGGTGTTCAGTTTTGACCTCTCCCTGATCCCTTTGCTGGCGAATCTGGCGATGGGTGGACACATCGTGCTGAACGCCAAAGAAGACATTCAAAAAGAGAACTGGCTGGAGCGACTGAAAAGCAACGCCGTCTCCGCCTGGGTTTCCACCCCCTCTTTTGCTTACCAGCAGCTGCTTTCCCCGCAGTTTAACAGCGAGTATTTACCTGAACTCAACGTCTTTATCTTCATTGGTGAAGTGTTGAATAAAGCGCTGGTTAAACAGCTTCGCCGCCGCTTCCCGCAGGCAAAAATCATTAACTCCTATGGTCCAACGGAAGCGACCATCGCGACCACCGTGGTTGAAATCACGGATGAGATCCTGAACAGCGACAGCGCCGTGCTGCCGGTGGGGGTCATGATGCCTGAGAGCAGAATGGAAATTTCCGCTGAAGGCGAGCTGATTATCTGGGGTAAAAACGTCATGCGCGGCTACCTCGGCCTGCCGCAGGAGAACGCAGAAAAATTACTCCGTCGGGAAAATGAAGCATTTCGCGGTTACCGGACCGGCGATTTGGGCTATGAAGCGGGACTTATCTACTGCCAGGGCCGCAACGATAGCCAGGTCAAACTGAATGGCTACCGTATTGAAATTAACGAGATTGAAAACCGCCTGCTGGCCATGTCCGGCATCAACGAAGCGGTGGTTCTGCCGTTGATGAAATCCTGCGGCAGCGTGCTGCGCATTGCCGCGTTCTGCGTGACCGATATGGCGCCGGATACCATCAAAACGTCGCTTTCTAAGGTGGTTCCGCACTATATGGTGCCTTCACAAATTATCGTAAAAGACGCTTTGCCGCTGAATCCCAACGGCAAAATTGACCGCAAGCTGCTGGACGCTTACGCCCGCACAAATTAATGACTCCAGGAAAAATTATGGAACAAGAAATTCTCGCCCTGTTCGAAAAAGTGTTATCCCGTAAGGTGGGCTTTCACGATGAACTGATTGAATCCGACATTCTCGACTCCATCCTGGCGGTCGATATGGTGCTGGAAGTGCAGGACGTTTACGGCTGTATGATCCCGCCAACTGACGTAGCGACGGTGCTGAAAACCCCGGCTGACCTGGCCCGCTATATTGAAGAAAACCGCTAAACGCCCCTGCAGTTAATGCTGCCCTGAAGGCTCTGGAGGATCTCCCCAGAGCCTTTTTTCGTTCCCCCCTCCCGCCTGAAAGCAAAACGCTGCCTTTCACAGGAATGAAACCCACTGCTTTTACTATTTCACCTACACTTTAGGGGTACTGTCGGTACGGGAAATAGAAAAAAGCCAACTTAATTAAGGCATTAATGATTCGCTCTCCACCCGGGTTGCGATCGTTTTGCCTTTAACAGAGGAGTCTGCAGTATGGCATTCGTAACCACGAAAGACGGCGTCAACATTTACTACAAAGACTGGGGCCCCAAAGAGGCCCAGCCCATTGTCTTCCACCACGGCTGGCCGCTGAGTGCCGATGACTGGGATAACCAGATGCTCTTCTTCCTTGCTGAAGGCTATCGCGTTATCGCTATCGATCGCCGCGGTCACGGGCGTTCGGACCAGGTGAGTGAAGGACACGATATGGATCATTATGCGGCCGATGCGTCAGCCGTGGTTGAAAGCCTGGATCTGCGTAATGCCGTGCACGTCGGTCACTCCACCGGCGGCGGTCAGGTCGCCCGCTATGTTGCCCGATACGGCCAACCGCAGGGGCGCGTTGCCAAAGCGGTGCTCGTCAGCTCTGTTCCGCCTCTCATGGTAAAAACGGAGACTAACCCCGGCGGAACGCCGATCGAGGTTTTCGATGGTTTCCGCAAAGCGCTGGCGGCTAACCGCGCCCAGTTTTATCTCGACGTCGCCAGCGGTCCTTTCTACGGTTTTAACCGTGAGGGAGCCGAGGTTTCACAGGGTACGATTCAGAACTGGTGGCGTCAGGGCATGATCGGCAGCGCCAAGGCCCACTATGAGGGGATTAAGGCGTTTTCTGAAACCGATCAGACGGAAGATTTAAAAACCATCACGGTTCCCGTTCTGGTGATGCAGGGCGACGACGATCAGGTCGTGCCGTATAAGAATGCCGCCCTGCTGCAGGACAAGCTGCTGGCGAACAGCGTACTGAAAATTTATCCGGGCTTCCCGCACGGGATGCATACCACCCATGCGGATACTATCAACGCGGACATTCTGGCTTTCATTCGCTCATAACGCTGCGTTTCTTGCCGGGTGGTGCTGCGCTTACCCGGCCTACATTCCGCCACAATATTCAGTTCAATGCATGAACGCCACCCGAGGGTGGCGTTGTCTATTCCGCTTAGCGATTATCCAGCTGGGCGCGAACGTTGTTCAGCCCGGTGGTGTTGATCCGGTAAGGCTGCCCGTTCACGGATCGGATCAGCTTTTTAGAGCGGAGTTTTTTGAAGACGTTCAGCGTGCAGTCGCTCAGCACCAGCCCTTCACGGGTGTAGCACTCAACGGACGTGACGCGGCCGGAACTGTCGCGGACGTGCACAATACGCCCACCTTTGGCGAGAACGTGTAAGGTACGTTGTTCCTGACGGGATAAATTCATACTGGAAAACCTGTGTAATCATCATGCGTAAAAACGAGCCCACACCCGCAGGTGCGTGCGTAAGGTTTAAGCGCAGCGATAACCAGTCCGTCCTGAAAAGGTCGGGAAACTGATTATCTGATGAAAACATTCTCCAGCATCAAAGCCTCGATGAGAGATGAAAAGGTATTTACGGGGTGAATAATAGCGCCTGTTTTTTGCGGGGAAATAACGGGGTCTTGAAAGTGTGAGGCGGATCGGTCAATCCAAAACAAAAACCCCAGGTTCACGAGTAACCTGGGGTTTATATCTGGCGGAAGCGCAGAGATTCGAACTCTGGAACCCTTTCGGGTCGCCGGTTTTCAAGACCGGTGCCTTCAACCGCTCGGCCACACTTCCTAAGTGAGGCGAACTATAAACACCTCACCGCGTGCTGTAAAGAGTGGCTGCACTCGTTCGCTGTAAAAATAGTCAAAACGTGTTTAATCGGTTGAACTGACGACACATCGACGATTTTATCAGCACAGTCTCCCGCGCTCAGGCTTAGTGTTTTTTGATGTACATGTCTTTGGTGTAATAGTACCCCAGCTTATCCGGCGTAAACCCACCCACCCACGGTTTCACCAGGTGCGTGCGAACGTAGTGATAAACCGGAATGGCCGGCACATCACGACCCAGCAGATCTTCCGCCTGCTGGTAGAACTTACCCCGCTCTTCCGTTGTTTTGGCTTTTGCGGCATTCACCAGCGCCTGGTCGTATTCCGGATTGCTGTACTGGCTGGTGTTTTCGCTGTCGCCGGTGCGGAAGGTGTTCAGGAAGGTCGCCGCATCGTCGTAATCGGCAATCCACGCGTACCGCACCGCGTCAAAGTTGTGGGTGTGCATGGTATCCAGCATGGTTTTCCACTCCTGATTTTGCAGCTTCGCCTCCACGCCGAGGTTCTTTTTCCACATGGAACTGGCCGCAATCGCGATACGCTGGTGCGATTCAGAGGTGTTATAGAGCAGGTTGAAGCTCAGAGGGTGGCTTTCGTTGTACCCGGCCTCGTTGAGCAGTTTTTTCGCCTCAGCGATGCGCTTGTCCTGCGGCCAGCTGGCGTAGTCCGGATTCTGAAGCTTAACGCCGCCGATATCCGGCTGGCTGATGAGCCACGCCGGGCGCTGCCCCTGTCCTAACACTTTCCCGGCAATGATGTCTTTATCGAGCGCCATGTTCAGCGCCTTGCGCACCCGGGCGTCGTTGAACGGCGGTCGGGTGGTATTGAATTCGTAGTAATAGGTCGCCAGCTGCGGAGAGACATCCAGCTGGCTGCCCAGAGTCTTCTTAAGCTGGGCAAACTGGTTGATCGGCACCGTGTACACGATATCAATTTCACCCGCTTTATAGCGGTTCACATCCGCGGCTTCGGAGGTGATAGGCAGATAGGTCACCTTGTTAATCAAGGTATGGTCATTATCCCAGTAGCGCGGGTTACGCTCCGCCACGATGCGTTCGTTGACCACCCACTGCGAAAGCTTATACGCCCCGCTGGTGACGATATGTTCAGGCTTGGTCCACTTGTCGCCAAAGCGGCTAATCAGCACTTTATCCACCGGCACCAGCGACGGGTGCGCCAGCATCGCGAGGAACGCCGCGTTAGGCTGCGTCAATGTCACTTCCAGGGTGGTGTCGTTAATGGCTTTCACGCCCAGCGTATCGGGCGTTTTTTTCCCCTGGGCGATATCCGCACCATTTACGATGTGCATGTTGCCTGGATAGCTGGCATACGGTGAAGCGGTTTTAGGATCAACCAGACGCTGCCAGCTCCAGACCACATCTTCCGCGGTGATGGCAGTGCCGTCGCTCCAGGTGATGCCCGGGCGCAGATGGAACGTCCAGACGGTGTTGTCCTTGTTCTCCCATTTTTCCGCCAGCCGTGGCTGAACTTCACCCGACGGGGAAACGCTGACCAGCCCGTCGAATAAATCACTGATAATATTGAATTCGACGTCGCTTTCGACTTTATGCGGGTCGAGCGAAGCGGGCTCATTACCGTTGTTCCTGACCAGTTCCTGCTTATCGGCCAGCTGCGTTCCTGCCGGCACGTTAGCCGCCCAGGTAGCCGTGCTGGCGCACAGGATCCCTGCGGTAAGTAAAGAGAGCGTAAAGCGCGTGCGTGTTTGTGGTTTCATTTCCTTCGCCTTATTGTCTGTTTTTGTGACGATCCGGAAATAACTCTTAGCGGCCTTATGGTAATAACGCAATAATTTTCAGTAACCTATAAGAGGTTGATCTGATTAATCGCGTCAAACCGCTGTTCATACTGGTGAAATGTATTTATGCAGAAGAAACAACCAGCTCCAGCGCTAACCTGCTGAGTAAAGATGGGTAAAACCACTTTGAGACTGGCGCCCCGTTTCCTATTCTTTCCGTTAATTACATCTGTCATAAGAGAGTGACTCATGGATCGTATAATTACTTCCTCACGCGACCGCACATCGCTACTCAGCACCCACAAGGTGCTGCGCAATACCTATTTCATGCTCAGCCTGACGCTGGCATTCTCAGCGATCACCGCCACAGCCAGCACCGTGCTGATGCTGCCGTCTCCGGGGCTCATTCTGACGCTGGTGGGTATGTACGGTCTGATGTTCCTGACCTACAAAACCGCTGACAAACCGGTCGGTATTCTGTCGGCCTTTGCCTTCACCGGCTTCCTGGGCTACATCCTGGGACCGATGCTGAACGCGTATCTGTCTGCCGGTATGGGCGACCTTATCGGCATGGCGCTGGGCGGTACCGCGCTGGTATTCTTCTGCTGCTCGGCCTACGTGCTGACCACCCGTAAGGACATGTCCTTCCTCGGCGGTATGCTTATGGCGGGTGTTGTTGTGGTGCTGGTGGGCATGGTGGCTAACATCTTCCTGCAGCTGCCTGCCCTGCACCTGGCGATCAGCGCCGTGTTTATTCTGATTTCTTCCGGCGCGATCCTGTTTGAAACCAGCAACATCATTCGCGGCGGTGAGACGAACTATATCCGCGCCACCGTCAGCCTTTACGTGTCGCTGTACAACATCTTCGTCAGCCTGTTGAGCATCCTGGGCTTCGCCAGCCGCGATTAAGCACAACGGATATTAAAAAGGAGAATGCCTCTGGCATTCTCCTTTTTTTATGCCCTACTCACCCCGGCAAATATAGGTGGGGTAACGCCGGTCCTGAATCAGCCACACGGATGGCGAGAGTTCAGAGATCGTGAGGTAATAACGTGCGGTAGGACTGGCAAAGCTCCCCCACTGTGCATCAGGCGTATTGTCATTGTGCCGACGCCAGGTTTCGGTGTAGCTCAATACAATGACCTTATCGTCGTCCCGCTGCTGCCAGGTAAAGTCCACGTCCCTGTCAACGATCATATTTTGCCCGTCAGCCCTTGCCGCGCCTTTATAGGTAGTTACCCCTGTACCATCCCGGTGAAAATAGAACTGAGCAACGGTATTGACCTTTACTTCGCTGGCTTTTCCCTCATTGCGCGTGAAGTTAAATTCAGTGCTGCAGGCCAGCACATCCTTTTTAAACACACAGCCGGAATAGTAAAATAGCGCCAGGGCACTGCCGACCAATGCGCCACCCAGCCCAAAAAGAAGTTTTATTTTCATTTTTGTGCCCCACTTTTATAACGGATAGTTTTGCACAGGCTGGATTTACTGACCGGGCAAGCGCCAATGAACACCTCATCTGCAGTGGCAATAGAAAAACGGGCGCTGAAATAATAAATGTCGTATTCCTCACGTTCGCACGCCACGTTATTGGCCGCCAGCCGCTCCGCTAATTTCGATAACACCAGCGGTCTTCCGTGATCGTTGATAATCCAGATGCTGCAACGCGCGATTTTCTCCTTAACCGGCATGAGTTTCGCCGGGACGAATATCCCCTGCTGTCGGCTAAAGCAGAAGCTCGCTCCCAATACAGCGACAATCAATACGGCAGGGATCCCCCACCTTTTCAGGGAAGCGGGTCGCCGCTTTTCCTGTTGCGGTGCAGACGGAGGCTGCGGCTCGGCGGTTTGAATATTCTCTCCAGGCTGAAAAATCACATCGGCCTCAAAGCGAAACCCATAACGGGGCACGGTTACGATAAATTCATACCTCTCTCCCAGCGCCTGGAAGCTTTTCCGTAATTCGCTCACCGCTTTATTGAGATTATTTCCCGATGGCGTAAAGCCAAACTCCTCCCACACGCGGGTAATCAATTCCTCCCGACTCAGGTCGTGCCCTTTGTGTTTAATAAATTCCTGTAAGAGGCGAACGGCGGGTGCCGAAAGCGTTAATACAGATTCCGGTTGTCCAACAAGACTTATTGCATGTGCTTCAGGATCAAATAACAACGAATTATTGCATATAAAAAACATCTTTTATTCTCGGCTGTTACCGCATGCTTTTTAATCCCTGGTACATCGACATGAAAATCGCCTCCCGATCTGCTTATTTTTTCATCAGAAGGAATTTTCTCTCCATCCCTGGTCGCGGTATTTTCGCTTAACTATACAACCTTAAAGCCAGAAAAGCAGGATAAAAAACTGTATGTAACGAGTTAATTAATACAAATTTTCACAAACCGCTGTTCTGGTTAAAGTTTCCCTGCCCTGAAGCGATACGTTAGCAGAGGGTGTCCCGTTGTGAATGCTCCGGGAATGAACTCAACGCAGGCGGACCGAAAGTGAAACAGGAAAAAAATGTGAATAAGACAACTGCCTTTTATATCGCTGCGCTGTCACTGCCATTTTTCTCAGAAATGGCACCCGCCAATATGAGCGTGTATCCCATGGAACTTAACGTGGATAAGTCCGGTGCGGCGCAAATTAAGGTGGCGTCAAAAACGGATGATATTCAGTTCATTCGGGTGAGGCAAAAGAAAATTCTTAATCCCGGCACGGCCCAGGAAAAAGAGATTGATGTGGCCTCGTGGAAAGAAGGCGGTGTTGTTGTCACACCGGAAAAATTCGCCCTTGCGGCAGGTGCAATGCGAGTGGTTCGTCTGGTATCGCTTACGCCCCCGGAAAAAGAGACGACCTGGCGCGTCTATTTTGAAGGAGTAAAGCAGCCTGACAGCATTATTCCGGGCAAGGCAGAAAGCCCTGCGGCGACGGCAAGACTGGGCGTCAATGTGATCTGGGGCGCCCTGATCCATCTCGCACCGGAAAAAAGTGTGGTTTCACTGACGATAGACCCTCGCAGGGGCACGTTAAAAAACAACGGCACGTTGCGCGTGCCGCTGAGAGAGATCGGTATTTGTAACGCAGATTCGTCGTGTAAATGGGTTAAAGAAGACGCGACGATTTATCCGGACACCGAACGGAAATTAAAAACGCTCACAAAGACACAAGGCCAGAAATATAAATTCCGCTACTTCAACTGGGTGAATAAAACCGCTGAAGAAGCTGATTTACCCGTCGTGTATTAACACGACATCCCTGAAAAAAACCATGTGGTTTGTTTAAAGCGCCCCGGCGCTCACTTGTAAATATGGAGATATCAATGCGTAAGTACTTTAAACCTCTGATGATTGTTGCCGCGATGACCACGTCCGTTAGCGCGCTGGCGATTCAAAAAGATATTACCGTCAACGCCAGCGTTGATTCACAGCTGGATATGACCCAGGCCGATAACACGCCGCTGCCGGCAAGCATCGATATGCAGTACCTGCCTGGCCGCGGTCTGGAAAGCTATCGTCTGAATACCAAGGTGTGGTCTAACTCCGCCACCAGCAACGTGAAAGTCCGTCTGGTGAGCGCCGCGAAGCTGGCGAATGCCGACGGCGCTGAGACCATCCCAATGACGGTGAAGCTGGGCGATAAAACCCTCTCTACCGCAGATGTTGAATACACCGGTACCGAACTGTTCCCGGGAAGCATCGAAAACGGTTCAGCGGTACTTCCGCTGACCATTTCCCAGACCACCAAAGGCATTCTGAAAACCGGTCAGTACAGCGGCGTTGTCAGCCTGATGCTGACGCAGGCGACTACCACGGAAGGCGGTGCGTAACACCACAGCACCTAAGGAATAACGTCAGAGGGTGCCCACCCTCTGACGTCAGGATGATGTCGAGGCTCGTTCATGGCGTTTCACAGAAATACCCTCCTCTTTGTTGCTTTGTTACCCGCTTCCATCCAACTCGCCTGCGCCGGGATGGCCGTCCCGGCAGGTTTTGAAGATCTGGCGAAAACGCAGCGCCTGTGGACAGAGGTCAACCTCTACGGCGAGTCGCTTGGACTTTTTGAAACGGATATCACCCTTGAAACGGTGAGCTTTGTCGCACCTGAAACCGTGGTTGCGGCCATCAAACGACGGTTCAATGACGCCCCTGCACTCGTTGCCACCGTGTCTGCCGCGCTGGCCGTTCCGCTTGCCCGTAACGGCAACCTGGCCTGCAGCAGCAACGGCTCCGCAGCAGGCTGCGATTACATTGATACCGACCGCGCGGCCATTATCTATGACGAGAATAACGCCCGCATTAGCCTGTTTTTGGACAAGAAATTTCTGCCTAAAGCCATCGCGGAAAATCAGTGGTATCAGCCCACGCAGGACACTGAAAATGCGCTGATCCATCAGCAGAACATTAACTTCGTTGCCGACAGGGATTATCAGTCGGCTACCGTGCAGGGCAACGGCGCGCTGGCGCTCACGCAGGACGGCTATGTTAATCTCGACTGGACCTGGCTGGGACAGCGTTCACGGCGTCAGCAGCAGCAGGAGATAACCGTCAACAACGCCTGGTTCCGCCAGGATATCTTGCGTCAGTACTATGTCCAGCTAGGCGAGATGGATACCCGCGATCTGTTCAGTAATGCTGGCGGAAATATTAACCTCAGCCAGCTGCCGCTGGGCAAAATTCGCGGCCTGCGCACGGGATCGACAAGGGCGTGGATAAATCCGGTTCAGCAGTCGAAGGGAACCCCTGTTACCGTGCTACTTTCCCATGACGCGCGTATCGACGCCCGCCGGGGCAATCAGCTTCTGGCGAGCTTTTATCTGAATGCCGGGGCGCAAACCCTGGACACGCGATCGTTCCCGGACGGGAGCTACACCGTGACGCTCTCCATCTATGAAAATAACCGGCTGACGCGCACCGAGCAGGTGCCGTTTACCCGAACCGGCATTACGCCATTCGACCGCGTCGAGTGGTTCCTGCAGGCGGGCGAAACCGACAACAGCGAACAAAACGAAGAACGCCGTGCGGTTGCGCAGGCGGGCGTACGCCTGCCCCTGACCCCGTCGCTGGCGCTAACCAGCGGCGCAACGTTCAAGAAAAACCAGCGTTTCCTGGAAAATGCGATCGACTGGAGCCGGGGCTTCAACGCGGGCCCGATCGATGGCGTGCTGAGTACCCGGTTTAGCTACCTTTACGGCAGCGAAGGCCAGCGAGGCAATATCCAGCAAATCAGCTACAACGACGGTTTTTCACTTAGCCTCTATCGCAACGCGCTATCAGCGGAAAACTGCAACACCCGAAGTACAGGGTTTGATGCCGTGAACGGCTGTTATCGCACCCTCTCGGTGATGTTCTCCGTCCCGGTCGGCGCCTGGTATGCGAGCCTGGGGTATTCGGATAACCGCAACGAAGGACGGTACGTTTCACGTCGGGAGCTCCCGGACAGCGACGATCGCCACGATGCGGGTTTGCCGTGGGAATCAGTCTATATGACCCGCTCGCGTACGCGGGCCTGGCAGGGTGGCCTGAGCAAGGCCTTCAGCCCCCATGGTCTGAACATTAACAGCAGCATTAACCTGTTCATGCGTAACGATGACTCACGCGAAGGCAGGGATAAAGGCGGCTACCTGAGCGTGAGCCTGTCCATGACGCATAACCGTCAGGGCGATGCATCAAGCTACACCTCTCTGGGCGCGACATGGCAGCACCAGCAACGTGAAAAAAACCAGCTGAGCTACAGCGTGGCGCATAACTGGTATGCCGATGCCCGCGGCGAAAATGAGTACGGCCTTAGCGCATCGGGCATTAACAGCGACTCGCTGAATACCTCAGCCTATACGCGCCAGGGCGGGCGATATGGCAACGGCAGTCTTACCGTCAGCGACGCCTGGGATCGTCAGGATCGGCGCCATACGCTGAGCAGCAGCGGCAACTACAGCTCGACCCTTGCGCTGTCGCGTTCTGGCCTGTGGCTGGGCCGCTGGAGCGACGGTCGCCCTGCTTCCGCCGTCGCGGTGAACGTGACCACGCCGGAAGATGCTCAGGATCCGCGCGTGGCCGTGTCGCTGGATAACGGCGGCAGCGCAGATATTCCGGGCAATAGCCGCGCCCTCTTCGCGGTGCCGGGCTATCAGCAGACAACGTTGACGGTTAACGAATCGCTGGATGTCTCACGAGGAGCCAGCAGTGAAATCACGCAAGGATCGGGCAGCAGAACGCTGTTTATGGTGCCTGGCAAACTGCTGCGCCGGGAGGTGCAAACCACCGCAAGCTACACCTGGCTCGGCCAGTTAACCGACGAGCGTCATTCGCCGTTTATCGGCGGCGTGCCGCTGAACGTGAACGGCTGGAGCGACCTTGGCAACGGCGGGTTTAGCGCCCAAAGCGACGCCCTGCTGCATAACCTCTACCTGGTGCGTCAGCAGCAGTTTTATCAGTGTGCGCTGAACGTGAAGAGTATGCGCGACGTGGTGCGTTACGTCGGGTCGATCCCCTGTAAGGAGTTAACCTTCTCCGCCCTGCCGGATGCCGTCCAGCAGCAGGCACAGCTGATGCTGGCCGGACGGTCGGTTCCTGCTGGCCCGACTGCCATGAACACCGATAGCCTCACAAAAGGGAAATGATGTGATTAAGTGCCTCTTTATTTTACTGTTCTTAAGCCTGTGGGCCAGCCAGACGCTGGCAGGCTCTCCCGCGGGACGAAACACCAGCGTAGGGATCAGCTTCGATCGCACCGCGCCGCCCGCGCGTTTTGACATCTGGTTTCATGAATCGGGCGGCTTTGACGCCGCAGATCCGCAAAAGTGGGGACGCAATACCCTGACCTGTCAGTCCCGTACCGATACCACGAACGGCGCCTGCATGAACTCACCGGTCTGGTTCTCGGCAAACCCGGCCGCGCCCTATGCCATCAATTTACGTTTCACGCATACCCTCACCGGCAAGACGGCGGATATCAAGGTGTATGGCGATCACTACATGTTTATCAACAACAAAGTGTTTACCTTTGCCAGCTTCGTGACAGGGGGAACGGCCACCATCGCTGACTGGAACAGAGAGCCTTATTTCGATTTCTATATCGTGAAAAGCGAACTGGATAAGCTCGCCCTGCCGGGGATCTGGACCGCCACGCTGAAGCAGAACCTGCGTCAGTGGGGAAGCGCCGACTGCGGCGGCAACTTCAATGACGTAAATGTCGGTTGTCCTGGCTATCTCACCATCGCCAAATGGCAGGCAAATATTCGCATTGAGGTGGTCGACCCGGGAAACCAGCAGATATATCTGCCAGCCTTTCCGCACTCAACGCCCATCGTTAACCTCAACCTGACCAACTTCCCGGGGCGACCGGGAGGCAGTGAGATCCAGGGTGAGAACTCGCTGGATATGTGCCTGTACGACGGCAATAACAGTACCAGCACCCGCGCCTACCTTCGGTTTGAGGACGACGGACTTACGTCAGCGGGCCGTGCAGATGGCGCGTTTTCTATCAGGCGACGTGGCGGTAGCCAGACCGATGCGCGGGATCGTCTCGATTATCGGGTCTCCGTCACCAATCCAATAACAGGCGCAACCGAAACCGTCTCGAACGGTAAAACCCTTGTCTGGCAAGGCACAAACGATCCGCAGTATCTGCGTCAGGTCGTGCTGCCCGGCGGACGCGAGAGCGTACTGTGCATTCCTGCACCGATTATCCTGAAAACCCCCGCGTTTGCTGCCAGCAGCAAAAACGCGGGCGACTACACCGGCACGCTGCGCGTTATCTATACCCCCAGCACGTTATAACGAGGTCACCGTGAGTTACGCCATTCTCGACAACAATCGATTTTACGCCGAAGGGTTGCGCTATGCGCTGCTGCGTCGGGGCGTCCAGCCAGAGGTCATAAGCGATACCGTACAATGGCAGCCAACTCTGCTTACCCGCCGCGTGGTTGTCGTACGCTGTCGTTTTTCCGTTGCGGGTACGCATCAGGCACTGATTAACATTTTACTCAGACTGGAAGCCGCCCGCTGGCAAGGCAGCCTTTATCTGGTCTGCAATGAAAAAGGGTGGGCGCTGGCGACGCATTTACGCAAGCGTTTCGGTACGCTAACGCTTTATATCATCGACGACAGGATCGCCGTTGCCGATGCGGCGTATTTGCTGGCAAAAGAGCCCCGTCGCGTTCGAAGTCTTGACTGCTGTCTTACCGGCCTTGAATTCAACGTGCTCGATCTGATGCTTACCGGGTTGCCGGTACGCCACATTGCCATCATGACGCGTATGTCTGAGAAACAGGTTTCGACCCATAAATGCAACGCACTGAAAAAGCTTAATGCCAATAATCTGCTGCAGCTGCTCCTGTAGGGCACGGTTTATCCCGCGGCCTCTTTTTTGCTACACTGTCGCCGGTTTTTTCACACACGACAGAAGATTATGTTCATTTTTGCAGGCCAGGAAATTGAGACCGATAGCGAAGGCTATCTGAAAGATACGACGATCTGGTGCGAACCGCTGGCGGAGAAAATTGCGGAAAACGAAGGGATAACCCTCTCTCCAGAACACTGGGAAGTGGTGCGTTTTGTTCGCGAGTTCTATCTTGAATTCAACACCTCTCCGGCCATCCGCATGCTGGTCAAGGCGATGGCCAATAAGTTCGGTGAAGAGAAAGGCAACAGCCGCTATCTGTATCGTCTGTTCCCGAAAGGCCCGGCAAAACAGGCCACCAAAATTGCCGGCCTGCCTAAGCCGGTGAAGTGTATTTAATACCGAATACCGAAGTTGACGTATTCGCGCCCCGGTTGATGGGGTTCAGCTAAGACCTTATCAACCCGCGCGCTGCGCGGCCCACCCGCTTTCAGCCACGCCACCAGCTTGTCGACCTGCTCCGCTTCGCCGCAGGCGACCACTTCGACGCTTCCGTCGTCCATGTTGCGCGCGTATCCCGTTAACCCAAGCTCAACCGCTTCGCGCTGGGTGCTGTAGCGGAACCCGACGCCCTGAACAACGCCGTGAACCCAGGCAATAGTGCAGACTTTAGACATTCTTCTTCTCCTTAACGTAGCGTTTTCGGTAAGCAGCCGTAGTGTTGCCGGAAACGGGCAGTGAAACGAGAGCTGGAAAGATACCCACATTGTAATGCGATTTCGCCGATCGGTAAGCGGGTTGACTGTAGCTGTGACAAAGCCACGGCCATCCTCACCTCCTCCACAATCTGGCGAAAACTCTGTGACTCTTCACGCAACCGCCTGCGCAGCGTCGGCACGCTTAATGCGAGACGGCTGGCAACGTCCTGCGCGGTCCAGGCTCTGGCGGGCGACAGCATAATGAACTGCCGCACCTGCTCGGTCAGGTTACTGTTTCGCTCAACAAGCAGCGGCCCCGCCACACCGTCATGCAGCAGGGCCAGCAAAAGGCCGAAAGCCTGATGCTTTTGTAGCGCCTCCGGTAAATCCTGACGGACGGCGTGCAGCAGGTTGTCCCACATAAATGCCAGCCCCTCGCTCAGCGGAGCACAGAGCGAATGCAGCGTCGTGCGCGGCCAGGATTTCAGGTAATGCGCTTTAAACTCGGCAACGATTTCCGGCGATAACATTAGCAAGTCCGAGTGAAACAGCCCGTTTACAGGCTGATTGATAATTTCCATCGACGTATTGGCAGGGATAATAATGAGCTCATCCCGTGTCGCCTCCAGGCGGTTATCATCCTGAACAATCACCTTACTGCCGTGAGTGATATGACAAATAGCCGGAAAAAAAAGTTTAACCTGGTGCAGGCGATGCATTTTGCTGGCAGTCACTTCACCCGCCGTAAGATGTTTATGTCGAAAATGAAACTCCTGCACCCTGCCATCCTTATCTGCTATAGGTTGCTGTTAACTGAGCCTTTGCCAGAGCGTGACTGTTGATCATAAAACCGACCAGCGCGCCGCTGGCATTGTTGTCTACGGGCAGTTTATCCACGTCGAGCGCCCAGACGGTAATCTGATAGCGGTGAGGCTTATCCCCGGCGGGTGGACATACGCCGCCGAATCCAGAATAGCCGAAATCATTACGCCCCTGCACAGCGCCGGCAGGTAATTTCTCGCCGTTCGGATTACCGGCATCAGCAGGAAGCGTCATTGTCTTCGCCGGAATATTGGCTACTGTCCAGTGCCACCAGCCGCTGCCGGTAGGTGCATCCGGGTCATATACCGTAACGGCAAAACTTTTCGTACCGGCAGGGGGATTCTTCCATGCCAGCCGTGGTGAAGTATTTCCACCGTGGCAGCCGAACCCCTCAAACACCTGCTGTGTCGCTAACCGTCGTTCGCCGGAAATATCCCGGCTGGTGATGCCGAAAGGCGTTGCCGCTAAAACCTGAGAACTCATTGCCGCCAGAGCGGCTATGGCTATTACACTGTGCTTTTTCATGGGTATTTCCTTTGCTGAACCGGAAGCCCCACTCTAAAGCCAGCTGCAATATCGTAATGTGCCTAAGCGATGTGATTTTGTGCCGAAACGCTCAACGGCATCCGCAGATGATTGCGCCTTGCTGAATGTGGTAATCTACGCGCCATTTCCTGAAATCGACAGAACAGCAAATTATGAGTGTACGTTTAGTGTTAGCCAAAGGGCGCGAGAAATCATTACTGCGCCGTCATCCCTGGGTCTTTTCCGGCGCGGTTGCCCGTATGGAAGGTAAAGCCAGCCTCGGTGAAACCATTGATATCGTTGACCATCAGGGGAAATGGTTAGCGCGAGGCGCTTACTCGCCTGCGTCCCAGATCCGTGCCCGCGTCTGGACCTTCGATAAAGATGAAACCATCGACATCGACTTCTTCGTGCGTCGTCTGCAGCAGGCGCAGCAGTGGCGTGAGTGGCTGGCAAAACGCGACGGGCTGGACAGCTACCGCCTGATTGCCGGTGAATCTGACGGCCTGCCGGGCGTGACCATCGATCGCTTCGGCCACTTCCTGGTGCTGCAGCTCCTGAGCGCCGGTGCAGAATACCAGCGTGCCGCGCTGATTAGCGCCCTGCAGACGCTGTTCCCACAGTGCGCCATTTACGACCGCAGCGATGTGGCGGTGCGCAAAAAAGAGGGCATGGAGCTGACGCAGGGTCCGGTCACGGGTGAACTGCCGCCTGCCCTGCTGCCGATTGAAGAGCACGGCATGAAGCTGCTGGTGGATATTCAGGGCGGGCACAAAACGGGTTATTACCTCGACCAGCGCGACAGCCGTCTGGCCACACGTCAGTACGTTGCCGACAAGCGCGTGCTGAACTGCTTCTCCTATACCGGCGGTTTTGCCGTTTCAGCTCTGATGGGCGGCTGTGCCCAGGTTGTCAGCGTGGATACCTCGCAGGAAGCGCTGGACGTGGCAAAACAGAACGTCGAGCTGAACAAGCTGGATCTGAGCAAAGCGGAATTTGTACGCGATGACGTGTTCAAGCTGCTGCGTAAATATCGCGATCAGGGCGAGAAGTTCGACGTCATCGTGATGGATCCGCCAAAGTTTGTGGAGAACAAAAGCCAGCTGATGGGCGCCTGCCGCGGGTATAAAGATATCAACATGCTGGCCATCCAGCTGCTGAACCCGGGCGGGGTTCTGCTCACGTTCTCCTGCTCCGGCCTGATGACCACAGATTTATTTCAGAAAATCATCGCCGACGCCGCAATAGATGCTGGCCGTGATGTACAATTTATAGAGCAGTTCCGTCAGGCAGCCGATCATCCCGTGATTGCTACCTACCCGGAAGGACTGTATCTGAAAGGGTTTGCCTGTCGCGTCATGTAACTTGAAAAGAGAAATATTGCCCGCACATAACGTGTAAGTCGTATTTCCCGGGAGGTGACTATGATTGCCAGCAAATTCGGTATCGGCCAGCAGGTCCGCCACACTTTGCTCGGGTATTTGGGTGTGGTCGTGGATATCGACCCGGAGTATTCCCTTGATGAACCGTCAGCAGACGAGCTGGCGGTGAACGCAGAGCTTCGCGCCGCGCCCTGGTACCATGTGGTGATGGAAGGTGATGACGGGCAACCCGTCCACACCTACCTTGCCGAAGCGCAGCTGAGTAGCGAGCTGCAGGATGAGCATCCGGAGCAACCCACTATGGATGAACTTGCTCAGACTATCCGCAAACAGTTACAGGCTCCGCGCCTGCGGAACTAAGCGTGTAAAAAAAGCCCGATGAACGGGCTTTTTTTTATTACTTCGCCAGCCCCAGACGGGGGATATCGATCGCCGGACAGCGGTCCATGACGACGTTCAGCCCCGCATCCCGCGCCAGTACCGCAGCCTGCTCGTTAATCACACCCAGCTGCATCCACAGCGTTTTCGCCCCTACAGCGATAGCGTCCTGCGCCACTTCCCACGCTGCCTCGGAGTTTCGGAAGACATCAACCATATCAATTTTTTCCGGCACGTCAGCGAGCGTGGCATACCCCTGCTGACCGAGTAAGGTTTTCCCCGCCACTTTTGGCGAGACCGGGATAACGTGATAGCCCTGATCGAGAAGGTATTTCATCACCCGATAGCTTGGGCGATCGGGTTTATCGCTCGCGCCCACCAGCGCAATGGTACGCGTAGATGTCAGAATCTCGGCAATATCGTTCTCTTTCATGGTTTTTCTCCTGGCTTTTTTAAAAGTGTACGCCAAACCGCACATCTCAACCATCCATCCCATACAGATGCATGAGGGCAAAACGGCGAAATATGTCTATATGTTAGTAAACGTGATTATCGAAAAATTTAGATACATTAATGCGGCGACAGGATTTCTGACGGGAGCCTTCTATGAAAACCGGTATTGCCACTGCTCTGATTGCGTTAGTGATGCCGGTCTGCGTTTTTGCTACCACGCTCCGGCTCTCTACCGACATTGATCTCCTTGTACTGGACGGAAAAAAGGTCTCCAGCTCGTTATTGCGCGGTGCGGACAGCATCGAGCTGGATAACGGGCCGCATCAGCTGGTATTCAGGGTGGAAAAATCGATCGGTCTGGCGAATCACGAGCAAAGGATGTACATCTCGCCGCCGCTGATCGTCAGCTTTAATACCCGGCAAATCAGTCAGGTGAATATCACCCTGCCTCGCCTTGAAACGGAGAAGGAATCTGCGGCCTTCGACGCTTCACCCCGCGTTGAACTGCTGGACGGTGATGCGATGCCGATTCCGGTGAAGCTGGATATTCTGGCGCTGACGACCTCACCGAAAGGTCCGGACTACGAGGCAGCGACCCAGACCTATAACAAAGCGGGTAAACGCGCCTCTCTTCCTCAGTTTGCCACTATGATGGCGGACGACAGTACGCTTTTGTCCGGCGTCTCCGAACTGGACGTCATTCCTCCCCAGTCCCAGACCCTGACGGAACAGCGCCTTAAGTTCTGGTTCCAGCAGGCCGATCCCGACACGCGGGCCCGTTTTTTACAGTGGGCAAAACAACAACCTTCATCATAAGCCACATTTTTTACGCCTTTCTCTTGCAGCGTCAGACGGTTCCCGTCATCGTGTAGTCAGTTAACCTGATGGATATGATTATGGAACTGACAACACGCACGCTACCTGAGCGCAAACACATTGCTCTTGTGGCGCACGATCACTGTAAACAAATGCTGCTTAACTGGGTTCGCCGCCATCAGTCTTTGCTGGAAAAACACGCCCTGTCGGCGACCGGTACAACCGGTAACCTGATCCAGCGCGAAACGGGTCTGCAGGTGAATGCGATGCTGAGCGGCCCGATGGGCGGCGATCAGCAGGTCGGCGCGCAGATTTCCGAAGGGAAAATTGATGTGCTGATCTTCTTCTGGGACCCGCTGAACGCGGTTCCGCACGATCCGGATGTCAAAGCGCTGCTGCGCCTGGCGACGGTGTGGAATATTCCGGTGGCGACAAACCTCTCGACGGCGGATTTCATCATCGAATCGCCGCAGTTTAACTCACCGGTAGATATCCTTATTCCGGACTATCAGCGTTATCTTTCAGAGAGATTGAAGTAGCTTTTTTAGCCGGGTGGCGGCTACGCCTTACCCGGCCTACCCATCCTTGCCCGGCGGCGTTATGGCTTCCGCGCCACCGGCACATCTATACTCTTCAAAATATCGACAAACACGGATGGCTCCTCTTTATTGAACAGCAGCCACACGCGATGGCGCGCGCGGGTCATTGCCACATACAGCAAACGCCGCTCTTCGGCATCCGGGAAATCTTCCGGCTCCGGCAGCAGGGCCTGTTCCATCACCGACTCACGGGCCGGGGCCGGGAAACCGTCGCTCCCCTCTTTCAGCCCCACCACGATCACATAATCGGCCTGCTGCCCTTTGCTGGCATGAATCGTCATAAATTCAAGCTGCAGTTTCGGCCAGCGGGTGGCGGCTTTTTCCAGCGCCTCAGGTTTAAGGTGATGGTAGCGTGCCAGCACCAGGATACGCTCATCGGGCTTCGCGTAGCCGCTGAGCTTGTCCAGCAGCGGTTCCAGCTGATCGTCCGCCAGCAGGGTCACTGCTTTTTTATCCCCAGGCCGCAGGCTATTGAGCGGTTTTGCCAGCTGATGCGGGTTCTGCTGGATAAAGCGGTTGGCGATTTCACCAATCCGTGAATTGAAGCGGTAGGTCGTGTCCAGATCGCTGCGATCGCCTTCGCCAAAATAGTGGTGGAATGCGGTCGTCAGCGAAAGCTGTGCCCCGCTGAAGCGATAGATGGCCTGCCAGTCGTCACCCACCGCAAACAGAGAGGTATGTTTATTTTGTGCCCGCAGCGCCGAGAGCAGAGCCGCACGCTGTGGAGAAATATCCTGGAACTCATCCACCAGAATATGTTTCCACGGGCTGACAAAACGTCCCTTTTCAAGAATGATGATGGCTTGATGGATCAAACCGGAGAAATCGACCGCATTTTCTTCTTTCAATGCTGTTTTCCAGGCCTTCAGCAGCGGAGCCATCAGCTTGACCCGCTTCGAAAATAGCTCGCGGATTGCCTCCGGCGCGCTTTCAATCATCTCAGCCTGCGATCCACCGTGCATTCGCATCAGGCTGACCCAACGGTCAAGTCGCGAACCCAGCCGACGCGCCAGTTTGTCATCCTGCCAGAAACTGCCTTCTGGCACCTCCCAGTTAAGCTCCTCTTCCAGCCACTGACGCCACCCTTTCGCCTGCGCCTTTTTCTCACTGCACTGCTGGCGCCACGTTTTGATGAACAGCGCCTGACGCGCCTGCGCGTCGTTTTCCAGCTTACTAATGGAGGGCACTTTTTTACTGCCCTGCTGAATAATATGTAGCGCAAGGGCATGGAAGGTTCTGGCCGTGATATCCCGGGTGTGTAGGCGCTCCTGGATCCGTTCGTCCATCTCCTGCGCGGCCTTACGGCCAAAGGCAAGAAGCAGAATTTGATCGGCGACCGCTTCCCCGGTCGTCAGCAGCCAGCCGGCACGCGCGACCAGCACCGACGTTTTACCGCTACCGGCTCCCGCCAGCACCAGCAGCGACTGCTCGCCGTTGACCACCGCGCGCGCCTGAGCCGGATTGAGCGGTGAAGATTCCACCGTACTGAAAAAATCGGCGTATTGGGTAAGCATGGCATCCGTCCAGGCCTGGTTATGGGCGAGACGGCTTTTATCCTTATCATTCAGCCAGGCCTGACACTGGCGCCAGGCGTCGCGACAGTTGTCAAACTCGTCGAGACGCGTCACGGAGAGCGGTAGCGCCGAGAGTGCCTGCCGGATCTTTTGCTGCAGGCCGGCAGTCTGCTGACGGGTCAGCCACGCGTGCTGCGCGTTGCTCTGGGCGATATCGTCCAGGACCTGCTGCAGCACCTGGGCGGCAATTACGCTCATATCCTGGCTCCACTGCTGCCAGAATGCGTTCAGATGATGATGGAAACGCTGGGTTTCCGCCCACTCGGTACCATGAAGACGCACGACTTTATCGTCAGGCAGAACGAACTCCAGCTCGCCCCACACCAGACCGCGCTTGCAATGAATAGCCAGAAGCTGATTAAACGGAATAAGGTATTCGTGGCGTTCCCCGGAGACTTTCACCCCGGCATTAAGGAGAACAACCCTGTCGTAAGGGTGTTGTGCCAGGCGTTTGCCCAGCGACGTTGCTTTCAGTTCCATGTTCCGCCAAATCCACGAAGAGATAATTTACCTGACAGTTTAACTGCCAGTTTTAAGGTGCTCCAGCCTAAAAAAACGTTACAATCATTGGGCGTTAATTATATCGAAAGGAAGTGAGCGTTTATGCGTACCGTTCTGAATGTGTTGAATTTTGTGCTGGGCGGTTTTGCCACCACCCTTTCCTGGCTTTTTGCCACGCTGGTGAGCATCGTCCTGATTTTCACGCTTCCCCTGACCCGTTCCTGCTGGGAAATCACAAAACTCTCCTTAATCCCCTACGGGAATGAAGCCATCCACGTTGACGAGCTGAATCCGGAGAGCAAAAACGCCCTGATGAATACGGGCGGAACCCTGCTTAACATTCTGTGGCTGATTTTCTTTGGCTGGTGGCTGTGCATCATGCATATTTTTGCCGGTATTGCACAGTGCATCACGATTATTGGTATTCCCGTGGGGATCGCAAACTTCAAGATCGCCGCTATCGCCCTTTGGCCCGTTGGTCGCAGGGTTGTTCCGGTAGAAGTGGCCAGAGCGGCGCGCGATGCAAACGCGCGCCGTCGTTTTCAGTAAATAAGGACTGGCCGCGTTTATGCTAAGCCCACTGCTTCGCCGTTATACCTTGAACAGCACCTGGCTTTATAACGTCAGGATATTTATCGCGCTTTGCGGCACGGTTGCCCTGCCCTGGTGGCTGAATGATGTCAAGCTCACCATTCCGCTCACGCTGGGGGTGGTCGCCGGGGCGCTGGCGGATCTGGACGACCGTCTGGCCGGGCGTTTACGTAACCTGGTCATTACGCTCGTCTGCTTTTTTATTGCGTCAGCTTCCGTTGAACTGCTTTTCCCGTGGCCCTGGCTGTTTGCCCTGGGCCTTACGCTCTCAACCAGCGGGTTTATTTTGCTGGGCGGGCTTGGGCAGCGCTATGCCACCATCGCGTTTGGTGCATTGCTGATCGCTATCTACACCATGCTGGGCGTTTCCCTGTACGACCAGTGGTACCAGCAGCCGGTTCTGCTGTTGCTGGGCGCCATCTGGTATAACCTGCTGACGCTAACCGGTCATCTGATTTTCCCGGTTCGCCCGCTGCAGGATAACCTTGCCCGCAGCTTTGAGCAGCTAGCCCGCTATCTGGAACTGAAATCCCGGCTGTTCGACCCGGACATCGAGGAAGAAAGCCAGGCACCGCTCTACGATCTGGCCCTGGCAAATGGCCAGCTGGTCGCCACCCTTAATCAGACAAAAGCTTCCCTGCTTACCCGTCTGCGCGGCGATCGCGGTCAGCGCGGAACACGACGGACGCTTCACTACTATTTTGCAGCCCAGGACATTCATGAACGCGCCAGCTCCTCGCACGTTCAGTATGCCGCCCTGCGCGAGAAGTTCCGCTACAGCGACGTCATGTTCCGCTTCCAGCGTCTGCTGTCCATGCAATCTCAGGCGTGCCAACAGCTCTCGCACTCCATTCTGCTGCGCACGCCCTATCAGCATGACCCCCGCTTTGAACGCGTATTCAGCCATCTTGATGCGGCACTCGACCGCGTTCAGGCCAGCGGAACGTCACCGGAACACATCAAAGCGCTGGGTTTTCTGCTTAACAACTTGCGTGCGATTGATGCCCAGCTGGCAACCATTGAGTCCGAACAAGCGATGTCGCTGCCAGGCAGTGAGGTGGAAAACCAGCTTGCTGATGACAGCGTACACAGCGTTAGCGATATGTGGCTACGGCTGAGCCGCAACTTTACGCCGGAGTCGGCTCTCTTTCGGCACGCCGTGCGAATGTCGCTGGTGCTGTGCGTGGGGTATGCCTTTATCCAGATTACCGGGCTGCATCACGGCTACTGGATCCTGCTGACCAGCCTGTTTGTCTGCCAGCCGAACTATAATGCCACCCGACATCGTCTTGCGCTGCGTATTATCGGCACGCTGGTTGGCGTCGCGATTGGCCTTCCTGTGCTCTATTTCGTGCCCTCCGTTGAAGGTCAATTGATCCTGATCGTTATCACCGGCGTGTTGTTCTTCGCGTTTCGCAACGTGCAGTACGCCCATGCCACCATGTTCATCACGCTGCTGGTGCTGCTCTGCTTTAACCTGCTGGGTGAAGGGTTTGAAGTCGCCCTGCCGCGAGTGATCGATACCCTGATTGGCTGTGCGATTGCCTGGGCCGCGGTCAGCTTTATCTGGCCGGACTGGCGTTTCCGAAATTTGCCGCGCGTGGTAGACAGGGCGATGAACGCCAACTGTCGATACCTTGACGCGATCCTGGAGCAATATCATCAGGGCCGCGATAACCGCCTGGCTTACCGGATAGCCCGCCGCGACGCGCACAACAGTGATGCGGAACTGGCCTCCGTAGTCTCTAACATGTCGACGGAGCCTCGCGCCACGGCGGATATTCGTGAGACCGCGTTCCGCCTGCTCTGCCTGAACCATACGTTCACCAGCTATATTTCGACGCTGGGCGCTCACCGTGAGAAACTCACCAACCCGGGTATTCTCAACCTGCTCGATGACGCCGTCTGTTATGTCGATGACGCGCTTCATCATCGACCAGCCGATGAGCCGCGCGTTCAACAGGCGCTGGATGAACTGGCTCAACGCATTGCGCATCTAGACCCGGGAAATGACAGTAAAGCACCTCTGGTGCTTCAGCAGATAGGCCTGCTTATCGCTCTGCTGCCTGAAATTTGCCGGCTGCAACAGCACATTGCTACCTGGAGGAGTGATTCTCCTGTGGCTCAGTCAACGCATTAAACCACTCCGTGAGCTCCCGGCGAATGTCTGCCGGGAGTGCCGCTTCATGCAGCCCCTCGATAGCCCCTTCCAGCGCGAAGAGTACTTTAATACTCAGCGCTTTATTTTTTGCCCGCATCTTTAGCCAGCACGCCCTGGCACCAAGCTCCCGCAACATTTCCTCATTGGTGATGCCAGCTTCAAAGAGCAAGACTTCAAGCTGAAAGGTCAGGTTAGGCAGATCCTTTAGTCGGTTTCGTTGATGGCGCTGATAACGCTCTTTTCTTGCCGCACTGAGCGCAAACGAGGAGAGCTGAAGTAACCGCTCCCTGTCCTGCCATAATCCGTCATCAACACGATAATAGTTGAGCAGCACCGGGCGGCCTCGCTTCATCAACGTCAAAAAAGAGGAGGCATTTTTTACACAGTATTTGGCACTCTCCTCACAGGCGCGAAGGTAAAGCTCGCCATCTGAGACCATGGCAAAAACAGCATCATCCACCGCAATGGTATAGCCGCCAAACAACGCGCGGTGATGAATCTCGCCCAACGGGGAGAGGTATTCCTGAGATTTATAAATCCGTTCATAAGATATCTTTTTCATGATATTTCCCTTCAAAATCATAAAGTAACAACTAAATTTCTTACTAGCGGATCCGTTAGCAGGAAAATAGGCAACTTAACGTCGTTGAGCAAGATGATTTTTCGAGGAGCATCAAGATTGAATGAATTTTGCGAGTCGCTTTCCGAAAATGAGGTTGATCTTTGGGTATACAGGGGTTACTGTATATCCATACAGTAACTACAGGGCTGGAATGAATATGCACACTTCAGGCTATGCAAATCGCGCTACCTCTCTCTCTTCTGCTGCAGGCAATGTCTCGCAGAATTCCATCGAGCGTGTTTCCACGGGGCTTATCAGTGAAGTGGTTTATCGTGAAGACCAGCCCTTGTTAACGCAACTTCTGTTACTGCCGTTATTACAACAGCTCGGTCAGCAATCGCGCTGGCAGCTTTGGCTCACGCCTCAGCAAAAGCTGAGCCGTGAGTGGGTTCAGTCCGCCGGCCTGCCGCTGACGAAAGTCATGCAAATTAATCAACTCTCGCCTTGCGATACCGTTGAGTCGATGATCCGCGCGTTACGCACAGGGAATTACAGCGTGGTGATTGGATGGTTACCGGAAGAATTGACTGAAGAAGAACATTTCCGTCTGTCTGAAGCCGCTGAAGAAGGGAATGCGATCGGGTTCATTATGCGTCCGGTTCGATCGGATTCTTACCGCAGAGGACAACTTTCTGGGCTAAAAATTCACTCAAATTTGTATCATTGAGTGAAATTAAGATTTTTCCTGGAATTTTTTTTGACCGCAAGATGGGATTTAAGTTCCCGACCTAAAAATTGCGGCAAGGCTTGTCTGGTGCGGTTCTCCTTAATTTTATTGCACAAAATTCGTTCGAAAAATGTTAAATAATCGGTATACGGAACTTTTTTTTTCATATGCCTGACGGACTTCACACTTGTAAGTTTTCAGCTACGTTGTAGACTTTACATCGCCAGGGGTGCTCGGCCTAAGCCGAAGATATCGGTAGATTTATATTTGACCACGCCCCCCGGTGAAGGATTTAACCGTGATTCTCTCTTGAGACTTTCATGGCGAATTTTGGATGATAACGAGGCGCAAAAAATGAAAAAGACAGCTATCGCGATTGCAGTGGCACTGGCTGGCTTCGCTACCGTAGCGCAGGCCGCTCCGAAAGATAATACCTGGTATGCAGGTGGTAAACTGGGCTGGTCTCAGTTCCACGACACTGGCTGGTACAACAGCAGCCTGAACAATGATGGCCCAACTCACGAGAGCCAGCTTGGTGCAGGTGCGTTCGGTGGCTATCAGGTTAACCCGTATGTTGGTTTTGAAATGGGTTACGACTGGTTAGGTCGTATGCCATACAAAGGCGACACCATCAACGGCGCTTTCAAAGCACAGGGCGTTCAACTGACCGCTAAACTGGGCTACCCAATCACTGACGATCTGGACGTGTACACCCGTCTGGGCGGCATGGTATGGCGTGCTGACTCCAGCAACAACATTTCTGGCGACAACCATGACACCGGTGTTTCCCCAGTATTCGCTGGTGGCGTTGAGTGGGCTATGACCCGTGACATCGCTACCCGTCTGGAATACCAGTGGGTTAACAACATCGGCGACGGCAACACCGTTGGTGTTCGTCCAGACAACGGCATGCTGAGCGTAGGTGTTTCCTACCGTTTCGGCCAGCAGGAAGAAGCAGCACCAGTTGTTGCTCCAGCGCCGGCTCCAGCTCCAGAAGTACAGACCAAGCACTTCACTCTGAAGTCTGACGTTCTGTTCAACTTCAACAAAGCGACTCTGAAACCAGAAGGTCAGCAGGCACTGGATCAGCTGTACACCCAGCTGAGCAACCTGGATCCTAAAGACGGTTCTGTAGTGGTTCTGGGCTTCACCGACCGTATCGGTTCTGACGCTTACAACCAGAAACTGTCTGAGAAACGTGCTCAGTCTGTTGTTGATTACCTGATCTCTAAAGGTATCCCAGCTAACAAGATCTCCCCACGTGGTATGGGCGAATCTAACCCAGTTACTGGCAACACCTGTGACAACGTGAAAGCTCGCGCTGCACTGATCGACTGCCTGGCTCCAGATCGTCGCGTAGAGATCGAAGTTAAAGGCATCAAAGACGTTGTAACTCAGCCAGCGGCATAAGTTATCGTCTTATAAAAAAACCCCGCCATGCGGGGTTTTTTATTGTCTGAAGAAAAGTAAAAAATCTACTTTTTACCCAACAGAGCCTGAAGGTCGTTCTTCAGCGTCGACATCTGGTTGGCGTACTTCTCTTTATGTTCTGCATCCTCAATCAGCTGCACGATGGTTTCCGACAGCGTTTTTCCCCGTCGTTGTGCCAGCCCGGCCAGGCGCTGCCAGACAACGAACTCAAGGTCGATTGATTTTTTGCGAGTGTGCTGATGCTCAGCATTAAAATGCCGTTTGCGTCGCGCGCGGATAGTTTGCTTCATCCGGTTTAACAACGCAGGATTGATGTGTTTCTCAATCCACCCGTTAACCTGTACCGGTTCATTTTCGAGGGTCAGCAAAATATCCACGGCTTCTTGCGCAGCGCTGGCTTCGATGTAGCAGGTGATCAGCTCCCCTTCACGGTGCTTTTTGACCAGGTATTTCCATTTCCAGCCGCTTTCGAGATTTTCCAGTTGTTGATATTTCATTGCGATCTCAGTGTTACCACGTAACTCTGTTCAGAATATCAGTTTTTTAGCAATCTGCTGAAAAGAAATCATATCCTGTGAGTGAATGCAGCCATTCGCCCTGTCGAAATCCCCAATCCTGCTTGGGTACAGCCCCCCGCTTACGGTATACTCCACGCTTTTACATCTGACTAAAAAACATCAACTTTGACCATTACGAAACTTGCATGGCGTGACCTTGTTCCGGATACCGAAAGTTACCAGGAACTGTTTGCACAGCCCGAACTCGCAAAAGAACACGAATTCATCCTTAGCGATACGCAGCCCCGTTTGCATTACGCGCTGGAGCAGGTGTTAAGCCCTTGGGCAACTGCGCCCTTCATGCTGCTCAAAGCCCCGGAAGAAGCGGAATACCTGACGCTGCTCGGTGATGCTGTGCGCCAGCTGAAGCCGGAAGCGAACGCCGTTTTTGGCGGGCAGTATCGTATTGCGGGACATGATGTCACTTTCGAACCTGCGGCGCAGGCCGATGGCGCTTTTGCCGCTAAGGGCGAAGTGGTTACCGCTAACTGGGTCGAGGCGGAACAACTCTTTGGTTGTCTGCGCCAGTTTAACGGCAAACTTTCGCTGCAGCCGGGGCTGGTACATCGCGCAAATGGCGGTGTTCTCATCATCTCACTGCGTACCCTGCTCTCGCAGCCGCTGCTGTGGATGCGTCTGAAAACCATCGTGCATCAGCAGCGTTTCGACTGGGTCGGCTACGATGAGTCTCGTCCCCTGCCTGTCTCGATTCCGTCTATGCCGCTGTCGTTAACCGTCGTGCTGACGGGCGACCGTGAGTCGCTGGCGGACTTCCAGGAAATGGAGCCTGAACTGGCTGAGCAGGCGGTATATAGCGAATACGAAGATAATATCCAGATTGCCGATGCCGACGATATGGCGCAGTGGTGCCAGTGGGTGATGACCGTTGCAGAACGTTTTGCGCTGCCAACGCCTGCGGCTGACGCGTGGCCAGGCCTGATACGCGAAGCGGTGCGCTATACCGGTGACCAGGAAACGCTGCCACTCTGCCCGCTCTGGATCGGCAAACAGCTGCGTGAAGTGGGTGTGATTAGCGGTAACGGTGCGTTCACCGGAGAGCAGCTCACCCAGATGCTGGCTCAGCGAGAGTGGCGAGAAGGCTATCTTGCTGACCGTATGCAGGATGAAATTCTGCTGGAACAAATTCTGGTGGAAACCGAAGGCGAACGCGTCGGGCAGATCAACGCCCTGTCGGTGATTGAATTTCCTGGCCATCCGCGCGCATTCGGGGAACCGTCCCGTATCAGCTGCGTTGTGCATATTGGCGATGGCGAATTTACCGACATCGAACGCAAAGCCGAGCTGGGCGGCAACATTCACGCCAAAGGCATGATGATCATGCAGGCGTTTTTGATGTCTGAGCTGCAGCTTGAGCAACAGATCCCCTTCTCGGCCTCGCTGACGTTTGAGCAGTCCTACAGCGAAGTGGATGGCGATAGCGCCTCTATGGCTGAACTGTGCGCCTTAATCAGCGCCCTGGCGGAAGTGCCCATCAATCAGAACATCGCGATCACCGGCTCGGTGGACCAATTCGGTCGTGCCCAGCCTGTCGGCGGCCTCAACGAAAAAATTGAAGGCTTCTTCTCTATCTGCCAGCAGCGCGGTTTAAACGGCAAGCAGGGTGTAATTATTCCTGCTCCTAACGCACGCCATTTAAGCCTCAGCCAGGAGATTCTGGATGCGGTTGAACAAGAGCAGTTCGCCATCTGGGCCATCGAAGGGATTGAGGATGCACTACCCTTACTGACAAACCTGGTATGGGATGGCGAAGGGCAAACCACCCTGATGCAGACTATCCAGGAGCGCATTGCTCAGGCAACACAGCAGGATGCTCGTCACCGTTATCCATGGCCGTTACGCTGGCTGGGCTGGTTTAGTTCGAACTGATCGGACTTGTTCAGCGTACACGTGTTAGCTATCCTGCGTCCTTCACTAAAATAAGGCTTACTGAGAACATGGTAGATAAACGCGAATCCTATACAAAAGAAGATCTTCTTGCCTCTGGTCGCGGCGAACTGTTTGGCGCAAAAGGCCCACAGTTGCCGGCCCCGAACATGCTGATGATGGACCGTGTCGTGAAAATGACCGAAACCGGCGGCAACTTCGATAAGGGTTACGTAGAAGCAGAACTCGATATCAACCCGGACCTGTGGTTCTTCGGTTGCCACTTTATTGGCGATCCGGTAATGCCTGGCTGTTTGGGCTTGGATGCCATGTGGCAGCTGGTTGGCTTCTATCTGGGCTGGCTGGGTGGCGAAGGTAAAGGCCGCGCGCTGGGCGTGGGCGAAGTGAAATTCACAGGCCAGGTTCTGCCTACAGCGAAGAAAGTGACCTATCGTATTCACTTCAAGCGCATCGTAAACCGCCGCCTGATTATGGGCCTGGCAGATGGTGAAGTACTGGTCGACGGTCGTCTGATCTATAGCGCAAGCGACCTGAAGGTTGGCCTGTTCCAGGACACTTCTGCGTTCTGATCGTGCTTTTCGAACCCCGGAAAGGCGAAACCTCCGCAATGCGGAGGTTTCTTTTTTGAAAGAGACGTTATCAGGCTATGAGTGCCCTGTCGCCGATGGCTTCTCGCCAGCCTCCAAGCCATTGTGACCTTTGATTTATCGTCTGATAAGGACACATTTCTTTAGAACGTCCAGCGATGCCGGCCTGATAACCACGTTGATGAGCCCGTTCCAGGCGATCTCGTTTCTGTCTCTTCATGCCTCGTTTCCCTCATTCTTTTGTCTGGTGGAAAGAAAACAGTGTCTGCACTATCTGCACAGGCACAGATAACGAATACCCCGAATTAGTCGCATCGTCAATGTTCAAAATTCATACGGGTGTCATATCTGTGAGCTACATGGAAGTTCATTTGTACAAAAATTGTGACGTGGCACAAGTAACAACCTGAGTTGAAAACGAAAAAAAAACCGCAATCAGCGACAGGCCAACTGCGGTTTTAATGATGAATTTTACTTATGGCAGCCGGGAAATCTCCCTCGCGATACTGGCCGACTCCTGCGCCCAACCCTGAGCCAGGACTTTCACCATTTCGTCATAGCCATCCTTCTGCTGCTTCAGCTCCAGATGGAAAGGACGCTTAATCAGCTGCCCCTGATGGTTTAGCAACCACTCCCCGCTGATCACCACCGCACCGTCATAGCGGCCGTGGAAGCCCGTTACGGTGACGTTCAGCGTATCCTGATCGTTACCCAGCGGCTGCGACGCGACTACCCAGCCCGGAAGCTGGCTGCCCAGGTTAGCCACCAGCGTGTTGCGCAGCTGCTGATCCAGCGGGCTGGCCCACAGGTTGTTGGTCGCAATCACGTATTTAACGTCGCTGGTCTGATAGACCACGCCGTTTCCTGCCAGATAATCCGGCACGGCGACCTGCTCAACCCACAGCTGGCGGTTTCCCTGACTCGCCGTGCTTTGCCCACCGCTGTGGGTTGCCACAGGCAGCTGATAATAACTTTTATTATCTCCCCCTGAACTGCACGCCGTTAACAGCAGAGCGCCAACCATCAATAGCCATTTTTTCATTCTTTTGCCCTCTTCGGCTCAGGATCCTTTTTATCTTTCGCTTCGAACACCAGCGCATTGCTCTTCTCGTTGAGCGTTTTCAGCACCGGCTGCAGTTCACGCAGGACCTGATCAAGACGCTGCATATCTGCCACCATCTTGTTATAGGCCGCAGATCCCGGCTGGAAGCCCTGCATACTGCGGTTCAGCTCACGCAGCGTTTTCTGCATGTCCTGCGGCAGCTGCTGCATGCTCTGGCTCGCCGTGATCTTGTTGACGTTATCCAGCGTGGTTTGCAGACGGCGCATCGTTGCCTGGCTTTCGCTCAGCGAGTTTGTCGCCGCTTCAATCATCGGATTCAGTGGCAGATTGTTGATCTTATCCAGCGTCTCCATCAGACGCTGCTGGATCTGCGCCAGACCGCTGCTCACCGTTGGGATGATCTTGTAGCCGCCGAATTCACGGATACCGGTAATCGGCGGTGCTTTCGGGTAGAAGTCCATATCCACATACAGCGCGCCGGTTACCAGGTTGCCGGTTTTCAGCGACCCGCGAAGACCGCGTTCCATCAGTTGGGTGATATGGGTAGCGATATCCTGATTTTCACCAATCTGGTTAAGCAGACGCTCTGGTTCAATGCGGATCAGCACCGGAATGCGATAGTCATCGTCCAGCATCTGGCTCAGACCCGGGACGAAGAACGGTACTTGCCCAACCGTACCGAGGCGAATACCGCGGAACTCAACGGGCGCCCCCGGCTGCAGGCCGCGAACGGAGTCTTTGAAGAACATAAGGAAGTCAACGTGATCGGTATAGAGCGCATCCTGAATGCTTTTTTGATCGTCAAAGAGGCGGAAAGCGGTGTTCTCTGCAACCGGCTGCCCCAAATCCAGGCCTTCCGGCACGTCAAAACTCACGCCGCCGCCAAACAGCGTGGTCAGCGAACCCATTTCAACGCGCATGCCTGCCGAGGTCAGATCCACCGCGATCCCGCTGTCTTTCCAGAAACGGACGTTGCTGGTGACCAGACGATCGTTTGGCGCATTAATGAAGAGCTGATAGCTAATTGCGCGTTTCTGCGGATCGAACGTGCTTTTCTCAACCGACCCGACGCGGTAGCCGCGGAACAGGACCGGGTCGCCGGCCGTGAGCTGACCTGCTTTTTTGCTGTCGAGGATCACGCGGATGCCCTTGGCATCAGGCGGCGCAAGCGGCGGTGAATCCAGAAGCTGGTATTTGGCAGGCTGGTTACCCTTAGCGCCGGGCTGCAGCTCTATGTAGGCGCCCGAAAGCAGCGTTCCTAAGCCGCTGATCCCTTCACGCCCCACCTGCGGTTTAACGACCCAGAAAACGGAATCGCCATGCAACAATTTCTCCATGCCGGCATTAAGGCGCGCCTTAATCTCCACATGAGTTAAATCGTCGGTCAGGGTTGCGCTTTCGACCACGCCCACATCCACGCTACGGCTTTTGATGGTCGTTTTGCCGCCCTCAATCCCCTCGGCATTGGTGGTTATCAGCGTGACTTCCGGTCCCTGATGGCTGTAATGATAAAACAGGATCCATGCACCGATCAGCGCGGTCACGATGGGAAAAATCCACACCGGTGACCAGTTTTTGACCTTCTGCACTTTCGCCTCTCCACTCTTATTTTCCATGCTCTTACTCTTCCTCATGGCTTGATTCAGGCTCACGATCCCACGATAAACGAGGGTCGAAGGTCATGGCCGCAAACATGGTCATGATCACGACCAGTGCAAACATTAAAGCCCCCATCGCGGGATAAATACTCATCAAACCGCCCATCCGCACCAGCGCAGAGAGAACGGCGATGACAAACACGTCTATCATTGACCAGCGTCCAACAAACTCGACCACTTCATAAATCAGGTGCATACGTTCGCTGTCGCGTTTTCCATGGCCTTTCGCATCCCAACAGAGCCAGGCGATGGCGATCATTTTTAAGGTTGGCACCATAATACTGGCGATAAAGATAACGCCAGCGACCGGATAGGAACCCTCGCCCCAAAGCAGTATCACCCCGGCCAGGATCGTTGAGGGCATTTTGTCACCGAGCAAATCGGTGATCATGATTGGCAGAATATTGGCAGGCAGATACAGCATGATGGACGTGACCAGCAGCGCCATCGTCCACTGAAGACTATTTTTACGCCGCACGTGCCCTTTCGTTTCGCAGCGCGGACAAACGTTGAGATCGGCGGGGAGCACGGCGGTACAGCATGGGCAGGAACGCAGCCCCTGACGAATTCCGGGTACGCCGACCTTTACCGTCTGCGCAAGCGTCGGTGCCGGGGCGATATCATCCCACGCCCAGCGCCTGTCAACGCACTGGAATGCACGCAGCTGGAGGACGCAGTATAGACACCAGGGAATAAAGCTGCTGCCGATCCCCACGTCGCCGTACGCCATCAGCTTCACGAAACTGACCAGAATGCCCGCCAGAAAGATCTCGGCCATGCCCCAGCTTTTGAGCTGAAAAAGGATACGCGCAAGCCGGATTTTCAGTGATGCGGGCATCCTGACGCGGTTGACCAGTAAAAGGATTACGACCAGGCAAAAAGCCGGGACTATCTGGACAAACAGGAGAAAAAAGGTGCCGAGGCTGGCGTAATCTTCTGAGAACATCACGCCCGGGATCTCAAGCAAATCCACCTGGCTGGTTATCCCACCCACCTTCATATAGATGAAGGGAAAGAGATTGGAGAGCAGCAGCATAAAAAGTGCTGCAAGAGCGTAAGCAGTGGGACGCTGCCGCGGCGCGTCCCACTCGGTTGTCAACGTCGCACCGCAACGTGGACACAGGGCTTTATGTCCGTGACCAAGCTCTGGCAACGCCACGAGCATATCGCATTGCGAGCATAAAATATGCCTGTCGGCATGGTGCTGGTCACACATATGTTATCCCTGTTTATGCGCCGTTTTTCAGAGACTCAAGGTACTCCCAGCGCTCAAATGCTTCTTCCAGGGCTTTTTCAGCCGCGGACAGTTCTGACAGTACTTTCTGAGTATAGTCATGCGATTGGGTAAAGAATGACGCATCAGCAACCTGTTTTTGCAGATCCTCAAGCGCGGCCTCCAGCTCTTCAAGACGCTGCGGCAGTCCCTCCAGTTCGCGCTGCAGGTTATAGCTTAGTTTAGCCGAGGTTTTCTTGACAGTTTCTGCTTTTGTTACAGTAGCTTCAGGACCAATTTTGGACTTTGACTGCTTCGTCGCCAGCGACTGTGCCTGCTGCCCTTTTGCGTCGTGATAACCGCCTACGTATTGACCAATTCGCCCTTCACCTTCGAAGATCCAGCACTCGGTCACGGTGTTGTCAACGAACTGACGATCGTGGCTAACCAGCATCACGGTACCCTGATAGCCGTCGATCAGCTCTTCGAGTAGTTCCAGCGTTTCGACATCAAGGTCGTTCGTTGGTTCATCGAGAATCAACAAGTTACTTGGCTTCAGGAACAGGCGTGCCAGCAGAAGACGGTTGCGCTCACCGCCTGACAGCGCGCGCACCGGCGTCATGGCGCGTTTCGGATGGAACAGGAAGTCCTGCAGGTAGCCCAGCACGTGGCGCGGCTTGCCGTTTACCATCACCTCCTGCTTACCTTCAGCGAGGTTATCCATCACCGTACGGTCCGGATCCAGCTCCGCGCGGTGCTGGTCGAAGTAGGCGACCTCCAGCTTGGTCCCGCAGTGAATGCGGCCGCTGTCGGCCTGCAGCTGGCCCAGCATCAGCTTCAGCAGCGTGGTTTTACCGCAGCCGTTCGGGCCAATCAGGGCGATTTTGTCGCCGCGCTGGACCTGTGCGGAGAAGTCTTTCACCAGCACTTTACCGTCAACCTGGTAGTTGACGTTTTCCATTTCGAAGACAATCTTGCCGGAGCGGGACGCCTCTTCCACCTGCATTTTGGCGCTGCCCATCACTTCACGGCGTTCGCTGCGCTCGCGACGCATCGCCTTCAGGGCGCGCACGCGGCCTTCGTTACGGGTACGGCGGGCTTTGATGCCCTGGCGGATCCAGACCTCTTCCTGCGCCAGCTTGCGGTCGAACTCGGCATTCTGCAGCTCTTCCACGCGCAGGTTTTCTTCTTTCTCCAGCAGATAGGTGTCGTAATCCCCGGGATAGGTGACCAGCTTGCCGCGGTCGAGATCGACAATACGCGTCGCCATATTGCGGATAAACGAACGGTCGTGTGAGATGAAAATAATGGTGCCGCTGAAGGTTTTCAGGAAGCCTTCCAGCCAGTCGATCGCTTCGATATCCAGGTGGTTAGTCGGTTCGTCCAGCAGCAGCACCTTCGGCCCGCTAACCAGCGCGCGGCCCAGGGCCGCCTTACGCAGCCAGCCGCCGGAGAGCGCCGACAGCTCCATATCGGGTTCCAGACCGAGCTGGGCCAGCACTTCATTAATACGGTTTTCAAGCTGCCACAGACCGTGGTGATCGAGCATCTCCTGCACTTTTGCAAGTTCGTTGAGGTTTTTGTCGCTCGGATCGGTCATCACCAGATGCGAAATCTCGTGATAGCGCTTCAGATATTCGGCCTGCTCAGAGATCCCTTCCGCAACGAAATCGTAAACGCTGCCGGTCACGTGACGCGGCGGGTCCTGCTGGAGGCGGGAGACGATCAGATCCTGTTCGTAAACAATGCGTCCGTCATCCAGGCCCTGTTCACGGTTAAGGATTTTCATCAGCGTGGATTTACCCGCGCCGTTACGGCCCACCAGACAGACGCGCTCGTTATCTTCGATGTGCAGCTCTGCATTATCGAGAAGCGGTGAGTCGCTGAAAGAGAGCCACGCGCCGTGCATACTAATTAAAGACATTTATTTTTCCTTTCAGACCGCGGTAATCAACCAGCAGTTATGGATTTGACGGTTACGGGCAAAGTCCTGAGACAGCGTTTTTTGGCTGATTTCTTGTGCTTTCAGTCCCAGGGCTGCTAAGCCGTCATGATCCATACGGAAGCCGCGTTTGTTGTTCGAGAACATAATGGTGCCGCCTTTGCGCAGCAGGCGCTTCAGGTCGGTCATCAGGCGCAGGTGATCGCGTTGAACGTCAAAGCTATCTTCCATACGCTTGGAGTTGGAAAAGGTCGGCGGATCGATAAAGATCAGGTCGAACTGCTCGTCGGTATCGCGCAGCCAGCTCAGCACGTCGGCCTGCATCAGGCGATGCTGACGTCCGGTTAAGCCGTTAAGGCGCAGGTTGCGCTCCGCCCACTCCAGATAGGTACGTGACATATCTACCGTGGTGGTGCTACGCGCGCCGCCCAGACCGGCATGCACGCTGGCGCTGCCGGTGTAGGAGAAGAGATTCAGGAAGTCCTTGCCTTTACTCATCTGGCCCAGCATGCGGCGGGCGATACGGTGGTCGAGGAACAGACCGGTATCCAGATAGTCGGTCAGGTTGACCCACAGGCGCGCGTTGTATTCGCCCACTTCGATAAAGTCGCCCTTCTCGCCCATCTTCTGGTACTGGTTTTTGCCTTTCTGACGTTCACGCGTTTTCAGCACCAGCTTGTTTGGCGCAATACCCAGCACGGCGATGGTGGCGGCGATGACGTCCAGCATGCGCTGACGCGCTTTTTGCGCATCAATGGTTTTCGGCGGCGCATATTCCTGAATCACCACCCAGTCCGCGTAGCGGTCAACCGCCACGTTGTACTCCGGCAGGTCGGCATCATACAGGCGGTAGCATTCAATGCCCTCCTGCTTCGCCCACTTCTCAAATTTCTTCAGGTTCTTGCGCAGACGGTTAGCGTAATCTTCCGCCACGCCGGACGGCTTGCTGTCGGCCGCCTTCTCCGCCAGATGGTAGTTTTTCTGCACGCAGTCCAGCGGGCCGTTTTTCGCCTTAAACTGGCGATCGGCACGCAGCTGCAGGCAGCTCAGCAGTTCCGGCGAGGCGCTGAACAGAGACAGGTTCCAGCCGCCAAAGTGGTCCTTCATGTTGCGGCCCAGCAGGCTGTGCAGGGCAATCAGCGCCGGTTCGCTGTCGAGACGTTCGCCGTATGGCGGGTTGCTGATCACGGTACCGTACGGGCCTTTTGGCAGCGGGTTGGTCAGGTTCGCCACGTCTTTCACTTCGAAGGTGACCAGCTCGCCGATACCGGCACGGCGGGCGTTGCTGCGCGCGCGCTCAATGACGCGAGGGTCGCTATCGGAGCCGTAGAAATGAGAGGTATATTCCGCCAGCCCCTTACGTGCGCGGGTCTGCGCGTCGTCTTTGACCTCTTTCCAGAGCGCTTCATCGTGCTGCGCCCAGCCTTTGAAGCCCCACTGGCCGCGGTGCAGTCCCGGCGCGCGGTCGGTGGCCAGCATGGCCGCTTCAATCAGCAACGTACCGGAACCGCACATCGGGTCGAGCAGCGGCGTGCCCGGCTGCCAGCCGGAGCGCATCACAATGGCGGCCGCCAGGGTCTCTTTGATGGGTGCCATGCCGGTACGATCGCGGTAGCCGCGCAGGTGCAGGCCCGCGCCGCTCAGATCGAGGGAGATACTCGCCGTGTCGCCGTTCAGCCAGACGTTAATACGCAGATCGGGGTTTTCACGATCGACGTTCGGACGTTCCTTATTTTTACGGGTGAAGCAGTCCACAATGGCGTCTTTTACGCGCAGGGCACCGTACTGGCTGTTGCGGATCTCGTCGTTCACGCCGTTGAAATGCACCGCAAAGGTAGCATTCGGGGTGAAGATCTCTGTCCAGTCGATCATCTGTACGCCGGTATAGAGATCAAGGTCGCTATAGACCTTGCACTCCTTCATCGGTAGCATGATGCGCGACGCCAGGCGGCTCCACATCAGGCTCTGGTAAATAAGCCGTGTGTCGCCCTCAAAATGGACACCACCCTGAACCACCTGGCACTCTTGCGCGCCCAGGCTTTCCAGTTCAGTTTTTAACAGCTCTTCCAGCCCACGGGCCGTACTGGCAAACAGAGAATTCATATCGTCACTTTTACTCTTAGAAAATTGTCGCGCATTATAGCTAATATGGCGTGTATGTCATAAAGTTGAAGGCTTATTTTCATTCGAGGGAGTGTGCAGTGGCGACGTTATCCAGGCTTTTTATTCATCCGGTGAAATCCATGCGCGGCATCGGCGTCTCTCACGCGCTGGCCGATATGAGCGGATTTGCCTTCGATCGTATTTTTATGGTCACCGAGCCTGACGGAACGTTCATTACCGCACGCCAGTTCCCTCAGATGGTTCGCTTTACCCCTTCCCCGCTTCATGACGGTTTGCACCTTACCGCGCCGGACGGTTCCAGCGCGGTGATTCGCTTTGCTGATTTTGCGCCCGTCGATGCGCCGACGGAAGTGTGGGGCAATCATTTTACCGCGCGCATCGCCCCGGATGAGATCAACCGCTGGCTGAGCGGCTTCTTCTCCCGCGACGTGCAGCTGCGCTGGGTTGGGCCTGAACTGACGCGTCGCGTGAAGCGCCACGACGCCGTTCCCCTCTCCTTCGCCGATGGCTTCCCGTTCCTGCTGACTAACGAAGCTTCACTGCGTGATTTGCAAGGCCGCTGCAAAGCCAGCGTTCAGATGGAACAGTTCCGTCCGAACCTGGTAGTAACGGGCGCAGACGCCTGGGATGAAGACACCTGGAAAGTGATCCGCATTGGCAGCGTCATTTTTGACGTGGTGAAGCCGTGCAGCCGCTGCATTTTCACGACGGTAAGCCCGGAGAAAGGCCAGAAGCACCCTTCCGGCGAACCGTTGAAGACATTGCAGTCATTCCGCACCGCGCAGGACAACGGCGATGTGGATTTCGGCCAGAACCTCATCCCGCGCTCCAGCGGCGCTATCCGCGTCGGTGATGAGGTAGAGATTCTTGCCCGAGGGCCTGCAAGGGTGTACGGCTCAGGGCAGGAAGAAGAAATGGTAGACGTTGTGACGAATGTCGCCTCTGCGATAGATATTCACTGGCAGGGCAACGTCATCCGTGGCAACAACCAGCAGGTATTACTGGAGCAACTGGAGCAGGCTGGTATTCGCGTACCGTATTCCTGTCGCGCAGGCATTTGCGGATGCTGCCGCATCAGGCTGGTGGATGGCGAAGTGAGTGCGTTGAAAAAATCAGCAATTGGAAGTGACGGCACAATTCTCTGCTGTAGCTGCATACCGAAAACGTCCGTACAGCTGGAAGCTTAAACCGCCTGCTCGAGGCTGAAGGCATCCACGCGAAGCTGGGGCTTCAGCCTGTCGTTCATGACCTTAATAGCATCCCCAAGCTGCATCGTCCGCCCGGCAATCGTTACGCCGGGCTGCGCCAGCAGACAGAGTGCAGCATTTTCGCCAGGCTCAACCACCAGCAGGCTCACCTCTTCTGCAGTGTCGCTCAGATTTACGCTCGCCGCATCGCCCGTTGCCGGGGTCCAGTTCATGCCGTGGGGCAGGAAATGCCAGCTCTTTGGCATTTGCGGTTTCAGGAAACGGATAGCCACCAGCGCATTTAATACCAGCTCGGCGCGCTGCTCTTTAGAGAGCACCAGATCGCGGCATTTTTCCTCAAAGGAGAAATAAAGCGCAGCATCGTCAACGCAAAAGCCCGACGGGGAAAACGCATCCGGGGTTAACATTCGGCGGGCAAAACGAGAACGAAACAACATGCCATTGGCTAAGTCGAGCATCATTCGGTCATGCTCGTCGCAAAAATACCAGCGCCAGTTATCGTCAGGTTTAATTCGCATGTGTCTCTCCCGTCCCCAAACGTCCTGTACTAAAAATGTCCTGTTTGCCGCCTCGTTTATAACACCATTAATAAAAGACTATAATGACTAAATAAGCAACAGTGACGGAATATAAAACAACCAGGGCTGGAAATAAAGCCCTGGTTGTCTGATTAAGAGAAAAGATTAGATATGAGTAACGATTTCTTTAATCAGCGGCGGTCCTTTAAAAATAAAGCCGGAATAGATCTGCACCAGCGACGCACCCGCCGCCATTTTCTCGCGCGCAGCAATCACGGAGTCAATGCCGCCGACGCCAATAATCGGCAGACGACCTTTTAATTCCGCAGACAGGGCGCGAATAATTTCGGTGCTTTTTAATTGTACCGGACGGCCACTTAACCCACCCGCTTCGTCACAGTTTTTCATTCCCTGCACGAGGGAACGATCGAGGGTGGTATTGGTTGCAATCACACCATCAATATTATGGCGAACCAAACTGTCGGCAACCTGGATCAATTCTTCGGGAGAAAGATCCGGGGCGATCTTAACCGCGACCGGAACATATTTATGGTGGATCGACTGAAGTTCATTTTGTTTATTTTTAATGGCACTCAGAAGATCGTCCAGCGCTTCGCCATATTGTAAAGAGCGCAGCCCCGGGGTATTGGGTGAAGAAATATTCACCGCAATATAACCGGCATAGGCGTAGACTTTTTCCATACAAATCAGATAGTCATCTTTACCCTGCTCTACCGGCGTGTCTTTATTTTTGCCGATATTGATGCCTAATATCCCGTCAAAATGGGCTTTTTTTACATTCTCAACCAGGTGATCAACACCGAGATTATTAAAGCCCATGCGGTTGATCAGCCCTTCGGCTTCCACCAGTCGGAACAGGCGCGGCTTGTCATTTCCCGGCTGCGGGCGCGGGGTGACGGTACCGATTTCAATGGAGCCAAAGCCCATCGCGCCCAGGGCATCAATGCACTCGCCATTTTTGTCCAGACCGGCCGCCAGACCCAGCGGATTTTTAAAGGTCAGCCCCATGCACTGCACAGGTTTTACCGGCACATTCTGACGTACCAGAGCGGCCAGCGGCGTTCCGGTAATACGACGTAATTGCTGGAATGTAAATTCATGAGCGCGCTCAGGGTCGAGCTGGAAAAGGGCTTTACGAACGAAGGGGTAGTACATGAACTCTCCTGGATTCCCGGTGTGCAAACCGGGAGGGGATTATGGGCGATCCCGTCGCGAAAGGGAATTGACCTGCGGCAAAAAATCAGCGTAAAACGCAATCGTTTACCTCCCCGTACATTTCTTATGCACTTTTTCGCATTTTAATTGCAGATAAATCATTTAGTGGAATAAAGGTGCGGTGTCACACTCCTTAAAATTGTTATGAATGTTAGATAAAAGCAAACAATTAGTTATAAGGAGGAAGTATGCGCGTCATTACCCTGGCCGGAAGTCCACGATTCCCGTCGCGCTCCAGCGCCCTGCTGGAATATGCCCGTGAAAAACTGAATGCTCTGGATGTGGAAGTGTGCCACTGGAACCTGCATAACTTCGAACCTGAAGATTTGCTCTACGCCCGTTTCGACAGCCCCGCGCTGAAAACCCTCATCGAGCAGCTTAACGGCGCTGACGGCTTAATAGTGGCAACGCCCATTTATAAAGCCTCTTTTTCCGGCGCGCTGAAAACCCTGCTCGATCTGCTTCCGGAACGCGCCCTGGACGGCAAAGTCGTGCTGCCGCTGGCAACGGGCGGTACGGTTGCCCATTTACTGGCCGTGGATTACGCCCTGAAGCCGGTACTGAACGCGCTGAAAGCGCAGGAGATCCTCCACGGGGTTTTCGCCGATGACTCGCAGGTCATTGACTATCAACACAAACCACACTTTACGCCCAACCTGCAAACCCGCCTCGATAACGCTCTGGAAACGTTCTGGCATGCCCTTCACCGCAGGGATATCCAGGCCCCGGCGTTTGGTCAGCCTCAAGGAGTCGCACATGTTTAAAACGTTCACCCGTATCGGTCTGGCAGGTCTGATGGCCCTTACCTCGCTGGCCCATGCCGCAGAAACGGCTCCGGAAAGTTTACGCATCGGGTATCAGAAAGGCAGCGTCAGCATGGTGCTGGCGAAAAGCCACCAGCTTCTGGAAAAACGCTTCCCGGACACCAAATTCTCCTGGGTGGAGTTCCCTGCCGGCCCGCAGATGCTGGAGGCCCTTAACGTGGGCAGTATCGATCTTGGCAGCACGGGCGATATTCCGCCGATCTTCGCACAGGCCGCGGGAGCGGACCTCGTCTATGTAGGCGTTGAGCCGCCCAAGCCGAAGGCCGAGGTGATCCTGGTGCCTGAAAACAGCGACATTAAAAGCGTCGCCGACCTTAGAGGACATAAAGTTGCTTTCCAGAAAGGTTCCAGCTCACACAACCTTTTGCTGCGAGCTCTGCAAGAGGCCGGACTCAAGTTCACCGACATTCAGCCCGTCTACCTGACTCCCGCTGACGCGCGCGCCGCGTTCCAGCAGAAGAACGTTGATGCCTGGGCCATCTGGGACCCGTACTACTCCGCCGCATTGCTGCAGGGCGGCGTTCGCGTGCTGAAAGACGGTACCACGCTGAAGCAGACCGGCTCGTTCTATCTGGCCGCGCGTCCTTATGCGGAAAAGAACGGCGCATTTATTCAGGGCGTGCTGGATACCTTTACCCAGGCCGATGCCCTGACCCAGACCCAGCGTCAGGAGAGCATTTCCCTGCTGGCGAAAACCATGGGCTTACCTGAGCCGGTGATCGCGAGCTATCTCAACCACCGTCCGCCGACCACCATTACCCCGGTGGACGCACGCGTCGCCGCGCTTCAGCAACAAACGGCTGACCTTTTCTATCAAAACCACCTGGTGCCAAAACAGGTCACTATTCGCGAACGCATCTGGCAGCCCGCAGGCAAAGAAGGAGCTAAATCATGAGTCTGAATCTTTTCTGGTTTTTACCCACCCACGGTGATGGACACTATCTTGGTACAGAAGAGGGCTCGCGCCCGGTTGACCACGGCTACCTGCAGCAGATTGCGCAGGCTGCGGACCGAATCGGTTTCACTGGGGTGCTCATCCCGACCGGACGTTCATGTGAAGATGCCTGGCTGGTCGCCGCATCAATGATTCCGGTCACCCAGCGTCTGAAGTTCCTGGTTGCGTTACGTCCTAGCGTCGTCTCCCCTACCGTGGCGGCACGTCAGGCGGCAACGCTGGACAGACTATCCAACGGCCGCGCCCTGTTTAACCTGGTGACGGGCAGCGATCCGCAGGAGCTGGCAGGCGACGGCGTGTTCCTCGACCATACCGAACGCTATGAAGCTTCCGCCGAGTTCACCCGCGTCTGGCGACGCCTGCTGGAAGGTGAAACCGTTACCTTTGAAGGCAAGCATATCCACGTTCGTGACGCGAAACTCTACTTCCCGCCGGTACAGCAGCCGCGACCGCCGCTCTATTTTGGCGGATCGTCGGATGTAGCCCAGGATCTGGCGGCAGAACAGGTCGATCTCTATTTGACCTGGGGCGAACCGCCTGAGCTGGTGAAAGAAAAAATTGCCCAGGTACGCGCTAAGGCGGCCGCCCATGGCCGTAAGGTGCGCTTCGGCATTCGCCTGCACGTGATTGTGCGCGAAACCAGTGAAGAAGCCTGGCAGGCGGCGGACCGCCTGATCTCCCATCTGGATGATGAAACGATTGCCAGAGCCCAGGCCGCATTTGCCAAAACCGACTCCGTCGGGCAGCACCGGATGGCATCCCTGCACAACGGCAAGCGCGAGAATCTGGAGATCAGCCCGAACCTGTGGGCTGGCGTTGGTCTGGTGCGCGGCGGTGCGGGCACGGCGCTGGTCGGCGACGGACCGACCGTGGCCGCGCGCATCAACGAATACGCCGAGCTGGGTATCGACAGCTTCATTCTCTCCGGCTATCCGCATCTGGAAGAGGCGTACAAGGTGGGCGAGCTGTTATTCCCGCATCTGGATGTCGCCATTCCGGAAATTCCACAGCCGCAGCGGCTTCAGCTTCAGGGCGAAGCCGTGGCGAACGAGTTTATTCCACGCAAAGCCGCGCAGAGCTAAGGAGTGACCATGTCTGCCACCTCACAAAAATGGCTGCTGCGCGCCGCGCCGTGGTTTTTACCCGTCGGTATTGTGGCAATCTGGCAGCTCGCGTCGTCCACCGGCTGGCTGTCGAGCCGCATTCTGCCCTCCCCGGAGGGCGTCGTAGAAGCGTTCTGGTCGCTGAGCGTGAGCGGCGAGCTGTGGCAGCATCTGGCGATCAGCTCCTGGCGCGCGGCGATCGGGTTTTCCATCGGCGGCAGCATCGGTCTGGTCCTGGGCCTGATCAGCGGTCTTTCACGCTGGGGCGAGCGGCTGCTGGACACCTCCATCCAGATGCTGCGCAACGTGCCGCATCTGGCGCTGATCCCGCTGGTTATCCTGTGGTTTGGAATTGATGAGAGCGCCAAGATTTTCCTCGTGGCGCTGGGCACGCTGTTCCCCATTTACATCAACACCTGGCACGGCATCCGCAATATCGATCGCGGCCTGGTCGAGATGGCGCGCAGCTACGGCTTGTCCGGTTTTTCCCTGTTTATTCACGTGATCCTGCCGGGCGCCCTGCCCTCCATTATGGTCGGGGTGCGTTTCGCGCTCGGCCTGATGTGGCTAACGCTGATTGTGGCGGAAACCATCTCGGCCAACTCCGGGATTGGCTACCTGGCGATGAACGCCCGTGAATTCCTGCAAACGGACGTGGTGGTGGTTGCCATTATCCTTTATGCCCTGCTCGGCAAACTCGCTGACGTTAGCGCCCAGTGGCTGGAGCGCAGCTGGCTGCGCTGGAACCCGGCCTATACCCTTCAGGAGGCGAAAGCATGAATACTGCACGACTGAATCAGGGGACACCGCTACTGCTGAACGGCGTCACCAAACGCTACGGCGATAACACCATTCTTAACGGGCTGGATCTGCATATTCCCGCCGGACAGTTTGTGGCTGTTGTCGGGCGCAGCGGCGGCGGAAAGAGTACCCTGCTACGGCTTCTGGCCGGACTGGAAGCCCCCAACGGCGGCGACATTCTGGAAGGGACAACGCCGCTTTCGATTATCCAGGACGATACCCGCATGATGTTTCAGGATGCGCGCCTGCTGCCGTGGAAATCGGTTATCGATAATGTCGGGCTCGGTCTTAAGGGCAACTGGCGGGATGAAGCCCGCCAGGCGCTGGCCGCCGTTGGGCTGGAAAATAGAGCCGATGAATGGCCTGCAGCCCTTTCGGGTGGGCAGAAGCAGCGCGTGGCGCTGGCGCGCGCGTTAATTCACCGTCCGGGCCTGCTGTTGCTTGATGAACCGCTGGGCGCGCTCGACGCCCTGACGCGAATCGAAATGCAGGATTTGATTGGATCTCTCTGGCAGGCACACGGCTTTACGGTACTGCTGGTGACGCATGACGTGAGCGAAGCCGTCGCAATGGCCGACCGGGTGCTGTTAATAGAAGATGGTAAAATAGGTCTGGATCTGGCGGTAGATCTTCCGCGGCCTCGTCGCGTGGGCTCGGCAAGACTGGCGGAGCTGGAAGCGGAAGTGCTGGATCGGGTGATGAAGCGTGGAGGTACGGAGTTACAGCGAGCTAAGGCTAATGCCTGATGCCCTCACCCCGGCCCTCTCCCACAGGGAGAGGGCCGGGTTAACTTTTATTACGCTAAGGCTTTAGCAATCTTCTCGTACAGATCGCCAGACAGGTTTTCCAGCCCTTTCAGCTGCTCAAGCGCGGCACGCATTTTCGCCTGACGCTTCGCATCGTAGCGTTTCAGACGGATCAGCGGCTCAATCAGGCGCGACGCCACCTGCGGGTTACGGCTGTTCAGCTCGGTCAGCATTTCCACCATGAACTGATAACCGCTGCCGTCTTCGGCGTGGAACGCGGCCGGGTTGCTGCTTGCAAACGCGCCAATCAGCGAACGCACGCGGTTCGGATTGCTCAGGGTAAAGGAACGATGCTTCAGCAGGCTGCGCACGTTGCTGAGCGCATCGGCCGCCGGGCTGGTCGCCTGCAGGATGAACCACTTGTCCATCACCAGGCCATCCTGATGCCACTTGTCGTCGTACTCCTGCATCAGCGCGTCGCGGCACGGCAGCTCAGCGGCAACGCTTGCACCCAGCGCGGCCAGCGCGTCGGTCATGTTATCCGCTTCATGATACTGCTTGCTCACAAGGGTGTTCGCGAGCTCGGTTTCACCAAACGCCAGGTAGCGCAGGCAGGTATTACGCAGAGAACGTTTACCAATGTCCGCGTGCTCAACGCGATAAGCATCAAGCTTGTTGGCGTTATAAATGGCGAGGAACTCGTCCGCCAGCTCAGCAGCCAGCGTACGGGTCAGCGCTTCACGCACCGCCACGATCGCGATCGGATCGATAATCTCGAACAACTCGGCGATTTCCGTTGCTGACGGCAGGGTCAGAATTTCAGCGGCGAGCGCCGGGTCAATCTTCTCATCCAGCAGGATCGCGCGGAACGCGTCAGCCACGTGCACAGGCAGCGACAGCGGCTGGCCCTGCTGGTGACGGTTTACGTTGATCTTGATGTAGGTCGCCAGCAGGCTTTGCGCCGCATCCCAGCGGGAGAAATCGTTGCGCGAGTGACGCATCAGGAACGTCAGCTGCTGATCGCTCCACTTGTACTCCAGCTTCACCGGCGCGGAGAATTCGCACAGCAGAGCAGGCACCGGCTGGAAGTAGACGTTATCAAAGATAAAGGTCTGCTCGGCCTGGGTCACGTTCAATACGTGGTGTACCGGGTGGCCGCCCTTCTGCAGTGGGATGACTTTGCCTTCGTTATCGTACAGCTCAATGCTGAACGGAATATGCAGCGGGTATTTCTCTTCCTGCTCTGCCGTCGGCGGCGTGCGCTGACTGATGGTCAGCGTGTACTGCTCGGTTTCCGGATTGTAGTCGTCTTTGACGGTAACAATTGGCGTACCGGCCTGGCTGTACCAGCGGCGGAAGTGGGAAAGATCGACATTAGAGGCATCTTCCATCGCCTGCACGAAATCGTCGCAGGTGGCCGCGCTGCCGTCATGACGCTCGAAGTAGAGCTGCATCCCTTTCTGGAAGTTCTCTTCACCCAGCAGGGTATGGATCATGCGGATAATTTCTGCACCCTTCTCGTACACCGTCAGGGTATAGAAGTTGTTCATTTCGATGACTTTATCCGGGCGGATCGGGTGCGCCATTGGGCTGGCATCTTCCGCAAACTGCAGGCCGCGCATGGTACGCACGTTGTTGATGCGGTTCACCGCGCGTGAACCCAGATCGGAGCTGAACTCCTGATCGCGGAAGACGGTGAGGCCCTCTTTCAGGCTCAGCTGGAACCAGTCGCGACAGGTGACGCGGTTACCGGTCCAGTTGTGGAAATATTCGTGGCCGATGACGCGTTCGATATCGAGATAATCTTTATCGGTAGCGGTATCGGTTCGCGCCAGCACGTATTTGGAGTTAAAGACGTTGAGGCCTTTATTCTCCATTGCGCCCATGTTGAAGAAATCAACGGCGACGATCATATAGATGTCGAGGTCATATTCGAGGCCGAAGCGCTCTTCGTCCCACTTCATGGAGTTGATGAGCGAGGTCATCGCCCACGGCGCGCGGTCAAGGTTACCGCGGTCTACGAACAGCTCCAGCGCCACCTCGCGGCCTGAGCGCGTTTTGAAGGTGTCACGCAGCACGTCGAAGTCCCCCGCCACCAGCGCAAACAGGTAGCACGGTTTCGGGAACGGATCCTGCCACTGAACCCAGTGACGGCCATTCTCCAGCTCGCCTTCACCTACGCGGTTGCCGTTGGAGAGCAGGAAGGGATACAGGGTTTTATCGGCGATGATTTTGGTGGTGAAGCGCGCCAGGACGTCCGGACGGTCGAGATACCAGGTAATGTGGCGGAACCCTTCCGCTTCACACTGGGTACACAGCGCCACGCCAGACTGGTAAAGCCCTTCCAGCGCGGTATTGGCGGCCGGGCTGATTTCATTCACGATGCGCAGCGTAAACTGTTCCGGCAGGTTGTCGATGACCAGCTGGTTGTTTTCTTCTTTATAGTCCGACCAGGCTTCATCATTGATATGCAGGGAGACCAGCGTCAGGTCTTCGCCATCCAGACGCAGCGGAACGGCGGTTGCGCTGTGGCGCGTCACCTGACTCACCGCCGTGACAACGGTTTTTGTGGCATCCAGGTCAAAAGTCAGATCGATTTCGCTAATCAGGTAATCCGGCGCACGGTAGTCGTGGCGGTATTTGGCTTGTGGCTGTTGTGTCATAGAAAACCTTATGCATCGTTTGTCGAGTAACGTTTCAATATATTCCTGTTGCGCAAATCGCGCTATGCAGAATGTTCATCTTTTCAGGGTCAAAACCCTTTTTTGCTACATTTGTATAACACGGGGCACAAAATGCCCTCGACCATAAAACGCGCTTATGTTGTGATCGGGGTTCAATAAATCACTAAACAAGGTATACTCCGGAGTTGTTTATTGTACTAAACGCTCCTGTGAGAGGATGCTACTGCGCACCTATGACTCAATTCGCTTCTCCAGTTCTGCATACGTTGCTGGATACCGACGCGTATAAACTGCATATGCAGCAAGCCGTTTTCCACCACTACTATGACGTTCACGTCGCGGCGGAATTCCGCTGTCGTGGCGACGACTTGCTCGGTATCTACGCAGACGCCATTCGTGAACAGGTCGATGCTATGCAGCATCTGACGCTGCAGGACGAGGAATATCAGTGGCTTTCTGGCCTGCCTTTCTTCAAAGCCGACTATCTGAACTGGCTGCGCGATTTCCGCTATAAGCCGGAGCAGGTCACCGTGCTTAACGATAACGGCAAGCTGGATATTCGCCTTGAAGGTCCGTGGCGGGAAGTGATCATGTGGGAAGTGCCGCTTCTGGCGGTGATCAGTGAACTGGCTCACCGCTACCGTTCGCCGGAAAAAGGCGTAGCGCAGGCTGTCTCCTCACTGGAAAACAAACTCGCAGCCTTCTCCACGCTGACCGCAGGGCTGGACATGTCCCGCTTCCGCCTGATGGACTTTGGTACGCGGCGCCGTTTTTCGCGCGACGTACAGGAGGCCATCGTTAAACGTCTGCAGCAGGAGCCGTGGTTCGTGGGCACCAGTAACTACGATCTGGCCCGTCGCCTCAACCTGACGCCGATGGGCACCCAGGCGCACGAGTGGTTCCAGGCGCATCAGCAGATCAGCCCTGACCTGGCCAACAGCCAGCGAGCGGCGCTGGCCGCATGGCTTGAGGAGTACCCGAATCAACTCGGGATCGCCCTCACCGACTGCATTACGATGGATGCCTTCCTTCGCGACTTTGGACCTGAATTTGCAGAGCGATATCAGGGGTTACGCCACGATTCAGGGGATCCGATCGAGTGGGGCGAGAAAGCGATTGCCCATTACGAGAAACTTGGCATTGACCCGATGAGCAAAGTGCTCGTCTTCTCGGATAATCTCGACCTGGCGAAAGCGGTCGAACTCTATCGTCATTTCAACACCAGAGTGAACCTGAGTTTCGGGATTGGTACCCGGTTGACCTGCGACATTCCTCAGGTAAAACCTCTGAATATCGTGATAAAGCTGGTGGAATGTAACGGCAAGCCGGTGGCGAAACTCTCCGACAGTCCGGGTAAAACCATCTGCCATGACAAAGCGTTTGTCCGCGCATTGCGCAAAGCGTTCGATCTCCCCTTGATTAAAAAAGCCAGTTAAGCGCTTACGGGAGCCTTTATGGCTCCCTTCCCTTATTTATTTCTCAATTCTTCTCTTTTGACTGCGAAATTTACTTGTCTGATAGCGGATGGCAGGTAACATAGATATCCCCCCATAAGGGTGGACAAGTGTTTATTTTTTCCGACTATTAACAGAGAGAATATTATGAGCGTTGTGCCTGTAGCCGACGTACTCCAGGGCCGTGTCGCCGTTGACCAGGAAGTCACCGTGCGCGGATGGGTGCGTACCCGCCGAGATTCTAAAGCTGGCATCTCCTTCCTCGCCGTCTATGACGGTTCCTGCTTTGATCCTGTACAGGCCGTCATTAATAATTCTCTGCCCAATTACAATGATGACGTTCTGCACCTGACAACGGGCTGTTCCGTTATTGTCACCGGCGTGGTTGTAGCATCACCGGGTCAGGGCCAGAGCTTCGAAATTCAGGCTTCTGCCATTGAAGTCACCGGCTGGGTTGAAGATCCGGATACCTATCCGATGGCGGCTAAACGTCACAGCATCGAATATCTGCGTGAAGTGGCCCACCTGCGTCCGCGTACCAACCTGATTGGTGCGGTGGCGCGCGTGCGTCATACGCTGGCGCAGGCGCTGCATCGTTTCTTCGATGAACAGGGTTACTTCTGGGTGTCTACCCCGCTGATCACTGCGTCCGACACAGAAGGTGCCGGTGAGATGTTCCGCGTCTCGACGCTGGACATGGAAAACCTGCCGCGCACGCCTGAAGGTAAAGTGGACTATGACAAAGACTTCTTTGGCAAAGAAGCTTTCCTGACGGTATCCGGTCAGCTCAACGGCGAAACGTACGCCTGTGCGCTGTCTAAGATCTACACCTTCGGCCCTACCTTCCGCGCAGAAAACTCCAACACCAGCCGTCACCTGGCGGAATTCTGGATGCTGGAGCCGGAAGTGGCGTTCGCCGACCTGGACGATGTTGCGGGCCTGGCGGAAGCGATGCTCAAGTACGTCTTCAAAGCGGTGCTGGAAGAGCGTCCTGACGACATGAAATTCTTTGCAGAACGCGTAGACAGCGATGCAGTAGCGCGTCTGGAGCGTTTTGTCTCAGCCGACTTTGCGCAGGTGGACTACACCGACGCGGTGGCGATCCTCGAGAAATGCGGTGAGAAGTTCGAGAACCCGGTTTACTGGGGCGTTGACCTGGCGTCTGAGCACGAGCGCTATCTGGCCGAGAAGCATTTCAAAGCGCCGGTTGTCGTTAAAAACTACCCGAAAGACATTAAGGCCTTCTATATGCGCCTTAACGAAGACGGTAAAACCGTGGCAGCGATGGACGTCCTGGCGCCGGGCATTGGTGAAATCATCGGTGGCTCTCAGCGTGAAGAGCGTCTTGATGTGCTGGACGCGCGTATGGAAGAGATGGGGCTCAACCCAGCTGATTACAGCTGGTACCGCGATCTGCGCCGTTACGGTACCGTACCGCACGCCGGTTTTGGTCTGGGCTTCGAGCGTCTGATTGCCTACGTTACCGGTGTTCAGAACGTACGCGACGTGATTCCGTTCCCACGTACTCCACGTAACGCCAGCTTCTAATCGCTAAAAGACTAAAATGGCCAGCAGATGCTGGCCATTATTTTATTCTGCATTGTCAGTTTTCGTCAGCTTAAAGTCAGCATCTTTAAACCTTCGCCCCGTCACAACCACTACCTGTTACGTTTTGTTTCCGCGAAACATCCAGCCACAAAAAATAAACCCTATTCTTATTGCGATTATTTCCCCATCGGGCAATAGCACAAATTTCAACCATTTTTACAGCCATCCAGAAGGCTTTCAGGAGTTATAAGAAAAAACGGGTCGTTTAGCGTCTGTTTATATGAATTGCCTTTATCCAAATTAATCATAAGGAATTCATATATATAGGATTTGCTCTGTTGTTTAATTCGCCAGGGCACTCTGAAGTTTGAGGTGGTTCACAAAGTTCCCAAAAATACATATTTAGTTACACATATTTTCTTTCTGTTACTCAATCTTGAGAATTGTAGCACTTTCAGGCTAGCGAAACGCTTCGGCGAATGGAAAGATGCCTGTCAGATACATAAAGACACCTAACTCTCATCAATAGTTCCGGAAATATTTATTGACAGAATTTATTGACGGCAGTGGCGAGTGTCATAAAAAAACCAATGAGGGTAATAAATAATGATGAAGCGCAATATTCTGGCAGTGGTAATCCCTGCCCTGCTGGTAGCCGGTGCAGCTAACGCTGCAGAAATCTATAACAAGAACGGCAACAAGCTGGACTTCTACGGTAAAGTTGTGGGTGAACACGGCTTCACCACTTCTGGCGTACACAAAAACGCTGACTCCTCTTATGGCCAGATCGGCTTCAAAGGCGAAACTCAGATCAATGATCAGCTGACCGGTTACGGCCAGTGGGAATACCGTGCACGCGCCGGTGCAGCTGAAGGTGACCAGACTAACGTAACTCGTCTGGCTTTCGCTGGCCTGAAAATCGCTGACGCGGGTTCTCTGGACTACGGTCGTAACTACGGTATCGTGTATGACGTAGAATCCTACACCGATATGGCTCCATCCTTCTCTGGCGAAACCTGGGGTGGCGGTTATGTTGATAACTACATGACCAGCCGTTCTACTGGCCTGCTGACCTACCGTAACAACAACTTCTTCGGTCTGGTTGATGGTCTGAACTTTGGCGTTCAATACCAGGGTAAAAACGATCGTAAAAACCTGAATGAAGCAAACGGCGACGGCGTTGGTCTGTCACTGGGCTACGAGTTCGGCGAAGGCTTCGGTCTGATCGGTGCCTACAGCACCGCTAACCGTACGCTTGAGCAGAAAAAAGATGGTAAAGGCGATAAAGCTGAATCCTGGGCTGTTGGCGCGAAATACGACGCAAACAACATCTACCTCGCGACCGTTTATGCAGAGACTCGCAACATGAGCCGCCTGGGTAACAGCGGCGAAAACTATGTTCCGAATGATGATGGTAATGTTTATAACATTGCTAACAAGACTCAGAACTTCGAAGTTATCGCTCAGTACCAGTTCGACTTCGGCCTGCGTCCTTCCGTTTCTTACGTTCAGTCCAAAGGTAAAGACCTGAACGGCATCGGCGACCGTGACCTGGCGAAATACATCACCACTGGTGCGACTTACTACTTCAACAAGAACTTCAACGTGTACGGTGACTACCGCTTCAACCTGCTGGACGACAAAGATGCGTCCACCAGCTGGGTTGGCTCTGACAACCAGGCTACCGTTGGCGTAACCTACCAGTTCTAATCAGAACACCACTTTGTTATATGCTTAATGAACAGGGCTTCGGCCCTGTTTTTTTATGCCTGACAGAAAATAATGGCGACTTTTGAAAAGCCGCACGCTTTTCGTCGCAAACGGTTGGCATTTTGTAAATCTACCGTTAACCTGATAGCGGATTTCACTTCTGTAATCACAATGGAACTTCGTCATGTTTGAGAACATTACCGCCGCTCCTGCCGACCCGATTCTGGGCCTGGCCGATCTGTTTCGTGCCGACGACCGCCCTGGCAAAATCAACCTGGGTATTGGTGTATATAAAGATGAAACCGGCAAAACTCCGGTACTGACCAGCGTTAAGAAAGCTGAGCAGTATCTGCTGGAAAACGAAACCACCAAAAACTACCTCGGTATTGATGGTATCCCTGAATTTGGTCGCTGCACCCAGGAGCTGCTGTTCGGTAAAGGCAGTGCAATTGTGAGTGACAAACGTGCCCGCACAGCACAGACCCCAGGCGGTACCGGTGCGCTGCGCGTGGCGGCGGATTTCCTTGCGAAAAACACTTCTGTTAAGCGCGTATGGGTAAGCAACCCAAGCTGGCCGAACCACAAGAGCGTGTTTAACTCTGCGGGTCTGGAAGTGCGTGAATACGCCTACTACGACGCGGCAAACCACTCTCTCGACTTTGACGGCCTGCTGGCGAGCCTGAGCGAGGCGCAGGCAGGTGACGTGGTGCTGTTCCACGGCTGCTGCCACAACCCAACCGGTATCGACCCGACGCTTGAGCAGTGGCAACACCTGGCGAAGCTGTCCGTAGAGAAAGGCTGGCTGCCGCTGTTTGATTTTGCCTACCAGGGCTTCGCCCGTGGTCTGGAAGAAGATGCCGAAGGCCTGCGCGCGTTCGCCGCCGTGCACCAGGAGCTGATTGTCGCAAGCTCCTACTCCAAGAACTTTGGTCTGTACAATGAGCGCGTGGGTGCCTGTACGCTGGTTGCCGCTAACGAAGAGACCGTCGATCGTGCGTTCAGCCAGATGAAATCGGTTATCCGCGCTAACTACTCTAACCCACCGGCACACGGTGCGTCTGTTGTTGCGACTATCCTGAGCAACGATGCGCTGCGCGCTATCTGGGAACAAGAGCTGAACGATATGCGTCAGCGTATTCAGCGCATGCGCCTGCTGTTTGTGAACACCCTGGCTGAGAAAGGCGCGGATCGCGACTTCAGCTTTATCATCAAACAGAACGGCATGTTCTCATTCAGCGGCCTGACCAAAGAGCAGGTTCTGCGTCTGCGTGAAGAGTTTGGCGTGTACGCCGTGGCCTCTGGCCGCGTGAACGTTGCAGGCATGACGCCTGACAACATGGCGCCACTGTGCGAAGCGATTGTCGCCGTACTGTAATTTGCGCCCATAAAAAAGCCTGCGTTATGCAGGCTTTTTTTATTCGGGTTACCAGACAGGCATTTCATCCTGAAGGAACGGGTTATGGAGCCGTTCATAGCCCAGCGTCGACATCGGACCGTGTCCAGGGATAAACGTTACATCATCACCCAGCGGCAATAACTTCTGTTTAATCGACTGAATCAGTTGACCGTGATCGCCGCGCGGAAAATCGCTGCGTCCTACGCCACCTTTGAAGATCACATCGCCGGAAATCAGCAGACGGGACTGGTCATCGAAGAAGACGATATGGCCTGGCGTATGCCCAGGACAATGCAACACCTGTAAAGTCACATTCCCTATGCTAACGCGCTCTCCTTCGTTCAGCCAGCGATCGGGCGTCAGTGGCTGACACTCATCCAGGCCAAACATGCGGCTTTGGGCGGGTAACCCCTGCAGCCAGAACTCATCTTCTTTTTCCGGACCAACTATCGGCACGCCGTAGTGTTCAGCCAGTTCAGCCGCTGCACCCACATGGTCGAGGTGACCATGCGTCAGTAAAATCTGCATGAGCGTCACGCCGCTGTCGGCGACTTCCTGCTTGATCTTCTCAGCGTCACCGCCGGGATCGACAAGCGCGGCCAGTTTAGTCTGTTCGCACCAGATCAATGAACAATTCTGGGAGAACGCGGTAACCGGAATAATACGATAGTTCATACTGCTCCTGTGTTTCGTTATTACCAGTGCCGAACCGGACCGGTATCAATATGCACAAAGTTGCTGCTGGGGTAATATCCTACACCACCTGCGCGCATAGATAACGCAGCTTTGCGAATATTGGCTAACGAAACGCCTTCAATATGGAAGTCCATTGCCTGTCCCTTCGTGTGATAGCTTTTTTTCGCTACCCCGCGACTGTGGGCGCGCAGTTCATTATTGGTATCAATCGAGCGATAGCCAGAAATGAGCTGAACCGGCTTGCTGGTGCCCAGCAGGCCCTGAAGGCGGAAAAGCTGATCAAACAGTCCTGGATCGATGGCTTTTATTTTATTCGCGCGGAAATCACGGAAAAAATGGTTAAGTCTTGCTAATTCATCCTGAATATAGCCTCTGCCATCGAAAAACTCCGCTTTTAACGACTCACCGGTATGAAGATTGTTGAGCGTTAAAACTCGCGGACGAGGTGTCGAGAGGGTGGCAAATGCTGGCGTCGGCAAGATGGCCGCTGCGCCAAGCGCAACACCACCTAACGCCAGCAGTTTGCGGCGATTAGCGTCAAATTTGTCCATGATAATCAGGTCTACAGGTAAAAGAAATCGTAATATGCTTAGCGCACGAAGGGCACCTTAACTGGCAAAACCGGGTACGTCAAGGCGCCCAACCCCAGTGAATACGCGGCTTACAGCGATATTGCCCCTTATTCACCCTAACTTACGACAATCATTTTTCCCGAACTGCTTCATTTACCTGATTAATTGTTCCGCTTTTGGCAAAATTTGTGCGCCGGATCGCGCGGTGAGATCATAATTGTAAATATCTGTACGGTACTGAGTACGCCCGTCTTCGCCAACAAACGCCGTCAGATAGTAGAGATTGACCGGAATGTTGTGTCGAATATTAACGTAACGCGTATCCCCCTGCTTCAGGGCATCGGAAATGCGCGTATCGTTCCAGCCCGCATCCTGCAATAGCATATTGGCCAGCTCCGAGGCTTTGTTCACGCGTACGCAGCCAGAACTCAGCGCGCGAGTATCTTTCTGGAACAGATTGTGGTTCGGCGTATCGTGCAGATAGATAGCGTCTGAACTCGGCATATTGAATTTGTAGCGCCCTAAAGAGTTATGCGCCCCGGGTGCCTGCTGGAAACGGAACGGCAGATTAGAAGCCGTAATTGTCGACCAGTCGACCATATAAGGATCGATGGCCTCTTTACTGTTCCATCCGCGCATCACCGTATAGCCATGACGTTCCAGATACCCCGGATCGTTCCAGACCTTCGGCAGAATGTCTTTTCTCGCCAGCGTCGGAGGCACGTTCCACGGTGGGTTAACCACCACGTTATTCAGCGCGCTGCTCATCATCGGTGTTTTACGATCCGGACGCCCGACAATCACGCGCGACGCCAGTTTTTCGCTACCGTCCTGATAATAGACCAGGGAATAAGCCGGAATGTTAACCATAATTCCGGTAGAGAGTGTTCCAGGCAGCAGGCGCAAACGCTGGATATTGAGCGCCAGCACACCTGCCCGCTGCGCAGGCGATACGTTCAGCCAGTCTCGCGTCGTCTGGCCAATGACGCCATCGGCCCCCAGCCCCTGTGCGGTCTGGAATTGCTTCACTGCCGCAACCAGCTCGCGATCGTATGCTGCGGGTTTATTGCTGACGGCAATCGTTTTTTTCTCTTTCACGGGAGCTGACGGGCTGACCGCCGCATTTTGCGGATCGTCGCCTGGCAACGCAATATGTGGCCCGCCATCAAGAAGACCGGAGCGAGTCAGGATCTCGCGCAGGGCAGGCACATCGCTGCTCCACTGCCCCGGACGCAGCGTCGCGGTGCCGCGCATCTGAGGCCATGGGCGCGAGTCACCCACCAGCGCGAGGAGCGACTGGTGAAGAGTGGCATATTGTGGGTGCGCCGGTGCGAGGCTGGCGATAAAGCGCGGCAGTTCGCCGTTATCCAGCGCTAACTGCCATTGGTTAATCACCGACAGCGCCGGCGTCGCCAGCTTGTACGGCTTATCGCTGTAAAGCCAACGGTTGCCGTTGACCGGAATACCCGCCACGAACTGCAGGTAGCCCATCATGGCATCGGAAAGCACCACGTCTCGCGCCTGCCCGGTGACGGCAGGATCGGTTAACAGCTCAACCCATTTTGTAAACTGCGGCTGAAACCCTGCAATCGCGACCTCCGCCAGCTGCTGCTGGAAGGCGCGAACGGCATCGCGGTTTTCCCACATCGGTTTCATATCGCGGGCAGCATAAAGGAGCGTGAGCTGATTGAGATAGACAGGCGCGTACCCGGACGGCAGCCCCGACTGCAGCTGCTGGCTGAGCGATTCGGCGTCGATGCCTTCCGGCAGCGGCTTAATACCGGCCATGATAGCCGTTGCCGGAGACTGGTCCAGAGGCTGGGACAACGACGTTGGCTGCGCGCCCGTCGTTGCCGAGCTGTCAGTCGGCACAATTTCAGGCTCGTCGGCCTGGGCGGTTAACAGTGGAGCAAACATCACTGCCAGGCATAAACTTAGCGCCGACAGCTGACGACCACATTCTTTCTTAAGCAACATCCCTTGCCCCCTGTTTTCACGACATGCCCATCACGTTGGGGCTTTCTTTCATTATAGGTAGACGGCTAAGCTGTTGCCTTACCTTATGTAAAGAAGTTTAAAGATAACGCAGCCCTAAGCACAAGTTAAGTTTAAAAAAAAGCGGCGCCAGGGCGCCGCTTCGGGTCAGAAGACGCTTCAGGAAGCGTCCGCCGTGGTTTCAGGCAATGATTCTGGCGGCTGCGGCGCAAAGCCACGCAGCCCAACAACGTGAACGTGTTCGCTGTTCTGGAACACTTTACGCACCAGCTTGTAGGTTGTCCCTTTTTCGGGACTGATGTTCTCAGGTGCCGCAATGATGAGCTGCATATCGAGACGTTCGCAAAGCTCAAAAAGCGTGGCAATGGAGCGCGCATCAAGACGCGCAGCCTCATCAAGGAACAGCAGTCGGCATGGGGAGATGTCTTTGCCGCGCAGGCGGCGCGCTTCGTCTTCCCAGCTCTGTACCACCATCACCAGAATTGACATACCGGTACCGATCGCTTCACCGGTAGAGAGCGCTCCGGATTCCGCACGCAGCCAGCCGTCTGAGCCACGGTTTACCTCAACTTCCATTTCCAGATAGTTACGGTAGTCCAGCAGCTCTTCACCGATGGTTTGCGGCGTACGCTGCCCCATATCAATCTGCGGGTTCAGGCGCTGATAGAGCTTCGCCAGCGCTTCGGAGAAGGTCAGACGGTTACTGTTAAACAGATCCTGATGCTGCTCGTGCTGCTCAGAAAGCACTTCCAGCAGGGTGGCATGCGCTTCACGCACGTTAACGTTGAGGCGCACGCTGTTCACCTGACCAAACGACACGCTCTGCAGCCCCTGGTTGAGCTGGCGGATACGGTTCTGCTCGCGCTGAATGGTTTTACGAATAATGTTCGCTACGCTGCGGGAGCTGATTGCCAGCTTCTGCTCGCGGGAGGTCAGCTCTTCCGTCAGACGGCCCAGCTCGATTTCCATCTGTTCGATGGCTTCGACCGGATCGTCAGTACGGATGATGTCCTGGCGAATACGCTCGCGCAGGTGCTGGTAAACCGCCACGAAGAACTGGATTTTACGTTCAGGACGTTTCGGATCCTCTGACATGCGCAGGACATCGCGCAGGTGTTCGTTATCCGCCACCGCCAGACGCAGGGCACCCAACGCCTTATCCGACATGGAACGCAGCTCATCGGCGGAGAGATATGCCAGCTCGCGACGGTGCAGACGACGCTCGACGTTATTATCTTTCACCATGCGCATCACCGCGCACCAACCCGCCTTGGCGGTCACGACCTGCTCACGCATTTCGTGATAATCGCGTTCCAGCTTGCGCAGGCGACGGGTCAGGTTATCCATTTCGGCTTCGCAGAAGGTCAGCGCTTTTTCCAGCTGATTACGACGCGCACGGTTATTGCTGAGCTGCGAATGCAGTTCGTCACGACGGATACGCGCACGCTCTTCTGCCCCGCTGTCGGCACGAACGCCGATGTCCTGAAGCTCTTTCTGCAGATCGTTTAACAGCTCTTTCTTGGTGTCGAAGGAGCTTTTCAGCGAGGCCAGCACCTGGTTGTACTGGTTCAGCTGAGCGGAGTGGCTGCGCATTGCTTCGCGGGCGCGAGTACGTTCCGCTTCAGCCTGCTCAAGACGCTGACGCAGCTTTTCGTTCAGGTCACTGTTACCGCTTAGCATTTCCGCCGAATCGGAGTAGCCGAAGTGGGCGCGACGCTGCACCACCTCCGTCAGGGCAAACGCCTGCTGACGCGCCTCGCGCTGCACCTGCTGTGACCAGGCATAATCTTCTTTTAACTGCTCAAACTGCTCCGGGTCGCTCTGCAGAACAGAAACAACAGGCTCCAGCTTCGCCAGCTGATTGCCGTGCTGCTGCACGAAGCGCGCGGCTTCCTGCGCTTCATCCAGACGCTCCTGGATCTCGTCCACGCGATCGGCCAGGGTGTCATCCGCCAGCAGATTCAGACGCGGCAGAATGCGGTTAAGGGCCGCGACGCCCTCTTTCGCCTGCTCGAACTGGACGCGGCTCTGCTGGTTGTCGCTTTCATGGCTGGCAATCGCACGTTCAAGCTCGCCACGGCGGGTATTGAGCTTGCGGATTTCGGCTTCCGGATCCGCGTCAAATGCCACGGCGAGATGGCTGCCGATAAAGCGGCTGAACGCCTGGTGCAGGCGCTGGGTTTTCTGCACGTCAAACGACAGGGTCGCAAAACGTTCAGACAGCGTTTCACGCTCGGCGTGCAGGCTTTCGATGCGGCTTTCGCGCGCGGCGCGGCCAAACAGCGGCAGCTCAGGGAAGCGGGAATAGCGCCACTGACGGTCGGCGATTTTCACCACCACCGCTTTTTCCAGCTCGTCGACGCTGAATACGCTGTCATCGAACGACTGCGGATCCCCTTCGATCAGGTAGAGATCTTCCGGACAATCTTCCAGGCCGGCAAGCTGCTCAGAAATCAGCGACAGATCCGGGACCACTATCGCGTTGCGGGATGGACCGTACAGCGCGGAGAAGTACGGGGCATCATCAAGACCTACATCGTCATAAATCTCGGACAGCAGCACGCCGCCAAAACGCTCGGCGAGTGCATTCAGGCGCGGATCTTCTGACCCGCCCGGCTGGCTTAAGCGTTCAATTTCTTCGTCAACGTCACGCTTGCGCGCGCCCACTTCATCACGCTCAACAATGGCTTCGCGCTCGCGCTCCAGCAGCTGCTGCAGGTATTCTGTCACTTCCTGACTGGATTCGAACTGCTCGCCGCACTGTTCGCTGAGCTGGTTCAGGCTGCTTTGAGCCGCCAGCCAGACCGGCGCCCGCTCCAGAAGCGTCTTCGAACGGGACTGAAGCTGCTCCAGCTCCTGACGCAGAGTCATACGCTGTTCGCTGGCGCTGGAGACCGTGTCTGAAAGCGCAGCGATACGCGCTTCCAGCTCCTGATGCAGGGCCTCAAGCTCGTCGAAATCGTAATTTTTTCCCTGACGCTTGCAGAATTCCGCCAGCAGACGCTCGGCTTCCTGCTGCTCGCGCAGGCGCTGCTCCAGCTCGTTCAGACGCATACGCAGCGGCTGAACCTGCTCGGCCAGATGGCGCTGGTTCACGCCGTCGCGCAGCAGCTCACGGGCAACGTCCCAGGCTTCGCTACGCGCCAGCGGGCCGTTAATCGCAACGACTAACTGATAAGCCTGCTCAAACTGGCTGTGCGCCGTTTGCGCGACGCTCATTTTCTGTTCGAGGGACAGCAGTTTTTCGGTGGCTTCCTGCTCTTTGGCCTGGAAGGTATCCAGCCACTCGTCGGCGCTTTCCGGCGTCAGGTCAGGCAGATGGCACAGCTCTTTCGCGCGCTGCAATGCCTGCAGTGCCTGGGTGTACTGAATCGCGCGCGTCTGCTGCACGTCCAGCGCCTGCTGGTAATCGGCAAGCTGGCTTTTCAGCTCATCCACTTCCAGCTCGGCGGCTTCGGCGCGGGCTTCGTTCTCTTCCTGCATGTCAGCGGCTTCGGCCACCACTTCATTTTGCTCTTCGAGACGGATCTGCAGCTCGTCGAGGTCCGCTTCATAGCGCTCGATTTTTTCCTGCTGACGGAGCGCAGTTTGCACCAGGTTCAGGTGATCGCTGGCGGCCTGGTAGTCGGCTTCAAGGTCGCCCTCGGCACCGTTGTGCTCACCGAGTTCGCGCGCCATTTCGACGTGCTTGTACTGCTCGGCCACCAGCTGTTTACGGGAGGTAAACAGCTCGCGACGGTATTCTAATGCCTGATCGAGGTGGACGCGGCGCTCGTTGGCGTGGCGCATGTAGTCCGCCGCCACGTAGTTGGTGGCTTCGCTGATCAGGTGTTTAAACAGGTCACGATCGGACTGGGTAACGCGTATCGCTTCCAGCGTCATACGGTTTTCACGCAGCGCCGCTTCCATATCCTGGAAGGCCTTACGCACCCCGCTGTTTTCCGGCAGCAGGTAGTCGCGCAGGGAGCGGGTAATCGCGCTGGAGATACCGCCGTACAGAGACGCTTCAATCAGGCGATAGTATTTGCTTCGGTCTGATGCCGTGCGCAGACGACGCGCAACCACGCCCAGATCGAACATGAGCGAGTGGTAGTCGGTAATCGAGTTGAACTGCTTGAACTGCACGCCTTCGATCGCTTCGAGCTTATCTTTCAGCTCCTGCAGCGTTAGCACGCGCGCCTGGCGTTCGTTCAGAGTTTCCGTCAGCAGCGCCGTCGGCTGCACGGAGGTCGGCAAGCCCTGAATCGCAAACGGCTTGATATCCACTTTACGGTCGCGGCCGGCGACCTGCTGCAGGCGCACGCCCACGACTACACGCTGATGGCGGGAGTTAATGACGTCCAGAACCGAATAACAGACGCCGGCCTTCAGCTTACCGTGCAGACCTTTATCACGGGAGCCGCTTGTTGCCCCCGCTTCGGTGGTGTTACGGAAGTGAAGCAGCGTCAGGTCAGGGATCAGCGCCGTGACAAAGGCCGCCATGGTGGTGGATTTACCCGCCCCGTTACCGCCGGAGAGCGTCGTGACCAGCTCATCCAGATCGAACGTTCGGGCAAAGAAGCCGTTCCAGTTAATCAGCGTCAGTGAGCGAAATTTACCGCGTTCAATCATTACTCTTCCTCCCCGCTATCCGGCAGATTCTCTTCATGCTCATCATTGAGCTGCAAATGGTTTTCCACCGGCATCGCTTCACCGTCGCGGATCATGCGAAGCTGCGCTTCACGCGCGTCATCGCCCGCACGCACGTCGGCGCCGAAGCGGAAGACAGATTCCGTAATGCGGAATTTGCTGCTGTCATGGCCCATAAACCAGACCATTCCCAGACGACGCAGACGGTTCAGGGAAGAGCGAACCTTTTCCTGTAATTTCTGACGGTCAAGATCCGAACCCGTGGAACGGTTGTTCACCAGCTTGAGCAGCTTGCTCTCATCTGCCAGCGTCAACAGCTCGTCGTAAAGTTCCTGCTGGGTGAAGATCCCTTCATTCGCCAGACGTTCCGGGCTGAGGTAGAGGTAGCAAAGAATTTTGCCGACCATCATATCCAGCTCGGAGAGCACGGAACGCGGAATCAGCGTCGTGGAGCGCGGGCGCAGGTAGAAAAACCCTTCCGGCGCTCGGATAAGCTCCACGTTGTAGCGCGCGTAAAATTCTTCCAGGTACTCCTGGAAGTCCATCAAAAAGGCGTGATTATCCAGCTCGTCTAAGCCAATGTGACGACCGGCACGCAGCTGGCTGTCCAGCGCCGGAAATAACGGATTCGCCAGCGCCTGTGCCAGCTTAACCGGCATCACTTGTTCAATATTTGTCAATGACATGCGCCTGTACCTTGGCTCCGTAATCGTTAATTGGCTGCCACTTCGGCGGCAGTCCGGTGAAATCTGCTTGCGCGATACCCAGGCGCACCGCCTGGTCTACCACAATGCGGGCAACGTCGAAGTGGCGCGCACGAGGATATTGCGCCAGATAGTCGCGCACCACGAGTCCAAGATCCAGCGGAGCTTGTCTGGTTTTGTAGACCGCGAGCTGTTCTTCGATCATCGCCGCAAGCTGCTCGCGAATTTCGTTAAATTCTTCGTATTCCAGATCCGGCGGCAGTTCACCGGTCACCTCTTCATCGCGCAGCGCCATCTCTTCGTCACGCATATCCAGCAGACGATCGGCATTGGCGTAGGTCAACGCCCACGGCGCATCGAAATAGGTCTGTACCGACTGACGCAGACGCTGAGCAAACACGCGGTTTTTATCCATATCGATCGCGGTACGGATAAATTTATGCACGTGTCGGTCATAGCCGATCCACAGGTCGATCGACTGCTGGCCCCAGCTGATAATACGGTCGAGTTTGCTCTGCAGGTCGAACACCAGACGGTCAATAAAGTGCAGATCGTCGTGCGCCAGGGTCGCATCCTGGATGCGCAGAAGGTTCGCCTGAAGCTTATCCCCTGCGGCTTCCAGCGTATCCTGGAGCTCACGCAGCGTGCCGGAGGTTTCTGACAGCAGAAGTTCGCAGCTGGAGATGGCCGCTCGCCAGTCTTTATTCAGCAGCTGCGCGATATCGTCTTTCACCTGCTGCTGCTGCTCGTCCATCAGGCGCTGGGTGAGATCGATACTGTCGAAAATCTCTGCCACCGAATATTTCAGCGGCGCGTAGACGTTACGGTGCCAGTGGAATTCGTCACCGTTTTCATCCGCCGCGTCGGCGGCGCGCTTAAGCTCACCCGCCACGATCGAGAGCTGCATGGAAAGACGCAGCGTGGAAAATTCACGCTGGCGGATATAATAATCGGTGATGCCGATGCCCAGTGGCGTCAGACGATAGATGGCGTTTCCTTCCGCCTGCTCGCTGGTAAAGCGGTTCAGCAGACGTTGACGCACCATATCGTTGATTGCGTTGTTGGCACGCACGCTAATGGTTTCGCTGGTTTGCTCAAACGCATCACTGACATGGCGGAACGCATCCACCAGTTCACCCTCGCTCATTTCACCATCCAGCCGTTCGCCGTTCAGCGTGGCAACCGCCAGCAGGAAAGAGAGTCTGTCTACCGGCAGCGAGATGGAGAAATCGTTTTTCCTGGCCCAGGCAACCAGTTCGGGGACTGTCTGGGAAAATTCACTCATAGGTTATCCTTGCATCTGCGGCTTGTGCGCGGTGACGTGAATATAGCGGCCAAGGCTGATAAAAGGCTCCTGACGGCAATACCGCGTTTCTAATTCTGTTAAGGTGTCAAAACAGTCACGCTGTTTGTGTTTTTCACGCAGATAATCATGAAACACCCTGACGCCCGTCTTCCCGACTATCTGCCAGCCAATCGCTTCCAGCCAGCCATAAACCTGCTGTGGATCGCGCGGATAGTCCGGGGAAAGCGTGCGCTTTTTCTTTTTGGGCATCCCGACCTGAACATAGTCGAAGTTTCCTGCAACCATGTTGTGCATCAGAAAGCCGTTAGCATTGTAGAACATCAGCGACAGCGTGCCGCCCGGGCGCAACATCGACCACAGGGTTTGTAACACGCTTTGCGGATCGGCAACCCACTCCAGCACCGCATGAAACAATATCAGATCAACCTGGGTTTCCAAATGCTGTGCGATATCCTGAGCGGCGCATTGTATGAAATGCATGTTGTCGCTCACACCTTTCTCTTCTGCCGCACGCGTCGCCCGGGCGACCATTTCAGCAGAAAGATCGCAAAGCGTGACGTGATGACCGCGTTCAGCCATTTTTATGGCCGTCTGCCCTTCACCGCCACCGGCGTCCAGCACGCGCAACGTTTGACCACCGAACGTAGCCAGAATGGTGTCCAGATCCTGCCAGAGGATCGTCTGACGGAGCTGCCCTTTCGTGGTGCCATAAATGTTGCGCGAAAACTTTTCCGCGATGTCATCAAAATTGCGATCCCGCATTGGGAGAGTTCCACTCGCTAACTGCAAAACCGCTATTTTGTCACACCCGCGCGGAGAATGAACCTCTCTGGTGTAATATCACGGGTAATCACCTGCTATATGGTCAAAAAAGGAACCAAAAAGGATGCTTTTTACCCTTAAGAAATACATTGGAGGGATGATGCTTCCCCTTCCGCTGCTGCTCATCATCATCGCGCTGGGGCTGGCGCTGGTGTGGTTCAGTCGCTTTCAGAAAAGTGGCAAAACGCTTATCACGCTCGGCTGGTTAGTCTTGCTGCTGTTAAGCCTGCAACCGGTCGCGGATGGTCTGCTACGCCCCATCGAAAACAAGTACCCGACATGGCAGGGAAAGCAGAAAGTGGCGTACATCGTGGTGCTGGGCGGCGGATATACCTGGGATCCTGACTGGGCCCCCAGTTCAAACCTGATCAACAACAGCCTGCCGCGGCTGAACGAAGGTATTCGCCTCTGGCTGGCGAATCCGGGATCAAGAATGATCTTCACCGGCGCGGCGGCCAAAACGAACCCGGTGAGCACGGCTGAAGCGGGCGCCAGGGTCGCGGAATCGCTCGGCGTACCGCGTTCTTCAATAATCACTCTCGACAGCCCAAAAGATACCGAAGAAGAGGCTGCCGCTGTGAAGCAGGCGATTGGCGATGCCCCGTTCTTACTGGTGACCTCCGCCTCACACCTGCCGCGCGCGATGATTTTCTTTGAGAAGCAAGGCCTGCACCCGCTTCCCGCGCCGGCAAACCAGATGGCCGTCGACGCGCCGCTCAACCCGTGGGAGCGGGCTATTCCCTCCCCGGCGTGGCTGATGCATAGCGACCGCGTCGGCTATGAGACGCTTGGACGCCTCTGGCAGTGGCTGAAAGGATCGTCAGGCGAGCCAGGGCAACAGTGATTTTGTTGCCAGATCGAAGTTTGCGCGATTAAAACGTCCGGTGTTCACCAGCTGCGCGACTTCGTCCCAGAGCAGGTACAGCCAGCGCCGCCAGAGAAATGCTTCCGCAACAGGGGCGCGCTGAAGGTAATGCCACAGTAAACCTTCCGCCGCCCCGCTGTCGCTGAGCCTGAAGAGCTCATATTCGCGCGGAGCCCAGAGCATGATCCCCGGCCCGAGCATCGCCAGAAGCTGATCGCTGCGGGCATCTTTGAGCATGCTGCGCAGGGTGAAATTACCGTGGATCAAAACGCAGTTGTCATTAAAACCGTCGAACAGTGCCGGTAGGCACTCGCGGGTGCGAAACAGAATGCGTTTGTCCTGCATGGTTAAACCGGTATTGTTGAACTGGTTAAGCGTCCCCCAGAGCACTTCCACCCGCTGGCGGTACCACTGCGGCCACAGGTTTTCCTGAGTGCTGTCGACCGGACCAACAAGCCCGCGGCTATCCTGACGGTGCCAGGCCAGCAGCGCCTCGACAATCTGGTCTTTTAACTGCTCCCAGCGTTCCGGCGTGCGCGCAGGCGCTTCAACGGACACACCGCGTAAACGCTCAATCAGCAGCACGTCCGGGCCGGGGTGTTCCTCGTGGGTCATCACGCCGTACACCGTCGGCATACGGACGGTCCCCTCCCGCGCCAGCATCGACATTTTCCATGCAAGCTGCCTGGCTACTCCCGGCGAGGTGAAACTTCTGGCCATCAGCGGCATTGGGTTGCCCTGACTGTCATACAATGACCAAAGCGCGGTATCGGCCTTTTCACTCACGCATTCTACCCGGCTTAATTTCTCACCCAGCAGATGGCTAAGTTCGGCACGCAGCTGTTCCATATGAGATTACCCCCATTAAGACTACTGCTTTTATAATGAGCGTCCTTAATGAAGATGTCACCCGGAAGAGATCAATCAGGAAAAAGAAAGTGAAAAATAAAGCGGAGAGTGCATCCCTCACTGCGGAGAGATGCCGGTAAGATTAACGCAATTCGGCTCGAACGCGCTCAAGATCTTCAGGGGTGTCTACGCCCGTGCCGGGAACTTCCTCAGCAACGGCAACGTGAATTTTCTCGCCGTACCAGAGCACGCGAAGCTGCTCCAGCATTTCGATATGCTCCAGCGGGCTCGGCGCCCAGGCCACATAGCGGCGAATAAAGCCGGCGCGATAGCCGTAGATGCCAATATGACGCAGGAAGGTATCACCGATGGTCTCTTTAGAAAGCGCAAATCGATCGCGATCCCACGGAATCGTAGCTCGGGAGAAATAGAGCGCATAGCCTTCCGCATCCATGACCACCTTCACCGCATTCGGATTGAATGCCTCTTCAGCGTGGTGAATGGGTACCGCCAGCGTGGCCATTCCGACCTGACGCTGGGCCAGGTTTTCGGCCACCTGACGGATAATCACCGCCGGGATCATCGGCTCGTCACCCTGCACGTTTACGATGACCGTATCATCACTGAAACCACATTTCTCAACCACTTCCGCCAGACGTTCGGTGCCGGACTGGTGATCGGCGCGGGTCATGCATACCTCACCGCCTGCTGCCTCAACCGCACGGGCGACGTCAGGATGGTCGGTAGCAACAATCACGCGATCGGCACCGGATTCACGCGCGCGTTCAAGAACATGCACAATCATCGGCTTGCCGTTGATATCCACCAGCGGTTTACCCGGCAGACGCGTTGAGGCATAACGCGCAGGGATAATGACAACAAAACTCATGGTTTGCTCTCTTCTGCTACCAGGGAGCGGGCTTCATTTTCAAGCAGTACCGGAATGCCGTCACGCAGCGGGAAAGCCAGGCTGTCCAGCTTGCAAATCAGCTCCTGTTTGTCCTGGCTGTAGTAGAGTTTGCCGTTGCATACCGGGCAGGCAATAATTTCAAGTAAACGGTGATCCATAGTTCCTCCGTATGGGTAATCGCTAAAGCTTAACACATTCCCTTTTCAGGGCGTGCCTGTTTCCCAGCCACTTCGACAGGATGTAAACAATCCATCGGGTACCCGGCCCAGCGTCACGTCGCGGGCACCCTGCCAGCGCGCGAATTCGCTAATGGCGGACATTAACCCTTTTTCCAGGCTCGCCGTCACCCTGACGCCCTCTTCCAGATAAAGCGCAATGATTTCAAGCGTTCCGGTCTTGCGGTGCATTTTGGCATCCATACGCCCGACCAGTTGCCCCTTGTGCAGCAGCGGTAAAACAAAATAGCCGTACTGGCGCTTTGGAGCCGGGGTATAACATTCCAGCCGGTAGCTAAAATCGAACAGCTGCTCGGCGCGTTTTCTGTCCCAGACGACCGGGTCGAAAGGCGACAGCACCGCACTGTGGGTTGCCTGAAGTTTCCCCTCCTGGGCCAGAGGCAGTAGCGGGAGGAGATCCGTATGCAGCCACATTTCGCCCAGCGTTTCCACCGTGACGGGGATGATGCGCTGTTCGCGTTGCCAGATGTCCAGCAGCGGTTTCAGCGCGGGCTGGCGAAGGCGGTAATAGTCTGCCAGCCATTGGGGGCGGAAAATCCCCAGGCTGCGGGCGCTGTTCTCCAGCATGATGGCCTCGGCAGTCTCCTGGGTAAGCAGGTCACGCTCGTCGTCCCAGTGTGGCATCACGCGATGCGTCAGGTCGTAGACGCGCTGAAAATTACGCCGCTCAATCACCATCACTTTGCCAGATGTGAACAGCCCTTCGAGATGACGTTTGTGCGGCTTCCACTCCCACCAGCCGCTGGTGCCCTTGCGCGGGTGTTCAAAATCGGCGGAGCGGACGGGACCGTTTTTCTGAATATGCGCGATGAGCTGCTCTATTTCAGCCGCATGTTCCTGCATCCACGCCTGTCGGTATTTCCAGCCCATCTTTTCCGGCGCGAGCATGCGGTGACGAACCAGGGCAAAATCGCTGCGGGGCAGAAAACAGGCTTCGTGCGCCCAGTACTCCATTAACTCCCCCTTGCTTAGCGCTTCATCCAGCCACTGCGAAGGATAATTCCCCAGTCGGCTAAACAGGACCAGGTAAGGGCTACGGGCCACAATGTTAATGGTGTCGATTTGAAGCAGCGACATGCGCTGGACGGTAGAGAGAATATCGGCAGGCTGTGCGCGGCGGCGGGGCTTTTTGAGCAGCCCCTGCGCGGCAAGGTGTAAATGACGTGCGGCTGAAAGCGAGAGTTGCGGTAAGGACATGCGATTTCCTGTCAGTCTAAGCGCCACCGGAACCGCGTAAGCCTTTACTGCACCAACGCAATCAGTTCCTGGAGCAAGTGTTCCGGCTGCTCGCCGCTGAGTTCAGCGTCAACCGGCAGATACCACCAGTTATCTTTCGCAAAGGCACGGCATTTTACCGCATCTTTTTCGGTCATGATCAGCGACTGTCCGGGCACAGTCAGGGCGTCAACCTGCCCTTCCACCAGCGCCTGGTGGTCGGCCAGCGGAACGCGTTTTTCAAGCCGGGCACCACACTGCTCCAGCGTCGCGAAGAAGCGCGGGGGATGACCAATTCCCGCCATCGCCACCGGTGAAGGTAGCTCAGCAACCGACCGGCGTTCACCCGTCGCCAGGTTGACCGCCAGACCCGGCTGCAGGTGCATCGCGATTTCGCCCGATTTTGCCTCTCCACCGTTCACAATCACCGCATCAACGGACTTCAGTCGCGAAGCCCGTTCACGCATAGGGCCGGCAGGCAGCCACCAGCCGTTACCGAAACGGCGAACACCGTCGATGACCACGATCTCTTTATCACGCGCCAGGGCATAGTGCTGCAAGCCATCGTCAGTGATGATGATTTGTACCGCCTGTTCGGCAAGCAGCGCCTGAACGGCGTCGCTGCGCACCGGAGAGACCGCAACCGGCGCGCCGGTACGCTGGAAAATCAATACCGGTTCATCACCCGCTTCGGCTGTCGTGGTTTCCCCCGTCAGCAGCAGCGGATAACGCGCCGCTTTGCCACCATATCCGCGCGATACCACCCCTGGGCGGATGCCGCGTTTTTGCAATTGCTCCACCAGCCAGATCACCACCGGCGTTTTACCGTTGCCGCCTGCCGTAAGATTACCGACAACCACAACCGGCACCGGCGCGCGCCAGGCACGCTTCAGCCCCAGACGGTAAAGCAGACGGATAATGCCGCTCACCAGGCCGTATAGCCAGGAGAGCGGCAAAAGCAGCAGCCACAGCGGGTTCTCACCGGACCAGATGCGTGCAATCATTCGCCAAACTGCATCTTATGAAGCTGGGCGTAAACGCCGCGGTGCTCCAGCAGGTCAGCATGGCTCCCGCGTTCAACAATGATGCCATCCTCAACCACGACGATTTCGTCAGCCTGCTCGATAGTCGACAGACGGTGTGCAATCACCAGCGAGGTACGGTTTTTTTGCAGCTCATCCAGCGCAGACTGAATAGCACGTTCAGATTCCGTATCCAGCGCAGAGGTCGCTTCGTCCAGAATCAGAATCGGGCTATCGCGCAGTAGAGCACGCGCAATGGCAATACGCTGACGCTGACCACCGGAGAGCAGTACACCGTTCTCGCCGATGATGGTATCCAGGCCGTTATCCATCTTATTGATAAAGTCCATTGCGTAGGCCATACGCGCGGCGTTCTCAATCTGCTCGCGGCTGTACTCATCAGTGCGCGCGTAAGCGATGTTGTTGGCGACCGTATCGTTAAACAGATGCACGTTCTGAGAAACCAGAGCAACCTGGTTACGCAGCGACTGAAGGGTATACTCCCGCAGGTCATGCCCGTCTAACAGGATCTCACCTTCGTTAATATCGTAAAAACGGGTGATCAGACTGGCAATGGTCGATTTACCCGAGCCGGAACGGCCTACCAGCGCCACGGTTTTACCCGCCGGAATGGACAGGTTGATATTACGCAGGGCCGGTGTTTCGCGGCCAGGGTAGGTAAAGGTCACATTGCGAAACTCAACGTCGCCGTTTGCACGCTCAATGACGCGCTTACCTTCATCTTTTTCCTGCTCGGAATCCAGAATGCTGAACAGGGTCTGACAGGCCGCCATCCCACGCTGGAACTGGGCGTTGACGTTTGTAAGGGATTTCAGCGGACGCATCAGGGCGATCATTGAGGAGAAGACCACGGTGATGGTACCCGCCGTCAGCGTCTCCATGACGCTTGGGAAGCTTGCCGCATACAGGACGAATGCCAGCGCCAGTGACGCAATCAGCTGAATAATCGGGTCAGAGATGGAAGAGGCTGAGACCATTTTCATCCCCTGAAGACGCATTTTGTTGCTGACTTTATCAAAGCGTTTTGTTTCGACTTCCTGACCGCCGAATATCAACACTTCCTTATGCCCTTTCAGCATCTGTTCCGCGCTAGTGGTCACCTGCCCCATCGTGTTCTGCATATTCTTACTAATATTGCGGAAGCGCTTTGAGACGACGCGGATGGCAATAGAAACTACCGGCGCCAGAACGATAAGGATGAGCGACAGCTGCCAGCTGTAATAGAACATCATCACGAACAGGCCGATGATTGACGCGCCCTCACGCACAACGGTGATCAGTGCGCTTGAGGACGAGGAGGCAACCTGCTCGGAGTCGTAGGTAATACGCGACAGCAGCGTCCCGGTAGACTGCTTGTCAAAGAACGAGACCGGCATGCCCATCATGTGGCTGAACAGGCGACGGCGCATGGTCATCACCACTTTCCCGGATACCCAGGAAATGCAGTAGCTGGAGATGTAGCTGGTGATACCGCGTAAGATCATCAGTCCGATAACCACCAGAGGCATCCATAGCAGCACTGAGCGATCCGTTTTACCAAAACCGTCGTCCAGTAACGGTTTGAGAAGCGATAGCATAAAAGTATCGCTGGCTGCGTTGAGGATTAACGCTACTCCCGCCACGATCAGGCCTGTTTTAAAGGGCGCAATCATCGGCCAGAGACGGCGGAAGGTTTGCCACGTGGAGAGATCTTTGTCGTTATGCATTCAAAAAACCAGCATTCGTTGAAATAGCCGCATATTCTACCCGTTATCGACGGGCGCGCCAAACCACTGATGATACCAAACGGGTAAAAATTGCTCTCGCAAGCGCCGGATTTGCCAGTGATGTTGCGAGAATGTCACCGATATTTGTCCAGAATGAGGGGTATCGTGCCAGATATACCCCTCTTTTCGATAGCGTCGGACAACTTTTGCTGACGGGAATCGCCATGCGTTATAGCGGGCCGCTGAATCCAGGGCGATTTTACCTTCCACGCGCTGTACCAGCGGCAAGGAAGAAGAAGTAATGCTGCCATGATGGGGCACCTGTATGAGGGTAGAGGTCAGATAACGCCAGTAATGGCTAAGCATAGCCTGTTCCGCCTGCGCTTCAATATCTCCTGTTAGCAGAACACTCTGCTCACCGTCGTCGATTTTTACCACGCAGGAATGGTTGTTTCCCTGAGCCGGGTAATTTTCAGGGGGCCAGTGTACGGTGAAGGAGAGTCCCTGCCATCTCCATCTCTCCCCGCGAAAACAGGGGTGATGCCCCGCCTGGCGCAATGGGCTTCTTACCCACAGGTCAGGCCACGCTTTTTGCAACGATGCGAGGCCTCCCGCATGGTCGAGGTGCTCATGACTGAGAATAACGCCTTCAGGCCGCAGGTGATGCCAGCGAAGCCACGGGATAATTAACCGCTGTCCGCTGTCCCCGCCCGGCCAGGCGAGCCCGGTATCATAGAGAATGGCTTTCCCCTGCCGTTCAATGACTATTGCCAGCCCCTGCCCCACATCCAGCATATGTACCGTCCAGCTCTCGCTTTTTTCCGTTCTCCAGAGAGGAAATGTCAGTAAAACACTTCCTGCAAAACAAACGGCGGGAAGGGTTTTCCAGGCACGAAAACGCCAGCCAATGATGATAAGCCAGGGCAGTAGTGTCATGTACTGCCAGCGTTGATCTACACTCTGCCAGCCATCAGGCAGGCGCATGAGGAGCCAGAATAGCCCCGCAAGTGACTTATCGGCTGCAAACCAGACAACGCTTTCCAGTGCTTCCAGCGGCAGCAGATGAAGCAGCATGCCGAGCAGGATCAGCGGTACGGAGACAAACGTCACTAGAGGAACGGCAAAGAGATTCGCGACCAGTGAGGTGAAGCTGAAGCCATGGAAAATCAGAACCTGTAATGGCATCAGCAGCATCAGCATACCGACCTGCAGAGAGAGCAGGTTCAGCAGCGGCCGTATACGTCGAGCCCGTTGCCAGTCTGAAAGAGGCAGCCACTGAAACCAGAAAATCAGCGCGGCGACGGCAAATGCGGACAGGGCAAGACTCTGCGAAAGTACGGCTAAGGGATCGCTTATCAGGATCGCTGCGATACAGCATCCCCATACCTGCCAGGGAGACCATTGGCGGGCAGCGATCCGCAACATTGCAAGCACAGAAAGCGCGATGACCGTTCGTAGCGCAGGAGGTTGCAGACCGGTAAGCCAGGCATAGAAGGCGGCAAAGCATAACCCAGCCAGGAGAGGCATTTGCCAGTGGACCCGATGGCTGGGTAATAAAAACTGGAGTCCACGTGCAAGTAACCAGACGAGAGAGGCTGCCAGCGCGATATGCAGGCCCGAAATCGCCATCAAATGCAGCGTCCCGGTTTCACGCATCAGGTCTTTTATTTCCCGGGGAACATCCAGACGTTCCCCCATCCCCAGTCCGAGGATAACCGCACCCCAGCGGTAAGCAGAAAGTCGGTTTTGCAGTGACATCAGGTATTGCGCTCGCAGGCTGCAGCGCCCATCGACGAGTTCAGCACGGGTGAAGCGCCCACTCAGCGTTTGATGTTGGGCAAAGGCGCTGCGCTGAGAATCATAACCGCCGTCGTTCAGTTCGCCATGGGCAGGCCTGAGCCTGAGCCTCATGGTCCAGCGCTGACCGGCACACGCTTTCTGTGGCAGATAGTTGCCATACAGCGTTACGCCGGTTGAAGCCCACCAGCGCTTGCCATCAATGCTGCGAATGTTTCCCTGATGCAGAGTAGCGCCGTCGGTCGATGTGAGTTCTACCTCAGCCTGCACAGCCCCCGTGGTTAAATGCTGCATCGGCCAGACGCTCTCCTGCGCGGCCAGAATGCCCCACGCACAAAATAACAGCGTAATACCAGCATACTTCACTCGATGGTTTTGCCATGCAGCAAGCACTATCCCACCAGCCACCATGACCCACATGGTGTAAGGTGATGGCAGTTCAGGTAACCAGAGTAACGGGGCTATCGCCAGAATGGCGCAGATACTAAGCGTGGGAATTCCCATTGCTACCTCCCTGTTTCAGAGCGGCAGTATGTATGCAAGCAGTGCGAAATGTCAGATGAGAAGAATGCGTTTTACAGCGCGCGCTGTGTTGTTTTTATCGGCTTACAGAAAACGAAACTGAAAATGCGGGACATCTTCAGAATAAAAGCGACAGACACAAAAAAAGCACCCGCAGGTGCTTTCTTTCGAACCCAGTTTAACCGGCTGGCTAAACTCAGTTACCGTAAATATTGGCGCGATCGCGCAGTTCTTTACCCGGCTTAAAGTGTGGAACGTACTTACCTTCCAGCTCGACTTTATCGCCAGTTTTCGGGTTACGCCCGGTACGTGGAGCACGATAGTGCAGAGAAAAACTACCGAAACCGCGGATTTCAATGCGCTCGCCCTGGGCAAGAGTGGAGGCCATATGCTCCAGCATCTCTTTTACGGCATCTTCCACTGCCTTGGCAGGGATATGCGGTTGCTGACTGGCAAGTCTTTCAATCAATTCTGACTTGGTCATGATTCCTCCGGTTCCTTTCAAACCAATTAGCTGAACAGCTCATTAAACAAGGGCGGCCGTAGCCGCCCTTTGTTATTGATTACAGGACGAATCCTGCAATCTGTCAAGTTTGCTCCTCATCCTTCACGCTGTAAATGCGTTACAGCGCAAATGATGCTGAGAACCTGATATTACTCGCCTTTAGCTGCTTTGAAAGCTTCAGCCATTGCGTTGTTAGAGAAGTTTGCATCTTCCTGTTTGTTAACAGTTGCGATTGCATCTTTCTCATCAGCTTCGTCTTTAGCACGAACAGACAGGCTGATTGCACGGTTCTTACGGTCAACACCGGTGAACTTAGCTTCAACGTCGTCGCCTACGTTCAGAACCAGAGTGGCATCTTCAACGCGGTCACGGGAAGCTTCAGAAGCGCGCAGGTAACCCTCAACGCCGTCAGCCAGTTCTACGGTTGCGCCTTTAGCGTCAACTGCAGTTACTTTACCGTTTACGATTGCGCCTTTCTTGTTCAGTGCAACCCAGTTGTTGAACGGATCTTCTGCGAGCTGTTTAACGCCCAGGGAGATACGCTCACGCTCTGCGTCAACCTGCAGAACAACTGCAGCGATTTCGTCGCCTTTTTTGTATTCACGAACTGCTTCTTCGCCTGCAACGTTCCAGGAGATGTCAGACAGGTGAACCAGGCCATCGATGCCGCCGTCCAGGCCGATGAAGATACCGAAGTCAGTGATAGACTTGATTTTACCTTCAACACGGTCGCCTTTGTTGTGGGTTTCCGCGAACTGCTGCCATGGGTTGTTTTTGCACTGTTTCAGGCCCAGGGAGATACGACGACGTTCTTCGTCGATATCCAGAACCATCACTTCCACTACATCACCAACGTTAACAACTTTGGATGGGTGGATGTTTTTGTTGGTCCAGTCCATTTCGGAAACGTGCACCAGACCTTCAACGCCTTCTTCGATTTCAACGAAGCAGCCGTAGTCAGTCAGGTTGGTTACGCGACCAGTCAGTTTAGTACCTTCTGGGTAACGCTTAGCGATAGCTACCCATGGATCTTCGCCCAGCTGTTTCAGGCCGAGGGATACACGAGTACGCTCGCGGTCGAACTTCAGCACTTTAACAGTGATTTCGTCGCCCACGTTCACGATTTCGCTTGGGTGCTTAACGCGTTTCCACGCCATGTCGGTGATGTGCAGCAGGCCATCAACGCCGCCCAGGTCAACGAATGCGCCGTAGTCAGTGAGGTTCTTAACGATACCTTTGACTTCCATGCCTTCCTGCAGGTTTTCCAGCAGCTGATCGCGTTCTGCGCTGTTTTCAGATTCGATAACGGCACGACGGGAAACAACAACGTTGTTACGCTTCTGGTCCAGCTTGATTACTTTGAACTCAAGCTCTTTGCCTTCCAGGTGCAGGGTGTCACGGACTGGACGAACGTCTACCAGAGAACCTGGCAGGAACGCACGAATACCATTCAGCTCAACAGTGAAGCCACCTTTAACTTTGCCGTTGATAACACCGACCACAGTTTCAGCTTCTTCGTAAGCTTTTTCCAGCGTGATCCAAGCTTCGTGACGTTTCGCTTTCTCACGAGAAAGCAGGGTTTCACCGAAGCCGTCTTCTACTGCGTCCAGAGCAACGTCAACTTCGTCGCCAACCTGGATTTCCAGCTCGCCCTGGGCGTTTTTGAACTGCTCTGCCGGAATGGCGGACTCAGATTTCAGACCGGCGTCAACCAGTACTACGTCTTTGTCGATAGCAACAACAACACCGCGAACGATGGAACCCGGGCGGGTTTCGATTTCTTTTAAGGATTCTTCAAACAGTTGAGCAAAAGATTCAGTCATGTTTAATCTTCAGGTTAATATTAACGTCCACCTGGCTCCGTGCCGGATGGGGTTGTTTCACATACCCGCCGTCAATCCATTGCAGCGGGGGTACTGCTAAATCGGTCGCGATTACGCGAGTGCCAGTTTTTGGCGCGCATATTGTAGCGCTTTTTCAATCACTTGCTCAATAGTTAAACTGGTTGAATCCAGAACTAATGCATCTTCTGCTGGAACAAGTGGAGCGACGGCGCGGTTACGATCGCGGTCATCGCGCTCTTTTATCTCGGATAAAAGGCGATCAAAGTTAACACTAAACCCCTTTTCCTGCAACTGAAGCATGCGGCGCTGAGCGCGTTCTTCCGAAGAGGCGTCAAGGAAAATTTTCACAGGTGCATCAGGGAATACCACGGTTCCCATATCGCGTCCGTCCGCGATCAAACCCGGGGCTTCACGAAACGCGCGCTGACGACGTAACAACGCCTCACGAACGCGCGGGAAGGCCGCTACCTGAGAGGCCGCATTCGCCACTTCCTGAGTACGGATTTCCCCGCTCACGTCTTCCCCTTCAAGGATCACTTCCAGGTTGCCATCGGTCGACACGAAACGCACATCAAGATGCGCGGCCAGCGGAACCAGCGCTTCTTCTGACGCCACGTCCACGTGATGATGTAGCGCAGCCAGAGCCAGCACGCGATAGATTGCTCCCGAATCTAAAAGATGCCATTGCAATGCTTCCGCCATCGCTTTGCACAGAGTCCCTTTCCCTGCGCCACTCGGCCCATCAATGGTGATTACCGGGGCAATTGCCGTCATCTTTTTCTCCTTAAATAAGGCATACCGTTTACATGAACGCCGCGCATTATACGCGTCAACGTGCGCAACTGTTACCTTTGCGTGCAAATTACGGATTGATTGAAGCAGAGTGTAGAAGAAATGAACGGAAGTGTTCGTCAGGAAGCGTAAGGAAATGCCGCATCAGGCGATGCGGCAAGATGTTATCAGGCCAGCGTGCTAATGCGTGCCAGCTGTTCGAAGTAGTCCGGGAAAGTTTTCGCCGTACATTTCGGGTCAAGGATGGTCACAGGCGTGTCTGACAACGCCACCAGCGAGAAGCACATCGCCATACGGTGATCGTTGTAGGTTCCGATCTCGGCAACCTGCAGTTTTGCAGGAGGCGTGATGCGAATGTAGTCTTCGCCCTCTTCCACCTCAGCGCCGACCTTACGCAGCTCGGTCGCCATCGCGAACAGACGGTCAGTCTCTTTTACGCGCCAGTTGTAGATATTACGCAGCGTGGTGGTGCCTTTTGCAAACAGCGCCGCAGTGGCAATGGTCATCGCCGCATCCGGAATATGGTTCATGTCCATGTCGATGGCATTCAGATCGCCATGGGTACAGGCGATGAAGTCATCACCCCAGGTCACAACCGCGCCCATTTTTTCCAGCACGTCCGCAAAACGTATGTCGCCCTGCACGCTATTGCGACCAATACCGGTGACCTTCACGGTACCGCCTTTGATCGCACCCGCAGCCAGGAAGTAAGAAGCCGAAGAAGCGTCGCCTTCAACCAGATAGCTGCCCGGAGACTGGTACTGCTGCGCTCCACGCACCACGAAGCGCTGATAAGACTGGTTTTCCACCTCGACACCGAAGGTTTTCATCAGGTGCAGGGTGATATCAATATAAGGTTTGGAGACCAGCTCGCCTTTAATCGTAATAACCGTATCCTGCGGTGCCAGCGGCGCGGTCATCAGCAGTGCCGTCAGGAACTGGCTGGAGACGCTGCCGTCAACCTCGACATGACCGCCGTTAAAACCACCGCGCAGACGCAGTGGCGGATAGTTTTCCTGCTCCAGATACTCAACCTGCGCGCCGCCCTGACGCAGGGCATCCACCAGATGGCCAATCGGACGCTCTTTCATGCGAGGTTCGCCGGTCAGCACAATGTTGTTGCGCCCAAGACACAGGGCCGCCGCCAGCGGACGCATCGCGGTACCCGCGTTGCCCAGAAACAGCTCAAGCTCTTCATCCGTCTGCAGCGCGCCGCCGCTGCCGGTCACTTCGCAGCGGGTACGATCGTCGGAGAGAATGTAATGAACACCCAACGCTTTCAGCGCATTGAGCATATGGCGTACGTCATCGCTGTCCAGCAGGTTTGTAAGGACGGTGGTGCCGTTTGCCAGTGCTGCCAGCAGCAGAGCGCGGTTCGAGACACTTTTTGAACCAGGCAGATTAATGGTGCCATCTACCCGCGCGATAGGTTGTAACGTCAGGGATTCCATGAAAACTTAACTCTCAACTCAACATAATAAAAACCCCGCAGCAGGGCTACGGGGGTGAAAACAGCGCTATTAACCGTGGCGACGTTCGAAGTCGATCATGAAATCCGTCAGAGCTTTAACGCCTTCCAGCGGCATCGCGTTATAGATGGAGGCACGCATGCCGCCAACGACACGGTGACCTTTGAGCGAATGCAGGCCTGCCGCGAAGGACTCTTCCAGGAACACTTTATCCAGGCTGCTGTCCGCCAGCTGGAACGGCACGTTCATCCGGGAACGGTTAGCTTTCGCCACATCGTTGCGATAGAAATCGCTTTTGTCGATCACGCCATACAGCAGTTCAGCTTTCTGCTGATTCACCTTGTCCATCTGCGCCACGCCGCCGTTTTGCTTCAGCCATTTGAAGACCAGGCCGGAAAGGTACCAGGCAAACGTTGGTGGGGTGTTGAACATAGAATCGTTATCGTTCAGCACGGTGTAATCGAGAATCGACGGGCAGGATTTATGCGCTTTACCCAGCAGGTCTTCACGCACGACGACGATAGTCAAACCGGCCGGACCGATATTTTTCTGCGCGCCCGCATAGATAACGCCGTAGCGGCTGACATCAATTGGCGCAGACAGAATGGTGGAGGAGAAGTCGGCGGCAACCACGACATCGCTGCCGAAGTTTGGCGTCTCGTCGATGGCAATCCCGTCAATGGTTTCGTTCGGGCAGTAGTGCAGATACGCTGCGTTATTAGAAAGCTGCCACTCGTTCATTGGCTTCACGGCGCGCAGGCCATCAACGGTCACTTTGGCGTCGATAACATTCGGCGTGCAGTATTTATGCGCTTCTTTAACGGCGCTTGCCGCCCAGTATCCCGCGTCAACGTAGTCTGCCGTCGTTTTGTCACCAAGGATATTCAGCGGAACGCCTGCAAACTGGCCGCGTCCACCGCCGTGGCAGAACAATACTTTGTAGTTCGAGGGAATATTCAGCAGATCGCGAAAATCCTTTTCTGCCTCTTCGGCCACCTGAATAAACTCTTTACCACGGTGGCTGATTTCCATCACCGACGTACCGAGACCGTTCCAGTCACAGAGTTCCTGTTGAGCCTGTTTAAGCACGTCTGCCGGTAACATTGCCGGACCTGAACTGAAATTAAAGACTTGAGCCATTTCCCCTCACCACGCTAAAAGCCATAAGTTATAACTGTGGATATCGGTTTTATCATTCAGTGACACGCGCCGCAATGTCTAAAGCTTATGACCCGTGAAATGTGCCCCGCGTCACACAAAACAATCTGCCGCCTCGCCATGACAAAACCGACAAAATGGCTGTCAGGTGATGCGTTTGGCCCGGCTAACCTTCGTCCATTCCGGATTTGCACAGCGGGGGCATAATTGACGATCCCCCGGCTGCATCGCGAGCACGTGGCTACATCTCACGCAGGCATACTCGCCTGACTCAGGTACGGTTCTGAAACGCTCGATCAGCATATCCGGCAGGATACACAGTCCCGGCTTCACCTCGTCGTCAGAATAGTAATAGACGCTGATCTGCCCGTTGGTCTCCATGATCGCCAGACGCACCTGCCCGAGCTGTTCAACGCTATTCAGTCGTAGCTCCATAAAGAACTCGAACTCGGTCATATTGGCGCTTTGTACATTTTCCCAGGCCAACTGCCCGTCCTCGACGATAACGACCGGCTTCCCCTCAAGCAGATCTTCCAGCTTTTCGCTTTTCGACATCAGCCACATGACAAGGCGATAAAGAAGCGCCAGTGAAACAAAAACGATAAACACCGGCACCATCGGCACATCATCATAGAAGGCGACATCCCCCGCCGCTGAACCCAGCGTCAGGATGATCAACACCTCAAAGAGCGACATCTGCCGTACGCCGCGACGGCCGGTGATTTTAAGAAACAGGAAGACAAGTACGAAGGTGTACAGGCTGCGGAGCGCCACTTCGCCCAGAAATTCAGGAGGAACTTTATCAAACGCCATCCGCTGGAGATCAAATGCTTTCATTTTTCTATGCCTTAACAGTCAGTTACTGCCACTAAGCATAGCCCAGCCATTTATTTTCGCCGAAGATAGCACCCGTCACGCAAAACCCGTATCATTGCGCGCTTTACGTACGATAAAAGTGAACGCCATGACTCAAACGTTTATCCCCGGCAAAGATGCCGCTCTGGAAGATTCCATCGCTCGCTTCCAGCAGAAACTGACCGACCTGGGTTTTAACATCGAAGAAGCCTCCTGGCTCAATCCGGTGCCTCACGTCTGGTCCGTGCATATTCGCGATAAAGACTGTGCCCTGTGCTTTACCAACGGTAAAGGCGCGACAAAAAAAGCGGCACTGGCTTCTGCGCTGGGTGAGTATTTTGAGCGTCTGTCCACCAACTATTTCTTCGCTGACTTCTGGCTGGGCGAGACCATCGCTAACGGCCCGTTCGTTCACTATCCAAATGAAAAATGGTTCCCGCTGACCGAAGACGACGAACTGCCGGAAGGTATTCTCGACGCACGCCTGCGTGCCTTCTACGATCCAGACAACGAACTGACCGCCAGCATGCTGGTCGATCTGCAGTCTGGCAATGAGGATCGTGGGATCTGCGCCCTGCCGTTTACCCGTCAGTCTGACGAGCAGACCGTCTATATCCCGATGAACATCGTCGGCAACCTGTATGTGTCCAACGGTATGTCCGCGGGTAACACCCGCAATGAAGCGCGCGTGCAGGGCCTTTCCGAAGTCTTTGAACGCCACATTAAAAACCGCATCATTGCCGAATCCATTAGCCTGCCTGAAATTCCGGCCGACGTGCTGGCGCGCTACCCGGGCGTGGTGGAATCCATCGCTAAGCTGGAAGCAGAAGGTTTCCCAATCTTTGCCTATGACGGCTCGCTGGGCGGCAAGTACCCGGTTATCTGCGTCGTGCTGTTCAACCCGACAAACGGCACCTGTTTCGCCTCCTTTGGCGCGCACCCTGACTTCGGCGTGGCGCTGGAACGCACCGTCACCGAGCTGCTGCAGGGCCGTAGCCTGAAAGATCTCGACGTGTTCACACCGCCAACGTTTGACGATGAAGAAGTGGCTGAACATACGAACCTCGAAACCCACTTCATTGACTCCAGCGGTTTGATCTCCTGGGATATGTTCAAACAGGACGCAGACTATCCGTTCGTGGACTGGAGCTTTGCAGGGACAACGGAAGAAGAGTTCGCGACGCTGATGGCGATTTTCAAAGCCGAAGACCAGGACGTCTATATCGCCGACTACGAGCACCTGGGCGTCTATGCATGCCGCATTATTGTTCCCGGCATGTCCGACATCTACCCTGCAGAAGATCTGTGGCTGGCGAATAACAGCATGGGTGCACATCTGCGCGAAACGCTGCTGGCTCTGCCTGGCAGCGAGTGGGAAAAAGAAGATTATCTGAACCTGATCGCCCAACTGGACGAGGAAGGCCACGATGACTTCACCCGCGTACGCGAACTCCTGGGTCTCGCGACCGGTAAAGACAACGGCTGGTACACCCTGCGTATTGGTGAGCTGAAAGCGATGCTGGCCCTGGCGGGTGGCGACCTGGATCAGGCCCTGGCCTGGACCGAGTGGACCATGGAGTTCAACCAGTCGGTTTTCTCTGCCGAGCGCACCAACTATTACCGTTGCCTGCAAACCCTGCTCCTGCTGGCACAGGAAGAGGATCGCGAGCCGCTGCAATACCTGAATGCTTTCGTGCGCATGTACGGTGCTGAGGCTGTAGAAGCAGCCAGCGCGGCCCTGAGCGGTGAAGCGCCGTTCTATGGCCTGCAGGCTGTTGATAGCGATCTGAAAGCCTTCCCGGCGCACCAGTCGCTGCTGAAGGCCTACGAAAAACTGCAGAAAGCAAAAGCCGCTTACTGGTCAAAATAAGCGCACATAACATTACCAGCAGTAGGCGTATTCAATCGTCTGGGCTATATTACGGGGCAATTTCATTGCCCCGTTTTTTATTTTCTTCGGCAATGACTGTTGATTGTAATAATAAAGTTAAACATGGGTAAATATAATAATATTTACCTGGGCTTTACTGTTACTTTTTATGGTAAATACTCCATATTAATTAACTGTCTCCGAGGTGGCTGAACGAAAAAATTCAACTCTTTTCATAACTTTTAAAATTTATTTTTATACGGATAATCAAATACTTACTCCGCATTTGTTGTAAAACCATACACACTGCGGGCCTATAAGCCAGGCGAGATATGATCTATATCAATTTCTCTTCTATAATGCTTTGTTAGTATCTCGTCGCCGACTTAATAAAGAGAGAGTTAGTGTGAAAGCTGACAACCCTTTTGATCTTTTACTCCCCGCTGCGATGGCCAAAGTTGCCGAAGAAGCGGGTGTCTATAAAGCAACGAAACACCCGATGAAGACGTTCTATCTGGCAATCACGGCTGGTGTGTTCATCTCTATCGCTTTCGTCTTCTACATCACCGCCACCACCGGTACTGCCGGAATGCCTTTCGGCATGGCCAAACTGATTGGCGGCATTTGTTTCTCACTGGGTCTGATTCTCTGCGTCATCTGCGGCGCCGACCTCTTCACCTCAACGGTGCTGATTGTCGTGGCAAAGGCCAGCGGAAGAATTACCTGGGGTCAGCTGGCACGTAACTGGCTTAATGTTTACGTGGGTAACCTGGTTGGCTGTCTGCTCTTTGTTTTGTTGATGTGGCTTTCTGGCGAGTACATGACCGCCAACGGTGGCTGGGGCCTTAACGTCCTGCAAACCGCCGACCACAAAATGCACCACACATTTATCGAAGCCGTTGCTCTCGGCATCCTCGCTAACCTGATGGTCTGCCTGGCTGTATGGATGAGCTACTCGGGTCGTAGCCTGATGGACAAAGCCTTAATTATGGTTCTGCCGGTTGCGATGTTTGTTGCCAGCGGCTTTGAGCACAGTATCGCGAATATGTTCATGATCCCAATGGGCATTGTAATCCGCGACTTTGCGAGCCCGGAGTTCTGGACCGCAGTTGGTTCATCCCCGGAAAGTTTCTCACACCTGACTATTATGAATTTCATTACTGATAACCTGATCCCTGTCACTATCGGGAACATTATCGGTGGGGGTCTGTTAGTTGGGTTGACATACTGGGTCATTTACCTGCGTGGCGACGATCATCATTGATGGTTTTCTCAGGCAGTAAATAAAAAATCCACTTAAGAAGGTAGGTGTTACATGTCCGAGCTTAATGAAAAGTTAGCCACAGCCTGGGAAGGTTTTGCGAAAGGTGACTGGCAGAATGAAGTAAACGTACGTGACTTCATTCAGAAAAACTATACCCCGTATGAAGGTGACGAATCCTTCCTGGCTGGCGCAACTGACGCGACCACCAAGCTGTGGGACAGCGTAATGGAAGGCGTTAAACTGGAAAACCGCACTCACGCGCCAGTTGATTTTGACACCTCCGTTGCTTCCACCATCACTTCTCACGATGCTGGCTATATCAACAAAGCCCTTGAGAAAATCGTTGGTCTGCAGACTGAAGCACCACTGAAACGCGCAATCATCCCGTTTGGTGGTATTAAAATGGTTGAAGGTTCCTGCAAAGCGTATAACCGCGAGCTGGACCCAATGCTGAAAAAAATCTTCACCGAATACCGCAAAACCCACAACCAGGGCGTATTCGATGTTTACACCAAAGACATTCTGAACTGCCGTAAATCTGGCGTTCTGACTGGTCTGCCAGATGCGTATGGCCGTGGCCGTATCATCGGTGACTACCGTCGCGTTGCGCTGTACGGTATCGACTTCCTGATGAAAGACAAGTACGCGCAGTTTGTTTCCCTGCAGTCCGATCTGGAAAACGGCGTAAACCTGGAAGCAACTATCCGTCTGCGTGAAGAGATCGCTGAACAGCACCGCGCGCTGGGTCAGATCAAAGAGATGGCTGCTAAATACGGCTGCGATATCTCTGGTCCTGCTACCAACGCTCAGGAAGCTATCCAGTGGACCTACTTCGGCTACCTGGCCGCAGTTAAGTCTCAGAACGGCGCAGCAATGTCCTTCGGTCGCGTATCCACCTTCCTGGATGCTTACATCGAACGTGACCTGAAAGCAGGCAAAATCACCGAGCAAGACGCTCAGGAAATGATTGACCACCTGGTCATGAAACTGCGTATGGTTCGCTTCCTGCGTACTCCTGAATATGATGAACTGTTCTCTGGTGACCCAATCTGGGCAACAGAATCTATCGGCGGTATGGGCGTTGACGGCCGTACTCTGGTTACAAAAAACAGCTTCCGCTTCCTGAACACCCTGTACACCATGGGTCCTTCTCCGGAGCCGAACATCACCGTTCTGTGGTCTGAAAAACTGCCTCTGAACTTCAAGAAATTCGCCGCTAAAGTGTCCATCGATACCTCTTCTCTGCAGTACGAGAACGATGACCTGATGCGTCCGGACTTCAACAACGACGATTACGCTATCGCTTGCTGCGTAAGCCCAATGGTTGTTGGTAAACAAATGCAGTTCTTCGGTGCGCGTGCAAACCTGGCGAAAACCATGCTGTACGCTATCAACGGCGGCGTTGATGAAAAACTGAAAATGCAGGTTGGTCCTAAATCTGAGCCGATCAAAGGCGACGTTCTGAACTTCGACGAAGTCATGGACCGCATGGATCACTTCATGGACTGGCTGGCTAAACAGTACGTCACTGCACTGAACGTTATCCACTACATGCACGACAAGTACAGCTACGAAGCCTCTCTGATGGCGCTGCACGACCGTGACGTTATCCGCACCATGGCGTGTGGTATTGCTGGTCTGTCCGTTGCTGCTGACTCCCTGTCTGCAATCAAATATGCGAAAGTTAAACCAATTCGTGACGAAGACGGCCTGGCTGTAGACTTCGAAATCGAAGGTGAATATCCGCAGTTTGGTAACAACGACTCTCGCGTTGATGACATGGCGGTTGACCTGGTAGAACGTTTCATGAAGAAAATTCAGAAACTGACTACTTACCGTAACGCTATCCCGACTCAGTCTGTTCTGACCATCACCTCTAACGTTGTGTATGGTAAGAAAACCGGTAACACCCCAGACGGTCGTCGTGCTGGCGCGCCATTCGGCCCAGGTGCTAACCCAATGCACGGTCGTGACCAGAAAGGTGCTGTTGCCTCTCTGACTTCCGTAGCTAAACTGCCGTTTGCCTACGCGAAAGATGGTATCTCTTACACCTTCTCTATCGTGCCAAACGCGCTGGGTAAAGACGACGAAGTGCGTAAAACCAACCTCGCGGGTCTGATGGATGGTTACTTCCACCACGAAGCGTCCATCGAAGGTGGTCAGCACCTGAACGTGAACGTAATGAACCGTGAAATGCTGCTCGACGCGATGGAACACCCTGAGAAATATCCTCAGCTGACCATCCGCGTATCTGGCTACGCAGTACGTTTTAACTCCCTGACTAAAGAACAGCAGCAGGACGTTATCACCCGTACTTTCACTCAGTCCATGTAAGTGGAATTGACTGAAATCACGCGTTAACAAGCGTACAATAAAGGCTCCACGTCAGTGGGGCCTTTTTAGCACCCTCTCCACCTCAGTCTCTTTTGCCCGCTATCTATACTGAATGGATAACAGCCAAAACAGACTTAACACAGCCGGCTTTGAGCTGTGCATACACAGGCCCGGGACGGGCCGATGATGGAGATATCACCGCAATGTCAACTATTGGTCGTATTCACTCCTTTGAATCCTGTGGCACCGTTGATGGCCCGGGCATCCGCTTTATCACCTTTTTCCAGGGCTGCCTGATGCGCTGCCTGTACTGCCATAACCGCGATACCTGGGACACGCACGGCGGCAAAGAAGTGACCGTTGAAGACTTGATGAAAGAGGTGGTGACCTACCGCCACTTTATGAACGCGTCCGGTGGCGGCGTCACCGCATCCGGCGGTGAAGCCATTCTTCAGGCTGAATTTGTCCGTGACTGGTTCCGCGCCTGCCACAAAGAAGGCATTCATACCTGCCTGGATACCAATGGCTTTGTACGTCGATACGATCCGGTGATTGATGAACTGCTTGAAGTGACCGATCTGGTGATGCTCGATCTCAAACAGATGAACGATGAGATCCATCAGAACCTCGTTGGTGTCTCAAACCACCGCACGCTGGAGTTTGCCAAATACATAGCCGACAAAGGCATCAAAACCTGGATCCGCTACGTGGTTGTTCCTGGCTGGTCAGACGACGACGACTCCGCGCACCGCCTGGGGGAATTCACCCGTGACATGGGCAACGTCGAGAAAATCGAGCTTCTGCCCTATCACGAGCTGGGTAAACATAAATGGGTGGCCATGGGCGAAGAGTACAAACTCGATGGCGTGAAGCCGCCGAAAAAAGAGACGATGGAACGCGTGAAAGGTATTCTCGAGCAGTATGGCCACAAGGTCATGTATTAACGAAAAGGCCCGGTAAAACCGGGCCTTTTTTATATTCTATTTAAATACACCGTTAATAACGGACGTCACAATGGCTGTGCTCAGCGCAATTAAGACCAGGTCGTCCCCGACCACGCGCCATTCATAGCCCGGGTAGGAAGGAAGCTGGTCCAGCATAGAGGCTGGCACGGTTTTCTTCGCAATGCCCGGAGGAAGCGGCTTACCGCGCGCCAGGTTTTTCGCGATGCCCGGAGGCAGAGAGTCATAACCCGTTAAGCCATAATTCAGCGCCAGGTGACGCGCATGATCGAAGCTCACGCGAGCATCAACATCATTACCGACATCTTTGCTATTTTTGAAGCTCTTATTCGATTTTCCAGGGCTATCCTGTCCGCTATTTTGCTTATTTCCATGGTTGCCGGAGTTACCAGAATTCCCGTTACCATGATTACCGCCATTACCTTGCCCGCCACCGTTTCCGTGACCACCGCCATTCCCGTTTCCAGGATTAGCCATGACCGGAGCCGTTGCAAACGTTAAAGACAACACTACGGCAAGTGCGGTAGTGGAAAAACGACGAATAGACATGATTGCTGCCTTATAGTGGTAGGACTCACATGAATTATCGCCTGGCGCAATAAACAAACAATAAGTAAAACTCTTAGTTGTGACAGGGACAAAAAAGCCTGTCATCGACAGGCTTTAATTTAATCAGGCATGTGCCACAGGCGTTGGATGCTCACCTGCTTTACGCAGCAGCATTAAGAGATATATAAACGACACGCTGGCAATCATGATAAACAGTAAATTGTCGGAGTAATTCTGCATCAGCATCGCGGTAAACGTCGGCCCTAATAAGCTGCCGATGGTATAGCTCAGTAACAGCGCCTGGTTCATTGCCACCAGCTGGTGGTGCTCAACTTTCTCACAGGCCCAGGCCATTGCCACCGGATAGAGCGTAAAGCCGGCGGCCCCGAGAATAAACAGCGCAGGCGCCATTGCGGCGTTGCTGAGCATGGCAAGACATCCCATGATGACCACGAAGACCTGAACGCGCAGCACCAGCAGACGACCGAAGCGGTCCGCCAGACGGCCAATCGGCCACTGCCCGACGATCCCGGCACTCACCATCACCGCCATCCAGAAGCCAATTCCGGAATCGCTGACGCCCTGATGATTCAGATAGAGCGGCATCAGACCATAGAGCGAGCCCAGTACAATCCCCGATATAATGCAGCCGTTAACGCCCAGACGCGCATGACGCAGTCTGAGCATTGGCCAGACGTGGGTTGCTTCCTGGTGTTCGCTGTTCTGGTTCACGATGCGCGTGAAGAGCAAAGGCAAGATCGCGGCCAGCACCATACCCGTTACCCACGGCAGAACGCTCATGAGGTCGGTTGGCAGCTTGCTGACCATCAGTTGCCCCAGTACGGTGCCGACGTAATAAACCATCATATAGGCTGCCAGCAGGCGTCCACGATTACGGGAGGTGCCGCTGCACATCAGCGCACTTTCAACGACTACCCAAATCATCGCGCAGCCTACACCGGCGATAAAGCGCCATGCCATCCAGCTCCAGAAGCCGACCATCAGGCCCAGCCCCGCACACCCGGCAGCGAAAATCAGCGAAGCCAGATAATAGCTGCGGTTAAAGCCAAAGCGCTTGATCAGGCTCCCGGTCACCAGGGTTCCAAGAAGGTTGCCGGTAAAAAAGGACGAGCTGACCATACCCACCTGCCAGGTCGGTAAGTTTTCATGGGCAAGCCACAGCGGGACGAGCGTATTTAACACTGCGATCGCCAGGGTCAACAGAAGCAAGCCACAGAGCAACAGCAGCACTGGCCGGGTATAGGTGGTCATGGATTAAAAAGCCGTGAGGAAGTTCAGATTTCGTGCGCATCATGCCACTGGCAAAAACAAAGTCAATCCACTGATTTAGCCGCCTCGCACAATATGTTCCCTGTCGATTTAAAAAACTTATCCTGCTAATGCCACGCCTGCTATAGATATTAATTATGTCTCTGTTTTCATTTATTAATGGGCAAAATTAAAACAAAACGACAGTCGAAAAATTTCATGATCGAAAAAAGGAAAAGCCGGGCACTCAGGCCCGGCTTGATATAACCAAATACAACGTTAACTGGCGATAGCCATACCTACAGTCATATGCAACCCGTAGAACACGCCGCGACCAATCAGTTCACCCGCCAGTACCAGCACAAAAGCCAGTGACAGCAGCGGCAGCGCGGGCTGATAACCTTTGAGCTGAGGAGCAATCCAGAATACCAACGCGGCGACCAGCAGAACGATGCGCCAGGCCATCAGAGCACCGTAGTCCGGTACCAGGGCAGAAGCCTGCTGGATAGAGCTGTGAATGGTTGCCAGTTCTGCACCCTGCATCAGGGCGACCATCGCACTCACCACTAGCGCCAGCAGCGAAACAGCGGGCAACAAACGCATTGCCCACCCGTCTACGCCCGCCACGCGCAGCAGCAGGTAGCCCAGCAGCGGTCCGCCGATAAACATCGTCAGGAAGAAGCTCATTGGCGTCCAGACGCTGTACCAGGTTGGAACGGTATCGATGGTGTTATAGACGCGCACCATCATCCACACGAACACCACGCCCAACACCATGGTCACGATTAGCCACAGGCTGCGCAGACCCGCAGGCAATTTTTTCATGGCGGCCAGCAGCCAGCCCAGCCCACCGACGGCAAAGAAAATTGCTCCGCTGGCAATCTCGTTACTGAGGGATGAGGCACCCACGCGGTTCAGGGAGTTAAACGCGCGCATAGGCGAACCCAGGTGAAGCGTAGAGGCGATAAACCCAATCCCCATCAGCACCCACAGGCCAAACATGCTCAACACTAAACGCTGCTGCTGTTCAGCATTGATGCGACCTTTCAACAGCGCCAGCGCGAGCACAATGAAACCACCCGCCACGCACTGACCAAAGACCGTGAAGATCATCAGCGGCCATTCATGCCATCCACTTCCCATCTCACACCTCCTTCGGATTTGCCAGGTAGCCGGTGGTGTCCCCTGTAGGACGGCTGTTGGCGTTAGGTTTAATCACAATGCTCGGCTTCGTGAAGTGCGCAGACGGCAGCGGCGCCACGGCAGCGAGCTGCCCGTGTTTTTGACGCAGCTCTTCAATCGGACCGAAGTCCAGCGCGCGCAGCGGGCAGGACTCGACGCAAATCGGCTTTTTGCCGTCCGCTATGCGGGTGTGGCAGCCATCGCATTTGGTCATGTGACCTTTAGCGGCATTGTACTGCGGTGCGCCGTACGGACAGGCCATATGGCAGTAGCGACAGCCTATGCAGACATCTTCATCCACCACCACAAAGCCGTCTTCGCGCTTGTGCATCGCTCCGCTCGGACAAACCTTCGTGCAGGCAGGATCTTCACAGTGGTTACAGGCAATTGACAGGTAATAGGCAAAAACGTTCTGATGCCAGACGCCGTTATCTTCCTGCCAGTCCCCCCCGGCGTATTCATAAATACGGCGGAAGCTGACGTCAGGGGTCAGGTCTTTGTAATCTTTACAGGCCAGCTCGCAGGTTTTGCACCCGGTGCAACGGCTGGAATCAATAAAAAATCCATACTGGGTTGTCATCGGCTACTCCTTAAACCTTTTCAACCTGGACAAGGTTTGTGTGGGATGGGTTGCCCTTCGCCAGCGGCGACGGACGCTGCGTGGTCAGTACGTTAATACTGCCAGCCTGGTCGATGCGGTTTGCATCAGGGCTATACCAGGCCCCTTCCCCCAGCGCCACCACGCCTGGCATCATGCGCGGCGTCACTTTGGCTTCAATGTGAACCTCGCCGCGACCGTTGAAGATCCGCACGCGATCGCCATTGCTGATACCTCGCGCTTTGGCATCCATCGGGTTGATCCACATCTCCTGTCGGCAGGCGGCTTTCAGCACGTCGACGTTACCGTAGGTACAGTGAACACGCGCTTTGTAGTGGAAGCCGGTCAGCTGCAGCGGGAATTTCGCCGTCAGCGGATCGTTGTAGTTTTCAAAGCCCGGCGTGTAGATCGGCAGCGGATCGATAACGTCCCCTTCCGGCAGTTCCCAGGTTGACGCAATTTTTGCCAACTCTTCGGAATAGATTTCTATTTTGCCCGACGGCGTGGTCAGCGGGTTCGCCTGCGGATCTTCACGGAACGCTTTGTACGCCACGTGGTGCCCTTCCGGATCGCGCTGTTTGTACATCCCCTGCTTGCGGAAGGTGTCAAAGTCCGGCAGGTCAGGAATCGCCCTACGGGAGAGTTCATGCAGATGGCGCATCCACCCTTCCTGAGTCCGTCCCTCGGTAAACTGCTGCTCAACGCCAAGACGTTTCGCCAGCTCGGAGGTCATCTCATAAATGGTTTTGCACTCAAAGCGCGGTTTAATCGCCTGGTCAGTAAAAATCACGTAGGACATGTTGCCGCAGGATGCATCCAGCGCGAAATCCATCTGCTCAGAGGCGGTGCAGTCCGGCAGCAGGATATCGGCATATTTCGCCGAAGAGGTCATGTGGCAGTCGATCACCACAATCATCTCGCACTTCTTGTCGTCCTGCAGGATTTCATGGGTACGGTTGATTTCTGAATGCTGGTTGATGAGGCAGTTACCGGCATAGTTCCAGATCATCTTGATCGGCACGTCCAGCTTGTCCTTGCCGCGCACGCCGTCGCGCAGGGCGGTCATTTCCGGGCCGCGTTCAATCGCATCGGTCCACATAAACATGGAGATGCTGGTCTGAACCGGGTTATCCAGCGTCGGCATACGTTCGAACGGCACTTCATATGAACCTTCACGCGCGCCGGTGTTACCGCCGTGAATGCCGACGTTGCCGGTCAGAATGGAGAGCATGGAGATGGCACGGGTCGCGATTTCGCCGTTCGCATGACGCTGCGGACCCCAGCCCTGGCTGATATAGGCCGGTTTGGCTGAACCAATTTCACGCGCCAGCTGAACGATACGCTCAGCCGGGATGCCGGTGATGGTGGACGCCCACTCCGGCGTTTTCGCCACGCCGTCGCTGCCCTGTCCGAGAATATACGCCTTGTAGTGACCGTTTGCCGGCGCGCTGGCTGGCAGAGTTTTCTCGTCATAGCCGACGCAGTATTTATCCAGGAAAGGCTGATCGACAAGATTCTCAGTGATCATCACCCACGCCAGGGCGGAGACCAGCGCCGCGTCGGTCCCCGGACGAATGGGGATCCACTCGTCTTCACGTCCGGCGCCGGTGTCGGTGTAGCGTGGGTCGATGATGATCATGCGGGCATTGGATTTGGCGCGGGCCTGTTCGAGGTAGTAGGTTACCCCACCGCCGCTCATGCGCGTTTCACCCGGGTTATTGCCGAACAGCACCACCAGCTTACTGTTTTCGATATCAGACGGGCTGTTTCCGTCCGCCCAGCCGCCATAGGTGTAGTTCAGGCCAGCAGCAATCTGCGCCGATGAGTAGTCACCATAGTGATTGAGATAACCGCCGCAGCAGTTCATCAGGCGCGCCACCAGCGTTTTACCCGGTGGCCAGGAACGGGTCAGCGTGCCGCCAAGCGTCCCGGTACCGTAGTTCAGGTAGATGGATTCGTTGCCGTACTCTTTAATCAAACGCTGCATGTTAGTGGCAATGATATCGTAGGCTTCATCCCAGCTAATCCGCTCGAACTTCCCTTCCCCACGCTTACCGACGCGCTTCATCGGGTATTTCAGGCGGTCAGGATTATAGACGCGACGACGCATGGAGCGACCGCGCAGGCAGGCACGGACCTGATGTAACCCTTCGTAGTTATCGTCCCCGGTATTGTCGGTTTCGACATATTTAATTTCACCATCCACCACATGCATACGCAGCGGACAACGGCTACCGCAGTTGACGGTACAGGCACTCCACACCACTTTTTCCGGGGAAGTGGCCGGAGACAGAGCATCAGCCGCCGACGCCAGTCGGGTAAAGGGGAGCGTGAAGGCACTGCTGGCTACGGCCAGGCCGCCTATAGCCGTGGTTTTCATCAAACCACGGCGAGTGACCTCGGCAGCCATTAATGCTTCAGGCGCGTTGATTTTCATAGAGACTCACTTTGGTTGCTCACAAAGAAAAGAGAGGCGGCGCAAACCGCTATGTAGTTTTATATATAACAAATATTTTCGTTATCAGCGTTTTATGCTGACTTTCATTCGGAGGAGTATTACTACTTTAGAGGGAGGGGGTATTGCGTCGTATCAATTCATAAGCATAAAAAAAGCGCCCTGAGGCGCTTTTTTGTTTTAAGACAAATATTAACCGATGTACTGCTGGCCTTTCATGTATGGACGCAGCACTTCAGGGATCTCGATACGACCGTCTGCCTGCTGATAGTTTTCCAGCACGGCAACCAGGGTACGACCCACAGCCAGACCAGAACCGTTCAGGGTATGTACCAGACGGGTTTTCTTGTCAGATTTGCTGCGGCAGCGTGCCTGCATGCGGCGCGCCTGGAAATCCCAGACGTTAGAGCAGGAGGAGATTTCACGGTAGGTGTTCTGCGCAGGCACCCACACTTCCAGATCGAAGGTTTTGCAGGCGCCAAAGCCCATATCACCGGTACACAGAGCCATACGACGGTACGGCAGACCCAGCAGCTCCAGAACCTTCTCCGCGTGGCCGGTCATCTCTTCCAGCGCGTCCATAGATTCTTCTGGACGAACGATCTGCACCATCTCAACTTTGTCGAACTGGTGCATACGGATCAAACCGCGCGTGTCGCGACCGTAAGAACCAGCTTCAGAACGGAAGCACGGTGAATGTGCCGTCAGTTTGATCGGCAGATCGTCTTCGTCGATGATCTCATCACGCACGAGGTTAGTCAGCGGCACTTCCGCAGTTGGGATCAGCGCGTAGTTGCTACTGTCTGCTTCTTCGTCCAGCGGGCGGGTATGGAACAGGTCGCCGGCAAATTTCGGCAGCTGGCCCGTACCGTACAGCGTATCGTGGTTGACCAGATACGGCACGTAGGTTTCGCTGTAGCCATGCTGCTCGGTGTGCAGATCCAGCATGAACTGCGCCAGCGCGCGGTGCAGATGGGCAATCTGGCCTTTCATCACCACGAAGCGAGAACCTGTCAGCTTAACCGCTGCCGCAAAGTCCAGGCCCGCGTGCATTTCGCCCAGCGTCACGTGATCGCGTACTTCGAAGTCAAACTCACGAGGCGTACCCCAGCGCTTCACTTCAACGTTGTCGTTTTCATCTTTGCCGACAGGCACGCTGTCGTCAGGAATATTCGGGATAGCCAGGGCAATATCACGAATCTCGGCCTGAAGAACGTCCAGCTCAGCTTTCGCCTGATCCAGTTCTTCACCCAGCTTGTTCACTTCCAGGCGTAATGGCTCAATATCTTCCCCGCGCGCTTTCGCCTGGCCGATGGATTTCGATCGAGAGTTACGCTCTGCCTGCAGATTTTCAGTTTGTACCTGCAGTACTTTACGACGCTCTTCAAGAGCGCGTAGCTTATCTACATCCAGCTTAAAGCCCCGGCGTGCCAGTTTTTCAGCGACTGCGTCTGGCTCATTACGCAGCAGATTGGGATCGAGCATGCTTATCCTGTGCTTATCGAATTAAAATAGGAAAATGTGACCACAGCCTGCGGCCACAAGGATACTACGCCAACATTACCGCAACGATTGAACTAACGGTAGCGTTTTATAGGGCTATTTTGATCCTGTCCGGCGAGCCAGGTGAGCTTTTCACCAATCTTGCCTTCAAGACCTCTGTTTGTGGGGCGATAATAGCGCGTTTGTGCCATCTCCTGCGGGAAATATTCCTCCCCTGCGGCGTAGGCATTGGGTTCATCATGAGCGTAGCGGTACTCCTGCCCATACCCCATCTCTTTCATCAGTTTGGTCGGTGCATTACGCAAATGAACCGGAACATCGTAGTCCGGACGTTCACGCGCATCCGACATCGCCGCTTTAAACGCGGTATAAACCGCATTGCTTTTCGGCGCGCAGGCCAGATAAACAATAGCCTGCGCGATGGCACGTTCGCCCTCCGCGGGTCCAACGCGGGTGAAGCAGTCCCAGGCCGACAGCGCAACCTGCATAGCGCGAGGATCGGCATTGCCAACATCTTCAGACGCAATCGCCAGACAGCGGCGCGCGACATATAACGGATCGCCGCCCGCAGTGATAATGCGCGCGTACCAGTAAAGCGCCGCATCCGGCGCGCTGCCGCGTACCGACTTATGCAGCGCCGAGATCAGGTCGTAAAAACGGTCGCCTTTATTGTCGAAACGGGCGCTGCGTTCACCAGCAATTTCGGTGAGCAATTCCGGTTTAAGCACCCGCTTCCCGGCATCGTCGACTTCGGCCATATCGGCCATCATTTCCAGCGTATTCAGCGCCCGACGCGCATCGCCGTTGACCAGCTCCGCGATCGCACGACGCGTGTCGTCGGGCAGAACGATATCCTGCCCGCCGTAGCCGCGCGCTTTGTCGTCCATCGCCTGGGTGAGAACCTTTTCAATATCCTCGGTAGTCAGCGATTTGAGCAGATAAACGCGCGCGCGGGAGAGTAGCGCCGAGTTCAGTTCAAACGACGGATTCTCGGTGGTCGCGCCGATGAAGAAGATCGTGCCGTCTTCAATATGCGGCAGGAAGGCATCCTGCTGGCTTTTGTTGAAGCGGTGGACTTCGTCCACGAAGAGGATGGTGCGCCGCCCGGCATTGCGGTTCTGCCGCGCACGCTCGATCGCCTCACGGATCTCCTTCACGCCGGAGGTCACCGCCGAGATGCGTTCAACGTCCGCGTTGGCATAGCGGGCGATCACTTCTGCAAGCGTGGTCTTGCCGGTGCCAGGGGGCCCCCAGAGGATCATGGAGTGAAGATGCCCGGCCTCAATGGCGCGTGGCAATGGCTTACCGGCAGCAAGCAGGTGCTGCTGGCCGATGTACTGCGCTAAATTTTCTGGCCGCATACGGGCGGCCAGAGGTTGAAACGCGTTATCTGAAAAATCGAGCGACAGATTGCCCACTCACGCCTCTTACTTATTGCGTTGGTCGTCCACCGTCACGCCCTTCGGCGGGGTAAAGGTGAATTTCGATGCATCAACGGCGCCGTTCTGCTGAGATTTAAGCTGGTAGCTGCTGCGCTGATCGTCCTGCTCAACCGCGCCGAACTGATTAATGGTACCGTTGGTGCTCACGTTAATGGTGAACTGCTTCAGGTTGCCGTTGCTGCCTTTCGGCGTCAGGACAAACTCGTCACCCGTCTGTTTAATATTGTACTGCTGCCAGTCGCTGGCCTGGTTACGGGCAATCAGCATAAACGGCGTATTGCTGGTGGCATCTTTCAGCCAGGTCGCAGTAGCCTGCTCAACGAACGGGTTGTAGAACCATAAGGTTTTACCGTCAGACACCAGGATGCTCTCATCCGGCTGGGTCATGTGCCAGTTGAACAGATTTGGGCGTTTTACCCACAAATCTCCCTGGCCTTCCTGCACCGCGTTGCCGCTGCCGTCCGTCACTTTTTGCGTGAAGCTGGCGTGGAAGCTGCTTACTTTATCCAGTCGGCTTTTAAGGTCGCTGGCTGCATCAGCCCAGACGCTGCTGGCAACAAAACTGGTGAGTAATGCACAGGCGATGGCGATTTTTTTCATTGTTATTCCTTAAAATACGTCTTCCCGATATGGGATTTCCGTCTTCTATTCTGGACCTGCCCGAAGGCAGGCGACAGAAGAAAATGCTTAATTTTGGCTGATTTACCCTTCTTTGCAAACGCTGAAGGTTAATCAAACGGCGGCGGCGCCAGCACCTCGCGGTTACCGTTATGCCCCTGCTCGCTCACAATGCCCTGCGCTTCCATCTGCTCGATGATACGCGCTGCGCGGTTATAGCCGATGCGGAATTGACGCTGCACGCCTGAGATGGACGCTTTGCGTTTTTCGGTAACGAAGTTAACCGCCTGATCGAATAACGGATCCAGCTCTTCACCACCGTCGAAGCCACCGCCGCCGCCTTCGCTTTCCGTATCGCTGGTAATGCCGTCAATATATTGTGGACGACCGCGCGCTTTCCAGTCCTGCACGACAGCGTGAACTTCCTCGTCGCGGACAAACGCACCGTGAACACGCACCGGAGAAGTGGAGTTCGGGCCGGAATAGAGCATGTCCCCCATTCCCAGCAGCGACTCTGCGCCGCCCTGATCAAGAATGGTACGGGAGTCAATTTTGCTTGATACGGTAAAGGCGATACGCGTCGGAATGTTCGCTTTGATAAGACCAGTGATAACGTCCACGGAAGGACGCTGGGTCGCCAGCACAAGGTGAATACCCGCCGCACGCGCTTTCTGCGCCAGACGGGCAATCAGCTCTTCCACTTTCTTACCAACGGTCATCATCAGGTCAGCGAATTCATCGACCAGCACGACGATATAAGGCAGTTTTTCCAGCACCGGATGCTGGGCATCCATGCTGTCACCCGGCTTCCAGTAAGGATCCGGGATCGGACGTCCCATACGCACAGCCTGGGCGATTTTCTCGTTATAACCGGCCAGATTACGTACGCCCAACGCCGACATCAGCTTATAGCGACGCTCCATCTCATTGACGCTCCAGCGCAGGGCGTTGGCGGCGTCTTTCATGTCGGTGACCACTTCGGTCAGCAGATGCGGGATGCCTTCGTAGACCGAAAGTTCGAGCATTTTCGGGTCGATCATGATGAAACGCACATCTTCCGGCTGCGCTTTATAGAGCATGCTGAGGATCATGGCGTTCACACCGACAGACTTACCGGAACCGGTAGTACCCGCGACCAGCAGGTGAGGCATTTTTGCGAGGTCTGCCACCACCGGATCGCCAGCGATATCTTTACCCAGCACCACGGTCAGCGGGGATGGGTTATCGCGGAATTTGGTGTTATCCAGCACTTCACGCAGGTAGACGGTCTGACGTTTCTTGTTCGGCAGCTCAAGACCAACGTAAGGTTTGCCCGGTATCACTTCCACCACACGTACCGCAACGGTCGACAAGGAACGCGCCAGGTCGCGGGACAGGTTAGAAATACGCGCGGCTTTAACGCCTGGCGCCAGGTTCAGTTCAAAACGGGTGATAACAGGGCCCGGCGAGTAGTTCACCACGTCAGCCTTGATACGGAAGTCGGCCAGACGGGCTTCCACCAGACGCGCCATCTGCTCCAGCGCGAAGGTATCGACGGGTTCCACTTCCGACGGCGGCGGCGTTAACAGATCCAGAGACGGCAGCGGCGTGCTTGGACGCTGCAGCGGACGGCTGTCACCGTTACGCATCAGCAGCGGGTGAATCAGGCTCTCCTGCGGCTGAGGCGCAGGCTGCTGGAACTGCGGCGGCTGCGGTTGCTGAACTGGTTGTTGCGGTTGCGCATATGGCTGCTGAACGGGCTGCTGCGGCTGCGCATACGGCTGATGAACAGGTTGTTGCGGCTGTGCATAGGCCTGTGGTGCTGGCTGCTGGCGCACAGGCTCAACTTCCGGCATCACGCTCGGGGTAAATAAAGGCTCGCTCGGGCCATCATCCACCAGATCCTTCATCGGCGAGAATTCAAAATCAGACAGTGAGAACGGATTTGCACCAGCCGGTTGTTCACCGGAATAACGCTGCTGCTGGGTGGCGGCGAACTGGCGCGCTAATTCCGCTTCTGCAGCGTCATCTTCGTCTTCAGGCACAGGTTCATCGTGCTGATATTCTTCACCGTAGCGTTGATTCTGCTGCGCGGCGAACTGGCGGGCCAGCTCGTCCTGCTGCATCTCATCGGCGTCATCTTCGTACTCAGGCTCTCGCGCTTTCTCTTCTGCCATGCGCTGGGAAGGCAGCTTGATACCATAAGAGGCAAGTTCACGACGGGTTGGTACGCGAACGCGGTTAGGACGAGGCAGTTGCGGACCAATCCCCTCCTTCACCTGAGGACGTGGCGCGCCCCCTGTTGCCAGGCTAAAGACAGGTGCAGCCACGGCAGCGGCCGCGGTAGCCTGCTTCACGCTTTCCGCTACGGGTGCAACTACAGGTGTCGGGTCGACCGGTGGAACTGGGACAGAAGGCGCTTTCGTCACCGGCTCCTGCACCGGTTCAGGCACAGGCTGATACCAGGCGGCCAGCTGTTCGCGTTCACGCGCGCGGCGCTCTTCGACTTCTTCAAAATAGTACAGCGGTGGACGGGCTGGCTTCACCTCTTCCACGATTTCAGGTTCAGGCTGCGGCGCTACATGAGGCTGCACAGGTTCAACCGGTTCAGGCACATACTCCTGATACGGCTGGGCCACAGGCTGTTCAAAGTGAGGGTAATCTTGCGGTTCATACGCAGGCTGCGGCGGCTGATATGGCTGCTGCCACTGCTCCTGCTGCACAGGGACATAGCTCTCTGGTTCAGGCGCGATAACGGGCTCCGGCGTGTGAACACCGGGAGCAGTCTGCCAGTCAACCTGAGGTTGCTGAATAACGGATTCCGGTGGCGAAACCGGCGCGGATGGCATCACGGCGTCGACAGGCGCGGCATACGCCTGCGCTGCGGTTGTCGCGGCTGCGGCTGCCGCAACCGGTTCAGTGACCGAGTGACCGTTTAACAGCGGGTCGTATTCGTCAAAGTCCCCGGGCGTGGCCCGGCTGCCAGAGAAGAGCACATCGTCAGGATCGACTGCGACACCCGCAGCGCGATACGCCACCTGCTCGTCTTCGTCCATGCGTTTACCGGAGAAGAGCGCCGCATCGGTTTTACGACCTAGCGGGTTGGCAAACTTCTCAGCAACACGCTGACGACGCGCCAGCGCGCCGCGCAGAATACGCGCACGACGAGATTCGCGACGCTGCACAGGCGCGTCATCTTCCTCTTCATCTTCGTACTCGTCTTCATCAATCCACGTATCGTCACGGCGGGTACGGTTGCTGGCGAAGGTCAGAATGGTGAGGATAAAACTACCAATTTTCTCGGCAATGCTCACCCATGACCAGCCGGTAAACAGCGTTAGCCCGGCCGCCCAAATGCACAGCAGCGCCAGCGTGCCGCCGCTGCTGTGCAGCATCGGCTGTAGCGCAGAACTGAGTAAGCTGCCGATTACACCGCCAGAGGCGAAGTACCAGATATCATCCGCATTGATTGCCGCCAGCCCGCACGAAGTAAGGATCAGCGCCAGCGCGCCAATCAGGCGCAGCGACACGGCGAAATAGTCGATGTAATCATCGTTCTGACGATGACGCCACGCAAACCAGCATCCGCCAATGATAATAACGGGGAGGGTGTAGGCCATCACACCGAAAATGAAAAACAGCGTATCCGCCAGCCAGGCACCAGGGACACCGCCTAAATTATGGATAGGCTCATGCCATGCAGTTTGTGACCAGCTGGGATCTGAAGGATTAAAACTGAATAAGGCTGCCATCAGCCAGACGGCAAAAAGGGCAATAACAATCAGCAAAGCCTCGAGGAGACGACGTCCGCTGCTTAGCTTCGATAGTGTGACTTCTTTGTCTTCAGTGTATTCCTGGCTCAAAAAAGGCTCTCCAGGTATCAGGCATATCCTGCCTTTTTGCTAAAACGGACAACAGCGCCGGGACTACCCGGCACTGTTGCTGTATGGATTAACAGGAGTGTAATCAAACTACGCTGATTTTGCACCTGTTCCGTGTTAGCGCGTCTTAATAACCAGACGATTGCTCTGTTTGACCTCTTCCATCACCACATATGTACGGGTGTCGTTCACGCCTGGCAGACGCAGCAGGGTTTCCCCCAGCAGCTTACGGTAGGCGGACATATCAGGCACTCGGGTTTTCAACAGGTAGTCGAAATCACCGGATACCAGATGACACTCTTGAATTTCTTCAAGTTTTTGTACAGCGGCGTTGAATTGTTCAAACACATCCGGCGCACCACGATTCAGAGTAATCTCAACAAATACCAGAAGTGAGGCATCCAGATAATGCGGGTTCAACAGAGCAGTGTAGCCCTGAATGAAACCCTGTCTTTCCAGTCGGCGCACACGCTCAAGGCACGGCGTCGGGGAAAGTCCCACACGTTTTGAAAGCTCGACGTTGGAAATACGCCCATCCTTTTGCAATTCATTAAGAATGTTACGATCGATACGGTCGAGATCTTTGCCAGGGCGCTTCTTGCTATCTACCATTATTATTGTCTCTCTGTATTCCTTCCCTACTCCTGCCTGGACCCTGTGCACATCACTGTTCAGAGCCTGTACCCGTTAGTCATCACATCGCCTGATTATGTAATAGACGCGATGCGGATTCGGGTTCTGTTGGTAAGAAGACCGTTGCCCGAAGGCTGTCACCGACATCACGTATGGCGTCTGTCCACGCCATGCGTAGATTTCACTGACCCGGTAAAAATGGCATTTACGTGCATGCCTATGCGGCATACGGTTAACGCGGTTTTTTTTCTTCCTTGAATGTTTTCGCAAAAGCGCAGGGGATTGTCAAAGCAAAACATCGTTTTTTAGTACAACATGCCGGATATTCATTACGGCAGGGTATTAATCCTCATTTTATTGCCTTAGAAACGACCGCTTTTATCGAGAAAGCGTGAGGTTATCGCGCGCTATTCATCGTCCATGGCTATTACACAGATTGATATCAAAATTGCTGCGCTCTTTTTTTACGGCAACAAATTCCCTACAATCCAGCCAAATGTCTGCCAACAACAATGGGGATCTCATGGGCACGGCCAAACACAGTAAGCTGCTAATCCTTGGTTCTGGACCTGCGGGATATACCGCAGCGGTCTATGCTGCACGCGCTAACCTGCACCCGGTACTCATCACCGGTATGGAAAAAGGCGGTCAGCTGACCACCACCACCGAAGTGGAAAACTGGCCAGGGGACCCGAACGACCTGACCGGGCCGCTGCTGATGGAACGTATGCACGAGCATGCCGCTAAATTCGAAACCGAAATTCTGTTCGACCACATCAATAAGGTCGATCTGCAGAACCGTCCGTTCCGCCTGACGGGCGATAGCGGCGAATACACCTGCGACGCGCTGATCATCGCCACGGGTGCTTCTGCCCGTTACCTCGGTCTGCCATCCGAAGAAGCGTTCAAAGGCCGCGGCGTCTCTGCCTGCGCAACCTGCGACGGTTTCTTCTACCGTAATCAGAAAGTCGCGGTCATCGGCGGCGGCAACACCGCAGTGGAAGAAGCGCTCTATCTGGCAAACATTGCCTCTGAGGTGCACCTGATCCACCGTCGCGAAACCTTCCGCGCGGAGAAGATCCTGATCAAACGTCTGATGGATAAAGTAGCAAGTGGCAACATCGTGCTGCATACCAACCGTACCCTGGAAGAGGTGACGGGAGACCAGATGGGCGTTGCCGGTCTGCGTATCCGTGATACCCAGAACACCGATAACGTTGAAACGCTGGAAGTGGCGGGCCTGTTTGTGGCGATCGGTCACAGTCCGAACACCGCGATCTTCGACGGTCAGCTGGAGCTGGAAAACGGCTACATCAAAGTGCAGTCCGGTATTCACGGTAATGCGACCCAGACCAGCATCCCGGGTGTGTTCGCGGCCGGCGACGTGATGGACCACATTTACCGTCAGGCGATCACCTCAGCGGGTACCGGCTGTATGGCCGCGCTGGACGCTGAACGCTACCTCGATGGACTGGCTGAACAAGGTAAATAATCTTTACAAGTCAGTAACAAACGTAAATAAAGGCGGCGATAAGTCGCCTTTATTGTCTCCCCGTTGTAACATTGCGCTGCCCAACTTCTAATAACGTCACCTGCAAAGTACGCAATGGAAAAAACCCGTCAACAAGAGTTAACACGCTGGCTGAAACAGCAAAGCGTTATTTCCCGCCGCTGGCTTACGATTTCCCGTCTTTTGGGGTTCGTTAGCGGTCTGTTGATTGTTGCCCAGGCATGGCTGCTGGCCCGCATTCTTAATCACATGATCATGGAGAACATTCCGCGCGAAGCGCTCCTGCTGCCCTTTATTGTCCTGATCCTGATTTTTGTTCTGCGCGCCTGGGTGGTATGGCTGCGTGAGCGCGTCGGTTTTCACGCCGGACAGCACATCCGTTACGAAATCCGCCGTCAGGTGCTCGATCGTCTTCAGGAAGCCGGGCCCGCCTGGATCCAGGGTAAACCGGCCGGTAGCTGGGCGACGCTGATCCTTGAGCAGATTGACGATATGCACGACTACTACGCGCGCTATCTGCCACAGATGGCCCTTGCCGTCTTCGTTCCGCTGCTGATCGTTATCGCTATCTTTCCGGTGAACTGGATGGCGGCGCTGATTCTGATGGGAACCGCCCCGCTGATCCCGCTATTTATGGCGCTGGTCGGGATGGGGGCAGCGGATGCCAACCGCCGTAACTTCCTGGCATTGGGTCGCCTGAGTGGCCATTTCCTCGATCGTCTTCGCGGCATGGAGACATTGCGCATCTTTGGCCGCGGTGAAGCGGAAACCGAAAATATTCGCCTGGCGTCGCAGGACTTCCGTCAGCGCACCATGGAAGTCTTACGCCTCGCCTTCTTATCTTCCGGCGTACTGGAATTCTTCACCTCGCTGTCGATTGCCCTCGTGGCGGTCTACTTCGGCTTCTCTTACCTCGGCGCGCTGGATTTCGGCCATTACGGCACGGCGGTGACCCTTTCTGCCGGTTTCCTGGCGCTGATCCTGGCGCCGGAATTTTTCCAGCCGCTTCGCGATCTGGGAACCTTCTATCACGCCAAAGCGCAGGCGGTTGGCGCCGCCGATAGCCTGAAAACGTTTCTGGAAACGCCGCTGGCCCACCCGGAGCGGGGTGACGTAACGCTGAATGCTAAAGATCCGGTGACGATTGAAGCGCAGGACTTTTCCATTCTGTCGCCCGAAGGCAAAGTCCTCGCCGGTCCGCTGAACTTTACCTTACCTGCCGGACAACGCGTGGTGCTCGTCGGCACCAGCGGTTCCGGGAAAAGCTCTCTACTGAACGCGCTATCCGGTTTTATGGCCTACACGGGTTCACTGCGGATCAACAAAACCGAACTGCGCAACCTCGAGCCTGACGCCTGGCGTAAACAGCTCAGTTGGGTAGGACAAAACCCGCAGCTCCCGGCTTCTACGCTGCGTGAAAACGTGCTTCTGGCGCGCCCGGACGCGCGTGAAGATGAGCTGCAATCGGTTCTCGACCGCGCCTGGGTCAGCGAATTTCTGCCTCTGCTGCCGAAAGGGGTGGATACCGTGGTCGGCGATCAGTCCGCCGGGCTGTCGGTCGGGCAGGCGCAGCGCGTGGCCGTTGCCCGAGCGCTGCTTAACCCATGCCAGCTGATGCTGCTGGACGAGCCCGCAGCAAGCCTGGATGCCCACAGCGAGCAGCGCGTAATGGAGGCCCTGAACGCTGCCTCCCGGCAGCAAACCACGCTGATGGTTACCCACCAGCTGGAAGGCATTGCCGACTGGGACCAGATCTGGGTCATGGAGAACGGTCGTATTGTTGAGCAAGGCGATTACGCCTCTCTCGTTGCCGCCCAGGGACCATTTGCCGCCCTGCTGGCGAACCGTCAGGAGGATATCTGATGCGCGCTCTGCTGCCTTATCTTGCGCTCTATAAACGCCATAAATGGATGCTGACGCTGGGGATTGTGCTGGCGATTGTCACGCTGCTCGCCAGCATTGGCCTGCTCACGCTTTCTGGCTGGTTTCTGTCGGCCTCGGCCGTCGCAGGGTTCGCCGGATTATACAGCTTCAACTATATGCTTCCGGCGGCCGGGGTTCGCGGTACCGCCATCACCCGTACTGCCGGACGCTATTTCGAACGCCTGGCGAGCCACGACGCCACCTTCCGCGTGCTGCAGCACCTGCGTATCTACACCTTCAGCAAACTGCTGCCCCTCTCCCCTGCCGGGCTGGCGCGTTTTCGTCAGGGCGAGTTGCTTAACCGCGTGGTGGCGGATGTCGACACGCTGGATCACCTTTATCTGCGCGTAATTTCCCCTATCGTGGGCGCGTTTGTGGTGATTGTGGTGGTCACGCTGGGGCTGTCTGTTCTGGATGTTCCCGTTGCGCTGACGCTGGGCGGGATAATGCTGTTAACGCTTATCGTTCTGCCGCCGCTGTTTTACCGCGCCGGGAAATCCACCGGGGAAAACCTGACTCGTCTGCGTGGGGACTATCGACAGCAGCTGACCTCCTGGCTTCAGGGCCAGGCAGAGCTGACCATTTTTGGTGCCAGCAAGCGCTACCGCGCCCGCATGGAAAGTACGGAGCTAAACTGGCATGAAGCCCAGCGCCGCCAGTCGGAACTGACGGCCTTTTCTCAGGCGCTAATGATGCTAATCGGCGGTGTGGCGGTGATTGCCATGCTGTGGCTGGCTTCCGGCGATATCGGGGGAAATACACAGCCGGGTCCTCTTATTGCCCTTTTCGTTTTCTGTGCGCTGGCCGCATTTGAAGCGCTGGCCCCGGTGACGGGCGCCTTCCAGCACCTGGGTCAGGTAATCGCCTCTGCCCTGCGCATCACCCAGATCGCCGAGCAGGAACCGGAAGTTACGTTCAGTGCCGGGCAGACCGCGGTACCTGAGCAGGTTGCGCTGACGCTTGACGATGTCACCTTCAGCTATGACAAACAGGCACAAAACGCGCTGGAGGGTATCACCCTTTCTGTTAATGCCGAACAGCGGATTGCGATCCTCGGCCGTACCGGCTGCGGTAAATCGACGCTGCTGCAGCTGCTGACCCGCGCCTGGGATCCGCAGCGCGGTCAGATTCGTTTTAATAATACGTCGCTGACTGATTTCAGCGAGCAGGCCCTGCGCAAAACCGTCAGCGTCGTTCCGCAGCGTGTGCATCTGTTTAGCGCCACCCTGCGCGATAACCTGCTGCTGGCAGCCCCAGAGGCCACTGACGATACGCTTCGCGCCGTGCTGGAACAGGTCGGTCTGCATAAGCTACTTGAGGACGATGGATTGAACAGCTGGCTGGGTGAAGGCGGCCGTCAGCTTTCCGGCGGTGAGCTGCGCCGCCTGGCGATTGCACGCGCGCTGCTGCACGATGCGCCGCTGATGCTGCTTGACGAGCCCACCGAAGGGCTTGACGCCACGACCGAGAGCCAAATCCTTGATTTGCTGGCCAATGTCATGACCGGTAAAACCGTCCTGATGGTCACGCACCGCCTGCGCGGACTGGCGAGTTTTGATCGGATAATTGTGATGGACAACGGACACATTATTGAGCAAGGTAGTCACGCAGAGCTGTTGGCGAAACAGGGTCGCTACTACCAGTTTAAACAGCGTCTGTAGACTATATTTGTAGCGTCCTCACTCGCGTACTGGAGTTTTGCTGTCATGCGCCTGGTCCAGCTTTCTCGTCATAACATCGCGTTCCCTTCTCCGGAAGGGGCGCTGCGTGAGCCCAATGGGCTGCTGGCCCTTGGCGGTGACCTCAGTCCTGCTCGACTATTGATGGCATACCAGCGCGGTATCTTCCCCTGGTTTTCTCCCGGCGATCCGATTTTATGGTGGTCTCCCGATCCGCGCGCCGTGCTGTGGCCAGATCAGTTTCACCTGAGCCGCAGCATGAAGCGTTTCCATGCAAAATCACCGTACCGCGTCACCCTTAATCACGCCTTTGGTCAGGTCATTGAAGGCTGTGCCGAAGACCGCTTTGAGGGAACATGGATAACCCGCGATATTATTACCGCCTACCACCAGCTTCATGAGCTTGGCTACGCCCACTCAATCGAGGTGTGGGACGGCGGAGCACTCGTCGGCGGCATGTATGGCGTGGCGCAGGGCACGCTGTTTTGCGGTGAGTCGATGTTCTCCCGCGCGGTTAACGCCTCGAAAACGGCGCTGCTGGTCTTCTGCCAGGCATTTGCCCAGCGCGGCGGACGCCTGATCGATTGTCAGGTGCTCAACGAGCACACGGCCTCTCTCGGTGCCGTTGAGATCCCGCGACGCCAGTACATTGAGCATCTGGATGCCAGCCGTCAGGAGAAGCTCCCCCGCGACTTCTGGATACCGAGAACGCTCTTTATGCCCAATGCCTAAATGTTTTCCGCATATTTTTTGTGAGGGTGTTATAATTATGCCGCAGAGTAGCTTCTGCCTGTTGCCCCGCCGCCGTTTGGGACCCTCGCTTCAGATAACGTCCTGACGTTTATCCTGTTGTCTCCCCTTTACGAATGCGCTTCCTGTTCGGTTGTACCGTGACGCTTGGGCAATGCGCCGAAACTGTTTTGCTGCGTTTTAATCGCGCAATTCTTTACTTAATTGATGAATTTCGGCATTATCTTGCCGGTTCAAAACTTGGTAGTGATACCCCAGAGGATTAGATGGCCAAAGAAGACAATATTGAAATGCAGGGTACCGTACTTGATACGTTGCCTAATACCATGTTTCGCGTAGAGCTGGAAAACGGTCACGTGGTAACTGCGCACATCTCCGGTAAAATGCGCAAAAACTACATCCGCATTTTGACGGGCGACAAAGTGACTGTTGAACTGACCCCGTACGACCTGAGCAAAGGCCGCATTGTCTTCCGTAGTCGCTAATTGTTTTCGCCTGTAATGGCAGATGAATATTAAATAAGGCCGAGATTCTCCCGGCCTTACTTTTTTGTGCTGCAGGCGATTATTTGACCATTCGACTCAGCGTCAGGGCTGTCTGTTCGACAGCAATGCCAGCCACTGAAAGTGACCGACATTAGCAACCGCAATGTCCTTAAATGGCTGTGTCTCGCTATGCTTTCAGCCGTTTGCCACCTGGTAACCTATATTTATCAAAGCATCAAGCTCGTCTTTCGCAAACAACCTTGCCCGATAGCACTCTCCTGGGAACTCGGGATAGCCATCCAGAGTACAAATCAGATCGTAGATTGTGGCAATAATATGGCCTGTCGCATCACTGATAAAGAAAGAGCGAGCGTGGTTGGTGTAGATGCCATAGTAGTCACCATAATCGATTGCAGCCCCCATAAAATCAGTGATTTGAGGAACGCGAGAGGAAGGTAACTGGATAATGCTACCTGTCTGAGTTGCTGTTTTGGCAACCAGATCAACAGCATAGAACATGACCCTTGCAGGATCGGTTTTGTAAACATCAGCCGTTGGATCAAGAGTAATATCACGAGTAACCGCGTTTCCTTCATTATCAACGCAGGAGCGATTATCAAATAGCGAAAGAACGAATTTGCCTTCGGCCTCATTGTTTAACCCAGCAAAAGCGCTATTTTTAGTGACGAATACGGTATGAGCACCATTTTCAAAATTCGTAATACCGGAAGTTTCTATCTGCGTAACGCCCTGCCCCGCTGCGAAACCTGGGTTAAATCCACCAGTATTAATACTCCATAATATCGTACCATCGGCAGGAGAAATACCAAACGTCAGGCCTGCAGAGCGAGTATGGACAACAATCGCTTCAGAGTTTGCTTCACCCTCGGGGATCCAGGAAAGCGAGTTAAGGTGAGCATCGTTTGTCGGGCTATTATTCAGGATCTGCGTATTATCGAATGCACGCGTATAATTTTTTGCCCACAGCATCATGCCTGTCTTTTCATCAAATTTTAAAATTGATGCATCCTGCCTCATCGTATTGGTCGAACGATCCGGGTTATCATTACCAATCATGAAGAGATTACCGGCTGAATCCCAGATCAGATCGTGGGTATTAGCATAGCGGTTGCCATCGCGGTCACGTAAATCAAATTCCAGAATCTCATTGCCTAAAATATCAATTTTAAAAAAACGTCGGCCATACCAGTGTTCATCTTCATCACTGCCGATATAGAAATAACCATTATGCGTTTTTAGCATCTGATTACGATAGGGCTGAGCATAATAGCAACGAAGATCGCCATTTTTGTCGTAACCATCACAATTGGTGGTCATTAACCAACTGTTTCCCCATACGACCGCAAAGTTAGTGGGATCCGTTTGCTCAATATCGATATGGAAAATTGTCGCATCGCGATAGACTTGTTCCTGTGTGCTTACCTGAATGGTTTGATTATAAATTTCCACTCCGCTAAGGTTTTTAAAAACAACCTGCACTTGATTAAGATAGTTTGCGTACAGTCCAATAACCGGAATTTTTATCTCAGGTAGAGAGATAATGTCATTTGATGAATACGTAAAATCTAAACTTGATGCGCTAGTTAATCTTCCCAAAACTGTATAGGAATATGTTACCGCTTCATCAATTATAAACTTCAGATATACTGCAAGCTGGTTATTTGCAGGCGCGAGATCCATTCCAAGATAGGTAATTGCCATGTTGTTCACCTGTTGTTAACTATTACTGTTTAACTTCTTTTACTCGCATCTCATTCACCTGTAGGGGAATGATCTTATTTCCTTTCACCAGATAATCAATAACCGCATCAGAAAGGTTATACCCACCTTTTACCTGTTTGTTCTGACCATCGATAAATGCGGTAAAACCATCGCCCCCAGGGGCAAGGAAACTATTTGTCGCTACGCGATAGGTATCAGTATCTACAATCGGCTTGCCATTAAGCGTAAATAGCACAACGCGGTGCCCAACAGGTTTATGTTGGTCGTATCGCATTTCCAGTCCTTTCGACATCTGCAAAACACCATTTGTAAGTGACGCACCGTGTTCCATAAGATTGCGTAAGGATTTCCCTTTCAAATCCATGACAGTTAGCTCATTTGGAAACGGAAAAGCGCTGATAACATCGCCAAGGGTTATCGGACCGGCATTCAAGTCTGCGCGAAGACCACCTGAATTAGTGAGCGCCAGCTGCGCATCAGGCGCTGCAGCAAGCATTGCATCGGTAAATAAATTTCCAAGTGAAGATGACTCACCATAGGCGCGCGTAAGCGTAACAGGCGTCTCACCAACTTTTTGGCGAACCGTTTCGGACAGTTTTTTATTCCAGGTATCAATAACGCTCTGAGTTGCCGGATCGGGTTTCCATTCATCGGCATACAGGGTTTTAAGTTCGAAACTTTTTATTTTATGGTGATGCGTTTTTAGATCCACATCGAGAACCAGCTTACCGATATCAATCCCCCCACTGTCAGTCGAAAGTACCAACGTGTTGCCTACTTTGAGCGGCTCCACTGTTCCAACATGCGCATGTCCGGTAATCAGAATATCCAGGCCTTTCACCTGCTTCGCCGTCTGAATATCCTTATCAAGGGCGCGCTTCACGTCTGTATTGCCGATACTGGACTGGCGTGCAGGGAAACCTTCATGCATGAGTGCAACGGTAATATCCACTTTTCCACGGAGTTCATCCAGATAATGCTGGAGATATTTCACCTCGTCACGCGCTTCAATCCCCTGACGCATTGACGAAGAAACGGTATCATCGAATGCAAACACGCCGTGCAACCCAATAACCCCAATTTTAATGCCATCCTTTTCGATAATGGTATAAGGATTATTCCAGAAGAGGACATTACTATTTTTATAAAAGACGTTCCCTAACAGTATTGGAAATTTAGCCTGACTGAGCTGTATAAGGGTATTATCCCAACCATGATCGAACTCATGATTGCCGACAGACGCAGCATCAAATGACATTGTATTCATAATATCTATGATTGCCTTCCCTTTTGTCAGGCTACTGATATACGGGCCGGTAAAATAATCCCCAGCATCGAAATAAAAAGTAGCCTTATTGTTTTTCTTTTCTTGCTTAACGTATGTTGCAATATTTGCAAAGCCACCCACAGCTCTTTTTCCCTCTGCAACATAGGGGAGTTTATAAGGCTCAACATGGGCATGCAGATCATTAGTATAAATGACGGTAACGTCCTGCGCTGGACTTAGCGAAGCATATCCCGACAATAATAAAACTGCGATTACTGTTTTTTTCATATTTCAACTCTCTAATTAAAAGAAGAGTTTCATTATCGATTAGCAAAAAACAGATTTTGTGAACTTTCTCACGGCATATAAAAAAGAGAGGCGTGAAAATCATCGACTCACAGAATCAGTTGGTGATATGCATGGAATGCGCTCCAAAAATAGACCTGAATGTTTGTAAAAGCTGGTCATGCCCTAATCTTGGAATACCTGATGCGAGTGATTATGTTGTTCCTGTTTATCGTCTCGGCTACGCTGCTCTTGAATGTCATAAATGTGGCAGCCTTCCGCCCTTGTTTAATAAAAAAGAATGTGACGAGTGGTTCAGACACTTCATGCAACAAAAATTGGGAAATACAGGACAAGGTTGTCCTCGCTGTTTTACAACTCGCATCATTCACTATGGATACACAAAAGCCAGAACCCCACGCCTTCAATGTTGTACCTGCCGCTATGTGTTTACTCCACACTATGACAATGCTCAATGTCAGGATAAAAATATCACCCTTCTTTCCCGGCTCGAACAAGGCGTGCATTCTGGTGAAACGACAAACCAAAGGGTCCTTGCGCAAGCGGTTAACGGGTTCGAGCACGATCTGCATGTTTCATTCCCTGCGCTAACAAGGGTGTCAACGACCACAATGGTTCTACCGTTTCAGGGTCATTCTGCGAGGCAAAAACTGTATGTTGTGATCAGTGCCGATGCTGACTCCGGCAAAATTATTCAAATAACAACCAACTATTGCGACTGGAAGGCAGGCGATTCGTTGCTCTATAAAAGCTCACAGCCCAACCCTTCTGCGATATTACCGTCGAGCGATGTTGATCTTATTCGTGAACAAGAGAAGCAATTTCTGACGCGGAGTCAGTTTGATGAAATTCAGTACGGTAGCGCCGAACTTAAGCGAAACGACCGGGGAAGCATAGTCCGTCCTGTCATAACCATACACAGTCATTTTCAGCGATTAAAACGACGGTTCCCGGGTGTAACCGATCATTATCTCGCGCATGAGTGCGTCTTGCGTGGCGGTGCAATTACGGCCTGGTCAACAGAGGTTCGCCGCGGAAAAACCAATCTGTGGTTTGTGTCTGAAAAGCCTGAAAACGCCATGCTCTCTGAAAAGTCATTTTACCTGACTGGCAGTTGGAAAATGGGATGGTGGAAGAATGTATGGGAGCGCTGGGATAATGGCGAGAGATGCAAGATGATTGGCCTACTAACCGGACAGCAAAGTACAGCGGAACCTGCTTTGATTACGCTTGCACCCTGCACTGCATTTGGTGCCTGGCTGAAAGCCCATCCATGGTCATTACAGTGTCATAACTATGGAGCCCGGGTTGTGAGCCAGCATTTAGTGGGTCTTGGCTGTATTTATAACCAAAAATTGATTCTGTGAGCCCGTATTTTACGTCTTTTAGACCGGCTCCAGGCAATAACATACGTTTAGGTGAGCACGTAAGATTGTCAATTCATACACTTAGAGGATGCAAGTTCTGACATCTGATTTGCAGGTTCGCCGCCATTTTATTACTGTGGATTTATCCAGAAACCAACGTCGAACAAAAGTGGAAAGCGCCTCGCAAAATTCCTCTGCGGCCTGATGCCGTCATCCCGGCCCTCTCCCACTGTAAGAGGGAGAAAAGCAGGAATAAAAAAACCGGGCAAATGCCCGGTTTCTAACATTAGCCTTCCACTCACTCAGTGAGCCGCTTCCGGCTTGTGCTTCGCCGCACTCTGGAAATCGTACGTCAGTTCGTTCTTCGCCTGATCCAGCGCCACGGTCACCTGGCCGCCGTCCACCAGCGAGCCAAACAGCAGCTCGTTCGCCAGCGGTTTCTTCAGGTTGTCCTGAATTACACGCGCCATTGGACGGGCGCCCATCGCACGGTCGTAGCCTTTCTCGGCCAGCCAGTTTCGGGCCTCCTGGCTCACTTCCAGCGACACGCCTTTCTGATCCAGCTGAACCTGCAGCTCGACGATGAACTTATCCACGACCTGATGGATCACCTCGGTAGACAGGTGATCGAACCAGATAATGTTGTCCAGACGGTTACGGAACTCCGGCGTGAAGATCTTCTTGATCTCCTCCATCGCATCGGTGCTGTTATCCTGGTGGATCAGGCCGATGGACTTACGCTCGGTTTCTCGCACCCCGGCGTTAGTGGTCATTACCAGCACCACGTTGCGGAAGTCAGCTTTGCGCCCGTTGTTGTCGGTCAGCGTCCCGTTGTCCATCACCTGTAGCAGGATGTTGAACACGTCCGGGTGCGCTTTCTCGATTTCATCGAGCAGCAGTACCGCGTGCGGGTGCTTGATCACCGCGTCGGTGAGCAGGCCGCCCTGGTCAAAGCCCACGTAGCCCGGAGGCGCACCAATCAAACGGCTGACGGTGTGACGCTCCATATACTCGGACATGTCAAAGCGCAGCAGCTCAATACCCAGCGCTTTGGAAAGCTGAACCGTTACCTCGGTTTTCCCCACGCCGGTCGGGCCGGCAAACAGGAAGGAACCGACAGGCTTGTGCTCATGCCCCAGTCCGGCACGGGCCATCTTGATCGCTTCGGTTAAGGCCTCAATGGCTTTATCCTGACCAAAGACCAGCATTTTCAGGCGATTGCCGAGGGTGCGCAGCGTGTCGCGATCGCTCTGAGAGACGCTCTTCTCAGGGATACGCGCGATGCGGGCCACCACGGACTCAATATCCGCCACGTTAACGGTTTTCTTACGCTTGCTGGCCGGCATCAGGCGCGCACGCGCCCCGGCCTCATCAATCACGTCAATCGCCTTATCCGGCAGATGACGGTCGTTGATGTATTTCACCGCCAGCTCCACCGCCGCACGCACCGCTTTCGCGGTATAACGCACGTCGTGGTGCGCTTCGTACTTCGGCTTCAGGCCGTTGATGATCTGCACCGTTTCCTCGACGGACGGTTCGGTCACGTCGATTTTCTGGAAGCGGCGCGCCAGCGCACGGTCTTTCTCAAAGATGTTGCTGAACTCCTGGTAGGTCGTGGAGCCAATCACGCGGATCTTGCCGCTGGAGAGCAGCGGTTTGATTAGGTTCGCGGCATCCACCTGGCCACCGGAGGCCGCACCTGCCCCGATGATGGTGTGAATTTCATCGATAAACAGGATGCTGTTGGTGTCCTGCTCCAGCTGTTTCAACAGCGCCTTGAAGCGTTTTTCAAAATCACCGCGGTATTTTGTGCCCGCCAGCAGCGAGCCGATATCCAGCGAGTAGATGGTGCAGTCGGCAATCACTTCCGGCACATCGCCCTGCACAATGCGCCAGGCAAGCCCTTCGGCAATCGCGGTTTTACCCACGCCTGACTCCCCCACCAGCAGCGGGTTGTTCTTGCGGCGACGGCACAGCACCTGGATCGCGCGCTCCAGCTCTTTATCGCGACCAATCAGCGGGTCGATACCGCCAACGCGAGCAAGCTGGTTAAGGTTGGTGGTGAAGTTTTCCATACGATCCTCCCCGCCTGCTTGCTCTTCATTGTTATTGACCTGATTGCTGGAATCCGATGCCTGGTTAGGCTCGTCTTTGCGCGTTCCGTGAGAGATAAAGTTAACCACGTCGAGGCGGCTGACTTCGTGTTTGCGCAGCAGATAGGCAGCCTGTGACTCCTGCTCGCTGAAGATGGCGACTAAGACGTTTGCGCCAGTCACTTCGCTACGCCCGGAAGACTGGACGTGGAATACCGCGCGCTGCAGCACGCGCTGGAAGCTGAGCGTCGGCTGCGTGTCGCGCTCTTCTTCACTGGCTGGCAGCACCGGTGTGGTTTGTTCGATGAAGGCTTCGAGTTCCTGACGTAGCGCCACCAGATCCACGGAGCAGGCTTCCAGCGCTTCGCGGGCAGATGGGTTGCTAAGCAGTGCGAGCAGTAAATGCTCGACGGTCATAAACTCATGTCGGTGCTCACGCGCTCTGGCGAAAGCCATGTTTAAACTGAGTTCCAGTTCTTGATTGAGCATAGGCACCTCCCCCAATTTTATGCCTTATCAGGCCTTTTCCAGCGTACACAGCAACGGATGCTCGTTCTCCCTCGCATAGTCGTTCACCATCGCCACTTTGGTTTCCGCCACTTCGGCTGTGAAGATGCCGCAGATAGCTTTGCCACGATAATGAACGGTAAGCATCAGTTGCGTTGCACGTTCTACATCATAAGAAAAGAACTTTTGTAGCACGTCAATAACAAATTCCATCGGCGTGTAATCATCGTTCATTAACATAACTTTATACATAGATGGCGGTTTTAGCGCGTCGCGCACTTTGTCTTCCGCCAGCTGGTCAAAATCCAGCCAATCGTTGGTCTTACCCATTATGCATAACCACTTTGAATCTACCTCAGATGTTAGATAACAATCATCTATTACTGTCATCCGCGATGTCTGTCACAAACTGTTGCAATAGCGTTAACTGCTTCAAACTTTGGTTGATTATTGTCCCATCTCCAGCGCCAAACGCTTGACGACTTCTTTCGTTTCTCTAAATTGTACAAGCGTGAGATGGCGAGGTTTTGAACAGCCCCCACTCCACCACCGGTTCATTCCATCTTAACTTATAAGATTTACGAAGGATGTCGAAGCATGGAAATGGGTACTGTTAAGTGGTTCAACAACGCCAAAGGGTTTGGCTTCATCTGCCCCGAAGGCGGCGGCGAGGATATCTTCGCTCACTATTCCACCATTCAGATGGATGGTTACAGAACGCTCAAAGCCGGGCAGTCCGTCCGGTTCGATGTTCACCAGGGACCAAAAGGCAATCATGCCAGCCTTATCGTCCCCATTGAAGCTGAGACGGTTGCATAGCTCTCTGTTTTATTGTGTACATCCCGCAGTCAAAATGCCAGCCCGATCGGCTGGCATTTTTATTTTCGGGTTATTCCCGAGCCAGCGCGTCCACCGGATCCAGCCGCGCCGCGTTGCGGGCGGGCAACCAGCCAAACAAAATGCCGGTAAAGGTTGAACACAAGAATGCGGTAATAATGGCCACCGGCGAGAAGCCAATTTCCCAGCCGGGTAAAAAGAGCTGGAGCGCGAAGGCGATCATCATCGAGAGCGCAATCCCCATCGCACCGCCGACCAGACACACCAGCACGGCTTCAATCAAAAACTGCTGCAGCACGTCGCTGGCCCGGGCCCCGACCGCCATGCGGATGCCAATCTCCCGGGTACGTTCGGTTACCGACACCAGCATGATGTTCATCACCCCGATACCGCCGACGACCAGCGAAATCACCGCCACCAGCGTGAGGAACAGCTGAAGAGTACGTGTGGTCTTTTCCGCCGTTTTCAAGAGGCCGTCCATATTCCAGGTGAAGAAATCTTTCTTCCCGTGGCGCAGGGTTAACAGCCGCTCAAGCTGCTGTTCGGCCAGCGCGCTGTCGTAGCCCTCCTTCACGCGCACGGTGATGGAGTTGAGCCAGGACTGCCCCATAATCCGCCCGGAGATGGTGGTATAGGGCAGCCAGACGCGCAGGATCTTGCTGCTGCCAAACATCGACTGCTTCTCTTCCGCCACGCCGATAACCGTGGCAGGCATGTTGCCGACCAGGATCACTTCGCCCACCACGTTGGCTTTATTGGGGAAGAGCTGTCTGCGCGAATTCGCGTCCAGCACCACCACCTGCGCCCTGCCCGCCAGCTGCTCGGCGTTGAAGGTGGCGCCTTCGCTGAAGGTCATACCGTAGACGTTGAAGTAGTCTCCGCTCACGCCGTTCGCGCTGGCTGCCACATCAACATTGCCCACGCGCAGGCGCAGGTTCTGCGACACCGCAGGCGTGGCAGAGTTGACCCATGGCTGCTTCTGAATGGCCGCCAGGTCGTCGTATTTCAGCGCCTGCTGATACTGCGGCTCGTCGTCCCCGAAGTCTTTGCCGGGATAGACGTCAATGGTATTGGTGCCAATAGCGCGGATATCTGCCAGCACCAGCTGCTTGGCCGCGTCGCCCACCACCACAATCGACACCACCGAGGCGATACCGATAATGATGCCGAGCATCGTCAGCAGGGTACGCATTTTATTGGCCGCCATCGCCAGCCAGGCCATGGTCAGCGCTTCACGAAAGCCGCTGGAAAACTGTCCCCAGCCGGTTGATGCCGGAAGCACTTCTTTCGGCGCCACAGCCCTGGACTCACGCGTCGGCGGGTTGCTGACCAGCTCGCCATCATGGATCTCAATGATTCGCTCCGCCTGCGCCGCCACCTGCGGATCGTGGGTCACGATGATGACGGTGTGCCCCCGATCGCGAAGCTGGTGCAGGATCGCCATCACCTCTTCGCCGGAATGGCTGTCGAGCGCCCCGGTCGGCTCATCCGCGAGGATCACCTGCCCGCCGTTCATCAGGGCACGGGCAATACTCACGCGCTGCTGCTGCCCGCCGGACAGCTGCGAGGGCTGGTATTCCACCCGCTCCGCCAGCCCCAGACGCGTCAGCAGCATCTGCGCGCGTTCGAGCCGTTTTTTCCGCTCGACGCCCGCATAGACCGCCGGAACTTCAACGTTCTGCGCCGCATTAAGATGAGAAAGCAGATGGTAACGCTGGAAGATAAAGCCGAAATGTTCCCGGCGCAGCTTCGCCAGCGCGTCACCGTTCAGCGTGGAGACATCCGTTCCGGCCACGCGGTACGTGCCGCTGGTCGGTTTATCCAAACAGCCGAGAATGTTCATCAGCGTCGATTTACCGGAACCCGATGCCCCGACAATCGCCACCATCTCGCCCGCCTCCACGCGCAGGGAGATGCCCTTCAGCACCTCCACCGGGCCGTCGCCCGACGGATAGCTGCGACGAATGTCCTTCAGCTCAAGCAGCGCCGTCATTTGGCGGCTCCGGGCAGGCTTTCGCTGACAACAACCTCCTCGCCCTCTTCCAGTCCTTTCACCACCACCACGTCGGTGTCGTTGCGCGCGCCTATCACAACCTCACGCTCGCGCGTTTCGCCGTTGCGCAGCACTTTCACTTTATAACGGCTATCCCCGGCGGATTCGCCGAGCGCGGAGAGCGGAATGGTCAGCACGTTCTTCACGCCGGTCAGCTGGATATGCACCTGTGCGGTCATGTCCAGACGCAGCACGCCCTGCGGGTTTGGCACCTCAAAGCGGGCATAGTAAAAAATAGCGTCGTTAACTTTTTCCGGCGTCGGCAGAATGTCTTTCAGCACGCCTTCGTAGCGCGTCTGCGGATCGCCCAGCACCGTAAACCAGGCGTTCTGTCCCGGCTTAAGATGGATAACATCCGCCTCTGAAACCTGGGCTTTGACCAGCATAGTGCTCATGTCCGCCAGCGTCAGAATGTTTGGCGCCTGCTGCGCGGCAATCACCGTCTGGCCCTGCAGCGTAGTGATCTGGGTCACTTCACCCGCCATCGGCGCAACGATTTTGGTGTAGTCGAGGTTGGTTTTCGCCGTATCCAGCGAGGCCTGATTGCGCTTTATTTGCGCGTCAATCGTGCCAATCTGCGCCTGTTTCACCGCCAGTTCCGTGGTGGCCGTGTCTAAATCCTGCTTCGAAATCGCCTGGGTTTTGGCCAGCGCCTGCTGTCGGGTCAGCGTCACCTGCGCCAGGTTACGTTCTGCCAGCGCCTGCGCACGCTGCGCGCGCAGCTCCATCAGCGTGGCTTCCACCTCGCGGATCTGGTTCTCAGCCTGTTCAGGGTCGATAACGCCGAGCAGCTGGCCTTTTTTCACCTTATCGCCAATCTCAACCGACAGCGTTTTCAGCTGGCCGCTAACCTGCGCGCCGACGTCAACCTTGCGCAAAGCGTCAAGCTTGCCCGTCGCAAGGACGTTTTGCTGCAGTTCGCCCGGGCGAACAATCAGTGTCTGATACTGCGGCACCGGCGCATTCAGCACCTGCCATAGCCAGTACCCACCGGCTAAAACCACGACCGCCAGCAGCAGAAACAGCGTTCTGCGTTTTCCCTTGAGATTCATAAATATTCCAAATAAATGTTCTGGCAATTATAAATGTTGATTCTATCTAAACGACTCCTCAACGAAACCCCTGTTCTCTGAAATCGCCCTAATTTGTTTACGAGACGTTGACATTTCTCCTGTTGAAATAGCGATATTCCAAAAGGATCAGGATCTACCATGTCTTCTATCGTCGACACATCACTTTCAAACCTGCCGCAGCCTAAATCCGGCTGGCAGCTCTTCAAAAAACTGGCTTTCGGTGAGATCGCGCCCGGGCTGGCATGGGAAAAAACCGCCTACAGACGTAAGTTCATGCTGCGTTCACTGGCGACACCGCTCAGCACCGCTCGCCTGCTGTCTGACCTTGCAGAACATCCGCACCTGATGCAAATGCTCCAGGTTCAGCCGGGACTGCCCTGCCGCCTTCATCGTCCGTGGTTGACGGTCAATATGGATAGACAGCGTACGCTGGAATCGCTGTCATGGCACTATCAGATGATGTGTCGCCAGCTGCCGGCAAAACTGACCAGTGGTTACCTTTCAAAGCAGGGCGTGACTCTGCTGACCTTAACCGGAAAAGATGAACAGCAATTTACCGTCCGTCTGTGTGCCGATGCGTTTATGGATAAAGAGGGAGAAGCCACCCTCGTTTTCTGTGACGGTCAAAATACGGCGCTGGCGGAGATGACCTTTACCCTCTGCCAGTTTGAGGGAAAATCGACGCTGTTCATTGGTGGTTTGCAGGGCGCAAAAGCGCATGTTCCGCATGAGCTGATCCAGGGTGCGACGAAAGCCTGCCATGGCCTGTTCCCGAAACGTCTGCTGGTCGAGGCCGCCATGATCCTCGGCGCCGCGTTCCCGGTAGAGCAAATTGTCGCGGTCAGTAACGATACGCACATTTACCGCAGCTGGCGCTACCGCAAGAAAAAAGAGGGGAAACTGTTGGCCGATTACGACAGTTTCTGGATCTCCATCGGCGGTGAAAAGCAGGACAGCGGTAACTTTATGCTGCCGCTCGTCATGCCGCGTAAACCAATGGAAGAGATCGCCAGCAAAAAGCGTTCCGAATATCGCCGCCGCTACGAGCTGCTGGATAGCCTGATTCAGCAGGTGAAACAGGCGACCCAACGTTAATCCGCTCTCCCGCGAGCCAGCCACAGCACGCGGGAGAACATCTTCCGCAACAGGGTCGGTACCGCCTCCACGCCCCGCCTCCCCGCCTCCGTCGCCACTTCAATGGCTAAATCCGGTTTTGAGGAACGATGAATAGCTTTGGCGATCACGCGCCGCATATTCATCGGGACATCGACCGGCACCATGGCAATTCGGTGGAATACGTCGTCAAACCCCTGACGATACATAAAGTGTTCCATGTCCATGGCGGGCAGCATAGTTAAATGGTCGCGCTCTTCCTCTCGCTCGTTACTCAGCAGGCTCCGCACGGTCGAGGCATATTTTTTGCCCGCCTCATCGCCGTCAACCAGAACGTGCCACTCGATCCCCATCCGGCGGGCAAATTTTATCAGCGGCTTTAATCCCGACTGGGCGAACTCGATTACCTTGATGCCTTCCGCATCAAAATGGTGGCCGCACTGGCGCGCCAGTTCGTTGATGACCCAGGTTTCCGTTTCCCCCTCAACCAGCAGCCAGCAGCGGGCAAAGAGCGACGACGCCCGGTTAAAGCGAATATGGAAAGCGATGCGCCGCCCGTCTTCCGCATTCAAACCGCCCGGCCCAAGCCGGAAAGCGGAGACGCGGGAGGATTCACGCACCAGGCGACAGACGTGTTCTACCGGCGTCAGCGATAATAGCTCCCCGGAATTGGTGGTCGTAATACGCTGGAGCGGCAGCAGATTCAGCAGATGCCATGCCACGGAGAGCATGATGGGATGGAGGCGCGTTTCCGGGTCTTCCACCAGCAGCAGCGGTCGGGCATCCCGGTCAAGACGAACGGTGCCTTTGGCCTGCAGAAGCGTTGAAAACAGCCCCAGCAGAATCACCCGATGGGTACGACCTCCGGGCCGGTCGATCATCCGGTTAATGATGTCGAGATAACGCCAGCTTCGCTGCTCATCATGAGAGCGGCGGCGCATCAGACGATGGCGCGACTCAGAGGTTCCCTGCTCGGAAAAATAGTGCTCCAGAAGCTGTACCATTGCGGACAACCCCTGACGAATTTGGCCATCAGTAAGGTTCTGCGGACGCGACACCAGCTCTCTTGCCAGAAAATCCAGCTCGCGGGCGGTGACTTCCACTTCCGGCATATTGGGTACGGTACCGTTACGAATACGCCGCATAAAACGCGCATCGCGCAGGCGTAACACCGGCGTCAGACGGATCAGGTGACGGGCCAGATCGTCGATATTGTCCAGCGGGATGGGGTTAGCTTTCTCATCGAGAAAATCACGCAGGGTGAGTACCCCCTCGTTCTCCGCCATCTCACCTTCCAGCCGGTAGAAAATCCGTTGAAAACCGTCATCGCACGGCACCCAACAGGGTGACAGCGGGCGGAAGCGACGCACGCGGTGACGTCCGGGCTCGGATTCGCGGAACGTCAGGATGATGTGCAGGTGCTTCTCGCGCCCCGTCACGTCGCCGGGGGGAAACCAGAAATCGTCGCGAACAAAGTGATACAGATCGTCCTCGGGCGAAAGCAGTAGCGTCAATGCATCCAGCAGGCTGGACTTGCCCCACGCGTTCTCGCCGATCAGGACGTTGTTTTGCTCCAGCTGCAGTGACAGGCGGTTAATACCGCGAAACCCGACAATTTCCACACGTTCGAGAAGCATAAATCCCCCGACAAATGATCACTTTTTCCTTCAAGTTATCAGCAGTATAGCGGGAGGTGCTCTGTCACGACAGCATAACATTCACCCTTACAAGAATTGGTCTATGCTCTATTTACCGCTGATTTGAACAAGGATTGACATCACATTGCCTTAAATCAAATTAATCGAATTTATTTAAGTAGCGAAGGGATGTTGTTGGTTTCTAAAATACGGGCTCTTCGAGTCGTCATCCCTTTATGGCGATATATCCCGCGCGCGGGAAAGCGTGCGGAAAATTTTTGAGGTGGTTATGTTTAGAAAATTGGCAGCAGAATGCTTTGGTACATTCTGGCTGGTATTTGGTGGCTGCGGTAGTGCCGTTCTGGCAGCAGCATTCCCGGAATTAGGCATTGGTTTTGTCGGCGTCGCGCTGGCTTTTGGTTTAACCGTATTAACCATGGCGTTTGCCGTCGGGCATATTTCCGGCGGTCACTTTAACCCGGCCGTGACATTAGGTTTATGGGCCGGCGGTCGTTTTCCGGCGAAAGAGGTAATTGGTTATATTGTGGCGCAGGTGGTTGGCGGTATTATTGCGGCTGGCGTTCTGTACGTGATTGCCAGCGGTAAAGCCGGGTTCGACGCGGCGGCCAGCGGCTTTGCCTCTAACGGGTTCGGCGAGCATTCTCCGGGCGGCTACTCCATGTTGTCTGCCATCGTGATTGAAATTGTGCTGACCGCCGGCTTCCTGCTGGTGATCCACGGCGCAACCGACAAACATGCGCCAGCTGGTTTTGCCCCGATTGCCATTGGTCTGGCGCTGACGCTTATCCACCTGATTTCTATTCCGGTCACCAACACCTCCGTTAACCCGGCACGCAGTACCGCCGTCGCCATCTTCCAGGGCGGCTGGGCGCTCGAGCAGCTGTGGCTGTTCTGGGTGATGCCAATTATCGGCGGTATCCTGGGCGGCGTGCTGTACCGCACCCTGCTGGAAAAACGCGATTAATTGCTCGCGGTGTCGGGTGGCGCTAACGCTTACCCGACCTACGTGAGAGTGCACTTGTAGGCCGGGTAAGGCGTAGCCGCTACCCGGCTTTCTTTTGTCGCTTTACTGAACAGCCTTTATTGGGTAGTGTCACTGGCGCTTAACCGATACTCAAAAAGGACCGGCTGTTCATGTTTTCAGGACTCCTCATCATTTTGTTGCCCTTGATCGTGGGCTATCTTATTCCGCTCCATCGTGAATCCGCATTAAGGCTCATTAATCGATTCCTGAGCTGGATTGTCTACGTGATTCTTTTCTTTATGGGGATTAGCCTGGCATTTCTGGACAACCTGTCAGCGAATTTACTCTCAATTCTCCATTATTCTGTCGTCACCGTAGTCGTTATTTTGCTGTGCAATATTGCCGCGCTGCTGTGGCTGGAACGCACTATTCCATGGAAAAATCACCATCATCAGGAAAAGCTTCCTTCACGAATTGCAATGGCGCTTGAATCATTAAAATTATGCGGCGTCGTGGTGCTCGGTTTTCTTCTTGGGCTGACCGGTTGGGCTTTTTTGCAGCACGCAACTGAGGCCAGCGAATATACGCTGATCTTCCTGCTGTTCCTGATTGGTATTCAGCTGCGAAATAATGGCATGACCCTGAGGCAAATTGTCCTGAACCGTCGGGGAATGATGGTTGCCGTCATTGTTGTTGCCAGTTCCATGGTGGCGGGCGTCATTAACGCCTTTATTCTCGATCTACCGCTGAAAACCGGCCTGGCGATGGCGTCAGGTTTTGGCTGGTACTCCCTCTCCGGTATTCTGCTTACTGAATCATTCGGCCCGGTGATCGGCAGCGCCGCCTTCTTTAACGATCTGGCGCGAGAGCTGATCGCCATCATGCTGATCCCGAGCCTGGTTCGCCGCAGTCGTTCTACCGCGCTGGGCCTGTGCGGTGCGACGTCGATGGACTTTACCCTGCCGGTATTACAACGCTCCGGGGGGCTGGAAATGGTGCCCGCGGCTATCGTTCACGGCTTCATTTTAAGCCTGCTGGTTCCGGTTCTGATGGCCTTTTTCTCAGCCTGATACTTCTTTGGCGGTAGGTTTCCTGCCGCCAAAATTGCGCTAAATCAATCTCCCTCTATTTTGTAGCAGAAAGCCCTTTCCACCGTTCAGGCACGAGCATAACCTTAAACATGTATATCAAATATAACTTTAACAGGTGTGATTATGTTTTGTGTGCAATGTGAACAAACCATCCGTACCCCGGCAGGCAACGGCTGCTCCTACGCACAGGGTATGTGCGGCAAAACCGCAGAAACATCTGACCTGCAGGACCTGCTGATTGCGGCTCTGCAAGGCCTTTCCGCCTGGGCGTTCAAAGCCCGCGAATACGGCATAGTCGACCACTACGTCGACAGCTTCGCCCCGCGCGCGTTTTTCTCCACGCTGACCAACGTTAACTTCGACTCTCCGCGCATTGTCGGCTACGCCCGCGAAGCGATTGCCCTGCGTGAAGCGCTGAAGGCACAGTGCCTGAAGGCGGATGCCAGCGCCCGCGTGGAAAACCCGATGTCAGAACTTCAGTTGGTCAGTAACGATTTGGGCGACCTCCAGCGCCAGGCGGCAGAATTCACCCCGAACAAAGACAAAGCGGCGATTGGGGAAAACATTCTCGGCCTGCGCCTGCTGTGCCTGTACGGCCTGAAAGGCGCTGCGGCGTATATGGAGCACGCGCACGTTCTGGGTCAGTACGACAATGAGATTTATGCGCAGTACCACAAAATCATGGCGTGGCTGGGCACCTGGCCTGCCGATATGAATGCCCTGCTTGAGTGCTCAATGGAAATCGGCCAGATGAACTTCAGGGTGATGAGCATTCTGGACGCCGGTGAAACCAGCACCTACGGCCACCCGACGCCAACGCAGGTCAACGTCAAGGCTACCGAAGGCAAGTGCATCCTGATTTCCGGTCACGACCTGAAAGATCTCTACAACCTGCTGAAGCAAACCGAAGGCACCGGCGTTAACGTTTATACCCACGGTGAAATGCTGCCCGCGCACGGCTACCCGGAGCTGCGTAAATTTAAGCATCTCATCGGTAACTACGGCAGCGGCTGGCAGAACCAGCAGGTGGAGTTCGCCCGCTTCCCTGGCCCTATCGTGATGACCTCTAACTGCATCATCGACCCGACCGTCGGCGCGTACGATGACCGCATCTGGACCCGCAGCATCGTCGGCTGGCCGGGCGTGAGCCATCTTGAAGGTGACGATTTCGGTCCGGTTATCGCCCAGGCGCAGCAGATGGCGGGCTTCCCGTACAGCGAAATTCCGCACCTTATTACCGTCGGCTTCGGTCGTGAAACCCTGCTGGGTGCCGCCGATTCGCTGATTGACCTCGTCAGCCGTGAAAAGCTGCGCCACATCTTCCTCGTCGGCGGCTGCGACGGCGCGCGCGGCGAGCGTAACTACTTCACCGATTTCGCCACCCGCGTGCCGGAAGACTGCCTGATCCTGACCCTGGCGTGCGGCAAATACCGATTCAACAAGCTGGACTTCGGCGATATCGAAGGCCTGCCGCGCCTGATCGATGCGGGCCAGTGTAACGATGCTTACTCGGCCATCATTCTGGCGGTCACCCTGGCGGAGAAACTGGGCTGCGGCGTGAACGACCTGCCGCTGTCGCTGGTGCTCTCGTGGTTTGAGCAGAAAGCGATTGTCATCCTGCTGACCCTGCTCTCTCTTGGCGTCACCAACATCGTGACCGGACCGACCGCGCCAGGCTTCCTGACGCCGGACCTGCTGGCCGTGCTGAACGAGAAATTCGGCCTGCGTTCCGTGACCAACGTTGAAGACGATATGAAACAGCTGCTGAGCGCGTAAGGAGTTATTCATGACCATGCCAACCTCACAATGCCCGTGGCGGATGCAGGTTCATCACATCCGTCAGGAGACGCCGGATGTGTGGACGCTGTCGCTGCTGTGCCATGACTACTATCCATATCGTGCAGGCCAGTATGCGCTGGTCAGCATTCGCAATTCGGCGGACACCCTGCGCGCCTACACGATCTCCTCGACGCCGGGCGTGAGCGAATACATTACGCTCACCGTCCGCCGCATTGACGACGGCGCGGGCTCCCAGTGGCTGACGCAGGACGTGAAGCGCGGGGATTACATCTGGCTGTCCGACGCGCAGGGGGAATTCACCTGTGACGACAAAGCTGACGATAAATTCCTGCTGCTGGCGGCGGGCTGTGGCGTAACGCCGATTATGTCAATGCGCCGCTGGCTGGCGAAGAACCGCCCCCAGGCCGACGTGCAGACGATCTTCAGCGTCCGTTCCCCGGAAGATGTGATTTTTGCCGAGGAGTGGCGTGAATACCCGGTGACGCTGGTGGCTGAGCACAACGCGACCCACGGTTTTGTGCCCGGTCGCCTGAGCCGCGAGCTGCTGCAAAGCGTGCCGGATGTTGCGAACCGAACGGTGATGACCTGCGGCCCGGCGCCGTACATGGCTATCGTGGAAGAAGAAGTGAAAGCGCTTGGCGTAACCCGCTTCTTCAAAGAGCAGTTCTTCACGCCGGTGGCGGAAGCGGCAAACAGCGGCGTTAGGTTCACCAAACTGCAGCCTGCCCAGACCTTCTTTGGCCGCGTGGGGACCACGCTGCTGGAGGCGCTGGAAAGCAACAAGGTGCCGGTAGCGGCTGCCTGTCGTGCTGGCGTGTGTGGCTGCTGTAAAACCAAAGTGGTTTCCGGTGAGTACACCGTCACCAGCACCATGACGCTGTCCGACGCGGAAATTGCCGAGGGTTACGTGCTGGCGTGCTCGTGCCATCCGCAGGGGGATTTGGTCCTCGCATAAACGATAAACGTTAGTAGGCCCGGTAAGCGTCAGCGCCACCGGGCTTTTTTGCCGGGCGGTACTGCGTTTACCCGACCTGCAATTTTACCGCCACGCGGGCGCTTTACCCAGCGCAAACCGCCCTGCCCCTAAAAACGCCACAGCCAGCGAGCCGATAAAGAAGTACACCAGGCTTTCAATCGCCCATGCCCCAACCTTATCAAGGGCGAACGTTTCACCCATTCCCACCATCAGCCACGCCACAATCATCGTAAACGCCAGCACCAGCGCGGCCGGGCGCGTAAACAGCCCGACAATAATCAGGATCGGCGCCACGACTTCGCCAACCAACACGCCGTAGGCGATAAATCCCGGCAGCCCTTTTTCCACCAGCATGCCGCTGATAAACCCCACGCCGCCAAAAAGCTTGTGCAAACCATGAAAAAGCATCAGCCCGCCGACGGCAAGTCGTAACAAGAGTTTGCCAAGATCGTCGCACGATAGCTTTTCGTTAACAGCAATTAACAATGATTTAACCATTTGAAATTATTCCTGTTTTAACTGAGACACTCCCAGATTATGCCGAATAATTGCGCGTGAAAAGCACCTTTTAATTGTGGGGATGCGACGGGCAATACGGAGACTTTCTTCTAAGCTTGTAAGCGTTATCACAAAAAGGAGACGGACAACCATGAAACAAACCGTGGCTGCATATATAGCAAAAACGCTCGAACAGGCTGGCGTAAAACGTATCTGGGGCGTCACCGGCGACTCCCTGAACGGACTCAGCGACAGCCTCAACAAGATGAAGTCCATCGAATGGATGCCGACCCGCCATGAAGAGGTTGCCGCCTTCGCCGCAGGCGCTGAAGCGCAGCTTACGGGTGAACTGGCCGTCTGCGCCGGATCCTGCGGGCCGGGTAACCTGCACCTGATCAACGGCCTCTTCGACTGCCACCGCAATCACGTGCCGGTGCTGGCGATTGCCGCCCACATCCCCTCGTCCGAAATCGGCAGCGGCTATTTTCAGGAGACGCATCCGCAGGAGCTGTTCCGTGAATGCAGCCATTATTGCGAGCTGGTTTCATCCCCGGAGCAGATCCCTCAGGTGCTGGCGATCGCCATGCGTAAAGCCGTGCTGAATCGCGGCGTTTCTGTGGTCGTTATTCCGGGCGATGTGGCCCTCAAGGCTGCGCCAGAAGGGGCAAGCACCCACTGGTATCACGCCCCGCAGCCCGTCGTCACGCCAGCAGAAGAGGAGCTGAAAAAGCTGGCGCAGCTGCTGCGTTACTCCAGCAATATCGCCCTGATGTGCGGCAGCGGCTGCGCTGGCGCGCACAAGGAGCTGCTGGAATTTGCCGGTAAGCTGAAAGCGCCGATTGTCCACGCCCTGCGCGGCAAAGAGCACGTCGAGTACGACAACCCCTACGATGTTGGCATGACCGGACTGATCGGTTTTTCTTCAGGCTTCCACACCATGATGAACGCCGACACGCTGATCCTGCTTGGTACCCAGTTCCCGTATCGCGCGTTCTACCCGACGGATGCCAAAATCATTCAGATTGATATCAACCCTGCCAGTATCGGCGCGCACAGCAAGGTCGATATGGCGCTGGTGGGCGATATCAAATCCACCCTTTCCGCCCTGCTGCCGCTGCTGGAAGAGAAAACCGATCGCAAGTTCCTTGATAAGGCGCTAAGCGACTATCGCGATGCCCGCAAGGGGCTGGACGATCTCGCCAAACCGAGCGACAAAGCCATTCACCCGCAGTACCTGGCGCAGCAGATCAGTCATTTCGCGGACGAAGACGCCATTTTTACCTGCGACGTGGGCACACCAACCGTCTGGGCGGCACGCTATCTGAAGATGAACGGCAAACGTCGCCTGCTCGGCTCGTTTAACCACGGCTCGATGGCCAACGCCATGCCGCAGGCGCTGGGCGCAAAAGCCACGGCGCCGGAGCGTCAGGTGGTGGCGATGTGCGGCGACGGCGGGTTCAGCATGCTGATGGGGGATTTCCTGTCGGTAGTACAGATGAAGCTCCCGCTAAAAATCGTGGTGTTTAACAACAGCGTGCTGGGCTTCGTGGCGATGGAAATGAAGGCCGGAGGCTATCTCACGGACGGTACCGAGCTGCACGACACCAACTTCGCGCGCATCGCCGAGGCCTGCGGCATCACCGGTATTCGCGTGGAGAAAGCCTCCGAGGTGGATGAAGCCCTGCAGCGCGCCTTCTCCATCGACGGCCCGGTGCTGGTGGATGTCGTCGTCGCCAAAGAAGAGCTGGCGATCCCGCCGCAGATCAAGCTTGAGCAGGCCAAAGGCTTTAGCCTGTACATGCTGCGCGCAATCATCAGCGGCCGAGGCGACGAGGTGATCGAACTGGCAAAAACCAACTGGCTCAGGTAAAACATTTCGCATGACCTCTTAAATTAAAGGGATGTGAAATGATTGATTTACGCAGTGATACCGTTACCCGCCCGAGTCGGGCGATGCTCGAAGAGATGATGGCCGCTCCGGTCGGGGACGACGTCTACGGTGACGATCCGACGGTAAACGAACTGCAGCGCTATGCGGCAGAACTGAGCGGCAAGGAGGCCGCCCTGTTTATGCCAACAGGCACACAGGCGAACCTGGTCGCGCTGCTCAGCCACTGCGAGCGAGGTGAAGAGTATATCGTCGGCCAGGGCGCGCATAACTATCTCTACGAAGCCGGCGGTGCGGCCGTGCTCGGCAGCATTCAGCCGCAGCCGATTGACGCCGCGCCGGACGGCTCCCTGCCGCTCGATAAAGTCGCGGCGAAAATCAAAGCCGACGATATTCATTTCGCCCGTACCAAGTTGCTCAGCCTCGAAAACACCCACAACGGCAAAGTGCTGCCGCGCGAGTACCTGAAGGCGGCGTGGGAATTTACCCGCGAGCGTAAACTCGGCCTGCACGTGGACGGCGCACGTATCTTTAACGCCGTAGTGGAGTATGGCTGCGAGCTGAAAGAGATTACGCAATACTGCGACTCGTTCACCATCTGCCTGTCAAAAGGACTGGGCACGCCTGTAGGTTCACTGCTGGTTGGCAATACGGACTACATCAAGCGCGCCAACCGCTGGCGCAAAATGACCGGCGGCGGGATGCGTCAGGCGGGTATTCTGGCGGCTGCCGGGCTGTATGCCCTGAAAAACAACGTGGCGCGTCTGAAGGACGATCACGACAACGCCGCGTGGATGGCGGCGCAGCTGCGCGAGATTGGCGCCGACGTGATGCGCCACGACACCAACATGCTGTTCGTCCGCGTGGGCGAGGATCGCGCCGCTGCGCTTGGCGAATTTATGAAATCACGTGGCGTGCTGATCAACGCCTCAGCTGTCGTGCGCCTGGTCATGCATCTCGACGTGAGCCGCGAACAGCTGGCGGACGTGGTGAAACACTGGCAGGCGTTTTTACAGCGATAAGGAGCATCACGTGCCGCAACGCATTCTGGTGCTCGGCGCCAGCGGGTATATCGGTCAGCATCTCACCGCGGCGTTAAGCCAGCAGGGACACCAGGTGCTGGCTGCGGCACGCAACACCGAACGCCTGCAAAAACTCGGTTTGCCTGGCGTTACCTGCCACAGCGTTGACCTCAACTGGCCGAAGGAACTTCCCGCCCTGCTGGAAGGGGTCGATACGCTTTACTACCTGGTGCACAGCATGGGCGAAGGCGGGGATTTCATCGCCCACGAGCGACAGGTGGCGATGAACGTCCGCGATGCGCTGCTGCAAACCCCGGTTAAGCAGGTGATTTTTTTAAGCTCGCTTCAGGCACCCGAGCATGAGCAATCCGATCATCTGCGTGCCCGCCAGCTGACGGCTGAGACCCTGCGCGGCGCCAATATTCCCGTCACCGAACTGCGCGCCGGGATCATCGTTGGCGCAGGCTCCGCCGCCTTCGAAGTGATGCGCGATATGGTCTACAACCTGCCGGTACTCACGCCGCCGCGCTGGGTGCGTTCGCGCACCACGCCGATTGCGCTGGAGAACCTGCTGCATTATCTGATAGCCCTGCTGGATCGCCCGGCGGAGCAACACCGCGTGCTGGAGGCGGCAGGCCCGGAAGTGCTGAGCTATCAGGAGCAGTTCGAACATTTCATGCACGTCAGCGGACGCCGCCGCTGGCTGATCCCCATCCCCTTCCCGACCCGCTGGATTTCGGTGTGGTTTTTGAATGTGATCACCTCCGTGCCGCCGACGACCGCCAAAGCGCTTATCCAGGGGCTGAAGCACGATTTACTGGCGGACGATCGCGAGCTGCGCGCCTTAATTCCCCAGGAGCTGATCCGCTTTGACGATGCCGTGCGCAAGACGCTGAAAGAAGAAGAACAGCTGGTGAACTCCAGCGACTGGGGTTACGACGCTCAGGCGTTTGCCCGCTGGCGCCCGGAGTACGGCTATTACCCGAAACAGGCGGGCTGCACGGTGAAAACCCACGCCAGCCTGGCCGCGCTGTGGGAAGTGGTGAACCAGATTGGCGGCAAAGAACGGTATTTCTTCGGTAATATCCTCTGGCAAACGCGCGGGGCGATGGACCTGCTGGTGGGCCACCGGCTGGAAAAAGGCCGCCCGGCAAACCCGTATCTTGCGGTGGGTGACACGGTAGATAGCTGGAAGGTGATCATCGTCGAGCCGGAAAAACAGCTGGCGCTGCTGTTCGGCATGAAAGCCCCGGGGCTGGGTCGACTCTGCTTTACCCTGAAAGACAAAGGGGATTATCGTGAACTGGACGTGCGCGCCTGGTGGCATCCGCACGGAATGCCGGGTCTGTTCTACTGGTTGTTGATGATCCCTGCCCACCTGTTTATCTTCCGTGGGATGGCGAAACGCATTGCGCAACTGGCAGAACAAAAGACGGAAAAGATCTAAATAAAACTCTCTTTCTTTCACCTTTCCCATTGCATAGCGCCGTAATTCACGAAAGAATGCGCACGAAATTCTTTTCAACACAGTGGATTGATATGAAGGTACTGGTTACCGGGGCGACCAGCGGCTTAGGCCGAAATGCGGTCGAATTTCTGCGCAACAAGGGCATCAGCGTCAGGGCTACCGGTCGCAACGAAGCGATGGGAAAACTGCTGCAAAAAATGGGCGCAGAGTTCGTCCATGCCGACCTGACGGAGCTGGTCTCCTCGCAGGCGAAAGTGATGCTCGCCGGTATCGACACGCTGTGGCACTGCTCCAGTTTTACCTCCCCGTGGGGAACCCAGGAAGCCTTCGATCTCGCCAACGTGCGGGCTACCCGCCGTCTGGGTGAATGGGCCGTTGCCTGGGGCGTGCGTAACTTTATTCATATCTCGTCACCGTCACTCTATTTCGACTATCACCACCATCGTGACGTGCAGGAAGATTTCCGCCCTGCTCGCTTTGCCTGCGAGTTTGCCCGCAGCAAGGCGGCCAGCGAAGAGGTCATCGACCTGCTGGCGCAATCAAACCCGCATACCCGCTTTACGGTCCTGCGTCCGCAGAGCCTGTTCGGGCCGCACGACAAGGTGTTTATTCCGCGCCTGGCGCAGATGATGCACCACTACGGCAGCGTGCTGCTGCCGCGCGGCGGCGATGCGCTGGTCGATATGACCTATTACGAAAATGCCGTTCACGCCATGTGGCTGGCCAGCCAGCCGGACTGCGATAAGCTTATCTCCGGTCGCGCCTACAACATCACCAACGGCGAACCGTGCACGCTGCGCAGCATTGTGCAGCGCTTAATTGACGAGCTGCAGATCGACTGCCGTATCCGTTCTGTTCCCTATCCAATGCTGGATATGATTGCCCGCAGCATGGAGCGCTTTGGCAGTAAATCAGCCAAAGAGCCTGCGCTGACGCATTACGGCGTCTCTAAACTTAACTTTGACTTCACGCTGGATATTTCGCGAGCGGAGAGTGAACTGGGTTATAAACCGGTTGTGACGCTGGATGAAGGGATTATGCGCACCGCGGCGTGGCTGCGGGATCACGGGAAGCTTCCTCGATAGATCGGGCCCGACATTTTTACGATGAAAAAAGCGGCAACCCGAAGGTTGCCGTTTGTCATTTTGCTGATTACAGCGCAGTCCACGCGTCCTGCCATGCAATCCCTTTACCAGGCTCGTAGTAGGATGGCGCGTTATTGCACCAGCCGCTGTACGGGTAAGGTTTGCACTGGAACAGCTGGCCGCGGTTGTTAACGATATCGCCTGCTTTCCATTTGGTTTTGGACGTCCAGGTTGGGTAAGTCCCGGTCTGGCCGCCGCTGGCCTGTTTAGGCTGTACGTTCAGCGTATAGCTGGTGCTGCTGCTCAGCTCGCCGTCACTGACGGTAAGGTTGATCTGATACTGCGTCGCCGCTGCCACGTCTGGCGCATTGAAGGTAATAATCGCTTTATCTTCGCCGCTTACGGTCTGGCCGTTCGGAGCCGTCCAGGTATAAGTCAGGTGGTTACCGTCTTCGTCAGTCGAGCCAGACGCGTTCAGAGAAACAGATTTACCCGCTTCAACCGCCCCCACCGGGCCGGAGATTTTTGCTACCGGCGCATGGTTTACAGGCGCTGGCGTATTATCGTCTGGCACCGGCGTGGTGTTGCCTTCGTCCGTTGGGTCGACAGGGGTCGGTGTTGGCGTCGGGGTTGGCGTGACGCTGCCGCCGTCGGAAGTCCCGTCTTCACCCACCACGTTCACATTGAAGTAATGCTTCACGCATTTGGTGTAGTCCCCCTCTTTAAAGGCGCTGAATGGCGTCTGGTAACCCACCAGCTGGCAAGAGTAGGTCTGGCCTGACGGAGTATCCGCGCTCCATCCCCAGTCCTGTTCCCAGTAGATCTTCAGCGCGCCGGCACCGCCTTCGTCGAACTGTTTCATGTTGGCGCAGCCCAGCACTTCGTTAGAAGGAACTGGTACTTTCAGGTAGTTGGCGAACTCTTTGTAATATTTGATACGGTTTTGAGACTGGGCGATCTCAGTCGGGCCGCCACACTCCACGCCGCCGTTGATGATCTGCGTGGTCACGCCGAAGCCTGGTACCAGACCATTCGCCTTATCGTGATCGTTCGGCTGCCATGTGCCGTCGATAACCTGCAGCATGCTCGGTTTTGGCGGCTGCGGGTAGGCGAAGAAGAAGATCGCGGAAGCAAGGTTCAGCCAGGTGTCCGCCACCAGCTCAGGTTTGTCCAGCAGTACACGGACGTCGCCGTACATCGCTTCAGAGAACGGGCCGTAGTTGTAGTTATAGGAGAGCTGTTTCGCACCGCGACCAAAGTAGCTAACGAAATCGCCATCTTTGTCTTTACCGCACGGCCAGGTCTGGCCCTGCCAGACATCCGGGTTACATTCACCGTTGTAGCCGCCCTTCTGACCTTCGCTCCAGCCCATCTCACGCACGTAGACCAGCGCCTGTCGCCACTCGGCTTCCGGACGCCACGACTCGTGGCCGCCGGTTTCCTGCGCGAAGTGCGCAAACATGGTTGCCAGAGACTTACGGCAGATGGCATCGCTGTTACGACCATCGGTATAGGTCTGGCACAGTGCCGGGAATTTACCGACCGCTTTCAGGAAGTTGCTGTAAGTATATTCCGGCGCACGTAGTGGGAAGAGGTAATCCCAGTCGCTGGCCTTGATAATCCCTTCCACGCGCTTGACGTTTTCCGGGTTTGTCGATTTCCCCGGCTCAATTTGTTCCACCAGGCTGTTGTCCAGCGTGCGGATGGTTGACTTCACTGAAGCCATAAGCGGGAAGTTGGTCAACTCCTGCTCTTTCTTCTGCAGATCGCTGGCCTTAACGGTGTAAGGTTCGCTGCTGGCCTGCAGCAGGGTTGCCTGAGCCATAAAGGGTGCAACGCATGCGCCCGCGATAAGAACACTGAGTAATGTCCTTTTGTTCATGTCAATAGTCCTCTTAATTATATTAAGGGTCAATAAAAGTTAATTTTTTCGCGGTTTATTTATTAATCATTTAATAAATAAACCCGGGAGCAGTTTCGTTTTATGAAGAACACCAGTCGGTACTCTTCAAAAAACAAAAATCAATAATAATAACGGTTGCGGGTGCTACGTTTTAACTTCTGATATTTATTCCAGACCTTGCGGGCATAGACCATTCGCTGCGCGAAATTCTCTTTTTTCAGACCCGCGTTATAGGCGCCGACCGCCTCCCAGTTATAACCATAAATTTTAATCATTCCGGATAATATCGATGCGCCAACCATAATCGAGGTGCAGGGCTCGGTAATTAACCGGTATTCATTAATGCCTTTGCGCTCCAGCTCGGAAAAATGTGAGCTGTTAATCTGCATTAGTCCGACATCACGCGTGCCATCATGATTCAGTCCAATCGCATTGGGATTCATTCCCGATTCAACATTAGCAATGGCATATAACAGATAAGGATCCACATGATAATAACTGGCGGCTTTATCCCAGCAGTTGGCAAAGACGCTATGGCTTATTACCAGCAACAATAAAAATAACGTTTTCATTTTCAGTCCAGCTCTTTTTCATTGTCTCCTTACGCGGTTATTACTCTTTTCCTGATTTACGGCCCACGTCCGTCTCGGGACGTGGACCGTAATAGCGGGCAAATTTCTTACCCGCATCGTTATAGCAGTGGCTTACTGGCAGTCAGTCGCCGGGCCTTTTTTCACCCATACATCGCTGCTACCTGGTTTATCACCCTTCGTCCACCATTTCGCGGTGTAGGTGTAACCGTTGTAGGTAGTGGTGTCGCCGCCGTTATAAACCACGTCGGAGCGCCAGTTGAATTTCACCTGACTTACCAGCTCCCATGCATCCACACCGAAGCCCGGCTGGTTGCCCTGAGTCCAGTATTTTGCTTTCCAGACCAGGTTGTCGAAGCTGACGGTATTCCCCGCGTTGTAAACCTTGCTTGCGCTCCAGGCAGCATATTTACTGGCGTTGACGTCAACAGGCTTATCGCAGCTATTGGTGGCAGAACCTTCGTCAGACGGCGTGTTGCCTTCATCGGATGGGGTATTTCCTTCGTCAGACGGCGTTTCCGCTGCTTTAGGCGTTACCGTCACCTGTACGTTAGTCTGTACGCTGGACTTGCCATCGCTTACCACCACGGTCAGCGTGTAAGTTGATTCCGTGTCCACGTCCGGTGCGGTGATGTTCAGGTTCGCGGTGTCTGCGCCTGTCGCCTGCATATTCGCAGGAACGCTCCAGGAGTAGGTCAGCGCGTCGCCATCAGGATCGTTAGCCTGAGCGTGCAGAGAGTAGATCTGGCCCGCTTCCAGCGTCACGGCTTCCATCTGGTTCACAACCGGTGCCTGGTTTGCTTTCGGCGCTTTGTTCACGACCTGGACGTCAGCAGTACTGCTCAACCCTTTCGCGTCAGTAACCGTCAGGCGGAACGCCAGAGTCTGGTTACTGGTGACAGCGGCAACGTTGAAGGTTGCTTTCGCTTTGGTGCTGTTGGTGATAGTCACCGACGGGCCAGAGATCTGCGTCCACTTGTAGGTGATGGCATCGCCATCCGGATCGGTGGAAGCCGAGCCATCCAGGGTCACCGTCGCCGGACCGGTTACGCTCTGGTCAGCGGCAGTCGCCACAGGCGCATGGTTGGTCACTACCGGATCAACCGGCGCAGCGCCACCGCCTGTCAGGCTTTCATTCATCGCGTTCAGAATGTCTCCGGTATCGGAGTCGATAGACCAGGCAAACAGACCGCCCAGGTTTTTCGCGAGCACATACTGACCTTTCGCCGTTGCGGAACGCGCATCTTCATAGGTAATCAGATCGCCGGTGGTTTTGTTAAACAGATACGGCGCTTCAGCGGTAGCATCATAGTTGTATTCCCAGCCCGCTTTGCCTTTGTACTCGTTAACGATCTGACGATAGTCAACCACGCCCGGTTCCCAGGTCCCTTTCACCATGCCCGTTGCCGTGCCGGTGAACGGGTTGTTATTGCTGTAACCGTGAACGCCGGTCCAGCCGCGACCATACATGGCCGTCCCCACGACAATTTTGCCTGGCTGTACACCCTGCGCGAGCAGTGCATTCACGCCGTTTTCGGTGGTGTAATTAGTATCCGGTTTGTTCGCCGGCGCACGCAGTGCCGCCTGGTGACCCAGCTCGGTGTTGCTCCAGCCGCCGTAGAAGTCGTAGCTCATCAGGAAGATGTGATCCATATACTGCTGGGCAGTGGTGTAATCAACGTCTTCAATTTTGTCGCTGCCTGAACCGATTGCTGAGGTCAGCTCAAAGGTACGGCCGGTTTCGGCTGACAGTTCATTCATCATGGCGCGCAGTTCGCGCATCAGTGCGGTATAGGTTTCTTTATCCTGCTGCGGGTTTCCCAGCGTTTCGTTCTGACCGCCGCCGCCCGGGAATTCCCAGTCGATATCCACACCGTCGAAGAATTTCCAGGTTTTCAGGAAATCTTTAACAGAAGCCACGAAGCGATCGCGGATCGCTTTGTCATGCATTTTGAAGAACGGATCGGAAAGGGTCCAGCCACCGATAGAAGGCAGCACTTTCAGGCCCGGGTTGGCTTTCTTCATTGCCATCAGCTGGCCGAAGTTACCTTTGTAGGGATCGTCCCAGCCGCTTACGCCAGCCTGAGGCTTCTGCAGTGCGGCCCACGGGTCGTGGATCGCCACCTGGAAGTCCTGACGGCCCGCACAGGCGCGCTTAAGCGCTTCGAAGCTGTTACCGCCCTCAATGGTTTTCAGGCTGTCGTTGATGCCGTCGCCGCCGCAGATTGGAATGAAGCCATACAGAATGTGGTTAAGGTTAGCCGCCGGAATTTTGTCCACGGGGAAGTTACGGTCGTAAACACCCCACTCAGGGAAATAGGCCCCCACCACTTTATCGGTGTGCTTAGAGAGGGTTTTGTTATTTTCCTGCATGGTGGTGTTGAGTGGCAGCAGATGGCTACCGTCGGTATCCGCGACGATAATCAGTTTGCTGGCACTGGTGCTGCAGCCGCTGGCATTGCAGAGCTCAACCGTTTCCTGATAGCGACCGCCTTTCTTCACTTTAAACGTAGCCGTGCCGGACATGCTGCCTGCGCCGGTCCAGACGGTTTTGCCGTCGAGCAGCACTTTCGCTGAAGTCGGCGCCGCGCCGCTCCAGACGTCCCACTGCACTTTAACATCGGCGCCATCATGAACTTTGACGAGGTTGTTGTAAGCAGAAGCAGACTGATCAACTTCGACAATGGCAAATTTATCATTACCACTGGCGATAGTTGCTTTACCGGGCACTGCTGCGAACACCGGGCTTGCAGCCGCTGCAACGAAGAGTGCCAGATATTTAGGCTTCAGAAATTTCATTATTTGATCCTGATAATACGATTTGTGAAATTAAATACCCATGCTTTTCCATTAAACATGGACGAACGTTATTGACTGATAAATTAATCATGAACGCTTCTGGTTCACGAAAGACCTTCTTATTATTACGCCGTACTTTCCTCCACTCATAAAACCTTCAACAAATAGTTTGTTGCGGAGAGGAGAATACAGCGGGGAATTTAATTTTTCCTTTCATTCCCTAAATGAAAAAACATCAAAAAAAACTTGACTGCATTATTTAAATGATAAATTGCGAAATTTGCGCAATTAATATAGCCAGCCCGGAAAACGCAATATATGGACCAAAGGAAATAAGGTTATTTTTATTCTCAAAGGGCTTTAACAGGCAATGCATAATAATGCCCCCCAGCGCCGCGATCAGCAAAATAGAGGGCAACGCCTGCCATCCGCACCACGCGCCTAGCGCAGCCAGCAGCTTAAAATCACCATAGCCTAACCCTTCCCGGCCGGTCAGCAGGCGGAATGCCCAATAAACCAGCCAGAGCGACAGATATCCCGCCACCGCGCCAAAGATAGCATCGGTCAGTGGTAGCGTCCGGAACAGGGCATGGAACATCAGCCCCGTCCACAGCAGCGGCTGGGTCAGGCAGTCCGGCAGCAGCATATGGCGCGCATCGATCACCGCCAGCGGCAGCAGAAAACTCCACATCACCCACAGCGCGATGAGCGCCGAAAACGACGGTGCCAGCGCGGCGCTGGCGGCGAAAAAGGCAGCGCTACAGACTTCCACCAGCAGCAGCCGCAGCGGAATCGCGCTATTGCAGTGTCGGCAGCGACCGCGCAGCGCACACCAGCTAATGATGGGAATATTTTCCCACGCGCTCAGGGCATGCTGGCACTTCGGGCAGTGAGAGGCGGGAAACAGCAGATTGCCTGCCCCCTCTTCTTCCATTACCAGCGGCGGAATACGCTCCGCGACTACGCCCAGGAAACTGCCGAGGATTGCCCCCAGCGCTCCGCTCATCACGCACAGTCCCGGCAGATTCGCTTGCTGCAACAGCATTAGCGGGTTCATGCGCTTTTCGCCCAGCTCAGCGTAACGCGTGCCTTCACGTCACTCTGACGATCCACCGGCGTTAACGCGAGTTTCTCCAGATGTATACCGGAAGAGACGTTCATCTCACGCAGCCAGTTTTGCAGTGCAGAAATGTTGACGCGCTCGACAACAAAGGTTAGCGACTGCTCTTCCTGACGCACGTCTGTCAATGCGACGTGCACGACTTTGGCACTTTCTTCCACCACGCTGCGCGGATTCGGGGTATTGACTATTCTGGACTGGAGATGGTTTTTATCAATTTCCTGGCGCATCCAGTTCAGCTTCTGCTTCTGCTTAAATAACACGGCCTCGTTATTTTTGATCAGAGTATCGAGCGGCATCATCGCGCCGTAATAAACCATCGCACAGCAGAGTGCCCCGCCGCAGAGTTTAAATAAATTACGCTCGCGTGGACTATAATTTTGCCAACGGTTTTTTAACTGGGCTATTTGCGTTTTCATTTATAGCTCCCGGTAATAATGGCGGTATATGGCGCCTCGCCGGAAATCGGCTGCATCGCAAATTCAAAGGTATCGGCGCTGCGGGCGACAAAATCCTGCAGGGTCTGTTTATCCATGGATTTCACATTCAACGTCAGCTGATTTTGCGTTTCGTCATATTCCACGTTATTGATCTCCAGAGACGGCAGTGACTGCTTGATTTGATTCAGCGCTTCGAGCTGCAGGAAGACCCCTTTCTTAGCCTTGCTGATATTCTGCCCGACGTAGTACTTCAGGTTGCTGGTCTGGCGCAGGGTCGGGAAATAGTGCTGCGCTACGGTGGTCATCTCACGGTGGATCTCGTTTTGCTGGTGAGTGAGCATCAACGCCATACCTACGCGGGGGCCGATCAGCAGGCCGACGCAAACCAGCGCCGCCGCAGCGAGGGCCGTTTTCGCGTGGCGAAAACGCGGGCCGCTGGCGCTGCGCCCGGAAAACTCTCCGTGCAGCATGTTGATACGACAGCCCTGCCACTGGGTCTGGATCAGCACCAGCGGATGCTGCCACGCCAGCAGCTCATCCACCTGTACCTCCTGCGGCGCATCGCCATAGCAGCAAACCTCACCCGTCGGGCATTTACTCAACAGCAGCGGCAGCAGGACCGCATCGGCTTCGCCAGCGCTGCTGGGAGAAAAACGCAGCCAGTAGCTCTCTTCCAGGCTCACCAGCGTAGTACCCCCTTCGCTCACCGGCAGCAGCCAGGCATCCGGCAGCGCCTGGACCACCGTGAGCCCCGCCTGAGCGAACAGCTCAAGCCAGTGGCGCAGACGTTCAGCGTCGATGGCCACGGCATCCACTTCTGGCCCCTTTTTGTTCAGCACCGTCCAGTGCAGCGTCTCCACCTCGCCGAGCAATGTCTCTTCCGCCATCCACGAGAACTGCGCCGTCTGGGCTGAAAGTCCTTTTTTCGGCAGGGTAAAATGACGAAAGATCGTCTCGCTCGCCGGCAGCAAAAGGCACACCTGCTGAGAAAGCGGATGGCAGGAAAGTTCGCTCAGTGCGCTCCAGCCCGTCAGATATTCCACCCGATCGTTACCGGATTCACACCACCAAATTTTGCCGTCCTCACGGGTATCGGGACGAATAAAAAGCACCTTTTTCATCATCTTCTACTTATCTTATTCAACCATTCGGTAGCGGCGTTGCCAGGTAACGACCTTGCCCGCCTCATTGTCAACGTGAAGCTGGCTGACGACGCGCAGCGTTAAATCATCGGTATTGCCGGTGGTATCCACCCGAAAATAGCGACTGTTGACCGCAACCCTGTCCTGAATCTGCGCCAGGATATCTTTGGTCTGCGGATAGTTGCTCTCCAGCACTTTGCTGAATGCCTCCAGCGACTCCCAGCCCTCTTCCGGGCGTGAATCGATCAGGCGGGCAGCATCGTCCGTGTTTAACACGCCGGTAAAAACCGCCGCCAGCAGCGGCGACTGTTCTCGTGTTAAGGTATTCACATTTATGGTGCCATCCGTATCCGGCAAGGCGCACAGCAGTTTGCTGACCTTCGGCCATGCGGCCTGCGGAAAGGCGGGCAGCAGTCTGATTTCATTAATGGTGCGCATCATTTGATTCGCCGGACCACGGGCGGGCGTCACGCTCGCCCAGGCATCGGCCTCCTGGCCCTGTTTCGCCGTCACGTCGTCGGCGTCAAGATAATCCACCAGTTGCTGGTAAATCTCTTCTGCCGCCAGCGTACCGACGCCGCCTTCTGCCAGCAGCTGTTCGACAATCTGCTCTTTGACCGGTTTTTCCGGCAGCGCAGTGGCGTCGGCCGGGGCCGCTGGCGCCGCGTCAACGGCCAGCAGACTATTGACGTTAAAGCAGGTCCGGGCATCCTCCACCTGACTCACCACGGTGTAATTATCCCCGTGGGTTTCCAGGGGCTGGGCCCAGTCACCTCGCGGCGACAGCCCCGCCCCCTCTGAACTGGCCGCTTTCTGCAATACGTTTTCCAGTACCTTCTGTTGACGGGCAATGGCCCAGCGCAGCGTCTGCTGGCTGACCTGATAATGCGTTTTTTGCAGGTGGCGGCAGAACTGCTGACTGATTTTCGCCGCCAGGGCGGACATCATTACCAGCAGGATCAGCACCACCAGTAGCGCCACGCCACGCTCTTTCCGCGCAGGTTTACCGCTCATGAACTCACTCCTGGTTGTGCTGCCGTATCGGGCTGCGGGTTGGTTACGGGCTGCGCCGCATTCTCCGCTGCCGGCAGCGCCGGGTCCGCATTCGTCTCTTTTGGTGCGGTCTGGATCTCAGGCATATCGCCGGGAGTGATAAAAACCCAGCGCCAGGTTTCGCCGTTTTCCATAGTCAGATTCAGCTCAACGCCATCAGGCTGATGGGCGATGTCGGTCCATTTTTCCTGCCAGCCTTCGTGCCAGAAACGCCATTTCATCGCTTTCACATCGTTCAGAATCGGTACTTCTTCCGGCTGCGCGCTGGCGGTGCCGTCGATAGCAGCCCAGACGTTGCGCCACAGGCGTTTGTCCTTTAACGTCCAGCTCACCCGCTCTAGCTGCACCTGACCGCTGATGCCGTTAAGGGTTGTCATTTCCAGACCATTCTGCTGCTGAACGAACACCTCGCCGCTGTTGCGCGGCGCGCGCGCCTGCTGCTGATAAAAGTCGCGCGAAAGCAGATTGTACGTGCGCTGAAGCGCCGTCACTTTTGTCGCCGCCTCGTCGCTGGCCGTCGAGGTGCGCATCGCGCCGTCGAGAATTTGCCAGGCGAGAATGCTGATCACCGCGAAGATGGCCAGCGCAATCATGATTTCCAGAAGGGTAAAGCCCTGCTGACGCTGCGCCTTACTCACGATCCACCTCCGGTTCGTCGAGCTGAAGTGCCACCACCGGTTGCGCATCGCTTCCTTCGCTGTAAACCCGTACCTCATCGGCAAAGGTATTTTCGTCGGTTTTCACCCGCTGGATATGCCAGGTCCAGGTTTGTCCGCCCATGGTTTCGGTTCCTACCTGCTCGGCATCCGGAAAATCGGTCTGAGCAAGCTGAGCTTGCGCCAGTTGATTTTCCGCCACCCAGCCGGCCTGGAGTGTTTCCGACAGGCTGTGGGTAAAGCGCACGTTCAGGGTGACGGAGTTCATGAGCGCCAGCGCCGCGGTGGAGAAAATCACCATCGCCACCATCACTTCCAGCAGGGTCATCCCCTGATCTTTGGTTTTGCGTTTAGTCATCGTTTTCCACCACCACGGGAACAGAGCCCTGTGACGTCACGTGAAAGCGCTGCTTTTTATCCAGGCTTTCGAGACTGAGCGTAAAGCGGCTCAGCTCGCCGTCCGGTAAAAATATGATTTGCGGTTCATCATCCAGCGTGACCGCCAGCGTTCGCGGCGAGAGGGAGACGTGCACCTCCTCAGGAAACTCGCCGCGGGTCGCGATCCGTCCCGCCTTTAGCGGTGCCCAGTGGCGTTCGCCGTTATTTCCAACCTGTGTCACCAGTTCAAATTCTGACGATGTCATCACCAGCCCGACAATATTTCCGTCCATTACCGCACGGTCAGAACCATATTCAACGAGGGATTTTAGCTGCTGACCAAATGTATCTGCGCCGCTGCGTGATGGAATGGTGGTGACCACCATCATGGCGCTCAGGGCGAATATCACCAGCGCCACGATAATTTCCAGCAGGGTAAATCCACGTTGCTTATTCATTACTTATCTTTTTTATCAAAAGACCAGTTGCTGATATCGTCGGCAGTATTCGCTTCTCCATCCGGACCGGCTGAGAAAATATCGACAGCGCCATGCTCTCCCGGGCTGACCAGAATATAGTCATTGCCCCATGGATCCTGCGGCAGGCGGCGAATATAGCCGTCGTCACGGTAGCCTTTCGGGATGGGCGCAATTTCAGGTTTGGTCACCAGCGCCTGCAACCCCTGCTCGGTGGTCGGATAGCGATGGTTGTCGAGCTTGTACATATCCAGCGAACCTTCCAGCGCCACAATATCGCTGGTCGCTTTCTGAATATCGGCTTTTTCTTTATTGCCCATTAAATTAGGCACGACCATACTGGCCAGCACACCGAGAATAACGATAACTACCATTAATTCGAGCAGCGTGAATCCCGCCTGACGCTTCAGGCTATTCTTTTTCAAAGACATGATTAACCCACCATATTATTAAGTTGAAGAAGCGGTTGTAATATTGAAAGAACGATAAATAGAACAACGGTCGCCATAGTTACTACCAGTGCCGGCTCAAATACCGACAGCGTTAAAGTAATTCGATGCTGTAATGCAGATTCCTGGTTTTCCGCCGCGCGATCCATCAACGAGCCCAGCTCGCCGCTCTCCTCCCCGGAGGCCACCATATAAAGCATGGTGGGTGGGAAAATTTTCGCCTGTTCCAGCGCGTTGTAGAGAGATGCCCCCTGGCGCACGGTGTCCGTCGCCTGCTCAAGCACCTGCCGGGCATAGAGGTTTTCTATCCCGTCCATCGCGATATACATCCCTTCCAGCAGCGGAACGCTGCTGGCCTGCAAAATACTCAGCGTGCGGATGTAGCGCGCGCTGTTGATGGCGCAGACCAGTTTTTTCAGCGGTGAATTTAGCAACAGCCACCGATGATAAACAAATCGGTTCTTTTCTTTTTTTATCCAAAATTTAAAGCTCGCCGACGCCCCGAACAGGCCGCCGGCGATAACGATGCCCCAGGCCTGTAGAAAGTCGCTCACCGCAATCAGCGTGCGGGTGGTCACCGGCAGTTCTTGTTTCATATGGGTGAACTGGTCGATGACCTGCGGCACCACGGCGACCAGCAAAATGGAGATCACCGCGATCGCCACTACCGTCAGGGTGATGGGGTACACCATCGCCTGGGTGAGCTTGCTTTTCATCTTCTGGCGCTGCTCGTTGTATTCGGCGAGCTTTTCCAGCACGCCCCCGAGATGACCGGTCTTTTCACCGGCCATCACCAGGGTGCAGTAGAGCTTATCGAAGCTGCGCGGAAACTGGCTGAAGGCGTCGAACAGCGTATGGCCTTCCACGATCTTGTCGCGGATCTCGGTCACCATCGCCGCCAGGGTTTTATCTTCCGTCTGCTTCGCAATTGCCTTGAGCGCACTCTCCAGCGGCAGCGCGGCATTGACCAGCGTCGCAAGCTGTCGGGTAAACATCGACAGCATCGGAATCGACAGTTTTGCCCCTTTACGGGCGTTTTTCCCCGCCGCCGGATCGCTGGTTGGGGAGATATTCACCGGCATCAGCTTTTGTTCGCGCAGCATCTGGCGCACCTGCTTTGGCCCTTCGGCCTGCAGGTTGCCGCGCTGGGTTTTCCCGGCGGCGTCCGTCGCGGACCACGCATACCAGGCCATTACGCATCCCCTCCGCGCTCGGCGGTGACGCGCATCACCTCTTCCAGCGAGGTCACGCCGGAGATCACCTTCAGCAGGCCGTTTTCACGCAGGCTGTAGGCCTCTTTGAAAAGCTGCGTTTCGATGGACATCTCATCTTTATCTTCATGGATCGCACGGCGCATGGCGCTGTCGACTACCAGAAATTCATGGATGCCTGCGCGTCCCTGGTAGCCGCTCTGGCGACACTGTTCGCAACCCACGGCGCGATAAATCGCTTTCGGTGGCGTTTCCATAAAGGTGAACAGCGCTTTCTCATTGTCATCCAGCGGACTGGTCGTGCGGCAGTGTGGACACAGCCGACGCACCAGACGCTGGGCAATGACGCCAAGCAGCGACGAACCAATTAAAAAAGACTCCAGCCCCATATCACGCAGACGGGTAATGGCGCCCGCCGCACTGTTGGTGTGCAGCGTAGACATTACCAGGTGACCGGTGAGCGACGCCTGCACCGCGATTTGCGCGGTTTCACCGTCACGAATTTCCCCGATCATTACCACGTCTGGATCCTGGCGCAGAATGGCGCGCAGCCCGCGTGCAAAGGTCATATCCACGCGCGGGTTGACCTGGGTCTGTCCTACCCCTTCCAGTTCATACTCGATCGGATCTTCCACGGTCAGAATGTTGCGTTCATGACCGTTAAGCGCCGACAGCAGCGCGTACAGGGTGGTACTTTTCCCCGAACCGGTCGGGCCGGTCACCAGGATGATGCCGTGCGGACGTTCAATCAGTCCCTTTAACTTCACCAGCTCTTCGTCAATCAGACCGAGCTTGTTGATGTCCGGCTTAAGGTTGCTTTTATCCAGCAGACGCATCACCACGCGTTCTCCGTACTGAGACGGAATAGTGGAGACACGCACGTCAATAGCCTTACGACCAATGCGCAGCGAAATACGACCGTCCTGGGGGAGACGTTTTTCGGCGATATCCAGTTTGGACATCACTTTGATACGCGACACCAGCAGCGGCGCGAGCTTGCGCGCCGGTTGCAGCACCGGACGCAGCACGCCGTCAACGCGAAAACGAATGCTCAGGGTGCGCTCGAAGGTCTCGATATGAATATCGGAGGCCCCCTCTTTCACCGCTTCGCCCATAATGGCGTTGATCAGGCGGATCACCGGCGAGTTCTCGTCGTTATCAAGCAGATCTTCGTTGTCAGGGATCTCCTCGGTTAACGCCATCAGGTCAATATCGGCGTCCATGTCGTCCACCAGCTGCTGCGAGACGCCGCTGTTCTGCTGCCAGATTTTGGTCAGCAGTTCGTCAAACGCTTCCGCCGTCAAGATCGTCGGGGCATAGGAGCGCCCCAGCACGCGGCGCATCTCCAGCAAGGCATACGCCTGCGCATCCTCGCGGATATAAACCTCATCGTTATAGAACAGGACCCCGTTCTCTTTCGCCCAGGTGCTGGTACAGAGCGCATTACTCATCTCAGTCATGTCGCGTCCGCCTTACTCTTTGAACGGGTTGCGGGACGACACCGGCGCACTGGCGCTCACCGGCGTGGCGCGGCTCTGGGACGGATAGGCCGGCAGCATCGGGGAATCAGAATTCTCTACAATGCCCAGCTTGTGCTCTTCCATACGCTGCTGCTGACGCGCCTGGATCTGATCGTATTTCTCTTTCGACGCCGCGCTGTAGTTGTCGTCGTCGCGCAGTACGGTGGTGTGGATAAACACCATCAGATTACGTTTGGCGCTGTCCTGCGAGGTATAGCGGAACAGCTGCCCCACGACCGGAATATCGCCCAACAACGGCACTTTCGAGACCGACTGTTTGGTGACGTTTTCCATCAACCCCCCCAGCACCACCGTCTGCCCGCTGTGGACCATCACTTCGTTGTTGATGGTGCGGGTGTTGAACGTTGGGCCCAGGCTGGCATCGGCCGTCGAGGTGTTATCCACGCTGGAAACTTCCTGCTCGATCTTCAGGTGGATCATGTCGCCATCGTTGATCTGCGGTACGATTTTCAGCTTAGTGCCGACGGTTTTACGTTCCACCGAGTTAAAGACGTTATCGCCGCTGGTGGTCTGTGAACCGGAGAGTACCGGTACATCCTGACCGACGTTGAACGACGCCTCTTTGTTATCCAGCGTCACCACGCTCGGCGTCGACAGAATGTCGTTTTTGCCGTTAGTGGACAGCGCCGTCATCAGCGCGCCAAAGTCGCCGTTAAAGAAACCGGTCGCCAGGCCCGTATAGCTGCCAATGACTTTTGACTTCTTAATCTGGCTAATCGGCAAACCGGTCGAACCAAACTGAACCCCACCGTGTTTACCGGTCCACTGCACGCCAAGATCCAGACCGTTACCGTCCTGAACTTCGGCGATGATCGCCTCCACCAGTACCTGCGGACGGCGGATATCCAGCTTATCGATCACTTTTTCCAGCGAGTTCATGACGTTTGGCTGGGCGGTGATCACCAGCGAATTGGTAGACTCGTCGGCGCTAATATTCAGATCGCCTGCCATAGGCGCGGCTTTGCTCTTGCCGCCGCCCGCTTTATCTTTCAATTGCTCGCCGATCCCCGTCAGCACCGGCACCACTTTGCTGGCATTGGCGTATTTCAGGTAGAAGACGCGGGTGTTGCCCTCGTTATTCTGCTCGCGATCGAGCTGGGAGATCAGCATCCGGGTGCGCTGACGCGCGTCCGGGCTGCCGCTAATCACCAGGCTGTTGGTTTCATCGTCGGCGACAACTTTGGTTGCCAGCTGCGGGGCGTTTTGCCCTTTCTGCTCTTCGTTGTTGAGATTGTTCAACATGTCAGAAAGATCTTTGGCCGAGGCAAAACGCAGTGGCACGATTTCACGGCGCTGGACGCCGCTTTGATCCACACGCTGTACCAGATCGACCAGGCGGTTAACCACCGAGGCTTTGCCGGTTAACAACAGCACGTTTGACGGTTCAAAATGGACCACGTTGCCGATGCCGGAGGCGTCGTTTAACTGACGCAACAGGGGGGCCAGCTCACGTACCGGGACGTTCTCCATCCGCACCACGCGGGTGATGATTTCATCGCCTTTGCCGGGGTTTTTGCTGTCGGCAATCGGTGCGCCCGACATGCGGGCCACCGAAGAGCGCACGACTTTCACCATCCCGTTATCCATCGGGATCACCGACAGACCATAGAGATCCAGCACGCTCAGGAAGAACTGATAATATTCCTCTTCCGTCAGCACGTTGTAGGTACGGACCGACACCGTTCCCTGAACGGAAGGATCGACCAGAATGGTTTTATTGAGGTTACGCCCGACGGTATCGATAAATTCGCGGACATCGGTATTTTTAAAACTGGCGCTAAAGTTCGCCGCAAACAGCGAACCGGAATATAATGACAATGCGGTCAGCGCTACGCACGCCCATGGAAATTTCTTCATGTCTGTACACTTATTAATTGTTTAGAACATTGACCCGAATATTTTCAAGGTGAGCGTGACGCCGAATAGTGACATCCGCTTCTTTCATTTTTGACCAGCGGGCAACGATCTCTTTTGCCTGCGCCTCTTTAGTCATATCCACATCGTCAACTTTTACCACCACATCACCTTTTTCCAGGCCAGCATGGCTGTAGAAAGGAGACGCATTGCGTGGATTAATGTTGTAGCCTTCCAGCTGGCCTTTCTCGATTAATGGTTTTAACACCAGATAATCATCCAGATGCAGATTATCTAACCCTGCATCTTTCTTCGATTTGGTTACCGGGCCGCTGTCAACGCCGCCTTTAAAATAGTCTGGTTTTTTAAGTGAAATAACCTGAGGTGCGCCTTCATAATTCACCACCACATTATCGGGATGAATTTCGGCAATATAGGCATTGTCAAAACCGGCGAGCATTTCGCCCTCGCGATAGCTCTTTTGTCCGGAGGGGGTTTTTATCACCGCAAAGGACAGCCAGGCTTCGTCGCTGTTGAGAATACCTTCGATTTCCGCACTGAGCGGCTTTTTCACTGCCGCTGGCTGTTTCTCTGGCATCACCGCCGGCGTAAAAAGTACAAACTGAGTTTCATCATGACTTTTTTTTTGCATCTTCTGCTTTGAATCAGACAATCTGTTCGTAACTTTCTTATAATCTTTATAAACCATATACCCATGCTGGCCGCAGAAAATGAGCAGCACAAACATTACGCAGGGCATAATCAATTGATTAATAAATGACATCCGCATTTTTTAACGAGCCTTTCTGCCAGTCAGTAATTCACAGCACAGGGCTGTATGAGTAAGTGGCGTAAATACTAATGCGTTCCCTCTCCCCCGCCCATTTATACTTCCGCCAACAATAATTTAGAAAAAGATTGAACGTTAAATAAACCTATGTTAGAAGCGCAGGCCGAATATTTTTATCCTGAATTCAAATTGCCCCTTCCGCCTGTATCCTTTACTTTTCCGTCTCCTTGTTATGAATGAAAGAGACGGTAATACGCTATGTATATGCGCCATTTTAATTTCACTACCCAGCCTTTCCGGACTATCAGCCGGATGCCAGGTGATTTTTTTGTTCCGTATCATCAGGATGTGTTCGGTTTGCTGAAAGAGAAGTGCCAGAGAGCAGGCGTTACTGCGCTCTTTAGCGACGACAGCTATCTCACCTCGCAGTTTTGCGATGCGCTTAAAAAGCATGACGGCACGCTGATTGCCATTAACGCCTTCCCAAAACTCAGCGCCAGCGGCATGCTCTATAAACTCAACACCACCACTAAAGAGAGCAAAACCCGGATCCAGGCTATTGATGGTGTGCTGCGTCAGTGGCAGGACGAGATGTTGTCCCGCAAAACCTCACGTAAAGTACTGGTCATCTCGCATATTCAGTCGATGAAAGCGAATTGCCATGACGCACTGTCCATGCTGTTAACCCGCGCGCAGGAGCTGGATGTGCCTCTGTCGGTTGTGCTGATGGGATCGGCCGACCAGGAAGCCGCCCTCCAGCAGTCCGGGTTGCGTGAATCTCTTCATACGCGTCACACGCTCCGGCCTCTCACCTGCCGCGAATCCCTGAGCTATGTTCAGGCCCAGTGTGAAGCGCATGGCAGCGACGCGACGCCGTTCACCCGGGCCCGCGTGCGCAAGATGCATGTTCTGACCAAAGGACAGGCAGGCAAACTCAACGAGCTGGCGCACCTTGCGATGCTCGCCGCCTGGACCGAACGTTCAGCGCAGGTATCGCCGCGCCATCTGCGCCTCGCCGCAGGAGAAGTTCTGCCGGCGAAACCGAGGGGCAAACGCCTTGCCGTTATGGGCCTTTTTGCCTCTGTACTGTTTGCCGCCTGCGGCTGGACATTGATGCCCGCCATTACCGCCAGACTGCCGGTACAGCTGCCCGTGATGGCCAGCTGGAAACCGCAGACGCCAAAAACCGACGCCCCAGCGGTGCCGGTTATTGATAATGAAGTGGTGAACAAGCCCGATGCGATGCATCAGCTTTATACCATGTGGGGTTATGACGCCACGATGGAAGAGGCGCTCTGCCAGAACGCCGGGCGGGTCAACCTGATGTGTAAGGAGGGCAGCGCTCCGGTCGAGGAGTTGGCAAAAGAGGGTTACCCTTGGATCGGCGAGATCAAAACGGGCGATCACCTGAACTATGCCGTGGTGGCCAGAGTAGATGATAACTCGCTGGATCTGCTGATGAATAATCGCACCTGGCAGGTGAGCCGCAGCTGGTTTAACCAGCATGCAACGGGCAATTACACCCTCTTGCACCGCCTTACGCCGCAGGGGAAAGATGCCGTGAGCGCCGAAAGCAGCGCCAAAGATCTGGGCTGGATGGATCAGCAGCTTAGCCTGGCGCTGAATCTGCCGGAAACCCACGCAAAGGTGTGGACGGCCGAACTGATGCAACGTACCCGCGAGTTTCAGCAGAAAATGCATCTGCATGTGGACGGGATTGCGGGTGAAGATACATTGATGCAGTTAATGCGTGAAACCAGGACTACGCCAAGCGTGCTTATCCAGTCCGCAAATATATCTGCGACCCCTACCGCGCAGGAGAAGCATTCATAATGTCCACGATTACTCTGGCTGCCCAGCGCAGCTATACCCTGAACGCACCGGTCTGGTTTTCTTACCGGCGCCCCTCGCTGAAAAAAGCGGTCTTTGCCACCCTGATCTGGTTGATGGGGATAGTGATGACGATCGCCGCGGGACTTTACGCACATCTCTACTGGGATCTTCGTCATCCGGTACCTGAGCCAATAAAAGCGAGCGCCGTCAGGCCAGAAACGAAGCTATCGGATATGCATTACGTCTATGTCAGTAAACCGTTCCCGCGGCCTGAACCAAAGCAAGAACCGATGACAAAAGAGATGCCGCCACTGCAGGAGATGCCAATTGATAGCGGCGATGCCGACTGGCAGCAGGCGCCCGACGGTGAAGTACCGCGTGATATTTCCCGGGATACATTGCCGGGAACAGAAATGAACAATTCTGCTATTCCCGAACAGGATAATACCGGTCACATAGTTGATGACGGGGCTATCAAAGCATTATTGATGAAGGCGTTAAAAGAGCAGGAGAAAGATTATTCGCTGGGAAAAATACCCGCACCCCCCGTTGAAGAAACCGCGGCAGGAACGCAGGCAAATAATACACTTAAACGTAGTCCCCCTTTCAGTTAAAAAGGGGGTGAGAAGCGATTAATATTTTTCCGGCAACGTCGACAAATACATAAGACGACCTTTGTCAACCCGGATATAATTACCTTTTTTCAGGTCTGCGAGGATTTTAATAATGGTACTCCGGGCCAGACTGGTATATTCCTGAATATAGTCGTAAACATTGATATCGCGCTGATGATGTACCATCAGTTCGTTAATTTCCAGCAAGAACTCGCGAACAATCGAGTACGCGCTGCGGGCGACCAACACTTCGTCACGCTTGCTGAGCAGGCAAATATACCAGGAGAGGACTTTACTCAAGGCTTCCCACAGGTTTTTTTCGCTCATCAGACGGAAAAAATCATCCTTTTTAATAGTGCGCACCACGGTATTTGCACGCACCAGACCGTACATATGCGCTGAATTGTAATAAATAGAGGATAGACCGAAAATACATTTATTCTGTAAGGTGAATACACACAGTTCATCCGACTTGCGGCGGAATTCAACTTCACCGCTAATGATAAAATGGATATCTTCGTTGTTCTCGGTACTGATACGCTGCCATTTGCGTAAGGTTCTTTCTTCAAAACCTTCAGTTGCCGCGATAATGGCGTCAAGTTCTTCTTGTGGACGGCTATTTTTACTGTAGATACTTAACATAGTTATACCCATTAATATTAAATTGAAAAAGGTGAACGTGTGCAATCACAGCGCATAAATGCGCAGTCCATTTAATAAATGTAAAGTAAAGCTAAGCCAGGCTAAGACGCTAGCACATCCCTATTTCTTATTTGCCGTGCTGATAGATTGTCAACCACGTTTGCGAGTAATTTGGACTGAGGAAACTATAAAACATTTACGCCGCGAATGTGATTAGAAAATTAGTCCAAAAGGAGACCGTGTAAAAGTGGAGTCGGGTAACCCGAGGGATTACCCCTGCCCGTAGCGCTCTAACAGCGCCTCCGCGATTGCCAGCGTTTCGCGATCGGCCACGCCGTCCCAGCGCGCCGGGCGAAAATGCATCTGAAACGCGACGATCACGCGCTTCTGCTGTGCGTTCGTCATGTTATCGGTCACCTCATAGCCGTAGCGCGCCAGCAGTTCGAGCAGCACCTTCGGCTCCACAAGCTCATCTCGCGGCTTGCCGTTCAGGTAAAACGCCACCCGTGCCGGGTCGGGCCATGCGCCAATCCCCTGCAGCGCCAGCTGACGCCAGGGGAACAGCGGGCCGGGATCGTCTTTGCGCTGCGGTGCGATATCAGAATGGGCCACCACATTTTCAGGTTTGATGTTGTAGCGGGCGATAATGTCTTTGGCGAGCGGCACCAGCGCCGCAATCTGCGCTGGCTCAAAAGGGGTAAAGTGCTTAACGCCCGACGTTTTTTGCCAGCCACGGTTCTCCAGCTCAATGCCGATCGACGTATCATTGATGCGGTTGGTGCCGCGCCAGAAGCTGATGCCCGCATGCCAGGCCAGTTCGCTCTCGGGTACCAGCTGCCAGATGCGCGGCTTACCGTCCGGTGCGGGAGGCCTGGCAGGGATCAAATAGTGAGAGCTGACATTTTTATCCGTCAGCGTGGCCAGCGAGCTGTCAAAATCATCCGCGGTGTAGTGGATCACCAGCACCTTGATGCGCGGATAAGCCGCCTGAGCCTGATGACGCGTATCCAGCTCGTAGGCGCCTTTGTCGATAACCCCTTTTTCCGAGGCACATCCTGCCAGCAGCAGCGCCAGCAGGAGCGCGGCAAACGAACGCCTCATCTCAGGGTTTTCACCGCCGTACCGCTTACGCTCACCATCAGCATGCTGCCATCTTTCCCGACCGTTTCGTAGTCGATATCAATCCCCACGACCGCATCCGCGCCGAGGGCTTCCGCCTGCTCGCCAAGCTCTTTAAAGGCGATTTCACGCGCTTTACGCAGCTCTTTTTCATATGCGCCCGAGCGGCCGCCAACGATATCGCGGATACCGGCAAAAAAGTCACGGAAGATATTGGCACCGAGAATCGCTTCACCGGTGACCACGCCGCAGTACTCGGTGATGGTCTGCCCTTCCAGGGTTGGCGTTGTTGAAAACTGCATGGTTTCTCTCCTTCTTTAGCGTTCAATGCCTTAGGCACAGCATTATCGGTTCGTTACGCTATGATTGAAAGGATAGTTAATAAATAAGGAAATCAACATGCGCTATTCAGCTTTAACACTTTTAGTGCCCTGCGCGCTGGTGCTCAGCGCCTGTACCACCACGGTCACGCCTGCCTTTAAGGATATCGGTACCCGCAGCGGCCCCTGCATTGAGGGCGGCCCGGACACCGTGGCGCAGCAGTTCTATGATTATCGCATTCAGCACCGCAGCAACGATCTCACCGGCCTGCGCCCGTATCTGAGCGATGGTCTGGCAAAACTGCTTAACGATGCCACCCGCGATCCGCAGCACAACGCCCTGCTGAAATCCGATCCGTTCTCCAGCCGCGCCACGCTGCCGGACAGCGCCGAAGTGGCGAGCGCGTCAACCATTCCGAACACGGATGCCCGCAATATTCCACTGAGCGTGAAGCTGACGCAGGGAACCCAAACCTGGCAGGATGAAGTGCTGATGATCCGTGAAGGACAGTGCTGGGCGGTAGACGACGTGCGCTACGTGGGCGGCAGCGTTCATGCCCCGGCAGGCACGCTGCGCCAGTCGATTGAAAATCGCTAAACCCGCCGATATAACCTGGTAACCCCCGTAAAATGTGCGGCATTTCTTGCGGAATGCCGACATTTATACTCGCCGACCTTGCCGTTCGCTATTTTGTGCTATGTTTAAGAGGAAATACGGGTTATATTTAACTTTTAACGCAGAAATATTGCATAACTATTCTGTCAACGGTACTATCTGCGGCCTCAATTGCTATAGATTGCCTGGATGAGTAAAGACTGCCCCGATGAGTATTAAACTAAACGGCATTAACTGCTTCTACGGCGCACACCAGGCGCTGTTTGACATCACGCTGAACTGCCCGGAAGGCGAAACGCTGGTTTTGCTTGGCCCAAGCGGTGCAGGCAAAAGCTCCCTTCTGCGCGTCCTTAATCTGCTTGAAATGCCCCGTTCAGGTACGCTGGCGATTGCCGGTAACCACTTTGATTTCGCGAAGACGCCGTCTGATAAAGCGATTCGCGAGCTGCGTCAAAACGTCGGCATGGTCTTCCAGCAATACAATCTCTGGCCGCACCTGACCGTGCTGCAGAACCTGATTGAAGCCCCGTGCCGCGTGCTGGGGTTAAGCAAGGATCAGGCGATCGCCCGTGCTGAAAAGCTGCTGGATCGTCTGCGCCTTAAGCCCTACAGCGACCGCTACCCGCTGCACCTGTCCGGTGGTCAGCAGCAGCGTGTGGCCATTGCCCGTGCGCTGATGATGGAGCCCGCGGTACTGCTGTTTGATGAACCCACCGCCGCGCTGGACCCGGAAATCACCGCTCAGATCGTCAGCATTATTCGCGAGCTGGCGGAAACCAACATTACGCAGGTTATCGTTACCCACGAAGTGGAAGTGGCGCGTAAAACCGCCAGCCGTGTGGTGTACATGGAAAACGGGTATATCGTTGAGCAAGGTGATGCGAGCTGCTTCGCTAACCCGCAAACCGATGCCTTCAAAAACTATTTATCTCATTGATTGTGTCAGGGGAAATATAATGAAAAAAGTATTACTTGCCGTGCTGCTTGCTGGCGTTACCCTTTCCGCTACCGCAGCTCAGACCATTCGTTTCGCCACGGAAGCCTCTTACCCTCCGTTTGAATCCATTGATGCGAACAACAAAATTGTTGGCTTCGACGTAGACCTGGCAAACGCCCTGTGTAAAGAGATCGATGCAACCTGTACCTTCAGCAACCAGGCGTTCGACAGCCTGATCCCAAGCCTGAAGTTCCGCCGTATCGACGCCGTGATGGCCGGTATGGACATCACCCCTGAGCGTGAAAAGCAGGTGCTGTTCACCACCCCTTACTACGACAACTCCGCCCTGTTCATTGGTCAGAAAGGTAAATTCACCTCTGTCGATCAGCTGAAAGGCAAAAAAGTGGGCGTGCAGAACGGCACCACGCACCAGAAATTCATCATGGATAAGCATCCGGAAATCACCACCGTTCCGTATGACAGCTACCAGAACGCGAAGCTGGATCTGCAGAATGGCCGTATCGACGGCGTATTTGGCGATACCGCTGTCGTGACCGAGTGGCTGAAAGCCAACGACAAGCTGGCGCCAGTGGGCGACAAAGTGACCGATAAGGACTACTTCGGTACCGGTCTGGGGATTGCCGTTCGTCAGGGCAACACTGAGCTGCAGCAGAAATTCAACGCTGCGCTGGAAAAAGTGAAGAAAGACGGCACCTACGAAACCATCTACAAAAAATGGTTCCAGAAGTAATTCCTGATGAATGAAATTTTTCCTTTAGCAAGCGCCGCCGGGATGACCGTCGGCCTTGCCGTTTGCGCACTGATTATCGGCCTCGTGCTGGCGATGTTCTTTGCGGTGTGGGAATCCGCGAAATGGTTCCCCGTCGCCTGGACAGGCTCCGCGCTGGTCACCGTGCTGCGTGGGCTACCGGAAATTCTGGTGGTCCTGTTTATCTATTTCGGTTCCTCACAGCTGCTGCTCACGCTGTCGGACGGCTTCACCCTTAATCTCGGCTTTGCGCAGATCCCGGTGCAGATGCAGATTGAAAACTTCGACGTCAGCCCGTTCCTGTGCGGCGTGATTGCCCTCTCCCTGCTCTACTCCGCGTACGCGTCGCAAACCCTGCGCGGTGCGCTGAAGGCCGTGCCGCAGGGACAGTGGGAGTCGGGTCAGGCGTTAGGGTTGTCAAAATCCGCCATCTTCTTCCGTCTGGTGATGCCGCAGATGTGGCGTCATGCCCTGCCGGGCCTCGGCAACCAGTGGCTGGTGCTGCTGAAAGATACCGCGCTGGTGAGCCTGATCAGCGTTAACGATCTGATGCTGCAAACCAAAAGCATCGCCACCCGTACCCAGGAGCCCTTTACCTGGTACATTGTGGCGGCGGCGATCTACCTGGTGATCACGTTGCTCAGTCAGTACATCCTCAAGCGTATTGACCTGCGTGCGACGCGCTTTGAACGGAGACCAGGCTGATGCTTGAATATTTCCCCGAGTTGATGAAAGGGCTGCACACCAGCCTGACGCTGACCGTGGCGTCCATTATCGTGGCGCTGATCCTGGCCCTTATTTTCACTATCATCCTGACGCTGAAAACGCCGGTGCTGGTGTGGATTGTGCGCGGGTACATCACCCTGTTTACCGGTACGCCGCTGCTGGTGCAGATCTTCCTGATTTACTACGGCCCGGGCCAGTTCCCGTCGCTGCAGGAGTATCCGGTTATCTGGCATCTGCTCTCTGAGCCGTGGCTGTGTGCCCTGATTGCCCTTTCGCTGAACAGTGCGGCCTATACCACCCAGCTCTTCTACGGGGCGATCCGCGCCATCCCGGAAGGCCAGTGGCAGTCCTGCGGGGCGCTGGGCATGAGCAAGAAAGACACGCTGGCAATCCTGCTGCCGTACGCCTTTAAGCGCGCCCTCTCCTCCTATTCCAACGAAGTGGTGCTGGTGTTCAAAAGTACCTCGCTGGCCTACACCATCACCCTGATGGAAGTGATGGGTCACGGACAGCTGCTGTACGGGCGCACCTATGACGTGATGGTGTTCGGCGCGGCGGGCGTGGTCTATCTGGTGGTGAACGGTCTGCTGACGCTGATGATGCGCCTGATCGAGCGTAAAGCGCTGGCGTTTGAGCGCAGAAATTAACCACGAAAATGCATAAAACGGTATTCATGAAGCGGGTAACCTGATGGGTTATCCGCTTTTTTTTGCGATAAAGATAATACTTAATCATTTTTATTGCATATAAATTCATTAACTGGCATTGTACATCCATGCCGCAGACACGGCGCATCAATAAGACAGACGGGAGCATTACAATGAAAAAGTTAGTTCTGGCCGCATTACTCGCCACCTTCGCCGCTGGCGCATCCGCAGCTGATAAAATCAATTTCGGCGTGTCCGCCACCTATCCACCGTTTGAATCACTGGATGCCAGCAACCAGATCGTCGGTTTCGATATCGACCTGGCGAAAGCGCTGTGCAAACAAATGCAGGCCGACTGCACCTTTACTAACCATGCTTTTGACAGCCTGATCCCGTCGCTGAAGTTCAAAAAATACGACGCGGTGATCTCCGGGATGGACATCACGCCTGAGCGCAGCAAGCAGGTCGCGTTCACCGACCCGTACTACGCCAACTCGGCGGTGGTGATTGCGAAGAAAGGCGCTTATACCTCTTTCGATCAGCTGAAAGGCAAACGCATCGGGATGGAAAACGGCACCACGCATCAGAAATACCTGCAGGACAAACATCCTGAAGTGAAGACCGTGGCCTATGACAGCTACCAGAACGCGATTATCGACCTGAAAAATGGCCGTATCGACGGCGTCTTCGGCGATACCGCCGTGGTGAACGAGTGGCTGAAAACCAATCCGCAGCTGGGAACCGCAACCGAGAAAGTGACCGATCCGCAGTACTTCGGCACGGGTCTGGGTATCGCGGTACGTCCGGATAACAAAGCCCTGCTGGAAAAACTGAACGGCGCGCTGAAGGCGATTAAAGCAGACGGTACTTACCAGAAAATTAGCGAGCAGTGGTTCCCGCAGTAAGATTTTTTTGCCGGGTGGCTCGGCCTACGGGGGGGTGTCTGTAGGCCGGGTAAGGCGAAGCCGCCACCCGGCAATTTCTCAGAGTGGGACAAAGAACCTGAACCGTGCCCCGCTCGCCGACTCCATCAGCCTGATCCCGCCCCCGTGCAGCTCCAGCATCCGTTTAACAATTAGCAGCCCCAACCCGCCGCGATTCTCCCGCGAGGCCTGAGTATTGAGCGCCGACGGCCGCTGGAACAAATCGTCGCGCAGCGAGGCATCCACGCCCGCTCCGCTGTCGGAGACTTCGACCTGCAGCCGTTCATTTTCCTGCCACACCGCCAGACGAATTTCCCCGCCGCCAGGCGTATGGCGCATCGCGTTATCCAGCAGGTTGGTTACCACGCGCTCGATCATCGACACATCGGCGTTTATCAGCGGCAACGGCCCCGGCACGTCAATATGCAGGTTGACCTCTCGCGTACGGGCGGTGAGCTCAAACTTCTGCGCCACGTCGGAAATCAGCTCTCCCATCGCGAACCGCTCGCGCTGGGGTTTAATACCGCCGTACTCCAGGCGTGCCAGCTCAAACAGCTGCTGCGAAAGATGACGGACCTTTTGTCCCTGGCGCAGCGCGGTGGCGAGATACTGCTGGTGCTCCTGCGTCGTCAGCGTGGCGGATTTGAGCGACAGGGTTTCGAGATAGCCCAGCAGCGAGGTCAGCGGCGTGCGGAGATCGTGCGAAATATTGGCGATAAACTCCCGGCGCTGGCGATCGCTGTCGGCCAGCCGATCCCACTGCTGGGTGATTTTGCGCGCCAGCTCGATAAAACTGTTGCGCAGGATCGCCACCTCATCTTTTGCCGCCGCGTCCGGCGTCTGTGCCGCCAGCTGTCTGATAGCGCTTATACTGTCTTGCTCCAGCCCGGCGACTTCCACCGTCAGCTGTTTAACCGGGCGCGTGACCCAGTACCAGACCAGTAAACCGGCCAGCAGGCCAAACAGCGCGACCCACAGCAGTGACCACAGGACGGTACTCCACAGCGCCTTATGCCAGGCCATCTCCGCAAGAGAATTTGACTCCTCGCCCTGCAAAATAATGTACAGATAGCCTTTTAGCTCGCCGTCCTGCCGCAGCGGCGTGGCGCTAAAGACTTTTTGATTTTGACTGCGCGGATCGTCGCCCAGCACCGGCATGGCGGTGCCGCTGAGGAAGCTCTGCACCGGAGCCAGGTCGATTTTTTGCCGCTGAATATGGCCCGGCGGTGCGGCATCGGCGAGGATATCGCCGTCAGGAGAGATAACGTACAGCTCAACGCTCGGATTAAAGGTCATCAGCCGGCCAAACAGCGGTTTCAGCGCGCTGCTGTCGACCCTGCCCTGCGCGTCCAGAATTGGTTCGCGCTGAACGATCTGCTGCGCCAGCCCGCCCGACAAACGCTGCACCATCGCATTACCGTACTGCATGCTGCTGTAGAGCTGTACCGCGCAGGCAACGGCGGCGCAGAGCATCATCAGCAGGATGAAGAGCAGCGTCAGGCGCTGGCTCAGGCTAAAGCGGCGCATCATGATTTGGCTCCGCAAATTTGTAGCCCTTGCCCCAGACGGTGCGAATAATCTCCGGCTCGGCGGCGTCCTTCTCAATCTTGATGCGCAGGCGGTTGATATGGGTGTTGACGGTATGCTCATAGCCTTCGTGCTGGTAGCCCCAGACCTGCTCCAGCAGCGCCAGACGGGAGAACACCTCGCCGGGATGACGGGCAAAGAAGTAGAGCAGTTCGAACTCGCGCGGGGTGAGATCCACCACCTGGCCGTGAAGCAGCACGCTGCGCGCCAGCGGATCGATGGTCAGTCCGTGAGCCTGAATTTGACCGTCGGTTTGCGCCTGCCCCATCGCCTGCTGGCGACGGAACAGCGCTTTGATGCGCGCAATCAGCTCCTGCACGGAGAACGGTTTTGCCAGATAGTCATCGGCGCCGGTTTCCAGCCCGGTGATGCGGTCGGTTTCACTGCTGCGGGCGCTGATGATGATCACCGGCAGGTAGCGCGTCATCTGACGGATGCGGCGGCAAATCTCCAGGCCGTCAACGCAGGGCAGCATCAGGTCGAGGATCACCGCGTCCCACGTCTGCGCTTCAAGACGCTGCAGGGCTTTGCCCCCGTCGGGTTCGTGGGTGATGGCATAGCCTTCGTCTTCTAAATTGAGCCGTAGAAGCGCCGCGATATCGTGGTCGTCTTCCACCAGCAGGATCTGCTTCATGGGTAAGCCTTCATTCATTTCTTATGACGTAAGCTTACCTGATTTCGCCGGGATGAAGAGTTCACATTTTGTTTAAGATTTTACGAGCAACGTCAGCACTTCATAGTGCGCGGTGTGCGGGAACATATCAAAAAGCTGAACGCGTTCAACGCGATAGCCCGGTAGTTGCGCAATGTCTTTTGCCATGGTCTGCGCGTTGCAGCTGGAATAGATGATGTATTCCGGTGCCATCTGGCTCAGATAGTCGCACAGCGCATTGCCGATGCCGCGGCGCGGCGGGTTGACCAGCACCAGCTCAGGCACGTTGCCCTGGCCGGTCGCGAACTGCGTGGAGTCGAGCGCCTGGAAGTGCAGATTCGTTAACCCCAGCTCGGCGGCGGACTGCTTCGCGCAGGCAATCGCTTCGGCAGAGATCTCAATGCCGGTGAGCTGCATCTCCGGCGTGGCGCAGTGCAGGCCAAAACCGCCCACGCCGCAGAAGAGATCCCACATGTGGTGAACGTTCAACGCACGAACCCAGTCGCGGGCGGCGGCGTACAGGCTGCTTGCCACGGTCGGGTTGGTCTGGAAGAAGCTTTGCGGGCGGATCCACAGCGGCACCCCATTGAAGCTTTCGGCCAGCGCGTGCTGGTCGGTGAAGAAAATCTCTTTCTCCCCTTCCATGATTGCCATATGCACGGGCTGAATGTTTGCCGTAATGACCTTCAGCTGAGGAAGCTGCGCCTGCAGCCACGGCAGCGCCGCGCGCAGCTGCTCCAGCTTGGTTTCAGAGCGCAGCACGAAGCGCAGCATCATGCCGCCGTCTTTCTGGCTTTCCGTTAGCAGAAGGTATTTCAGCTCGCCGCGCTTGCGGGCCACGCTGTAGGGCGTTAAGCCCGCCCGCGCGATAAACGGTTTCAGTGCGGCAAAGACAGGCTCAAACGAGTCGGGATACAGCGGGCAGTCGGTTAAGTCTTCCGGCGTGCCGTCGCGGTGCAGCATCCCCAGCAGCGGTTTTTCTACGCTGCCGCTGACCACCATTTTGGCTTTATTGCGAAAACCCTGTTCAGGGCCGCTGACGGGTGCGCACCACTCGCCCACCGCGTGTTCTGCCAGCAGCTGTTGCAGGTCGGCCATTTTGGCGGTGAGCTGTTGAGGGACCGGCTGTTCTATCCACTGACAGGAGCGGCAGCGTCCGGCGTCATAGAGTGCGCACTGCATATGAAAACCTTAAAAATCACGAGGGCTGCGATTATACACATTATTGCAGGCGGAAGAATCTCCGACTGGAAGCCGGAACGAAGAGTAGAAAAAGCACCAGCATGTCCGGCAGTTTTTGCATAAATAGCGCGCGCAGGATCTCGCGTTTGGATTCACCGGCGATGCTGAACAGCTCCGGGTAGCCATACCCCAGCGAGGCGGCCCACAGATAGCTTGCGGCGGTAATTTGCGTCAGCAGATAGCCCCATCGCGCCCAGTTGCGCCCTTTAACCAGCGAAAACGCGCAGTAGATCTCGATAAACACCAGCACCAGGCTGCTCAAAAAGACCAGCGTCAGATTCCACGTCTGCACGCTGCGGTGAATGAATTCACCGATGCCGCGCACGCCCAGGGTGTTGAGAATCATCAGCACGTCCAGGCAGCGGATCATAATAATGGCGAGCGCCGCCACCTGAACCAGCGCAGGTACGTTAGGACGCGCGTGCGTAATACGTGATTTTTTTAATAATCCCAATGTTTTACTTCCCTGAAAAACAGTGCCGCGTCATGCGCGGCACATCACTGGAAATTTTAAATCCTTCAGCCGCGTCTTGCACGCTGGATATCGCGCACGCGCTGTTTTTCCGCGCGCGCCATCAAATACCAGGCGATAAATCCGACAATTCCGACCACGCCGAGGATGATAGAGGCCAGGGCGTTGATCTCCGGGTTGACCCCCATACGCACGCTGGAGAAGACCAGCATCGGCAGCGTGGTCGCCCCCGGACCGGAAACAAAGCTGGCGATCACCAGATCGTCGAGCGACAGGGTAAACGCCAGCAGCCAGCCGGAGATCACCGCCGGCATAATCATCGGCAGGGTGATGATGAAAAAGACCTTCAGCGGCGTCGCGCCGAGATCCATCGCCGCCTCTTCAATGGAGCGATCCAGCTCGCGCAGGCGCGAGGAGATCACTACCGCTACGTAGGCCGTACAGAAAGTGACGTGCGCCAGCCAGATGGTGAGCATGCCGCGATCTGCCGGCCAGCCGATGGCGTGCGCCATGGCCACGAACAGAAGCAGCAGCGCGAGACCGGTGATCACGTCCGGCATGACCAGCGGGGCGGTAATCATAAAGGCGAAGCCGTTCGAACCGCGAAAACGCCCGAAACGCACCATCACCAGCGCGGCGATCGTGCCCAGCACCGACGCCATGGTCGCCGCCAGCGCCGCAATGGTCAGGCTCAGCCCCACCGCGCTCATCATTGCATCATCGTGGAACAGCTCGCTGTACCAGCGCGTCGACCAGCCTGCCCAGACCGTCACCAGCTTGGAGCTGTTAAACGAATAGATCACCAGCATCAGCATCGGCGCATACAGGAAGGTAAAGCCGATGACCAGGATCGCAATTCGCCACGGGGAGCGCACTACCGGTAAGTTGTTCATCCGCGATCTCCCATCTGTTTCTGCTGATGCTTGTGGAACCACATGATCGGCACGATCAGCAGCAGTAACATGATAATCGCCACCGCTGACGCCACCGGCCAGTCGCGGTTATTGAAGAACTCCTGCCACAGCACGCGGCCAATCATGATGCTGTCTGGCCCGCCGAGCAGTTCCGGGATCACAAACTCCCCCACCGCCGGGATAAAGACCAGCATCGACCCGGCAATAATGCCGCCTTTGGTCAGCGGGACGATGACGCTGAAGAAGGTTTTTAACGGACGGGCGCCGAGATCGAGCGACGCTTCCACCAGCGAGTAGTCGATACGGGTCAGCGCCGTGTAGATCGGCAGCACCATAAACGGCAGATAGGCGTACACAATACCGATATAGACCGCGAGGTTGGTGTGCAGGATCGTCAGGGGCTGATCGATAACCCCGAGCCACATCAGGAAGTTGTTCAGCACGCCGTTGTTTTTCAGGATCCCCATCCAGGCGTAAACGCGGATCAGGAACGAGGTCCACGACGGCAGGATCACCAGCAGCAGCAGGATGTTGCGCGTCGACGGCTTGCTGTGCGCCACCGCCCACGCCAGCGGGTAGCCCATCACCAGACAGCAGAGCGTCGAGATGGCCGCCACCTGCAGCGACTGCAGATAGGCTTCGAAATAGAGCGGGTCGTCGGTGAGCTGCAGGAAGTTACCCAGGTTTAAGGTCAGCGTCAGCTGCCCGTCGGCCCAGTCCAGCAGGTTGGTGTAAGGCGGGATTGCCCGCGCCATTTCCGCCAGGCTTATCTTGAAAACAATCAGGAACGGCAGCAGGAACAGCAGGATCAGCCACACGTACGGCATGGCGATCACCAGCTTGCGGCCGTGTTTCATCTGCATTCGCGTCAGCCACTGGGCAAAACCGCCCAGTTTGCCTGCGCGGGCTGGAGGTTCAAGTGTACTCATTGGCCGCTCCTTATACCGTCAGCACAACGCAACTGTCTGCATCCCAACACAGGCGCACTTCGTCGCCCCAGGTCGGCTGCCCCTTGCGGTAGCGATGTTCGTTCTGTAACTGCGCGCTGAGCATCTGCCCGCTTTTCAGGCGCACGTGATAGATGGAGAGGTCGCCAAGATAGGCAATGTGCACCACTTCGCCGACGGCAAAGTTATAGCCATCGGCAGGCGGATCCTCACAGAGCATGATCTTCTCCGGACGCAGCGCGACGTAGACCGGCACGTTATCCACCACGGAGTTATCCGGATCGACCTTCAGCGGATGCTGCAGCCCCGGCGATTCGATGACCAGACCATCTTCCTGACGATCTTTCAGCAGCCCTTCGAAGACGTTGACCGAGCCGATGAACTCCGCGCTGTAGCGGGTGGTTGGATGCTCATAAATCTCTTCCGGCTCGCCAATCTGCACGAACTTCCCGCGGTTCATGATCGCGATACGTCCGGCCATGGTCATGGCCTCTTCCTGGTCGTGGGTGACCATCACGCAGGTCACGCCCACGCGCTCGAGGATATCGACCACTTCAAGCTGCATACGGTCGCGCAGCTTTTTATCCAGCGCGCCCATCGGCTCATCGAGCAGCAGCAGTTTCGGGCGTTTTGCCAGGCTGCGGGCCAGGGCCACGCGCTGGCGCTGGCCGCCGGAGAGCTGGTGCGGTTTACGCTTCGCGAACTCCTGCATGTGTACCAGGCTCAGCATCTCGGCCACGCGCGCGGTAATTTCGGCCTTCGGCAGCTTGTCCTGCTTCAGGCCAAAGGCGATGTTCTGCTCCACCGTCATGTGCGGGAACAGCGCGTAGGACTGGAACATCATGTTAATCGGGCGCTGATACGGCGGTACGCTGGAGAGATCCACGCCATCGAGCATGATCTGCCCGGCGGTAGGCTGTTCAAAACCGGCCAGCATACGCAGCAGGGTCGATTTACCGCAGCCAGAAGCTCCCAGAAGAGCAAAAATCTCGCCTTTATAGATCGTCAGGCTGACGTCGTCCACGGCATGCTGGCCATCGAAAGATTTAGTGAGGTTACGAATTTCAAGAAGCGGGGTCAGCGCTTTACGGACTTTCGCCTGCGGGCGGGGGATCGCGTCATTCACGGGGTGCTCTCCGGCAGAAATCAAATCATGGTGCAGGCGCACCAGAACGGTGCGCCTGTTGCCGGGGGCACTTCGCTTGCCCGGCCTGTAACAAAGGGTTATTTACCGCTTTTCACCTTGGTCCACGCACGGGTACGTACGCGGTCAATTTTTGGATCCTGGACTTTCAGGGTGAAGAGCTTGGCGAACACATCCGCTGGCGGATAGATAGCCGGGTTATTACGGATTTCTTCGCTCACCAGCGGCACGGAGGCCTTGTTACCGTTCGCGTAGTAAACGTGGTCGCTGATGTGGGCGATCACCTCAGGACGCATCAGGTAGTTGAGGAACTGATACGCTTCATCTTTGTTTTTCGCATCAGCCGGCATCGCGAAGACGTCGAAGAAGGCCAGCGCCCCTTCTTTCGGAATGAAGTAGGAGACGTTCACACCGTTTTTCGCCTCTTTCGCGCGGTTAGCCGCCTGCCATACGTCCCCTGCCCAGCCGATCGCGACGCAGATGTCGCCGTTCGCCAGGTCGTTGATGTACTGAGATGAGTGGAAGTAACGAATGTTTGGACGCAGCTTCAGCAGCAGATCGGTCGCCGGACCGGTGTAATCATCGGCTTTATTGCTGTTCGGATCTTTGCCCAGGTAGTTCAGCACGGTTGCGAAAATCTCTTCCGGCGCATCGAGGAAGGAGACGCCGCAGCTTTTCAGCTTCTCAAGGTTTTCCGGCTTCAGCACCACGTCCCAGCTGTCCAGCTTGACGTCCGGGCCCAGCGCGGCTTTGACTTTATCGACGTTGTAGCCGATACCGGTAGTCGCCCACAGGTAAGGCATGGCGTATTTGTTGTCCGGGTCGTGCTTGGCCACCAGCTTCAGCACTTCCGGATCGAGATTTTTCCAGTTCGGTAACTTGCTCTTATCCAGCGGCTGGAAGACGCCTGCCGTCAGCTGACGCTCGAGGAAGCTTGCGGAAGGCACCACGAGGTCAAACCCGGTGCTGCCCGCCATCAGTTTTCCTTCCAGCACTTCGTTGGAATCGAACACGTCGTAGACCACTTTAATGCCGGTCTCTTTTTCAAAATTCGCCACCGTGTCCGGCGCAATATAGTCAGACCAGTTATAAACGTGCAGCGTTTTTTGTTCCGCAGCGAGCGTGCCGGCAGAGACGGCCATCAGAGCACCCGCAACCAGACCCGATAACCATTTTTTATTCAAGGCGATCATAGTGTTATTCCTTCTGAAAGCTCGTTAACAAACGAACTAAAACTGTGCAATCTGAATGTATGCAAAAATCATGCATAGTTTGTCGCTCTGCTCAAAATAAAAAGAAACCTCTTTACCCGGCAGCTTCCGCTCGCTTTTTGAAGCATCGCAAGAATAACTGTAGCCCGTGTCCCCGGCTATAGCCCAGACGAAAAAACGCCTTTTATCAATTTTTTATGCAGGTTAAGTCTACGTGATAAGCCGAAACGGCCTTCAGGGAGGTGAATAATTCTTTAAAGAAAGGTTAAAAGCAGCAGAAAAAATGGCCTTCTGCAGCCGCTATGGCAGCGACTGCGCAAAAGTCAGACAGGCTTAGTGAAGAAAATTGGGAGATGCATCATTATTCTCTGCATCATCTTCCGCGCTATACAGCAGATGGTGTGCATTGGCTTCCATCATGACCATCGAAATTTGCTCTTCGCTCAGGCGCATAAACCATGAGAACTGCTTGAATGACAGCCCGGCTCCGGAGAATAAAGACTGGCAAACGACCAGTTTTGGCAGATTATCATCCTGTATGTCGAGAAATGCTTTCACCGTCAAAGAACTGGCGTTAATCGCCGACAGGTCGGAAGCCAGCGCCAGCAGCGCAGAGGGCTTCACTTCGGCCAGCGCGGAGAAAAGAATCACGTCGTTAATCAGATCGATTTTGGCATCGAAAATGCCGTCGAAATTCTGCATATGAGGCAGATGCAGCGCCTGGCAGGAATCGCATTCGAAAAACGTAATTCCGGCATCATCAAGCCATTGACGTAACGTATCCAGTGTAGGTACGACCTGTAAATCCATCGCGTTGCAGCCTCTTTAATAAAAACTTCGCATAGGGTACTTAAAAAGCGCGCGGTAATCCATTTAACCACCCGTTTTCAGACAGTAGCCCGGCGTCGCATGACGCTCGATCCATAAGATCATTTTACCCGCAATATCGACCCCTGTGGTTTTTTCCACGCCTTCAAGCCCCGGCGAGGCGTTCACTTCCATAACCAGTGGCCCTCGCGTCGCCCGTAGCAGGTCTACGCCTGCCACGTCCAGCCCCAAAGTCTGCGCCGCTTTGACGGCAATTTCCCGCTCCTGGTCGCTGATATCGGCGATTCTGGCAATGCCGCCGCGGTGAAGGTTAGAGCGGAAATCGCCCTCTTTGGCCTGGCGCTCGATGGCCGCCACCACCTCGTTTCCCACCACGAAACACCGGATGTCGCGCCCTTTGGCCTCTTCAATGTACTCCTGCACCAGAATATGGGCATTCAGCCCGCGGAAGGCGTCAATCACGCTCTCCGCTGCCTGACGCGTCTCCGCCAGCACCACGCCAATGCCCTGTGTGCCTTCCACCAGCTTGATCACCAAAGGGGCACCGCCCACCATGTCGATCAGATCGCTGGTGTCGTCCGGTGAATGGGCAATCCCGGTGACGGGAAGATCGATCCCCTGGCGCGCGAGCAGCTGCAGCGAGCGCAGCTTGTCGCGGGCGCGTGAAATGGCGACGGATTCGTTGAGCGGATAGCTGCCCAGCATCTCGAACTGGCGCAATGCAGCGGTGCCGTAAAAGGTTATCTGGGAGCCGATGCGGGGGATCACCGCATCAAAGTGCGGCAGCTTGCGGCCTTTGTAGTGAATCGACGAGGCGGCAGGGTCAATGTTCATATAGCAGGACATCGGGTCGAGGATCTCAACCTGATGTCCACGTTTCGCCGCCGCTTCTCGAAGACGCTTACATGAATAGAGCGTTCCATCCCGGGACAATATGGCAATTTTCACCCTGCACCTCTCTGAAGACATGGAAAAAGCCTGCGTATCATATACGCAGGCAGGCGCAGGATAAATGGACTATCGCGTAGCCCAGCCCTGTTTGTGCAGATAATCAAGAATAAACGGGCGATTTTCTTTAATGATGGTGCGGCGAATATGGTCAGTCCAGGTGTCGCGACGGTTATTGCTGCCGCGCGTCAGGTAGTAGTTCGCCAGCTCTTCATCGTATTGATTCAGGACGTCCTGATCGACCGGCTGATAGTGGTTTTCATGCACCAGCATCGCCGCAGGAATGCGCGGCTTCAAATCCGGGTTATCCGCCGGCCAGCCGAGGCACAGGCCAAACAGCGGCAGCACGTGTTTTGGCAGCTTCAGCAGGTCCGTCACACTTTGAATGTTGTTACGCAGGCCTCCGATGTAGACGCCGCCTAATCCCAGCGACTCCGCCGCCGTAAAGGCGTTTTGCGCCATCAGCGCGGTATCCACCACGCCCAACAGCAGCTGTTCGGCCAGCCCGAGCTCGGCCTCAGGGCAGATCTGCAGGTGGCGGTTAAAGTCGGCGCAGAATACCCAGAACTCGGCTGCCTGAGCCACATGCTTCTGCCCGCCGGTCAGCGTCACCAGCTGTTCACGCATGGCCGGGTCGGTAATGCGGATAATGGAGCTGCACTGCAGGAAGCTGGAACTTGAAGTCGCCCTTGCGCTGTTAATAATCGCTTCGCGCTGCGCATCGGTAATCGGCTCATCGGTGAAGTGGCGAATGGAACGATGGGAAAGGAGCAGGTCTATGGTTGGCGTCATCTTGTCTCTCTTTGTCTTGCTTAATACGTATGGCAGCCAGTATAGGCAATGATATGCGCGGTGTAATTGGCGAAACATAGCTCATAGATATTATAACGACAGGCGAAACCTTCTTTTATGACGACAGGTTATGGGGCACTATACGTGTCATTCGCCGTCAGGCTTGTTTTTTGAGGAGAGAGAAATGTTTGCAGTAATTTTTGGTCGTCCAGGGTGCCCATACTGTGTACGCGCGAAAGAGCTGGCTGAGAAACTGACCGAAGAGCGCGATGACTTCAACTTCCGCTACGTGGATATCCACGCGGAAGGCATCACGAAAGCGGATCTCGAAAAAACCGTCGGTAAGCCGGTTGAAACCGTACCGCAGATCTTCCTCGATCAGAAACACATCGGCGGCTGCACGGACTTCGAAGCTTACGCCAAAGAGCACCTGGGCCTGTTTGCTGCCCAGTAATGAAAGGACGCCCTCACCGAGAGGGCGTTTTTATTTGTGGTGCCGTCGGCGTTGAAGCAGACTGCGCACAAATAAGTAGCAGAGCGCGCCAAGGGCGCACCAGAATACGGCGCTCATCAACCACGCCAGCTCCTGCCAGAAACTTCGCGTTGAAACATACAGCATGCGCATCAGCAGCAGACAGAGCGGTGCCGCCAGCATGGCGCCAATTAGCGGCTTGACCACTTCCCCTTTACGGGAAAGAAAACTGGCTGCCGCTCCCGGCAGGGTAAAAAAGAGCAGCCCCAGCTCCGGGTGTCCTGCAGCCCTGAATGCCCCTTTCAGGTTAAAAGCGAGCGACATGCACACGACGGTAAACAGCAAAAAGCAGCTGATCACCCCCGCCCAGTTTCGTTTAATGTTCAAACTATCCTCCTGACTTATCTCTATCAAATACAGCTTCGTCGGGTAGACGCCCGGTCAGATAAAGCAATGCGGCAATCCTTGCCAAAGTACGCACAGGGTGATGCGATAATAGGTAGCTGTCAGTAGCTAATGCGATTAAACTACACGCCAGCTAATGTTTTAGGGAATAAAGCAGGAAACAGGGAGCGTTAACGCCTTTCCCTGACCCAGAAAACAGTAGCCCAAATAGTCCTTTCATTCAACAACTTACTGGTAAACAAGAAGTTAGCCTCCGTGAATATAAACGTCGCAGACTTGTTAAATGGGAATTACATCCTGTTATTATTTGTGGTACTGGCGCTGGGCCTTTGCCTGGGTAAATTGCGCCTGGGTTCAGTTCAACTTGGTAATTCCATTGGCGTTTTAGTCGTCTCCTTATTATTAGGTCAACAGCACTTCAGCATTAACACGGACGCGCTCAACTTAGGTTTTATGCTGTTTATTTTTTGTGTTGGCGTGGAAGCGGGACCGAACTTTTTTTCAATTTTCTTCCGCGACGGCAAAAATTATCTGATGCTGGCGCTGGTGATGGTCGGCAGCGCGCTGCTGATCGCGTTAGGACTGGGTAAACTGTTTGGCTGGGATATCGGGTTAACGGCCGGTATGCTGGCAGGTTCGATGACCTCCACCCCGGTGCTGGTGGGTGCCGGTGATACCCTTCGTCATTCCGGCATGGCCGGCGCACAGCTTTCTGCCGCACTCGACCACCTGAGCCTGGGCTATGCCCTGACCTATCTGATTGGTCTGGTGAGCCTGATTGTCGGCGCACGCTATCTGCCAAAACTGCAGCATCAGGATCTGCAGACCAGCGCCCAGCAAATCGCCCGCGAGCGCGGTCTGGATACCGATTCCAAACGTAAAGTCTATCTCCCGGTGATCCGCGCCTATCGCGTTGGGCCAGAGCTGGTGGCATGGGCAGACGGCAAAAATCTGCGCGAGCTGGGAATTTACCGCCAGACGGGCTGCTATATCGAACGTATCCGCCGCAACGGCATTCTGGCGAACCCGGACGGCGACGCGGTGCTGCAGATGGGCGACGACATCGCGCTGGTGGGTTACCCGGACGCCCACGCCCGTCTCGACCCGAGCTTCCGTAACGGCAAAGAGGTGTTCGACCGCGACCTGCTCGACATGCGCATCGTCACCGAAGAGATCGTGGTGAAAAACCATAATGCCGTGGGCCGCCGCCTGGCGCAGCTGAAGCTGACCGACCACGGCTGCTTCCTCAACCGCGTGATCCGCAGTCAGATTGAGATGCCTATCGACGACAACGTGGTGCTCAACAAAGGCGACGTGCTGCAGGTCAGCGGCGACGCCCGACGCGTGAAAACCGTGGCCGACCGCATCGGCTTTATCTCCATTCACAGCCAGGTCACCGACCTGCTGGCCTTCTGCGCCTTCTTTATCGTTGGCCTGATGATCGGGATGATCACCTTCCAGTTCAGCAACTTTAGCTTCGGCATCGGTAACGCCGCCGGGCTGCTGTTCGCCGGGATCATGCTAGGCTTCCTGCGAGCGAACCATCCTACCTTCGGCTACATTCCGCAGGGCGCGCTGAACATGGTGAAAGAGTTCGGTCTGATGGTCTTTATGGCGGGCGTGGGCTTAAGCGCGGGCAGCGGCATTGGTCACAGCCTCGGCGCCGTCGGCTGGCAGATGTTGGTTTCCGGACTTATCGTCAGCCTGGTACCGGTGGTGATCTGCTTCCTGTTCGGTGCCTACGTGCTGCGCATGAACCGCGCCCTGCTCTTTGGGGCGATGATGGGGGCGCGTACCTGTGCGCCTGCTATGGAAATCATCAGCGATACCGCGCGCAGCAACATCCCGGCGCTGGGCTATGCGGGCACGTATGCTATCGCTAACGTGCTGCTGACGCTGGCGGGTACGCTGATTATCATCATCTGGCCCGGACTCGGATAACTCCTAAGAATGCGCGTAGCGGAAAATATTTTTGTTACGCGCAGAACTTTTTTATCAGGGGGCAGTCATAACTAGTGCCACTGCTTTTCTTTGATGTCCCCAATTTGTGGAGCCCATCAACCCCGCCGTTTTGGTTCAAGGTTGATGGGTTTTTTGTTGCCTGAAATTCCCCTTACTCAATTTCACCTTCTCTCCAGCCATTAAAACATATATGATTAAACGCATATAAAATCACACCTTCAGGAACATCCATGCTCCACCCGCTCCAGCTCTTCAAAACCCTCTCTGACGAAACGCGGCTCGCCATCGCCATGCTGCTCCGCGAAGCGGGCGAGCTGTGCGTCTGCGATCTCTGCGCCGCAACCGCCGAATCGCAGCCGAAGGTCTCCCGCCATATGGCGCTGCTGCGCGAGTCCGGGCTGGTTATCGACCGTCGTGAGGGTAAGTGGGTTTATTACCGTCTCTCTCCCAACATGCCCGCGTGGGCGGCAACGATTATCGACACCAGCTGGAACTGCCTGCGGGAAGAGACGCGCATGAAGCTGAAAAACCGACTTCCGGGCTTGTGCTAAGCAAAAAACATTCACAAAAACAGATATAACGGAGTAACAGATGTTTCTGGCAGGGGCTATTTTTCTGTTTACGCTGGTACTGGTCATCTGGCAGCCCAAAGGGCTCAGCATCGGCTGGAGCGCGACTATTGGTGCCGTACTGGCGCTCGCCAGCGGCGTTATTCACGTAAACGATATTCCGGTTGTGTGGAATATCGTCTGGAACGCCACGGCAACGTTTATCGCCGTCATCATTATCAGCCTGCTGCTGGATGAGTCCGGCTTTTTCGAGTGGGCGGCACTGCACGTTGCCCGCTGGGGGAACGGCCGCGGACGATTGCTGTTTACGTATATCGTGCTGCTGGGCGCAGCCGTCGCGGCGCTGTTTGCCAATGACGGTGCGGCGCTGATCCTGACCCCTATCGTTATCGCCATGCTGCTGGCCCTGGGGTTCAGCAAGCGGGCCACGCTGGCGTTTGTGATGGCGGCAGGTTTTATCGCCGATACCGCCAGCCTGCCGCTGATTGTGTCGAACCTGGTCAACATTGTCTCCGCAGACTTCTTCACGCTGGGGTTCAGCGAATACGCTTCGGTGATGATTCCCGTTGATATCGCCGCGATTGCCGCAACGCTGGTGATGCTGCATCTGTTCTTCCGCAAGGAAATTCCCCCGGAATATGACCTGGCAAAACTCCGCGAGCCCGCGCGGGCCATTCACGACCTCCCGACCTTCAGAACGGGCTGGATCGTGCTGCTCCTTCTTCTCGTCGGTTTCTTTGTGCTGGAGCCGCTGGGTATTCCGGTCAGCGCCATCGCGACTGCGGGCGCGCTGGTTTTGTTTGCCGTTGCAAAACGCGGACATGCAATTAATACCGGAAAAGTGCTGCGCGGCGCACCGTGGCAGATCGTGATCTTCTCGCTGGGGATGTATCTGGTGGTGTATGGCCTGCGCAATGCCGGGCTGACGGAATATCTCTCAGGCGTACTGAATAGCCTGGCCGGGCAAGGGCTGTGGGCCACCACGCTGGGAACCGGGTTCATCACCGCGTTTCTGTCATCCATAATGAACAACATGCCCACGGTGCTGATTGGCGCGCTCTCCATTGAGGGCAGTACGGTGACAGGACTGATTAAGGAAGCAATGATTTACGCCAACGTGATTGGCTGCGATTTGGGGCCGAAAATCACGCCTATCGGCAGCCTTGCCACCCTGCTCTGGCTTCACGTGCTGGCGCAGAAAAACATGACGATTAGCTGGGGCTACTACTTCCGGACGGGCATCATTATGACGCTGCCGGTCCTGTTTGTGACGCTCGCCGCGCTGGCGCTACGTCTCTCCTTCACACTGTAATGAGCCACTGATATGAGCCACATCACTATCTACCACAACCCCGCCTGCGGCACGTCGCGCAACACGCTGGAGATGATCCGCAACAGCGGTACGGAGCCAGAGATTATCCACTATCTGGAAACCCCGCCGTCGCGCGATAAGCTGACAACCCTGATTGCCGATATGGGGATCTCGGTGCGGGATCTGCTGCGTAAAAACGTGGAGCCCTACGAACAGCTCGGCCTGGCCAAAGACAGCTTCACCGACGACCAGCTTATCGATTTTATGCTGCAACACCCGATTCTGATTAACCGTCCGATCGTCGTGACGCCGCTGGGCACTCGCCTGTGCCGCCCGTCTGAAGTCGTCCTCGACATCCTGCCGGACGCACAGAAAGGGGCATTTACGAAAGAAGATGGCGAAGCGGTGGTTGACGCCAGCGGGAATAAAATCGAGCGCAGGTAAAACTGGCAGGGCGAGCGATACCTAAGGGTTCCCCTCGCCCGCAATTCTCCCCACCATCGCCCGGATCTCTTCGCGGGATAGCGGCGCCCGGTCGGTGACGTAGTGCAGCGTCATTCCTTCAATAAAGGCATCCAGCGCGCGGGTGGTGACCGGGTCGAACCACTGCTCGAGCGTTGTCTGGCTCATCTTCATCCAGTCCTGCATCACCGTTTTGAGCGCCGCGCTGCGGTGCATAAAAGCGTAAAGCTGATACATCAGCGCCATGTTGTGCGGCGTCGTCACCTGCGAGCTGTGGATCAGAGTGGTAATGGATTCGCACGCCATTTCCGGCCCGGTGACGCCCGCGAAGAAATCCCGGTACTGCTGCGACATCTGGCGGGTAAACCACGTGAAGGCCTCCTCCAGCAGCGGCTCCATACCGTCGAAATAGTAGGTCATCGACCCCAGCGGCACGCCCGCGCAGGTGGCGATTTTCCGGTGCGTGACGGCGTGAATACCGTGTTCAGCAATGGTGTCGAGGGTCGCCTGCAGGATTTTCTCCCGGCGATGCGGATCGTTGGGTGGTCTGCTCATCATTTCCTCACCTGGTTTGTGTACAAATGTACACAAACTTGCTAGTGTTGTCGCTATTGTTGTACTTCTGGTGCTACCCCAATGACGCTGACCTCTTCCCGCAAAGCCCTGCAGCTCCGCATGTGGGCGCTGTTTATGTTCTTCTTTATTCCCGGTCTGCTGATGGCCTCCTGGGCCACGCGCACCCCCGCCATTCGCGACATTTTGTCCGTCTCTACAGCTGAGATGGGTATCGTGCTGTTTGGCCTGTCGATAGGCTCCATGAGCGGCATCCTCTGCTCCGCGTGGCTGGTGAAGCGCTTCGGTACGCGGGCGGTGATCCGCACCACCATGTGCTTCGCGGTGTTCGGGATGATCGTGCTCAGCGTCGCGCTGTGGTTTGCCTCACCGGTGCTGTTTGCGCTGGGGCTGACGGTATTTGGCGGCAGCTTCGGATCGGCGGAAGTTGCCATCAACGTTGAAGGAGCGGCTGTCGAGCGTGAGATGAACAAAACCGTGCTGCCGATGATGCACGGTTTTTACAGCCTCGGCACGCTGGCCGGTGCGGGCGTGGGAATGGCGCTGACGGCCACTGGCGTGAGCGCCAATCTACATATCCTGCTGGCAGCGCTGGTGTGCATCATTCCGATTCTGACCGGCATCCGGGCGATCCCGGACGGTACAGGTAAGAACTCCGCTGACGAACAGCACTCGGCTGAAAAAGGGCTGCCCTTCTACCGCGACTTCCAGTTGATGCTGATCGGCGTGGTGGTGCTGGCGATGGCCTTCGCCGAAGGGTCCGCCAACGACTGGCTGCCGCTGCTGATGGTAGACGGTCACGGCTTTAGCCCGACCTCCGGCTCGCTGATCTACGCCGGGTTTACGCTGGGGATGACCGTCGGGCGCTTCACCGGCGGCTGGTTTATCGACCGCTACAGCCGCGTAGCGGTGGTGCGCGCCAGCGCCCTGCTGGGCGGCCTGGGTATCGCGATGATCATATTTGTCGATGTGGACTGGATTGCCGGGGTATCGGTGATCCTCTGGGGACTGGGTGCGTCGCTCGGCTTTCCGCTTACCATTTCAGCCGCCAGCGATACCGGCCCGGATGCCCCGACGCGCGTCAGCGTGGTGGCAACCACGGGCTATCTCGCCTTCCTGGTCGGGCCGCCGCTGCTCGGCTTCCTCGGCGAGCACTACGGACTGCGCAGCGCCATGCTGGTGGTGTTAGGGTTGGTCATCATCGCGGCGCTGGTGGCGCGCGCGGTGGCAAAGCCGGAAACGAATCAAACGACACTGGAGAAGGGATATGAGCGTTAAACTGATCGCCGTCGACATGGATGGCACATTCCTCAGCGATGCCAAGACCTACAATCGCCCGCGCTTTCTGGCGCAATACGCCCGCATGAAGGCGCAAGGCATTCGCTTCGTGGTCGCCAGCGGCAACCAGTTCTACCAGCTGATCTCCTTTTTCCCGGAGATTGCGCATGAAATTTCATTCGTCGCCGAAAACGGCGGCTGGGTCGTAAGTGAGGGTGAAGACGTCTTTAACGGTGAATTGTCGAAAGCCCATTTCGAGACCGTTGCGAACGTGTTAAGCGACGTTCCCGGCATTGAGATTATCGCCTGCGGGAAGAGCAGCGCCTACACGCTGAAGTGCTATGACGAAGGCTTTAAGGGTATCGCGGCGAAGTACTATCACCGTCTGGAAATGGTCAGCGATTTCGACAACCTGAACGATATTTTCTTCAAGTTCGGGCTCAACGTGTCTGACGATGAAATTCCGCGTATTCAGGCGCTGCTGCATGAAAAGCTGAGTGACATCATGGTGCCCGTCACCACCGGTCACGGCAGTATCGACCTGATCATACCCGGCGTGCATAAGGCTAACGGCCTGCGGATCCTGCAAAAGCGCTGGGGCATAGACGATAGCGAAGTGGTGGCCTTCGGCGACAGCGGCAACGACGTGGAGATGCTGCGCCAGTCCGGATTCAGCTTTGCGATGGCGAATGCCAGACCGCATATCAAAGCGGCGGCGCGTTTTGAAGCGCCGCACAATAACGATGAAGGCGTGCTGGATGTGATTGATAAGGTGCTGGATGGAGAGGCACCGTTTAATTAACACCGTGCGGTCTGGTGCCCTCACCCTACCCCTCTCCCACAGGGAGAGGGAATAAACAGTTAAGGTTGCAGGGCGTTTCCGACGCGTTTGTCTTTCAGGAACACCACCATCAGGGCAACCCACAGCACGCCGTTGGCGAGGTTAAACAGGCTGAACAGCCCGTTGCCGCCCATCGCGTAGGCATGCTTGCTCACCTCGATACCGACGGTAAAAATCAGCATCTGCAGCATCCCCATCGCCGCGGAGACCGTGCCTTTACTCATCTCGCTGGCAAACAGCGTCAGGCGCACCAGACCGGCGTTGGCCACGCCAATCCCGAAGGCGTAGATGCTCAGTCCCTCCGTCATCCACAGATAAGCGTGTGATGACGCGACGGTCGCCACCGCCGCCAGAATCAACCCTGCCGCAATCGGCCAGCCGCCCATGATAATCAGTGAACGGACGGTGCGGCGTGACGTCAGACGTGCCAGCACCAGGTTGCCGATAATCAGCGCGCCAAAGATCGGCACCTGCAGCAGACCATACTCATAGCTGCTGAGCTTTTCGCCGCTGATGATAATAACCGGAGACTGGGCGATCCACGCCAGCAGCGGCAGGCTAACAAACCCGGTCGCCAGCGCGCCCGCCACAAAGCGGCCATTCTTCAGCACTTCTTTATAGTCCCGACCCAGCTCTTTCAGCGAGAGTTTCTCGCCGATGCGGGTGGCCGTTTCCGGCATCGCCCGGTGCAGACCAAAGAACGCGATGGCGGCGAGAACGGCAAACAGCACAAACATCCCTTCCCATGGCGCTATATGCACCCACGCGGCACCCACCAGCGGCCCGAGTAAGGGGGCAATGAGCGCCACGTTCGCCATCAGCGCGGTAATTTTGATACACACCGCCTCTTCAAACGATTCCTGAATGGCGGCATACCCCACGGCGCCGATAAAGCACAGGCTCACCCCCTGCAGGAAGCGCAGCAGGGTAAATTGTTCAATGTTTTGCGCCAGCAGCGTGGCAAGACAGGTGACGATAAACCACACCACGCCCGTCAGCATCACCGGACGGCGGCCAATACGATCCGACAGCGGGCCTAACAGCCACTGCAAAAACATGCCGCCGGCCAGATAGGCGGTCATGGAGGTCGGTACCCACTCGATTCCGGCGTTGTACTGCGCCACCACGGCCAGCATACCGGGCTGGATCATATCGTTGCCGATATAGGTAGAAAATTCGTAGAGCACCAGACACAGAGGGAAAAGCAACGCCTGACGACCCAGACGTGAACCAGAAGAAGAACGGTTTAACATGCAATCTCTTTATAATGACAAAATCGCGACGAGTGTAATGAAATGCCGCAGCCCGAGATAGTGATTTATCGAGGATAAACAGAAATAAAGCACATATCGTCTTCGTTTAAGGTTTCCTTAAGTTGACACTTTTATGATAGCCCCATTACTCGTCAACGACCCCAAATCATGGCACTTACCTCCAGCCGTTCAGAATTGTCTAAGTTACAGACAAATAAGACAAAACGCCTTTACCGCTTACCGTCCCGCTTTTATGGTTATCAGCTTTTCATACTGATTGCCCTTGCCGTGGTATTTACGTGGCTATCGCGCAATGAAGCGCTCGACAGATGGATAACCGGCTTTTGGTATGACGCGGCGACGCAGAGCTTTCCGCTGCAGAAAGACCACCTGCTGGATCTGCTCAACCACCGACTGGCGAAGTACATTGCCATCGCCTCAGGCGCCGTGGCGCTGTTTTACGGCGCCTACAAGCGTAACGCAAGGCTGGTTACGGCGGCGCTACTGATGGGCGTTGGCGCGCTGGTGGTAGGCCTGCTGAAAAGCATGAGCCATCACAGCTGTCCGTGGGATCTGGTGGAATATGGCGGGAAGGCCGTGTCCTACCCCCTGTTCAGCGCCATTCCTGCTGACAGCGGTCCGGGGCGCTGTTTCCCCGGCGGTCATGCCTCCAGCGGCTTTATGGTGATGGGGCTGTTTTTTGCCTTCTGGCGCGAACGTCCGCGTCTCGCCTGGTGCTTCGTCGCGCTGGGCGTGGTGTTAGGTCTGGCGATGGGCTTCGGTCAGGTCATGCGCGGGGCGCATTTTTTCTCTCACAACCTGTGGGCCGGGTGGTGGGTCTGGTTTTCCCAGGTGGTGGTCTACGGGCTGATTTCCACCCGGTTTGCTAAAGAGTGATAACGCTATGCTAGAGAATCTGAATTATCAGCTGTTTTATCTGATCAACGCCACACCGGCCTCGCCCGAGTGGATGATCGACTTTGCCACCTTTCTGGCAAAAGACCTGATCGGTATCGTGCCCGCGCTGGCAGCCATTCTCTGGCTGTGGGGGCCTCGTAGCCAGGTGAAAGCACAGCGCAAGCTGGTAATCAAAGTGGCGATGGCTCTCGGCGTAAGCGTCCTGGTGAGCTACATTCTGGGCCACGCGTTCCCGCACGATCGTCCGTTTGTCGATCACGTCGGCTATACCTTCCTGCATCATGCGCCAGATGACTCGTTCCCGAGCGATCACGGGACGGTGATCTTCACCTTTGCGCTGGCCTTCCTGTTCTGGCATCGCCTGTGGTCTGGTGCGGTGCTGATGGTGGTCGCTGTAGCCATCGCCTGGTCTCGCGTTTACCTGGGCGTCCACTGGCCGCTGGATATGGTGGGCGGCTTCCTGGTCGGGCTGATTGGCTGCGTGAGCGCGGCTATCCTGTGGAGCCTCTTTGGTGAAGCGCTCTACCGCACGCTGTCATCACTCTATCGCGCCATTTTCGCTATCCCGATCCGCAAAGGCTGGATACGTGACTAACCCCAACCTGACAGGTTACACTTGAACCCCCGCCCTGCGTGGGTTCACTTTTTTATCCCGAGGAACTATGGAAACACGTCGCGATGACCGCATTGCTCAGCTGCTACAGGCGCTGAAGCGCAGCGATAAGCTGCATCTTAAGGAAGCCGCCAACCTCCTCGGCGTCTCAGAGATGACCATTCGTCGGGATCTTAACAGCGAAAGCGCGCCCGTCGTGCTGCTGGGCGGGTATATTGTGCTTGAGCCGCGTAGCGCCAGCCATTATCTGATCAGCGACCAGAAGACGCGCCTGGTGGAAGAGAAACGCAAAGCCGCCCGGCTTGCAGCCTCGCTGGTACAGCCGCACCAGACGCTATTTTTTGATTGCGGCACCACCACGCCGTGGATTATCGAGGCCATCGACAGCAGCATTCCTTTTACTGCCGTGTGCTACTCCCTGAACACCTTTCTGGCGCTTCAGGAGAAACCCGAGTGCCGGGTGATCCTGTGCGGCGGCGAGTTTCACGCCAGCAACGCCATCTTTAAGCCGCTCAACCTGCAGGATACGCTCAGCAATCTCTGCCCGGATATCGCGTTTTATTCCGCGGCGGGCGTCAACGTGCGCCAGGGCGCAACCTGCTTTAACCTGGAAGAGCTGCCGGTGAAACACTGGGCATTAAGCGCCGCGCAGTACCATGTTCTGGTGGTCGATCACAGCAAGTTTGGTAAAGTCCGTTCGGCAAGAATGGGCGAGCTGGCGCAGTTCGACGCCATCGTCAGCGACTGCCGCCCGGACGACGAGATTGTGGCCCACGCGAAGGCGCAGCAGGTGAAATTGATGTATTAAGAGGGTGCGGTCTGATGCCCGCACCCCAGCCCTCTCCCACAGGGAGAGGGAGAAAACCCATCAGGTTTAGCTGAACCAGCTGCCGAACCACCCGTGGAATTTCATCATCACGAAATCCCACATCCGGCTGAAGAAGCCGCCCTCTTCGACCGCTTCCATTACAATTAACGGACGCTGTTCAATTGATTTACCGTTTAGCTGGAAATCAATCGTCCCGACTACCTGACCTTTTTTCAGTGGCGCGGTGAGCTGCGGGTCGGTCAGGGTGTAGCTGGCCTTCAGGTTTTTCAGCTGACCACGCGGAATGGTCACCGAGCCCGCCTCACCCGCACCCAGGTTCACTTCGCTCTTGTCACCAAACCAGACGCGCTGGCTGACGAACGTGGCATCCGGTTTAATCGGCGTCACGGTTTCATAGAAGCGGAAGCCCCACGTCAGCAGTTTTTCTGACTCATTAAAGCGAATACGGTCGGTTTTGGTGCCCAGCACCACCGAAATCAGGCGCATGTCGCCCTGGGTCGCGGAGGCCACCAGGTTATAGCCCGCGCCCGCCGTGGTGCCGGTTTTCATTCCGTCCACGTTAACGTTGCTGCTCCACAACAGTCGGTTGCGGTTCGGCTGACGGATTTTATTGAAGGTAAACTCTTTCTCTTTATGGATGGCGTATTCATCCGGCACGTCGTGGATCAGCGCTTTCCCCAGCAGCGCCATGTCGCGCGCGGTACTGAACTGTCCCGGCGAATCCAGACCGTGAACTGTTTTGAACGTGGTGTTGGTTAAGCCCAGTTTCTGCGCGTAACCATTCATCAAGCCAATGAAAGAATCCTGGCTGCCGGCAACATAATCGGCCAGCGCAATGCACGCATCATTTCCCGACTGAATAATTACCCCTTTGTTCAGATCGGAAACGGAGACCTGATCCCCAGGCTTCAGGAACATCACGGAAGATCCCCGCAGCGCCGGGTTGCCGGTCGCCCAGGCATCCTTCCCGATGGTGACCATATCGTCCAGCTTGATCTTGCCCGCTTTCAGCGCCTGGCCGACCACATAGCTGGTCATGATTTTGGTCAGGCTTGCCGGATCGAGTTTCTCATCTGCATTACCTTCCGCCAGCACTTTACCGCTGGAATAATCCATCAGGATCCATGCGCGCGCGTCCACAGGCGGCGCTTCGGGCGCAGCCTGCTCAGCTGCGTAGAGAGTTGGTGCAAACATGAAAAGGAGCGCAGAGCCTGTCGCAAGGCTGCGCAGAGAAGTCATTTTACGCGTCATAAATGCCACCCGAGTGTCCATTCAAAAATTACGTCACATCACCGTGTCGCAAGAAGCGATGAGTAATAGCGCACTAAAACGGTTAAAGAAACCCAACGAGGGTAAAGTTATTAAAGTTTATGCAATAACATTCAGATACGCTTTGATTCAGACGATTTTTTTGTCTTCTGTTGCGTAATTGTTAGGTTTATCTCACCATGGCGAAAGCTGACACGGATTCACATCTCATCAGGAGTAAATATGATTACGCTTTGGGGCAGGAACAACTCGACCAACGTTAAGAAAGTGCTCTGGACGCTCGAGGAGCTGGATTTACCGTTCAATCAAATCATGGCCGGCATGTCGTTCGGCGTAAACAAAGAGGCCGACTATCTGGCCATGAACCCGAACGGCCTGGTGCCGCTGCTGCGCGATGATGAAACAGACGCGACGCTTTGGGAGTCCAACACCATTGTCCGTTACCTTGCCGCGCAGTACGGTCAGGGCCGCCTGTGGGTTGAAAACCCCGCCCGGCGTGCCCAGGGTGAAAAGTGGATGGACTGGGCGAATCAGACGCTGTCTCCAACCCACCGCGTGATCCTGATGGGACTTATCCGCACGCCGGAAGCCGAACGCGATTATCCCGCAATTCACGCCGCCCAGGATGCCTGCGAAAATCTTTTTGCGATGATGGATGACGAGCTGGCGAAGCACGCCTGGTTCTCCGGCGAGGCGTTCGGCGTGGGCGATATTGCCGTGGCGCCGTTCGTCTGGAACCTGACCAATATGGGCCTGAAGTGGACGCCGCGCCCTCACCTTGAGCGCTGGCTAAAACAGCTGAGCGATCGCCCGGCGTACCGCAACGTGGTAATGATCCCGGTCACCTGATTACGCGCCGGACGGGCTGACTTTCAACAGCTGCCCGTCCGTCTCGTCGGTCAGGACATACAGATACCCATCCGGCCCCACCCGCACATCGCGAATACGCTGGTCCCGGTCGCCCAGAATTCGCCCGTCCTCCGTCACCTTATTGCCGTCCACGCTCAGCACGATCACGTCCTTCTCCTTCAGCGCGCCGATAAACAGCTTGTTTTTCCACTGCGGGAAAACGTCGCTGTTGTAAAACGCCATGCCACTCACCGCGGGTGAGACTTTCCAGACGAACAGCGGTTTTTCGGTTCCCTCAACGTGCTCGCCTTTGGCTTCCGGGATTTTCAGGCCGCTGTAGTTAATGCCGTGCGTCGCCAGCGGCCAGCCGTAGTTTTTTCCTTTCTCCGGAATGTTGATCTCATCCCCGCCTCGCGGGCCGTGCTCGTTCAGCCAGAGCGTGTCGCTCCAGGGGTTCATCGCCATCCCCTGCGGGTTGCGTATGCCGTAAGACCAGATTTCGGGTCGCGCACCGGGGGTATTCACAAAGGGGTTATCCGGCGGGACTTTCCCGTCTTCGGTGAGGCGCACCACTTTACCCTGCAATTTATCCAGATCCTGCGCCGTCGGACGCTGATTGTTCTCGCCGAGTCCAATAAAGAGAGAGCCTTTGCCGTCGAACACCAGCCGCCCGCCAAAATGGTTACCGGTTGAGAGTTTCGGCATCTGGCGAAACGCCACCTTGAATCCCTCGATGCGGGAATAGTCGTCGCTCAGGCGGCCATAGCCTACCGCCGTGCCGGCTTTGCCGTCATGCCCGGCCTCGGCGTAGCTCAGCCAGACGCGGCGCGACTTCTCAAAATCCGGGGCAAGCACCACATCCAGCAACCCGCCCTGACCGTTTGCCCAGACCTTCGGCACGCCGACAATCGGATCGGAGAGCCCTTTTCCGGCCTGCCAGCGTTTGAGCTGACCACCCTTCAGGGTCACCAGCAGCCCGTCATTATCCGGCAGAAACGCCAGGGACCAGGGGTGATCGAGTCTGTTTTGCAGCACCTCGACCTTCACCGCCTCTGGCGCAGCAAGAAGTGAAAACGGAATGAATAATACAGGCAGGGAAATCAGCGAGGATCGAGGCATAACGCACTCCTTTATCGGCATATGGCATAAAGATTAGCCACTGCGTCCGGGCGCGTTAGCACTTTTACAAAAGCTTAAGCAGAAGGGGGAGTTGCCTCCCCCGGGATCAGTGCTGTTCAAGCTTCTCGTGCTCGTTCAGGCACATGATGCATAGAGAGAGCGTTGTCAGGCAGTTTTCAAGCTTCTCCGCGTTTACGGCGATAAAGTTCGGGCAGTCGTGGCGTCCGTTCATCAGACATACCCCAGCGATGGAGAGCACCTCAGCGGCGCGGCGCAGCGCGATCAGCTCACTTTCGCCGTAATTCGCCTTCAGGGTCGGTGCTTTTTCACGCATGAAATTACACAGTTCAAACAGGTTATCACGCAGATGTTCGCTTTCGCTGACTGACATATACCCTTTTGCCTTCCTCAACTGCAGGTACGCGGCCAGGTCGATTCGGGCGTTGATCAGCTTGTTCAGCAGATCGCGTTTTAGTCTGTCAACGGTCATGCTCTTTCCTCCTCTGTCAGCCATGGTGCATAGTCAGGATAAGTTCATTTTTTGTACAGTTTAATGCCTGGGATCAATTTTTATTAACTGATTAACATTATTTACAATGTTACAACGTCAGCCCGACGCATCCACCTTGCAAAGAGTGTATAAATCCCCCGCGATACGCTGTAAAATCCCGCCCTGATAACTCCATAATTGATGAATTTTTAACCTATGAGCAATGTTACGCACCAGCCGAAAATCGGCTTCGTCTCCCTGGGCTGCCCGAAAAACCTGGTGGATTCAGAACGCATCCTGACCGAACTGCGCACCGAGGGCTATGACGTGGTGCCAAGCTACGACAACGCCGATATGGTGATCGTTAACACCTGCGGGTTTATCGACAGCGCGGTCCAGGAATCACTGGAAGCCATCGGTGAAGCGCTGACCGAAAACGGCAAAGTGATCGTGACCGGCTGTCTGGGCGCGAAAGAAGACCAGATCCGCGAAGTGCACCCGAAGGTGCTGGAGATTACCGGCCCGCACAGCTACGAGCAGGTGCTGCAACATGTTCATCACTACGTGCCAAAACCAAAGCATAACCCGTTCCTGAGCCTGGTGCCGGAACAGGGCGTGAAGCTGACGCCGCGCCACTACGCGTACCTGAAAATTTCCGAAGGCTGTAACCATCGCTGCACCTTCTGCATCATCCCATCCATGCGTGGCGATCTGGTGAGCCGTCCGATTGGCGAAGTGCTGGCGGAAGCTAAACGTCTTGCCGACGCGGGCGTGAAGGAGCTGCTGGTCATCTCCCAGGATACCTCTGCCTACGGCGTAGACGTGAAGCACCGCTCCGGTTTCCACAACGGCGAGCCTGTGAAAACCAGCATGGTCGGCCTGTGCGAGCAGCTGTCCAAACTCGGTATCTGGACGCGCCTGCACTACGTCTACCCGTACCCGCACGTTGACGATGTCATCCCACTGATGGCGGAAGGCAAAATTCTGCCGTACCTGGACATCCCGCTGCAGCACGCGAGCCCGCGTATCCTGAAGCTGATGAAGCGCCCTGGCTCCGTTGACCGCCAGCTGGCCCGCATCAAGCAGTGGCGTGAGATCTGCCCGGATCTGACGCTGCGCTCCACCTTCATCGTCGGCTTCCCGGGTGAAACCGAAGAAGACTTCCAGATGCTGCTCGACTTCCTGAAAGAAGCGCGTCTGGACCGCGTCGGCTGCTTCAAGTACAGCCCGGTAGAAGGCGCAACCGCCAACGAGCTGGCGGACCAGGTGCCGGAAGAGGTGAAAGAAGAACGCTGGAACCGCTTCATGCAGCTGCAGCAGCAGATTTCTGCCGAGCGTCTGCAGGAAAAAGTGGGCCGCGAGATCATGGTTATTATCGACGAAGTTGACGAAGAAGGCGCGATTGGCCGCAGCATGGCGGACGCCCCTGAAATCGACGGTGCGGTGTACCTGAACGGCGAAACCAGCGTTAAGCCGGGTGATATTATTCGCGTGAAGGTTGAAAACGCGGACGAGTATGACCTGTGGGGTAGCCGGGTTTAATCTTCCTGCTCCTCTTTTGTAGGCCGGGTAAGGCGTAGCCGCCACCCGGCATATTTCACTGCACTACCCCTTTATCCTCGGATCCAGCGCGTCGCGCAGCCCGTCACCTAACAGGTTAAACGCCAGCACGGTCAGGAAAATCGCCAGGCTCGGGAAGATCGCCACGTGCGGTGCAATCACCATATCCGCCCTCGCCTCGTTCAGCATCGCGCCCCACTCCGGCGTTGGAGGCTGAGCACCCAACCCTAAAAACGACAGGCTGGCCGCCGAGATAATCGACACGCCGATACGCATGGTGAAATAGACCACGATGGACGACACCGTACCCGGCAGAATATGGCTGAACAGGATGGTGGCGTCGCTGGCCCCCATGCTGCGGGCAGATTCTATAAAGGTCTGCTGTTTCAGCACCAGCGTGTTGCCGCGCACCAGGCGCGCAAACGCCGGAATCGAAAACACCGCGACCGCAATGATGACGTTGGCCATGCCGCTGCCCATGATCGCCACCACCGCAATCGCCAGCAGAATGCCGGGAAAAGCAAACAGCACGTCGCAGATGCGCATGATGATGCGGTCCCACCAGCCTTCGTAATATCCGGCAACGAGCCCCAGCACGGTACCGATGGCCGCGCCGATCAGCACCGCGAACACCCCGGCGGCAAGCGAGATTTGCGCCCCGACCAGCACGCGGCTAAAGATATCGCGCCCGAGGGAGTCCACGCCGAACCAGTGCAGCATCGACGGTCCGTCGTTCAGACGGTCATAGTCAAAATAGTTTTCCGCATCAAATGGCGCCACCCACGGCGCAATCACCGCCACTGCAATAAGCAGCAGCACAAACAGCCCCGCGGTCATCGCGACCGGCTGACGGCGAAAACGCCGCCAGAATTCAGACCACGGGGTGTGGACGTGGTCCGGTTTTAGCCCCGGCATCGCGTTTAAAACGGCCTGACGTCGCCAGTTCAATAATCGCATCTTACTTATACCTGATGGCCGGGTTAATGGCGGCGTAGAGCACGTCCACCACTAAATTGATAAGAATAAATTCCAGCGAGAAAAGCAGCACTTCCGCCTGAATCACCGGGTAGTCGCGCATCTCGACGGAATCGACCAGCAGGCGTCCCAGCCCCGGCCAGTTGAAGACTTTTTCCACCACGATAGAGCCGCCCAGCAGGAAGCCAAACTGCAGCCCCATCATCGTCACCACCGGGATCATCGCGTTGCGGAACCCGTGCTTGAGAATGACCCACTTCTCGCTGACCCCTTTCGCCCGCGCGGTGCGAATATAATCTTCGCTCAGCACGTCAACGAACGAGGCGCGGGTAAAGCGGGCCATCACGGCCGACACGGCAGCCCCAAGCGTCATGGAAGGCAGGATGTAATGCTTCCAGGTATCGGCCCCGACGGTGGGCAGCCAGCCCAGCTCAACGGAGAAGATCTGCATCAGCAGCATCCCCAGCGCGAACGCCGGGAAGGAGATGCCGGTCACCGCCAGCGCCATGCCGAGCTTGTCCGGCCAGCGGTTGCGCCAGACGGCAGCGACAATACCGGCGCCAAGCCCAAACACGACTGCCCAGCTCATGCTGGCAATCGTCAACCAGAACGTCGGCATAAAGCGGCTGGCGATCTCCTCCGACACCGGACGGCGCGACACCATCGAGATACCAAAGTCACCCTGAAGAACGTTGCCTATATAGTGCAGAAACTGCATATACAGAGGCTGGTCAAGACCCAGCTGTTTACGCACCAGATCAATGACCGTGGCATCCGCTTCGGGCCCGGCAACCAGACGCGCCGGATCGCCCGGCAGCATATGGACAAACAAAAACACCAGCACCGCCACAATCAGCAGCGTCGGAATAAGCCCCAGCAGGCGTTTACAAACATAATTCAGCATGGGCGTTATTTTAAATCCGCATCGTCAAAGCTAAAGCCCGTATCAGGCATGATGTAGAACCCGGTTAACGCTTTGTTATGGGCTGACACCAGTTTCTCCACCACCAGCGGCACCCACGGCGACTCTTTCCAGATGATGTCCTGTGCGTCCTTATAGAGACGAGCTTTCTCGTCCGGTTTAGTGGTTTTCAGCGCATCGGCCAGGTCTTTGTCCACCTGCGGATTGCTGTAGAACGCGGTGTTGAACAGGGTTGGCGGCCAGTTCTGCGAGGCAAACAGCGGCGACAGCGCCCAGTCGGCTTCACCAGTCGATGCCGACCAGCCGGTGTAGAACATCCGCACGCCGCTCTCTTTCTGCCCTTTCCCCTCCACTTCTGCCGCACGCTGTCCGGCATCCATTGCCGTGACCTGTACCTTGATACCCACCTGCGCCAGCTGCTGCTGGGTAAACTGCAGCACCTTCTGGGCGGTGCTGTGATTATGCGACGACCACAGCGTGGTGCTAAAACCGTTCGGGAAGCCCGCCTCTTTCAGCAGCTCGCGCGCTTTAGCCGGATCGTACGGCCACGGCTGATAGCTTTGCGCATAGGCGATAGCCGGCGGCAGCACGCCGGTGGCCGGGGTGGCATAGCCCGCAAAAGCGACCTTCACCAGCGCCTGACGGTTAATGGCATAGTTAATAGCTTCGCGCACCTTCGGGTTATCGAACGGCTTTTGCGTGACGTTCATGCTGATGTAGCGCTGCATGATCGACGGGCTGGCGACCAGCTCCAGCTTGCTGTTTTTCTGCAAAATGGCGGCCTGCTCATACGGGATCGGGAAGGCAAACTGCGCCTCGCCGGTTTGCAGCATCGCCGCGCGGGTGTTGTTGTCCACCACCGGGCGCCAGGTGATGGTATCCAGCTTCGGCAGCCCCTGCTGCCAGTAGCCCGCGAACTTCTTCACCTTCACAAAATCGGTCTGGTTCCAGGTGAGCAGTTCGTAAGGGCCGGTGCCAACAGGGTGGAAACCGATCTCTTTGGCGTATTTCTGCAGCGCGGCAGGGGAAATCATCGCCGTTGCCGGATGCGCCAGAATATTGATAAACGCGGAGAACGGCTCTTTCAGGGTGATTTTTACCGTCGCCGGGTCGACCACCTCGGTTTTGGCGATGTTTTTATAAAGGTTATAGCGCTTGAGGCTGTTTTCAGGATTGCTGGCGCGATCGAGGTTAATCTTCACCGCCTCCGCATTGAAGTCTGTCCCGTCCTGGAACTTCACGCCGGTTCTGAGCTTGATGGTGTAGACCAGCCCGTTGTCGGACACGGTGTACCCCTCCGCCAGCACGTTTTTGAGCTTCATCTCTTTATCCAGGCCGAACAGGCCCTGGTAGAACGATTTCGCCACCGCCTGAGAGAGCGTGTCGTTGGCGTCATACGGATCGAGCGTGGTGAAATTGGAGCCGACGGCAACCACCACATCTTTGGCAGCGAACGCGGGGGCAGCGGCCAGGGCTGCCGTCACGCTCGCGGCTAACAACCATCTACGCGCTACAAATGTAACCATTGTGTTCTCCTGCCTGTTGTAAGTTATAACCGCGAAAAAGCATTGTCCTGACGCGGGGGAGCGACGAAATGACCCGGCTCGACCTCGCGAAGCGTCACGCGCTCCACGGCCTCGCCGAGTTTATGAATATTACCCGGCATATCATCCTGCAGCAGCACGCGCTGGCCGTGACGATGCGCGGGATCGGCAACCGGAACCGCCGCAATAAGCTTGCGGGTGTACGGGTGCTGCGGGTTCTCGAACACTGCCCTTCGCGGCCCAATCTCCACGATCTGCCCCATAAACATTACCGCCACGCGATGGCTGATGCGCTCGACCACCGCCATGTCGTGCGAGATAAACAGGAAGGCGATACCCATATCCCGCTGTAAATCAAGCAGCAGATTGATGATTTGCGCCCGGATAGAGACATCCAGCGCAGAGACGGATTCATCCGCAATCACCACTTTCGGGTTCAGCGCCAGCGCGCGGGCGATGCAGATACGCTGCCGCTGCCCGCCGGAAAACTCGTGCGGATAACGCCAGGCGTGTTCCGGCTTCAGGCCAACGCGCTCCAGCAGCCAGGCCACGCGACGCTGCGCCGCCTCGCCGTCGAGCAGGTTATGCACCCGCAGCGGCTCCATGATCGAATACCCCACCGTATGGCGCGGATCGAGGGAGGCATACGGATCCTGAAAAATAAACTGAATATCCCGCCGCACCGCCTGCAGCCTGCTGTCCGGAAGGGTATCAATGCGCTCGCCGTTAAAGGTAATGCTGCCCTCCTGAGATTCCACCAGACGGAGCAGCGCGCGCCCGGTAGTGGATTTACCGCAGCCGGACTCCCCCACCAGCGCCAGCGTTTCGCCCGGCCAGAGGTCGAAGCTGACGTTTTCCACCGCGTGCACTTCGCGCTTCACCCGGTTCAACACGCCGCTGCGCAGCGGAAACCGGGTGACCAGATTTCGTACTTCCAGAATGGGCTTGCCCGGCACCACGGTGTCCTGCTCGCGTTCATCCTCCTGCGGCTCAGACGCCTCGAGGGAAATCAGCGGAAAACGGCGCGGCAGATCGCTGCCGTTCATCGCCCCCAGGCGCGGGACCGCCGCCAGCAGTGCTTTGGTGTAAGGATGCGCGGGCGCGTGAAAAATCTGCTCGACCGGGCCGGTTTCTACCGCGCAGCCCTTATGCATCACCAGTACGCGATCGGCGATATCGGCAACCACGCCCATATCGTGGGTGATAAAGATCACCCCCATCTCCATCTCCTGCTGCAGCACGTTGATGAGCTGCAGGATCTGCGCCTGAATGGTCACGTCCAGCGCCGTTGTCGGCTCGTCGGCAATGAGCACCGCCGGACGGCAGGAGAGCGCCATGGCGATCATTACCCGCTGGCGCATGCCGCCGGAAAGCTGATGCGGATAGCGGCCCAGAATAGCCTGTGCCTCCGGAATGCGCACCAGCTCAAGCATCCGTCGGGCCTCTTTGAGCGCTTCATCGCCGCTCAGCCCCTGATGCAGGCGGATAGACTCGGCAATTTGCTCCCCGACCGGGAACACCGGGTTCAGAGAGGTCATCGGCTCCTGAAAGATCATCGCAATGTCCGCCCCGCGTACGCCCTGCATCTGCGAACCGCTTAGCTCATTTAAATCAATGACCTGACGGTTACGGCGGCGCAGGAGCATTTTCTCGCTGCTGATTTGCCCGCCCGTCTGTTCCAGCAGGCGCATCAGCGCCAGCGCGGTGACCGATTTCCCGGAACCGGATTCGCCAACAATCGCCAGCGTCTCGCCGCGCCTGAGCGTGAACGATAAATTCTGTACTGCGGGGATGAACTGCCGCTCTTCCTGAAACGCAATATTCAGCTGATGGACAGCCAGCACTTCGCGGTTGTCCAGCTCTTCACTGTGCGGCACGCGCTGCCCCCTTATTCACGATAGATCCCCGTGCTCGGCTCATCGCCGGCATAGCCCCAGGCGCGGTACATGCCTTCGCTGTTGAACGGCAGGGCCACGTTGCCCTCACGATCCACCGCAATGAGTCCGCCGACGCCGCCCAGGGCAGGTAATTTTTCCATCACCACGCGCTCGCAGGCCTCGCTCAGGCTTAAGCCGCCGTAATCCATCAGCGCGGTAATGTCGTAGGCCGCGAGAGCGCGGATAAACACTTCTCCGGTGCCGGTACACGACACCGCCGCCGTCGCGTTATTGGCATAGCAACCCGCGCCAGGCAGCGGGCTATCACCCACGCGTCCGGGCAGCTTGTTGGTCATCCCGCCCGTGGAAGTTGCCGCCGCGAGGTTGCCGGCTTTATCCAGCGCCACCGCGCCCACCGTGCCCATTTTGCTGCGCTCATCCAGCGGCGCAGTATGGTCAAGCTGCGTCATGCCCGCCGAACGAGCTTCCAGTAACTGCTGATAGCGCGCTTCCGTGGAAAACAGATCGGGCGATACCGGCTCCATTCCGTGCTCAAAGGCAAAGGTCTCCGCCCCGGCCCCCGTCAGCAGCACGTGCGGACTCTCTTCCATCACCAGACGCGCGGCCAGCACCGGGTTACGCAGGTGACTGACGCCCGCCACGGCGCCCGCTTTCAGGGTAATACCGTCCATCACGCAGGCATCCAGCTCGTGCGTTTCATTCCGGGTAAAGACCGAACCGATCCCCGCATTAAATAACGGGCACTCTTCCAGCAGGCGCACCGCCTCGGTGACCACGTCCAGCGCGCTTTCGCCCGCTTCCAGCATTCTCTGGCCCGTTTCCACAATGGCGTACAGCGCGTCGATGTAACGCTTTTCCTGCTCGGGACTGAGCTGTGCTCGGGTGATTGCCCCGGCGCCACCATGAATTGCGATTACCGCATTAACCATTCGCATCACCCGTTAGCCTGTTTTGCGGCTTTTTCTATAAATATCATTATCGTCGACGAAACTTCAGATGATTTTTGAATATAGAAAGACGTAACTGTGATGTAAAGCGTGCACCCTTCGGTCATACAGTTAGCCGCACTTTTCTGCCATAATGGACGCTTTCGTTGTTACTCCGCAGGAGCCCACCATGGATTTTACCGCCGGACTGATGCCGCCTGAGACGGCACTCACGCAGATGCTTGACCGAGTTTCCCCGCTGCATGACGTTGAGACGCTGCCCCTCGTGCGCTGTTTTGGCCGTATTGCCGCGCGCGATATCGTCTCTCCGCTTAACGTGCCGGGGTTTGATAACTCAGCGATGGACGGTTACGCGGTACGCCTGGCGGATCTCCAGACGGGTAATGCCCTGCCGGTGGCGGGCAAAGCCTTTGCGGGTCAGCCGTTTAGCGGTGAATGGCCTGCGGGCACCTGCGTGCGCATCATGACCGGCGCGCCGGTTCCGGCCGCCTGCGACGCCGTGGTAATGCAGGAAGAGACCGAACAGACCGACGAAGGCGTGCGTTTTACCGCCAACGTTAAAGCGGGCCAGAACATCCGCCGTACCGGCGAGGACATTACCCTCGGCGCGACCGTTTTTGCCGCCGGGCAAAGGCTGACGGTGGCAGAGCTGCCGGTGCTGGCCTCGCTCGGCATCGCGGAAGTCGACGTTATCCGCAAAGTGCGCGTCGCCGTCTTCTCCACCGGCGACGAGCTGCAGCTTCCGGGCCAGCCGCTGCAGGACGGCCAGATTTACGACACCAACCGCCTGGCGGTACACCTGATGCTGGAGCAACTGGGCTGCGAGGTGATTAACCTCGGCATCATTCCAGACGACCCGGAAAAACTGCGCGCGGCGTTTATCGAGGCGGATAAATCCGCCGACGTGGTCATCAGCTCCGGCGGCGTCTCCGTGGGCGAAGCGGATTACACCAAAACCCTTCTTGAAGAGCTGGGCGAAATCGCCTTCTGGAAGCTGGCGATCAAGCCGGGCAAGCCGTTTGCGTTTGGCAAGCTTTCACACAGCTGGTTCTGCGGCCTGCCGGGTAACCCGGTCTCGGCGGCACTCACCTTCTACCAGCTGGCGATCCCGCTGCTGGCGAAGCTTTCCGGCAACAGCGCCAGCCCGCTGCCTGAACGCCAGCGCGTGCGTGCCGCCACGCGCCTGAAAAAATCACCGGGCCGCCTCGATTTCCAGCGCGGTATTCTGGCGCGCAGCGCGGACGGCGAGCTCGAAGTGAGTACCACCGGGCACCAGGGCTCACACATTTTCAGCTCCTTCAGCCAGGGCAACTGCTTTATCGTGCTGGAGCGCGAGCGCGGCAACGTGGAAGCCGGCGAATGGGTTGAGATAGAACGCTTTAACCACCTGTTCGGAGGTTGATATGACGGTGGAGCTGAGCGACCCGGAGATGATGCGCTACAACCGCCAGATTGTGCTCCGCGGGTTTGATTTCGAAGGTCAGGAAGCGCTCAAGGCGGCCAGCGTGCTGGTCGTCGGGCTGGGCGGGCTGGGCTGCGCCGCCGCGCAGTACCTTGCCGCGGCGGGCGTGGGCAGGATGACGCTGCTGGATTTCGATACCGTGTCGGTGTCCAACCTGCAGCGCCAGACGCTGCACAGCGACGCGACGGTGGGCCAGCCGAAAGTGGACTCTGCCCGCATGGCGCTGGCGCGTATCAACCCCAACGTACAGTTCACCCTGATTGACGCGATGCTGGATGACGATGCGCTGTTCGCGCAGATTGCGCAGCATGACCTGGTGCTGGACTGCACCGATAACGTCACCGTCCGTAATCAGCTCAACGCGGGCTGTTTTGCTCATAAAACTCCGCTGGTTTCCGGAGCGGCGATCCGCATGGAGGGGCAAATCAGCGTCTTCACGTACGCCGAGGGTGAACCCTGCTACCGCTGCCTGAGCCGTCTGTTTGGCGAGAATGCGCTGACCTGCGTTGAGGCGGGCGTGATGGCGCCGCTCGTCGGCGTGATTGGCTCATTGCAGGCTATGGAAGCGATCAAGGTGCTGGCGCACTACGGCACGCCCGCAGCGGGGAAAATCGTGATGTATGACGCGATAACCTGCCAGTTCCGCGAGATGAAGCTGATGCGTAATCCGGGGTGTGAGGTGTGCGGAGGTTAAAGCAAACGGCAACCTTCAGGTTGCCGTTTTAGTGTTTGCTCCCTCTCCCTGTGGGAGAGGGTTGGGGTGAGGGCATCAGGCCGCACCCGTCAAATCGACGTCCTGCCAAACGCCCCCAGCCAGTCCTGCTCAAACTTCACAATTGCCGCATCTACCGCAGGAGAGGCAATAAACTGCTGCGCCACGTCCAGCGGCAGCGTGATGGACTTGCACCCTGCCAGCAGGCAGTCCAGCGCCTGACGCGGGGTTTTAAAGCTCGCGGCCAGCACCTTTGACTGCGGCGCGTGCAGCGTCAGCAGCTGTTGCAGCTCAATTACGGTCTGGATCCCGTCCCCGCCCTGTGCGTCCACGCGGTTAACGTAAGGGGCCACATACTCCGCCCCCGCCAGCGCGGACAACATCCCCTGCGCAGCACCGTATACCGCCGTGCCCAGCGTCGGGATCCCTTCCGCTTTTAGCATCTTGATCGCCGCCAGCCCTTCTGCGGTTACCGGCACTTTCACCACCAGATCGTTAATGATGGCGCGAAGCTTACGCGCGTCTTCCACCATCCCTTCGGCGGAGGTCGCCATTACCTGTGCGAACAGACGGCCTTTGCCGCCCATCGCGTCGTGCAGCGCGGGCAGCAGTTCATCGAGCGGCGTTTTACCGGCAGCTACGATGCTTGGATTGGTGGTCACGCCCGCCAGCGGGAAGATACGCGCCAGCTTTTTGACTGCCGCAACGTCAGATGTGTCGAGATAAAGTTCCATGATGTCACCCTCAAAATTAGCCTGCACTTACCCTATCACGACAAAACCTGCTGAAGAGTTGACCTGCATCAAGATAACTTTCATTCGAAAGTAATTTAATCTTCATATGCAAGAAAAGAGGCAAAAACATGATCTTCAATATTCAGCGTTACTCTACCCACGACGGCCCCGGTATTCGTACCGTGGTGTTCCTGAAAGGCTGCTCGCTGGGCTGTCGCTGGTGCCAGAACCCGGAAAGCCGCTCCCGCAGCCGGGACGTACTGTTTGATGCACGTCAGTGCCTGGACGGCTGCGACCTGTGCCAGCAGGCAGCGCCGGGCTGCATCGAACGCGCGCTGAATGGCCCGATCATCCACCGCGAAAAGCTGAGTGAAGAGACGCTTAATGCTCTCACCGACTGCTGCCCGACGCAGGCGCTGACCGTCTGTGGCGAAGAACGGCAGGTCGAGGAGATCATGGCGACCGTACTGCGCGACAAGCCCTTCTACGACCGCAGCGGTGGCGGGATCACCCTCTCCGGCGGCGAGCCGTTTATGAACCCGGATCTGGCGCAGGCCCTGTTTAAAGCCAGCCATGACCAGGGGATCCACACCGCCGTCGAAACCTGCCTTCACGTGCCGTGGCACTATATCGAGCCGTCATTACCGTACGTCGATCTGTTCCTCGCAGACCTGAAGCATGTCGACGGTGACGTTTTCAAGCAGTGGACGGACGGTTCGGCTAAGCGCATCCTGGATAACCTGAAACGCCTGGCCGCCGCAGGGAAGAACATCACCATCCGCGTACCGCTCATCCAGGGCTTCAACGCAGATGAAGCCTCCATAACCGCCATTACCAACTTCGCTGCTGATGAACTCGGCGTCGACGATATTCATTTTCTGCCGTATCACACGCTGGGCATGAACAAATACACCCTGCTCGGCCAACCCTACTCTGCCCCTGACAAACCGCTGGATAACCCTGCTCTGCTGGACTTTGCGCAGCAGTACGCCCGCCAGAAAGGGTTAACCGCGACCTTACGAGGATAAACTTATGACCACTCTGAATCTCAATACCCTCAGCGAACGCATTAAGGCGCACAAAACGGCCCTGGTGCATATCGTCAAGCCGCCGGTCTGTACCGAGCGCGCGCAGCATTACACCGAAATGTACCAGCAGCACATGGACAAGCCGATCCCGGTGCGTCGCGCTCTGGCGCTGGCGCATCACCTGGCCGAACGTACCATCTGGATCAAACACGACGAGCTGATTATCGGTAACCAGGCAAGCGAGGTGCGCGCCGCGCCGATCTTCCCGGAATACACCGTCTCCTGGATTGAGAAAGAGATCGACGACCTGGCAGACCGCCCGGGCGCGGGCTTTGCGGTGAGCGAACAGAACAAGCGTGTGCTGCACGAGATCTGCCCTTGGTGGCGCGGCCAGACGGTGCAGGATCGCTGCTACGGCATGTTCACCGACGAGCAGAAAGGCCTGCTGGAAACCGGCATTATCAAAGCCGAAGGCAACATGACCTCAGGCGACGCGCACCTGGCGGTGAACTTCCCGCTGGTGCTGGAGAAAGGTCTCGACGGCCTGCGTGCCAAAGTGGCCGAACGCCGCTCGCGCATCAACCTGACGGTGCTGGAAGACCTTCACGGCGATCAGTTCCTGAAGGCGATCGATATCGTGCTGGAAGCGGTAAGCCTGCACATCAAACGTTTTGCCGACCTGGCGCGTGAAATGGCCTCGACCGAAACCCGCGAAAGCCGCCGCGACGAGCTGCTGGCAATGGCGGAAAACTGCGACGTGATTGCCCACGAGCCGCCAAAAACCTTCTGGCAGGCTCTGCAGCTGTGCTACTTCATTCAGCTGATCCTGCAGATTGAGTCCAACGGCCACTCCGTTTCCTTTGCGCGTATGGACCAGTATCTCTATCCGTACTACCGCCGCGACGTGGAGCTGAACCAGAGCCTCGACCGCGAACACGCCATTGAACTGCTGCACAGCTGCTGGCTGAAGCTGCTGGAAGTGAACAAGATCCGATCTGGCTCGCACTCCAAAGCCTCTGCCGGTAGCCCGCTGTACCAGAACGTCACCATCGGCGGCCAGAAGCTGGTCAACGGTGAGCCGATGGACGCGGTGAACCCGCTCTCCTACGCAATTCTGGAATCCTGCGGCCGTCTGCGCTCCACCCAGCCGAACCTGAGCGTGCGCTATCACGCGGGCATGAGCAACGACTTCCTCGATGCGTGCGTGCAGGTGATCCGCTGCGGCTTCGGGATGCCGGCGTTCAACAACGATGAAATCGTCATTCCGGAATTCATCAAGCTCGGCGTTGAGCGCGACGACGCCTACGACTACGCGGCCATTGGCTGTATCGAAACCGCAGTTGGCGGCAAGTGGGGCTATCGCTGCACCGGCATGAGCTTCATCAACTTCGCCCGCGTGATGCTGGCGGCGCTGGAAGGCGGCCGCGACGCCACCAGCGGCAAGGTATTCCTGCCGCAGGAGAAAGCGCTCTCTGCAGGTAACTTCGACAATTTCGAGGAGGTGATGGCAGCCTGGGATAGCCAGATCCGCTACTACACCCGCAAATCCATTGAAATTGAGTACGTGGTGGACACCATGCTGGAAGAGAACGTCCACGATATTCTCTGCTCGGCGCTGGTGGACGACTGCATCGAGCGCGCGAAAAGCATCAAGCAGGGCGGCGCGAAGTATGACTGGGTCTCCGGCCTGCAGGTGGGTATCGCCAACCTCGGCAACAGCCTGGCGGCGGTGAAAAAGCTGGTGTTCGAACAGGGCACTATCGGCCAACAGCAGCTGGCGGCGGCGCTGGCGGATGATTTCGACGGGCTGACTCACGAGCAGCTGCGTCAGCGTCTGATTAACGGCGCGCCGAAGTACGGTAACGACGATGACAGCGTGGATATGCTGCTGACCCGTGCTTATCAAACCTACATTGAAGAGCTTAAGCAGTACCACAACCCTCGCTACGGCCGCGGCCCGATTGGCGGTAACTACTACGCGGGCACGTCGTCCATCTCCGCAAACGTGCCGTTTGGCGCGGCGACGATGGCAACGCCGGACGGACGTAAGGCACACACGCCGCTGGCGGAAGGGGCTAGCCCGGCTTCCGGTACCGACCACCTTGGCCCGACGGCGGTAATTGGCTCGGTGGGCAAACTGCCGACGGAAGCGATTCTCGGCGGCGTGCTGCTGAACCAGAAGCTGAATCCGTCAACGCTGGAAAACGACAGCGATCGCCAGAAGCTGATGGTGCTGCTGCGGACCTTCTTCGAGGTGCATAAGGGCTGGCATATTCAGTACAACATTGTCTCCCGCGAAACGCTGCTGGAGGCGAAGAAACACCCTGACCAGTATCGTGACCTGGTGGTGCGCGTCGCGGGTTACTCGGCGTTCTTCACCGCCCTGTCGCCGGATGCACAGGACGATATTATTGCCCGTACTGAGCATACGCTGTAACGGTGCATCCCCTCAGGGGAAATGCGCACTCTGATGCCCTCACCCCGACCCTCTCCCACGGGGAGAGGGAGAAAACACTAAAAACGGCAACCTCGATTGCCGTTTCGTTTTTACTTTCGAATGAAATTAAATTTGTGCTCCCCGTCACCTTGTTATTAGAATGTTTCAAAACGCAGTGACCCAGGAGCACAGTATGACCGTTAAAGTTATCGTCACCGATATGGACGGAACTTTCCTTGATGATGCCAAGCAGTACGATCGTGACCGCTTCCAGGCACAGTTTGAACAGCTTAAAGCCCGCGATATTGAATTCGTTGTCGCCAGCGGCAACCAGTATTACCAGCTCATCTCCTTCTTTCCTGCGCTAAAAGATCGGATCTCCTTCGTGGCGGAAAACGGCGCGCTGGTGTTCGACCGCGGAGAACAGATTTTCCACGGCGAGCTGACGCGCCATGAATCGCAGATCGTGATTGGCGAACTGCTGAAAGACAAAGGGCTGAACTTCGTGGCCTGCGGGCTGGAGAGCGCCTACGTCAGCGACAAAGCCCCGGACGCCTTCGTGGCGCTGATGTCAAAGCACTACCACCGCTTAAAGCGCATCAGCGATTACCGCGACATTGACGACGTGCTGTTTAAGTTCTCCCTGAACCTGCCGGACAGCGATATTCCGACGCTGGTGGATAAGCTGCACGTCTCCCTGGACGGCATCATGAAGCCGGTCACCAGCGGCTTTGGGTTTGTCGATTTGATTATCCCCGGCCTGCACAAAGCCAACGGCATCAGCCGTCTGCTGAAGCGCTGGAAAATCTCCCCTCAGGAGTGCGTGGCCATTGGCGACAGCGGCAATGATGCCGAGATGCTGAAGCTGGTAAAATATTCCTTTGCGATGGGTAACGCGGCGGAAAGCATCAAAGAAATCAGCCGCTACAGCACCGACGACAACAACCATCAGGGCGCGCTGAACGTCATTCAGGCCGTGCTCGACAACCATTCCCCGTTCGACGCCTGATCTTCTCCTCGCCGGAGCCTTGCTCCGGCAGCCTGACTCTTTTCCCGTCCTGTGGCTTGCGTCAAGTTTTTAAACTTGCATTAACTTAATTTTAACTTAAAGTATCACTTGTAGACACTTTTACTTTCGAATGAAAGATGTGAGGCAGTTATGACCTTTACCAGTGAAACTTTGCCGGCGGATCACAAAGCGGCAATCCGTCAGTTGAAACGTGAGCTGCGCGCGCAGATCGGCGACGTGCAGGCGGTGTTCAATAAGCTCAGCGATAAAATTGCCACCCGCGTGGCGGAAATCAACGCTCTTAAGAACAAAGGCGAATCCGTCTGGCCGGTGATTCCGTTTGCGGATGTGAAAAACGGCACGATTACCAACGCACAGCGCGAAGCCGTTAAACGCCGCGGCTGCGCGGTGATTAAAGGTCACTTCCCCCGCGAGCAGGCGCTGGCGTGGGATCAGTCGATGCTCGACTACCTCGATCTGAACAAGTTTGACGAAGTGTACAAAGGGCCTGGCGATAACTTCTTCGGCACCTTAACGGCCTCCCGTCCGGAGATTTACCCGATCTACTGGTCGCAGGCGCAGATGCAGGCGCGCCAGAGCGAAGAGATGGCGCAGGTACAGTCGTTCCTGAACCGTTTATGGACGTTCGAGAGCAACGGCAAGCAGTGGTTCGACCCGGATGTGAGCGTGATTTACCCGGACCGTATCCGCCGCCGTCCGCCGGGAACCACCTCGAAAGGACTCGGCGCCCATACCGACTCCGGCGCGCTGGAGCGCTGGCTGCTGCCGGCCTATCAGCAGGTCTTTGCCCGCGTGTTTGACGGCAACGTCGAGAAATACGATCCGTGGAACGCCGCGCACCGAACCGAAGTGGAAGAGTACACCGTCGATAACACCACCAAATGCTCGGTGTTCCGCACCTTCCAGGGCTGGACGGCGCTGTCGGACATGATCCCCGGTCAGGGGCTGCTGCACGTGGTGCCGATCCCGGAAGCGATGGCCTATATCCTGCTGCGCCCGCTGCTGGACGACGTGCCGGAAGACGAGCTGTGCGGCGTAGCGCCGGGGCGCGTGCTGCCGGTTTCCGAGAAGTGGCACCCGCTGCTCATCGAAGCATTAAGCAGCATTCCGGCACTCGACGCGGGCGATTCCGTGTGGTGGCACTGCGATGTGATCCACTCCGTCGCGCCGGTGGAAAATCAGCAGGGCTGGGGCAACGTGATGTACATTCCTGCCGCGCCGATGTGCGAGAAAAACCTCGCGTACGCCAAAAAGGTCAAGGAAGCGCTTGAAACCGGCGCGTCACCGGAAGATTTCCCGCGCGAAGATTATGAAAAGAGCTGGCAGGACCGCTTTACCGTTAACGATCTCAACATCCACGGCAAGCGCGCGCTGGGCATGGTTTAACTGTCATACAGACCTTCCCGCTCAACGGCGGTGCGTCGTTTCCCCTGACGTATCCGCCGTACCGATTCCCGAACGGCCAGCGTGCCGTTAAGCAGTAACGTCCCCACCGGCGCGTCCGGGCGCATGAGACGCTGCTGGAGCATATAAACCGCTTCCGTTCCCAGCTCATCGCGGGGAACGTGCACGGCCGTTAATGGAACATCCTGGATTGCCGCCAGGTTAAACCCGTCAATGCTCATCACCGACACGTCCTGCGGCACGCGCAATCCTTTTTTTTGTAATGCGCTGATGGTGCCCGCCGCCATAAAATCGCCGCCAACCAAAAATGCGGTTGGCAAATCCTTGCCCTGCATTTCGCTGAGCCAGCTGCTGACTACCTGTTCACTTTCGCGTGCGCTGAAGCTGGGCACCACCAGCAGATCGCGCTTGTCGTTGAATTTCAGGTTGTGAGACTGCCACGCGTCGCGGATCCCCGTCAGGCGCAGTTCCATGGTGTAGCGGCGCAGGCACAGCACGCTCATTACCTCACGGTGTCCCATCTCAAACAGATATTCCGCCGCCCGCTCGCCAATGGCGCGATGATCCGGCGCGACGGCAGGCAGGCGCATGTGGCGGTCACGGCAGTTAATCAGCATGCAGGGTTTGCCGACATCCACAGCCAGATCGTGGATATGCGGGTCGTCGATGCCAAGAAGGATTGCCGCCTGGGTATCCGCCTCGTTCATGCGCGCCAGAAACAGCTGGGCATCGCTATCGTTCTCTTCCAGCGCGCAGTAGCGCAAGCGCACATCGTGGGATGCAAGGCCTTTACTCACGCTCTGGATCACACGGTAGTAAAAGATGTCGGACCGCTCGTCGAACGCACGCTGAGGGGCAAAAACCACCAGGCTATTGAGCAGCAGCCGTCCCGCCGCCATACCCTCCATCACCCCCAGCTCCCGCGCGCACGCCAGCACCTTTGCGCGCGCCTTTTCGCTGGTATTCGCTTTTCCCGCCAGCACCCGCGACACGGTGCTGATCGAGAGCTGCGTGCGGGCCGCGATTTCGGTGATTTTTAGCCTTTTGTCCATTTTGTGATCTGGCTCCATTTGCTAAATGAAAAAATTTTCATAGCGTATTCGTCAGGCAATTACTGACATAAACACCATCTTGCCAGAGGCTTTTCGTCAGTTATGAGAAATTTTGCACAAAATCCACTTTTGCCCACTCATTTTCTTCCTTAAGGTGAACTTGTCACACAACTTCCATACTAGTTGTATACCAGATAAAGAATTTTAAACGGATAAAAATCAAAGTCATAAAAATCCGTGTGACACCTGAACCTCCGTCCCCTTACCGTCCGTCTTGTGGAGAGTAAAATGAGTCAGGACATCAATAACACCGTTGCGACAAGCAAAACCCGTCGCGTCATCAAGAACCTGCGCTGGTACGTGCTGGTGCTGTTCTTACTTGGCGTCACCGTTAACTACATCACCCGAAACTCACTCGGGATCCTCGCCCCGGAACTGAAAGAGAGCCTCGGGATCACCACCGAGCAATACTCCTGGATCGTCGGCGCGTTCCAGATCGCCTACACCATTTTCCAGCCCCTGTGCGGCTGGCTGATTGACGTCATTGGCCTGAAGATTGGCTTTATGGTTTGCGCCGGGATCTGGGCGCTGATGTGTATTTTCCACGCGGGCGCCGGAAGCTGGCTGCACCTCGCTATTCTGCGCTTCTTTATGGGCGCCTCTGAGGCCGCCGCTACCCCGGCGAACGCCAAAACCATCGGCGAATGGTTCCCGAAATCAGAGCGTCCCGTTGCTGCCGGCTGGGCGGGCGTGGGCTTCTCCATCGGCGCGATGCTGGCCCCGCCTATCATCTACTTTGCTCACGCCTCGTTCGGCTGGCAGGGCGCGTTTATGTTTACCGGCGTGCTGGCGCTGCTGTGGGTGATCCTGTGGTGGGCGTTCTACCACAACCCGGAGCAGCACCCGAACCTGAGCAAGGACGAGCTGGCGTTTATCAAGCAGGACAACGAACCGCCTGCGGTGAAGCTGCCCTTCCTGACCGCGCTGAAAACCGTTTCAAAAAACAAACGCTTCTACGGTATCGCCATCCCCGCCTTTATGGCGGAACCGGCCTGGGCGGTGCTGAGCTTCTGGGTACCGCTGTACCTCGCCAAAGAGCACGGCATGGACCTGAAGCAGATTGCGATGTTTGCCTGGCTGCCGTTCCTCGCCGCCGACCTCGGCAGCGTGGCGAGCGGCTACCTGACGCGTCTGTACACCCGTCTGTTCGGCTGCTCACGCGTTAACTCGGTCGTCGCCAGCTCCGTGACGGGCGCGTTCCTGATGATCTCGCTGGCCATCGTGGCCATTACCCGCGACCCGTATATCACCATCGTGCTGATCTCCATCGGCGGCTTCGGGCACCAGATCATCTCCTGCATGCTTAGCGCCCTGGTCGTGGAGTCGTTCGACAAAGGTCAGATGGCGACCGTCAACGGCATGCGCGGCTCGGCGGCGTGGATCGCCAGCTTCCTGTTCTCGCTGTTAATCGGTGTGACCGCCGACAAAATCGGCTTTAACCCGCTCTTTATCGCCATGGGCTTCTTTGACCTGATTGGCGCCGTCTTCCTGGTAGCATTTATTGCTGAACGTCGCGCCAAGCGCGCCTGATAGTGGATGTATTGCATATGAAAACCCTGAAAAACTGGACCGTTGATATACAGTCGGCAAACCATCTGGAACTGCTGGTCGATAACCAGCACCGCCTGTGCCTGTATGTGCTGGAAGAGAACCTGTTCCGCGTGCTGATTAAGCGCAAAGGCGAGCTGGCGCTGGACCGCACCTGGAGTATCGCTCCGGAAAAAGACGTGCCCTGGGAAGGCCGCCGTCGTGACGACATAAGCGGTTTCTCCTGCCCGGCCTGGAACCTGACTCAGCAGGGTGAGACGCTGACCGTGGCAACCGAACAGCTGCGCGTCACCGTGCACCAGCCGCTGTGGCTGGAGTGGCACTATCGCAATGACGCGGGCGAGTGGCAGCCGCTGGTCAACGACCGCCCCACCAGCGCCTACCTGCTGAACGCCCACGGCGACGGCGTGGCGCACTACCTGAGCCGCCGCAAGGACGAGCGCTTCTACGGCCTGGGCGAGAAAGCGGGCGATCTGCAGCGCAACGGTAAACGCTATGAGATGCGCAACCTCGACGCCATGGGCTATAACGCCGCCAGCACCGACCCGCTCTACAAGCATATTCCTTTCACTATCACCCGCCGCGACGACGTGAGCTACGGCCTGTTCTACGACAACCTGAGCAGCTGCTGGCTGGATTTGGGCAACGAGATCGACAACTACCATACCGCCTATCGCCGCTGGCAGGCGGAAGCGGGCGATATCGACTACTACATCTTTACCGGCAAACGCGTACTGGACGTTACCAAAGCCTTTGTTCGCCTCACCGGGAAAACGCTGTTCGGACCGAAATGGAGCCTGGGCTACAGCGGTTCGACCATGCACTACACTGACGCGCCGGACGCGCAAAACCAGCTGATGAACTTCATCCGCCTGTGCGAAGAGCACGCCATTCCGTGCGACTCGTTCCAGCTCTCCTCCGGCTATACCTCCATCAACGGCAAGCGCTACGTCTTCAACTGGAACTACGGCAAGGTGCCGCAGCCGAAGGTAATGAGCCAGGCGTTCCACGACGCGGGACTGAAGCTTGCGGCTAACATCAAGCCGTGCCTGCTGCAGGACCATCCGCGCTACAACGAAGTGGCGGAGCGTGGCCTGTTCATTCGCGATTCAGAAACCGATGCACCCGAACGCTCCAGCTTCTGGGATGACGAAGGCTCGCACCTCGACTTTACCAACCCGCAGACGGTGCAGTGGTGGCAGAACGGCGTCACTACGCAGCTGCTGGAGATGGGCATCGACTCTACCTGGAACGACAACAACGAATATGAAGTGTGGGACGCAGAAGCCCGCTGCTTTGGCTTCGGCAAGGAGATCGCCATCAAGCATATTCGCCCGGTCATGCCGCTGCTGATGATGCGCGCCTCGCTGGAAGCGCAGCAGCGCTTTGCGCCAGAAAAACGCCCTTACCTCATCTCCCGCTCCGGATGCGCCGGGATGCAGCGCTACGTTCAGACCTGGAGCGGCGACAACCGCACCAGCTGGGACACGCTGCGCTATAACATCCGCATGGGGCTGGGCATGAGCCTGTCCGGGCTGTTCAACGTCGGCCACGACGTCGGCGGTTTCTCCGGCGACAAGCCGGACGCCGAGCTGTTCGTGCGCTGGGTGCAGAACGGCGTGATGCACCCGCGCTTTACCATTCACTCGTGGAACGATGACCACACCGTCAACGAGCCGTGGATGTATCCGGGCGTCACGCCTGCCATTCGCGGCGCGATTGAGCTGCGCTACCGCCTGCTGCCGTATCTCTACACCCTGCTCTGGCAGGCGCACGCCGACGACGAGCCGATGCTGCGCCCGACCTTCCTCGACCACGAGCGCGACGCGCAGACTTTCGAAGAGTGCGACGACTTCCTGCTGGGCCGCGACCTGCTGGTCGCCAGCGTCGTTGAGGCCGGACAGCGCGAGCGCAGGGTCTGGCTGCCGGATAACGAAACGGGCTGGTACGATTTTTACACCCACGCTTGGTATGCGGGCGGACAATCGATCGTCCTCGATGCGCCGCTGGAAAAACTGCCGCTGCTGGTGCGGGCCGGAGCAGGTCTGCCGCTGAGCGAACGCGTCACGCATGTGAGTGCCGAAAAAGATACGGCACGCGAGCTTAAGCTGTTCCCGGTGAAAGGCGTCGGCACAACCTCCGGGCTGCTGTTTGAAGACGACGGTGAAAGCTGGGGCTACCAGAACGGCAATGCGCTGTGGGTGGATTGGGAGATGGTGTGCGACGGCGCAACCATCAACCTGAAGGTGAACGCGCGCGGGGATTATCGTCCGGCGTGGAAAGCGCTGAAAGTGTCGTTACCGGCGGGGGAGAAACGCAAACTGCTGGTGAATGGGGCTGAAGGGAGTGAGTGGGTGCTCTGAACATTGCCGGGTGGCGGCTTCGCCTTACCCGGCCTACAAAGTCACCCGTAGGCCCGGTAAGCGAAGCGCCACCGGGCTTTTTTTAGCCGTCGATACCTTTGCTGCGCAGGTAATCTTCGTAGTTACCGGTGAAGTCCACCACGCGCTCTGGCGTAATTTCGATCACGCGGGTCGCCAGCGAGCTGACGAACTCACGGTCGTGAGAGACGAAGATCAGGGTGCCCTGATACATCTCCAGCGCCATGTTCAGGGATTCGATCGATTCCATATCCAGGTGGTTAGTCGGTTCGTCCATCACCAGGATGTTTGGTTTTTCCATCATCAGCTTGCCGAACAGCATGCGGCCCTTCTCACCACCGGAAAGCACTTTTGCCGGCTTCTTGATGTCGTCCTGGCTGAACAGCAGACGACCCAGAATGCTGCGCACCGCCTGCTCGTCGTCGCCTTCCTGCTTCCACTGGCTCATCCAGTCGAAGACGGTCAGGTCATTCTCGAACTCATATTCATGGTCCTGCGCGTAGTAACCAATCTGCGCGTTTTCGGACCATTTCACGGTGCCGTTGTCCGGCTGCAGTTCGCCGACCAGGGTTTTCAGCATGGTGGATTTACCCACGCCGTTGGCGCCCAGAATGGCAATCTTCTCCCCCACTTCCAGCAGCAGGTTGAAGTTTTTAAACAGCGGGCCTTCATCGAAGCCTTTGGTAAGAGCTTCCACTTCCAGCGCGTTACGGAACAGCTTCTTGTCCTGCTCGAAGCGGATGAACGGGTTTTGACGGCTGGAGGCTTTAACCTCTTCCAGCTTGATTTTATCAATCTGACGCGCACGCGAGGTTGCCTGACGCGATTTAGAGGCGTTAGCGCTGAAGCGGCTGACGAAGGACTGCAGGTCGGCAATCTGCGCTTTTTTCTTGGCGTTGTCCGCCAGCAGGCGCTCGCGCGCCTGGGTGGCCGCCGTCATGTACTCGTCGTAGTTGCCCGGATAGACGCGCAGCTCGCCGTAGTCGAGATCCGCCATGTGCGTACAGACCATGTTCAGGAAGTGACGGTCGTGCGAGATGATGATCATGGTGCTGTCGCGATCGTTCAGCGTCTGCTCCAGCCAGCGGATGGTGTCGATGTCCAGGTTGTTCGTCGGTTCGTCGAGCAGCAGGATGTCCGGGTTAGAGAACAGCGCCTGTGCCAGCAGCACACGCAGCTTCCAGCCTGGCGCAACTTCGCTCATCGGGCCGTAATGTTGTTCAACGGGGATCCCCACGCCCAGCAGCAGCTCGCCCGCACGCGCTTCCGCAGAATAACCGTCCATCTCGCCGTACTGCGTTTCCAGATCGGCCACCTTATAGCCATCTTCTTCGCTCATTTCGGCCAGCGCGTAGATGCGATCGCGCTCCTGCTTCACTTCCCACAGCTCCGCGTGCCCCATGATCACGGTGTCGAGCACGGTGAACTCTTCGAAGGCGAACTGATCCTGACGCAGCTTACCGATGCGCTCGTTAGGGTCGAGCGAGACGTTGCCGAGGGTCGGCTCCAGATCGCCGCCGAGGATCTTCATAAAGGTGGATTTTCCGCTACCGTTGGCACCAATCAGGCCGTAACGGTTGCCGCCGCCAAATTTGACGGAAATGTTTTCGAACAGCGGCTTACTGCCAAACTGCATAGTGACGTTGCTGGTAACTAACACGGGGAGATTCCTGCGAAAAGTGTGATAAACACGGCATTATGCCACAATTCCGAATTGAGATCCCGTGTTGCGGCAATCCACTAAACTTTAACAAAATCGAAAAAAATGTGATTTCGTACACATCTGAATTCCCTGTTAGCGGGAATGCACATATAATGCGCTCCCATCACAGATTCAGACTTATCAACTCATCGCCAGAATGGCTTAGATACCTCGCACAACATGAATATGAAATTAACAACGCTTTTTGCGGCGGCGTTAGCCGTAGTAGGTTTTTGTAAGACCGCGTCTGCGGTGACGTATCCCCTGCCAACAGACGGTAGCCGTCTGGTAGGCCAGAACCAGGTTGTGACGGTACCAGAAGGTAACTCTCAGCCGCTGGAGTATTTCGCGGCGCAGTACCAGCTGGGCCTGTCTAACATGCTGGAAGCAAACCCGGGCGTTGACCCGTATCTGCCAAAAGCGGGTACCGTGCTGAATATTCCTCAGCAGCTGATCCTGCCGGATACCGTTCATGAAGGTATCGTGATTAACAGCGCCGAAATGCGTCTGTATTACTACCCGAAAGGCACCAACACCGTTATCGTGCTGCCAATCGGTATCGGCCAGCTGGGTAAAGACACCCCGATGAACTGGACCACGAAAGTCGAGCGTAAGAAAGCGGGCCCAACCTGGACGCCGACTGCCAAAATGCACGCGGAATACATCGCTGCGGGCGAACCGCTGCCAGCCGTAGTACCGGCAGGCCCGGATAACCCGATGGGTCTGTATGCCCTGTACATTGGTCGCCTGTACGCTATCCACGGTACTAACGCCAACTTCGGTATCGGCCTGCGCGTGAGCCACGGCTGCGTGCGCCTGCGTAACGATGACATTAAATTCCTGTTCGAAAACGTGCCGGTCGGTACGCGCGTGCAGTTCATCAACGAACCGGTGAAAGCGACCTCTGAGCCAGACGGCAGCCGCTACATTGAAGTGCACAACCCGCTGTCCACCAGCGAAGACCAGATCAACAACAACGAAGTCGTCCCTGTTACGCTGAACAGCGCGGTACAGGCGGTGACTTCTCAGCCTGACGTAGAAACGGCGATTGTTGACCAGGCCGTTCAGAACCGCTCCGGTATGCCGGTGCGTTTGAACTGATAGAGAAGCATTAAAAAAGCGGGCCTCGTTGCCCGCTTTTTTTTACCCGTTATTCACGATCACAATCCCGCCGTGGTCGTACCGATAGTGACAGTGGGCATACTCCAGCGCTGTGCCATCTTCCAGATAAATGACCTGCTCCACCTCCAGAACCGGATCGGTTTCCTCGCAGACCAGATGCTCCCTGTCCAGCGCGCTGGGCTTAAGCGCCCGCACCACCCGATACGACCCCATAATTTTCAGCCCCAGCGTCTCCTGCACGTACTGGAACACTGAACCTCCAAGATGGTTTTTCGTCAGGCCCGGCACCAGATTCATCGGCATCACCGTGGAATCCAGCGACATAGGTTCACCGTTCAGCAAACGCAGGCGAATGAAGTCATAGATCGGCGCATCGGCATTGATCATCAGCGACGCCTGCTCTTTCTCGTTCGGGAAGCGCAGTTCGAAATGCACCACCTGGCTCGTGACCGTACCCAGATGCGCCCAGGTTTTAGTCGCGCCGAAGTAGTCGCTGCCGGAGAGATCCCACTGCGAGAGCTGGAGGAAGTTTTTGCGGATAAACGTGCCCTGGCCCTGACGGGTATAGACCAGACCTTCGACGATCAGCTGGCGCATCGCCTGCTGAATGGTCATCCGGCTGGTGCTGAACTCCGCCGCCAGCGCAAACTGGTCCGGGAGCGGTTCATTGGCGGCGTACTTCTGGCTGATAATGCGTTTCTTGATTTCCCGCGCTATGGTGATGTACTTCGCCGCCATCGTCCTTCCTTTCAGTTAGTTTTCTATCCCGCTGTTTTTCAAGGCCACTCGCTCGGCAATTTTGAGGAAAGGCAGGTAGAAGAATACACCAAATACGATGATTGCCAACTGCACCACTACCGCCCGCCAGTCCCCTGCCGTCGCCAGCCAGGCGCTGAGAATCGGGGGCGTGGTCCACGGGATCATCACCACGCAGCGCGACATTAACCCCAGCGTGGTACAGAGCCAGGCGACGTAAATGCCTATCGCGGGCAGCAGCACAAACGGGATCATCAGCGGCAGGTTAAACACAATCGGCAGGCCAAAAATCACCGGTTCGTTGATGTTAAACAGGCCCGGCGCCAGCGACAGACGCGCCACCTGCTTCGCCGACTTTTGTCGGGAGAAGATAAAGATGGCAATCAGCAGCGAGATGGTGCTGCCCGTCCCGCCCACCATGCCAAAGGTCGGCACGAAGATGTTGTTGATGATGTGCGGGATCGGCTGGCCGTTGGCGAAGGCCAGCATGTTCTCGTTGGTGTTGATCAGCAGGAACGGCTCCAGCACCACGCTGTTAACGACTGACTGATGAATGCCGAGCGTGAACAGGAAGTTACCGAAGCTGTAGATAAAAATCGTCCCCGGCAGGCTGGTGTTGATCAGCCGCAGCGGCTGCTGGATAAAGGTCGTAATGAGATGGATCAGGTCCGTATGCAACACGTTTGCCAGTATCGCCGCCAGCACCGCGAACAGGGAGAGCGTGAGGATCGTCGGGATCAGAGCGGTAAAGGATTTGCTCACCGCCGGGGGCACATTTTCCCCGAGCGAAATGTGCAGCGCCTTCAGGCGCGAAATAGCGATGAACACTTCCGTTGAGAGCAGCCCAATCAGCACCCCGGCGAAAATGCCGGTTGAGCCGATATTGGCGAACGTCAGCATCTGCGTGACGTTCACCGCAGCGTCGCTGCCAACGGGCGTAACCTGTAAGCGCATCGGCATCATGATGATAAAACTGCTGACGGCGATAACCACTGCCGAGACCGGATTGCCGAAATCTTTGTTGCGCGCCAGCGACCAGGCAATCATCGGGGCCAACAGCAGCGCGGCGATGTTCAGCGTGCCGTTGATAATCGCCTCGCCCCACACCTTACACTGCGCGAGCGTGTCGCCGTGAAAAATCCACGGAAACACCACGTTGTTCACCAGCACCGCCAGACCGGCGAGGATGAAAATGGGCATCACCGTGGCGAAGGCGTCGCGCAGGGAGCGAAGGTGCACCTGGTTTGCCAGGCGCGCCGAGAACTCTACAAATTTATCGACAAAAGACTGCATGTGCGGTGTTATTTTTGTTTCAGACATAGCGGATATTTCCCATCAATCAGTCACAAAAACGGCCCGGCAGCGTACGGCTTACATCTCGCGTCCGTTGGTATGGATAACCTGTTTTAACCACGCGTAGCTCTTCTTCGGCACGCGCTTCAGGTCTTTCAGGTCGTGGTTTTCACGGTTGACATAGACCACGCCGTAGCGCTTACGCATGTCGCCCTGGGAGCTGAGAATGTCGATTAACCCCCAGCCGAGGTAGCCGATAACTTCTGCTCCGTCTTCGAACATCGCCTCTTTCATGGCATTGATATGCGCCCGGTGGTAGTCAATGCGGTAGGTGTCCTCAATCGGGTTCACGCCGTCCCAGGACTCAATCACCCCGATGCCGTTTTCGATCGGGAACACCGGCAGGCGCCAGTCGTTGTAATAACGGGTAATGATGGTGCGAAAACCGAGCGGGTCGATCTGCCAGTTCCACTCGGTGGCTTTCAGGTACGGATTGTTTTTCTCGCCGTGCAGCAGGTAATAGTTCACGGGCGTGCCTTCCGGGATCGCATCGCTGTCCAGCGTTTTACTGGCGTAGTAGCTGAAGGCCATATAGTCGTTTTTGGTGCGCGCCAGCAGCGCTAAATCTTCAGCGCGGTAGATATCGCCGAAGCCCTCCTGCTCCACCACCGCCATCACCGCCGGGCTGTAGCCCTGCCCGGCAAAGACGCGCAGGAGGTTCTGGTTGAGGAACTCGTCGTACTGCTGGGCGCAGAAAATATCGCGCGGTTTGCAGGTGGCCGGGTAGATCAGCTGGTGCGCCAGCATGCCACCCATCAGCTGGCCCGGTTTGGTCTGGTGCAGGTATTCGGTCAGCGACATGTGCGCCACCATGGTGTGGTGCTGCAGCTCGTACAGCTCGCGCAGGGTTTTCTCCCCTTTCATGTAGCCGGATATGCGAAACGCTTCCGGCATATGGAAGATGTTCTGCTCGTTGAAGGTCAGCCAGTACTTCACGCGATCGCCATAGCAGTCGATCATCTTTTTGCCGTAGCGGATAAAGGCGTCCATCACGCGGCGGTCGTTGAAGCCGTTGTATTCCAGCGCCAGCGCCAGCGGCATATCGAAGTGGTACAGGCAGATCATCGGCTCGATGCCGCGGGCGATGAGATCGTCGATAAAGCGGTCGTAAAACGCGATGCCTTCGTCGTTGAACGGGCCGTCACCCAGCGGGCAGACGCGGCTCCATGAGATCTGGAAGCGGTAGCAGTTCATCCCCAGATCCTGCATCAGGTCGAAATCCTCCCGGTAGCGGTGATAGGAGTCGGTCGCCACTTTCCAGTCGGAGACATTCTCCCCGGCTTCACGAATGTCGTACACAGACATCCCCTTTCCGCCCTCATTCCAGGCACCTTCCGTCTGCATGCTCGATACCGAGTTGCCCCATAAAAAGTTTGCCGGCAGCTGATTGTTCATGGTCTCTCCCTATATGACTAGTCATTTAAAAATTCATGACTAGTCATATAGGTGAAGATGGCATGTCGATCAAAGCGGAGGATCGTTTTTTGTGAGACATGTCGGAAAGAAAACGTCGGGCAGGAAATGAATCGCGCAAACCCTGTTATTGAAGCCGGTGCCTTAGTCTATGCAAAATCACATTTCCCGCTCGTGCCGCTGGCTGGCCTCAAAAAATCACTATTAACTTAATGAGCACGAACCACGGCCCAGGCCGGAAAATTAAAATCTTAACTCTATCAAATGGAAAATGACGCTCATGAAGATATCTACTGGCCGTATCGCATTCGCTCTCAGCTTAGCGCTGCCATGCTCAATGGCTTACGCGGCAACGGTGTATACGGGTGATAAGGTACAAGGAGTGCCGGTCATCTCGACTCTGGATGTATCAGACCTGACAGCAGGACAACATCGCTTCATGTTCGAGGGGGTTGAGACAGGAACGGGACAGCGCTGGTATGTACCCATCATGGTGGCAAAAGGGAAAACGGACGGGAAGAAAGTTCTGCTGCAGGCGGGCGTCCATGGAGATGAGCTAAACGGAGTGCGCATCGTACAAAAAGTGATGGAACAACTGGACCCTGCAAAAATGAACGGCAGCGTTATTGGCATTATTGGTCCAAACCGTTCTGGCCTTGAAAGGGTCTCCCGGACATGGTCCGTTTCAACCGATGGGGGTGAGACGATCGACTACAACCGCGTGCATCCGGGAAAAGAAACGGGTAACCCTGCCGAGCGTCAGGCATGGATGATGTGGAATAACGTTTACAAGGGAAATGTCGACCTGGCAATTGACTATCACACCCAGTCTACCGGAACGGCTTATCCGCTGTTTATTTATGCCGACTACCGCAATGCGGATGCCCGGACTATTGCAGAACTTTTTCCGGCAGAACAAATTAAGAAAGATCCCGGTGAAGCCGGCTCAATGGAAACCACCTTTATTCAAAATGGTATCCCGGCGATAACGGCCGAGACGGGAGAGCCGAGGATTTACCAGCAGGATATGATTGCCCGGGGTGTAGAAGGTGCCCGCAATGTACTGATCCATTATAAGGTGATTGAAGGCAAAATCGGCGCAACCGCCAGCAGCAATAAAACGTATATTGGTAATGCTATCAGTTCAATACGAGCGACCACGGGTGGGTTTGCGGAAGTATTCGTTAAGCCCGGCGATACGGTAAAAGCAGGACAAGAAGTCGCCCTGCAGCGAAATGCATTCGGTGATGTTGTCGCGAAGTATTCAGCAGAGCGGGACGGCAAAGTACTGTCAGTTGGAACGGATGTAGTAAGAGAACCCCGAGCCCTGCTGGTAAGAGTTCTTGAGCAAAATCCAGCGGCAACCTGCAAAGACGGTTGCTGATTTCCGCCAGAGCCCATCGTTGAATCGGCAAAAGCATGCTCAGTGAAATAAGCCGCTTTCGCCGATTGCTGTAACGATGGGCAAAGAAATTTAAAATCACCTGATGAAAAAGGTTACTGTTGCGCCAGCTGATTGCGGCGATATTCCCCCTGACGCTCCAGCATCCAGCCAGGGTATTCCCGCGGCAGCGCGCTCACCGCATCAAGCTGTTTGAGCTCGTCTTCGCTTAAGCGGATCCTGGTCGCTGCGATATTGTCGTCCAGCTGTTCGACGCGTTTGGCCCCGATAATCACACTGGTCACGGCTTTTTGATGCAGCAGCCAGGCCAGCGCAATTTGCGCGACTGAGACGCCCTTGCTTTCGGCGATAGTGCGCATCACGTCCACGCAGTCGAAGGCGCGGTCTTTATTCACCGGCGGGAAGTCGAACTCCAGACGGCGACCACCGGCTTCGCTCTGCCCGTCGCGGCCATATTTTCCGCTCAGCAGGCCGCCTGCCAGCGGGCTCCAGACCATCAGCCCGACGCCTTCGCTCTGCATCATCGGCACCAGCTCGCGCTCAAGATCGCGTCCGGCGATGGTGTAATACGCCTGGAGGGATGCGAAACGCGCCAGTCCGAGACGCTCGGAAATGCCCAGCGCTTTGGCAATCTGCCACGCCGCCCAGTTCGAGACGCCGATATATCGCACGTGGCCGTGCTGCACCAGGTTATCCAGCGCATACAGTGTCTCTTCAATCGGCGTGGCCGGGTCGAAGCCGTGCAGCTGATAGAGATCGATATGATCGAGCTGCAGGCGGCGCAGGCTCTCCTTCACGCTGCTGATGATGTGATAGCGCGAGCTGCCGCGCGAGTTCACCCCTGCCGTTCCGGTTTCGCCGAACACTTTGGTCGCGACCACCACGTTCTCGCGAGGGATTTTCAGGTTTTTCAGCGCCTGGCCGACGATCTCCTCCGAACGCCCTTCCGAGTAAACGTCCGCGGTATCGATAAAGTTGATCCCGGCATCCAGCGCGCGGCCCACCAGCTGTTCTGCTTCGCTTTGCTGGAGCTGTCCAATCTTGCCCCACATGCCGCCTTCACCGCCGAAGGTCATGGTGCCGAGGCAGAGTTCAGAAACGAACAGTCCGGTATTGCCCAGTTTTTGATAACGCATAAGATAATCCTCGCATATCGTTTAAGGGGTACACGATAGTTATACCCGCCCCTCAGCCATCGCGAATGTGGTGTTCCTGTCCGTTTCTTGCCCAATCCTCTGAATTTATCCGCGCGGGGCGTCGCCAAAGACGCTGTAGTCCGGTAATTGCACCTGCTGATACGGTTCCCAGCCGCCGCCGAGCGCCTTGTAGAGCGCCACCAGATCGAGGGCGCTTTGCACCTGCGCCTGCGCGCGCTGCTGCTGGGCCTGCGCCAGCTGACGCTGGGCGTCCAGCACGTCGATAAAGCTGGCGATCCCCTGGCGGTAGCTGTCGCTGGCTAAATCGAAGGCGTTTTGCAGGGCATCAATGGTTTTCGCCAGGCCCGCCTCACGCTGCTGGTCGGTGCGATAGCTCACCAGCGCATTTTCGACATCGCCAAGCGCGGTGAGCACCGTCTGACGATAGTCCAGCACCGCCGCCCCCTGCTGCGCGCGCGCCACCTTCACGCTGGAGACCAGCCGCCCGCCCTGGAAGATGGGAATGGAGACCTGCGGGCCAAAGCTGTAGAAGTGGCTGCTCCAATCGGTCAGCCAGTTGGTTTCGCTGTTGCGCAGGCCAAACTGCCCGGAGAGGGTAAAGCTCGGGAACAGCTCCGCCACCGAGACGCCAATTTGCGCCGTGGCAGCATGGAGGTTCGCCTCAGCTTCGCGCACGTCCGGACGCCGTCGCGCAAGCGTCGACGGAATGCCGGTCTGCACGATATCCGGCAGCGCGGGCATCGGCTGCGCGGATTGTAGTTCGGCATCCAGCGCCCCCGGCGGCTTGCCGAGAAGGATCGCCAGGCCGTTCATCGCCTGCCGCTCCTGCGCCTGATACTGCGGCAGTTGCGCTTCGAGGTTGCCCAGCTGCGCCCGGGCGTTTTCCACGTCCATCTGTGGAGACAGTCCGCCGCGCTGGCGGCTTTCGGTAAGATCCAGCGTCTGCTGCGCGCTTTTAATCTGGGTGTTCAGCGTGGCGATAATGCTCTGCGCCCCGCGCAGCTGGAGCCACGCGCGCGCCACTTCCGCCTCCAGCGACACCAGCGCGTCGTTACGCTGCTCGATAGCGGCTTTCTGCTGCGCTTCGGCGGCTTCCACCTGCCGGCGTACCTTGCCCCACAGGTCGATTTCCCACTGGGCGTCGAAGCTGCCCTGGTAGAGGTTGATCGGCTGCGTCAGGGGGCCTAACGCGCCCCGCAGCTCAGGATCGACATTATCCAGCTGGTCGTACACGCCGTGGGACTTCAGTTCCCCTTCCAGCCCAAGCTGCTGACGCGTCGCCTGCAGATTGCCGTTCACCGACGGGTAAAACGCCCCGCCCGCCTGGTTAATCTGCTCACGCGCTCCGGCGATGCGCAGCACCGTCTGCTGCAGCGTCAGGTTCCCGGCGATGGCGCGCTCAACCAGGCTATCTAACTGCGGCGAACCGAAGGTTTTCCACCAGCGCGGGTTTGTCGCGGCGGAGGTCGTCTGCGATTTTACCGTGCTGTCGACCTTATCGTTCCAGTGCGTGACGGCGGGCGGCGCGGGCTGCTGGTAGTCCGGCCCGACGGCGCAGCCTGCCAGCAGCATCATTATCATCAGGGGGTGTAAACGTCTGTGTATCATCAATGTGCTCCTGCACTCCCCTCGCTCTTAACCGGCGAGAGCAACAAACAAAACGGAATCAGTAACAAGGCCACGGCGCTCAGGATGGTAAAGACGTCGATGTAGGCCAAAAAGCGCGACTGCTCAATCATGGTCTGGTACATGCGTCCGGTGGCAATCCCGATGGGGTCCCCTACCTGGGTGGTGAAGTTCTGGATTGCCTGGGCGCTTTCGCGTATTGCCAGCTGGAACTGCTCGTTAAACGGCGAGGCGTGGTACGCAAGGTGCGCACTGTGCGCCTGAGACCGTTCGGTGATGGCCGCCGTCGACAGCGAGATCCCGACCGAGCCCGCCACGTTGCGGAACATGGTGAACAGAGCCGCCGCGTCGGCATTCAGCCGTCTTGGGATCGAAATAAAGGCAATGGTGGTCAGGGGCACAAACAGGAATCCCAGCCCCAGCGACTGGGCGCTGCGGAACAGCACCAGCGTCTCGAAGTCGATATCCGGGGTCAGCGTGCGCGACCAGAAGAACGACACCGCCAGACAGGTAAAGCCAAAGGCGATAATCCAGCGCGTCTGTACAACCGGCATCAGCTTCAGCACCAGCGGAATAGTCAGCACAATCAGCACCGCCCCGGGCGACAGCACCAGCCCGGACCAGGTGGCGGTATAGCCCAGGTCCTGCTGCGCCAGCTGCGGGATCACCACAGAACTGCCGTACAAAATCATCGCCATCCCCGCCATCAGCAGGCTGGAGATGGCAAAGTTGCGGTCCTTCATGCAGTGCAGATCCACCACCGGTTTTCTGGCATACACCAGCCAGTAAATGGCACCGATAATGCCGATAAGCGTTAACACCGCGAAGGTACGAATAAAGTTCGAGTAGAACCAGTCCTCATCTTCCCCCCGGTCAAGCATCACCTGCAGGCAGCCCAGCCCCAGGGCGATCAGGCCGATCCCCGTCCAGTCGATAGTCAGCTTCTCTTTTGATTTGCTCTCCCACGGCGGATCTTCCAGCAGCTGGTAGATCGCCAGCACCGTGACAATCCCCACCGGAATATTGATAAAGAACACCCAGCGCCAGGAGTAGTTGTCGGTGATCCAGCCGCCCAGCGTCGGGCCGAGGACCGGTGCAACGATAATCGCGATGGATGAGAGCCCAAACGCTTTGCCCCTGTCCTCCGGCTTGAAGTAGTCGAGTAGCACCGACTGCTGCGTGGGCTGCAGCCCGCCGCCAAAAAAGCCCTGCATCACGCGGAACAGGATGATCTGCCACAGCTCGGTGGCAATCCCGCACAGAAACGAGCAGACGGTAAACATGACGATGCAGATCAGGAAGAACTGCTTGCGGCCGAACACGCGGCTCAGAAACGCCGAGATGGGCAACACGATGCCGTTCGCGACCAGGTAGCTGGTTAATACCCAGGTAGATTCGTCATAGCTGGACGAGAGCGAACCCGCCACGTGGGGCAGCGCCACGTTGACGATGGTGGTGTCCAGAATTTCCATAAACACCGCCAGGGTGACGACAATCGCCACCGCCCACGGATTGCTGGCGGGCTTCCAGCTGTCGTGGCTGTGATCCGTCATTCCACCGTCACCTTCGGTGCAACCGACAGCCCCAGCGGCAGCGGTTTGTTCAGATCGAGGCCTTTATCAATCACGATTTTGACCGGCACGCGCTGCACAATTTTGACGAAGTTACCGGTGGCATTTTCTGCCGGGAAGGCGGAGAAGCGCGAGCCGCTGCCCTGCTGGATACTGTCTACGTGCCCCTCAAGCTCCATATCCGGCCACGCGTCGACGGACACGGTGACCTTATCGCCCGGCTTCATGCGCTCAAGCTGGGACTCTTTGAAGTTCGCCACCACCCACACGTTCGGCGAAACCAGTGAGAACAGCGCCGTTCCCGCCTGCACCAGGGTGCCGGGCTGCACGTTGCGTTTGGTGACAAATCCGTCGAACGGGGCGCGGACTTCGGTGTAAGAGAGATTCAGATTGGCCGTTTCAAGCTGCGCTTTCGCCTGATCGACCTGACGCTCGCGCGCTTCAACGTTGGTTTCCTGCTGGCGGATTTGCAGCTGTACCTGCTCTGCCACTTCCAGCTGCGCCTGGGCGCTGGCCAGCCCTGCCTGGGCGCTACGCAGCTGAGCGTTCGCGGAATCAATGCTTTGCTGGGTGGTTGCCCGCGGGTCGACGCCGCGCTGGCGACGGTACTCCGCCTGTGCGTTAGCCAGATCGGCCTGCGCTTTCAGCACCTGCGCTTTGGCTTCGTCACGCTGGGCGGGATACTGGACTTTTGAAAGCGCCAGCTGCGCCTGGGCCTGATGCAGCTGCGCGATAGCCAGCCCAAGCTGGGCCTGGGCCTGATCGCGCTGCGCGGTGGTATCTCGCGGATCGATGACCACCAGCAGATCGCCCTTTTTCACGCGCTGGTTATCGCGCACCCGAAGCTCGGTGACGTAGCCCGCCGTTTTCGGGGCAATCGTCACCACGTCGCCGTCGGTAAAGGCGTCGTCAGTCGTCTCTTCGTTACGGGTTAAAAACCACCAGACCAGCGCCACGACAACCATTACCACGACGACAATGCCGAGGATAATTAACGGTTTCTTGCCCGGGCGCTTACGCTCATTATTGTTTTTGTCCTGCTCGTCAGCAGGCGGGTTTTGATCTTCAGCCATAGTTCAGCAACGGTCCTGTCAGTGAGCGGCATCACACTATGCCGTTCACTAAAGCTAGGACGTTGCTATACGTTTGCCAGGAAAAACTGACAAATTGCGCACTATATGAGAAGGAATATTCCGAAACCGATCGCCGCGGCCCAAACCAGCATCGGAATCGACCAGATGTGGAAACGCCACCAGATACGACGATCGTTGGCCATGCGCAGGGCTATCAGGTTTGCCAGCGAGCCGGGCAGCAGCCCAAACCCGCCGATGTTCACCGCCCAGGCCAGAAGCGTGTCCGGCGGAACGTAGTTGAGCATCAGAATGGTGGAAGGCACGTTGCTGATAAACTGCGACAGGCCAATCGCCGTCAGCCACAGCCCTGCCTGCGGCAGACTGCTGACGCTGTGCAGAACGGTTTGCAGCACCGGGAGCTGAATAAGCAGATGCACGTCGATGAACATCGCCATAAAGACCAGCAGCAGCGTCCAGTCCACGCTGACCAGCACGCGTCGCGCCAGGACGACAAAGCCTGCGGCAACGAGCAGGACGCCCGCCAGCTCATACTTCAGCTCCAGCGCAAACAGAAAGACGATGTATAACCCGAGGCAGCTCCACACCAGACGCGGCTGCCACTGCGGGCCCGTTGTGCCGCTGTGGTACTGCAGTTTTTTGTCAGGAAACGCAAACCAGCATACCGCCAGCAGCGACAGCATCATCACCAGCGCCAGAGGGGCCATCTGCCAGGTAAAGGCAGCGAACGACAGCCCGGAACGTCCCCAGAGGAGGATATTTTGCGGATTGCCGATTGGCGTCAGAAGTGAGCCTGCATTGACGGCGAGCGCTTCAAAGATGATCAAACGGCTGACCGGGATCTCGCACAGCTTACGCAGCGTAAGCGTGAGGGGCACGATGATAAACAGCGCCACATCGTTGGTCAGAAACGTCGACAGCACCGCGGCAGAAAACACCATAAACAGGGACAGCCTGCGTTCGGTGGCAAAGCGGCGCACCATTTTACGGCCAAGAACGTCAAAGTAGCCGCTCAGCTCGACCCCTTTGGTGAGCATCATCAGGCCGCTCAGGGTAATGATGGTGCGCCAGTCAATCGCGGCGGGCCAGGCCTGCGGCGTAAACGGCACAAAGAGGCTTAACCCTGCGCCAATGAGTAATAAGAGATGGAAGAAACGATCGCGTGCCAGGGCCTGCAGTCCAGGGATTTTCATTCAGCGGAGGGACCATATTTAAGGGTAAATTCGCGAAACTTCACCAGCGTCTCTTCGCTGACGTGGTGTTCCATGCCTTCCGCATCCCGGCGGGCAATCTCCGGGCTGACGCCCAGCACCAGTAAAAAATTCTCGACAAGCTGATGGCGCTCGCGGCTCTCCTGCGCGAGTTTCTCCCCCTCCGGCGTCAGAAAAACACCGCGCCAGGGGATCATTTCAATTAAGCCCACGGAGGCCAGGCGTTTTAACATTTTAGCGACAGTTGGCTGTGAAACCCCCAGCCTGGCGGCCATATCGACCTGGCGCGCTTCACCAACCTCACGAATCAGATCGGAAATGAGTTCAACATAATCATCAATCAGTTCACGCCGGTGCGCTTCACGGACCTGGCGAAAACCTTCGACATGTTCTTCAACATTCACCAGTTGCGTCGTTTTCCTCATTGTCGGATGACCTGCGCGACGGTTCATTGTACTTCCTCAGTGGGGTGACGCTTCCAGCGCCCGGTTTCGAGAGCGCACATTGTAAACCATAGCTCTGCAAGCACAAAAAATTAACGAAATAGCCATAGCTATACAATATAGCCTGTGCTATATCTGTATGTAATGCAGTCACCCTTCATGGATCGAAGGGATCAAAACTCAGGAGGTCTTATGAATGAATTCAAGAGGTGCATGACCGTGTTTACCCACTCCCCCTTTAAAGTGCGCTTAATGCTGCTGAACATGCTGTGCGATATGTTTAACAACAAACCGCATCAGGACGATAAACCTTCCAACTAAGCGGCGTTGCGGTACGCCGCTTCATTTTCCCGTCACATTCTCGCTGTAAACTGGCTTTCAGCCGCCTTATTCCCGATCTTTTTTACGGATTTGCAATCCCCTTCGCAAAACATCTGCTTAGCAACTGTTGATATTCTTTAGCGCTCGCACTATCTTCTTGCAGCCCTGCACAATTTGCGGCTCGCTGAAGCGGACCCTCATTCCCTCTCCACGCACTGTCAGGCAGGTTATGACCCTTGACGCCAGGGTGAGCACATGGCGTTTTCATCCATGATAGTGACCTATGAATGTAACCCTGATAGATACCGTTGTTACCCGCAGCCGGGCCTTAAGCCCGTGGACGGGTTTTTACTTTTTGCAGTCATTACTGATTAACTTTGCGCTGGGTTATCCCTTTAGTCTGCTCTACGCGGTAGCCTTCACCTGCATTCTGCATGTGCTGTGGCGAGCCGCCCCGCGCGTGCAAAAAACAGTAATCGGGATCTGTTCGCTGGTTGCTGCACTCTATTTCCCGTTCGGTCAGGCTTACGGCTCGCCAAACTTTAATACCCTGCTGGCGCTGCACTCGACCAATATGGAAGAGTCGACGGAGATCCTGACGATCTTCCCGTGGTACAGCTATGTGGTCGGGCTTTTTATCTTCGCGTTGGGCGTTATTGCCATCCGCCGTCAGTCGGGCGAGAAAAAATCCTGGGGTAAGATCGAAATACTCTGTCTGGTGTTCAGCATTGCCGTGGCGTTTGTCGCCCCCATCCAGAATATTCCCTGGGACGGTAAGTTAAGGCTCATCAATATCGGCTATCCGGTTTTCCGCTTCGTTAAAGACGTTGTTGTAAATAATAAAGAGGTTCTCGACGAACAGGCGCGCATGGCTGAGCTTTCCAATATGAAAGACACCTGGAACGTGCTGGCCGTTAAGCCGAAATATCACACCTATGTGGTGGTGATTGGCGAAAGCGCGCGTCGCGATGCAATGGGGGCGTTTGGCGGCCACTGGGACAACACCCCGTTTGCGAGTTCGGTCAAAGGCACTCTGTTTACCGATTATGTCGCGGCCAGCGGCTCAACGCAGAAATCGCTCGGTCTGACCCTTAACCGAGTGGTAGATGGTAAACCGCAGTATCAGGATAATTTTGTCACTCTGGCAAACCGCGCAGGTTATCAGACCTGGTGGTTCTCCAATCAGGGGCAAATTGGCGAATACGATACGGCCATCGCCAGCATCGCCAAACGGGCTGACGAAGTGCAGTTCCTGAAAAACGGCGATTTTGAAGCCGACAAAAACACCAAAGACGAAGCGCTGCTGAAAATGACGGCACAGGTCTTCGCCACCCCGCGCACGCAGCCTCAGCTGATCGTCCTGCACCTGATGGGGTCGCATCCGCAGGCCTGCGATCGGACGGGCGGGAAGTACGCGGAGTTCGTGCAGTCCAAAGAGACCTCGTGCTACCTCTACACCATGACGCAAACCGACGATCTGCTGAGCAAGCTGTACGATCAGCTACGCAATACGGGCGACAGCTTCTCTATGGTCTATTTCTCGGATCACGGGCTGGCGTTTAAAGAGCGTGGTAAAGAGGTGCAGTATCTGGCGCACGATGACAAGTTCCAGCAGAACTTCCAGGTGCCGTTTATGGTGCTGTCGAGTGATGATAAAACGCATCGCGTCATTAAAGCGCGCCGTTCGGCAAATGATTTCCTGCAGTTCTTCTCGCAGTGGACGGGGATTACAGCCGAACAGATAAAAACGGCTTACCCGTTTGTCTCTAACAAGAAAGCTCCCCCAGTGTACGTTACCAACTTCAAGTTACAGAAAGTTGACTACAACCATCTGGGTACGGATATTTTTGATATTAAGAGTAAGTAGCGGTTCGATGCTCTCACCCTGGCCCACGGGGAGAGGAAAAAAGCCAAAAAAAATCCGCCACAGTGGGCGGATTTTTTATTTAATCACCGAAGTGATTAGAAGCGGTAACCTACGCCCGCGATCCAGGTGCCAACGTCAACGTTGCGGATACGGCTCTGCTCATAGGAGAAGTCCAGAGCAACGTTCTGGATTGGGTTGAACTGCAGGCCTGCGCCATAGGAGAAACCGTAGTCGCTGTTGCTTGCAGTGCGGCTTTCGCTCTGGTTTTCAGTCTGCTGGAATTTACCGTAGCCAACACCTACAACACCGTAGATGCTCGCCCAGTCATTCAGACGGTAAGCTGGACCAGCGGTGATACCGTAGTACTGGCCTTTGTTGTATGCGCCGTTTTCAGAACGATCTTTCTCGGTGTAGGTGAAAGAACCGATCACGCCCAGTGGGTTGTTATCCTGCTCGTAGCGATACTTCAGGTTGAAGCCGTTAGCTTTGTTCATCACGCCCTGATAGTCGCTCTGAGCGTAACCACCAGTAACAGTAGAAGTAGCAGCTACAGCGGTACCTGCGGAAACAGCCAGTACAGCGGCCAGTGCTGAAAGACATGCAATTTTTTTCATAACCACCTCAAATGTGCTTCAAGTAAGTCCGTAAGTTTTAAATATATCAAAAAAATTTGCGAAACTCTTTGTGATTCGTGATGTCTAATGAAACCTTTCCTGTAACAGAACGTTTCCAGCCTAAGCTATCTCTTTCAAATCACATGCAATTTTCACTACTAAATGCGCATAGTGCGCGTCTGCGCCGTTACATTCATCCAGATTATTCCTAATCTGACAGGCGATAAATCCACCAGCGCTTAACCATTTTACGGATTTCACGTGGTTTTTTTTCAACAGCGCCTCAACCGTTGCCGCATATTTCCTTTACACTGCAACTTTTACCTCATTTGACATAAGCTGACAGGAGAAAGGATGCCTGGGTTATCCCGCACATCGTCGGTCTGGTTGCCGGTCGCAGTGATACTCATTGCCATGTTGTCCATTCAAAGCGGTGCTTCGCTTGCAAAATCACTTTTTCCGCTGGTCGGTGCGCCCGGGGTAACAGCCCTGCGTATCGTGCTGGGCACGGCGATACTGGTGGTCATTTTCAAACCCTGGCGTCTGCGCTTCAAAAAGGAGCAGCGTTTACCCCTGCTGTTTTATGGACTCTCCCTGGGGGCGATGAACTATCTGTTCTACCTCTCTATACAGACGATACCGCTGGGGATCGCCGTCGCGCTGGAGTTTACCGGTCCGCTGGCGGTGGCGCTTTTCTCCTCGCGACGTCCGGTCGATTTTATCTGGGTCGTGCTAGCCGTTCTGGGCTTATGGTTCCTGCTTCCCCTGGGCCAGAGTGTCGCTGAGATTGATCTGACGGGCGCCGCGCTGGCGCTGGGTGCAGGCGCCTGCTGGGCTGTCTATATTCTCACGGGACAGCGTGCAGGCGAAGAGCACGGTCCGGCAACGGTGGCGTTGGGTTCTCTGATTGCGGCCATCGTATTTGTGCCCATCGGCATGGCGCAGGCAACAGAATCTATCTGGCAATGGTCCGTCATGCCCATCGGGCTGGCAGTCGCGATTCTCTCTACCGCACTCCCCTATTCTCTGGAGATGATTGCCCTTACGCGTCTGCCGACACGCATATTTGGCACCCTGATGAGCATGGAGCCTGCCCTTGCCGCCATTTCCGGCATGGTGTTTCTCGGCGAAACCCTCACGTTGACCCAGACGCTGGCGCTCTGCTCGATTATCGCGGCTTCAATGGGCTCTACGCTCACTATGCGCCCGGAACCTAAAGTTGAAAAGGTGGATATCAGCTAAGGCCATATATTCTGCATGGCTTCCACGCCATGCAGAATAAAGGCCAGAAAGGCAGACGTTATAATTTCTTACACACTTTGCGCTATTTTCGAAATATCCCTCTACGTTTGTGTCCCCATCCAGCAATTAAGATTGATCTGTATAAATTTAAAAATTAGTCACTAATTTCAATAAATTAAATTCTCAACCCACTTCTCGCTATTAAACCGATAGGCACAGCCAAACCGCAGAGAAAAAATCCGGTGCTATACTTAGTTCCGTAATTACCTGGGACATAAACATCAAGAGGATATGAGATTATGAGTACCGCTAAACTGGTGAAAACGAAAGCGTCTAATCTGCTTTATACCCGTAACGATGTACCGGACAGCGACAAAAAAGCGACCATTGAGTTGCTGAATCGCCAGGTGATCCAGTTCATCGATCTTTCGCTGATCACCAAACAGGCCCACTGGAATATGCGCGGTGCAAACTTTATTGCCGTTCATGAAATGCTGGATGGCTTCCGCACAGCACTGGTTACCCACCTCGATACGATGGCTGAGCGTGCCGTTCAGCTAGGCGGCGTGGCGCTGGGAACCACACAGGTGATCAACAGCAAAACGCCTCTGAAGAGTTATCCGCTCGATATCCATACCGTTCAGGATCACCTGAAAGAGCTGGCGGACCGCTACGCGATTGTGGCAAACGATGTGCGCAAAGCGATTGGCGAAGCCAAAGATGAAGATACTGCAGATATCTTTACCGCCGCGTCCCGCGACCTGGATCAATTCCTGTGGTTCATCGAATCTAACATCGAATAATTCATACGAAATTTCTATCCAACCCTCGCCTTCCGGTGAGGGTTTTGCACATCTATGGTGCACGTTTTTTGCCTGAGACAGTGCAAAAGTGAAAAAATTGTAATAATCACCTCACACAACCGTTAACGGAAGATTGTTTTTTCGTCAGAATTTACGCTAAATATCTCCCCGTCAGTTGAGCCAAACGAAGCGCACCAAAACAGTGCTCCAGTTTGGTGCAATAAAACCTCATTGCCCCATTAATTGTGCAATGCATGACATCATCCCCTTTGTAAAACAATAGCTTGTAAAGTTGGCACGATTTTTTCATTGTGCCAGCTGTTCTCGCAGGGGATCGCCCCGTGGATATAAAAGGAAATGCTATGAAGTCTGTATTAAAAGTTTCACTGGCTGCACTTACCCTGGCTTTTGCAGTGTCCTCTCAGGCTGCCGACAAACTGGTTGTGGCGACCGACACGGCGTTCGTTCCGTTTGAATTCAAACAGGGTGATAAATACGTTGGTTTTGATGTGGATCTGTGGGCCGCTATCGCAAAAGAACTCAAACTGGATTACACCCTGAAGCCTATGGACTTCAGCGGCATTATCCCGGCACTGCAAACCAAGAACGTTGATCTGGCGCTGGCAGGTATCACCATTACCGATGAACGTAAAAAAGCGATCGACTTCTCTGACGGCTACTACAAAAGCGGCCTGCTGGTCATGGTCAAAGCCGATAATAACGACGTAAAAAGCGTGAAAGATCTCGACGGCAAAGTGGTTGCGGTGAAGAGCGGCACCGGTTCTGTTGATTACGCGAAAGCAAATATCAAAACCAAAGACCTGCGCCAGTTCCCGAACATCGACAACGCGTACATGGAACTCGGCACCAACCGTGCTGACGCTGTTCTGCACGACACGCCTAACATCCTGTATTTCATCAAAACAGCCGGTAACGGTAAGTTCAAAGCCGTTGGCGAGTCTCTGGAAGCACAGCAGTACGGTATCGCGTTCCCGAAAGGCAGCGATGACCTGCGCTCGAAAGTTAACGGCGCGTTGAAAACGCTGAAAGAGAACGGCACCTATAACGAAATCTACAAAAAATGGTTCGGTACCGAGCCTAAATAATAAGACGTAAAAATGACGTTCACTCGGGGGCGACCTTTCGCCCCTGCTATTTTTGAAACACGGTAACAGTAACAGGAAATTATCATGCAGTTTGACTGGAGCGCCATCTGGCCTGCCATTCCTATCTTGCTTGAAGGCGCTAAAATGACCCTCTGGATTTCGGTCCTGGGTCTGGTTGGTGGGTTGATTATCGGTCTTGTCGCCGGTTTCGCTCGCACCTACGGCGGCTGGATCGCAAACCACATCGCACTGGTTTTTATCGAAGTGATCCGCGGCACACCTATTGTTGTGCAGGTCATGTTCATCTACTTCGCCCTGCCAATGGCATTCACCGACCTGCGCATCGACCCGTTCAGCGCAGCCGTTGTCACCATTATGATCAACTCAGGTGCCTATATTGCGGAAATCACCCGCGGTGCGGTGCTGTCGATTCATAAAGGTTTCAGTGAAGCCGGTCTGGCGTTAGGTCTTTCTCGTCGCGAAACGATCCGCCACGTTATTCTGCCGCTGGCGCTGCGTCGCATGCTGCCACCGCTCGGCAACCAGTGGATCATCAGCATTAAAGATACGTCGCTGTTCATTGTTATCGGCGTGGCCGAGCTGACCCGTCAGGGTCAGGAGATCATTGCTGGCAACTTCCGCGCGCTGGAAATCTGGAGTGCGGTAGCCGTTGTCTACCTGATCATTACTCTGGTTCTGAGCTTCGTTCTGCGTCGTCTTGAAAGAAGGATGAAAATCCTGTGATTGAATTTAAAAACGTTTCCAAGCACTTTGGCCCAACCCAGGTGCTGCACAATATCGATCTGAACATTAAACAGGGTGAAGTGGTGGTGATTATTGGGCCATCCGGCTCCGGTAAATCCACCCTGCTGCGCTGCATCAACAAGCTGGAAGAGATCACCAGCGGCGATCTGATCGTCGACGGCCTGAAAGTGAACGACCCGAAAGTCGACGAGCGCTTGATTCGTCAGGAAGCGGGCATGGTGTTCCAGCAGTTCTACCTGTTCCCGCACCTGACGGCGCTGGAGAACGTGATGTTTGGCCCACTGCGCGTGCGCGGTGCCAACAAAGCGGCGGCGGAAGCGCTGGCAAAAGATCTGCTGGCGAAAGTCGGCCTGGCTGAACGCGCGCACCACTACCCTTCCGAGCTGTCCGGTGGTCAACAGCAGCGCGTGGCGATTGCCCGCGCCCTGGCGGTCAAACCGAAAATGATGCTGTTTGATGAGCCTACGTCCGCACTCGACCCGGAGCTGCGCCACGAGGTGCTGAAAGTCATGCAGGATCTGGCGGAAGAAGGGATGACGATGGTTATCGTGACCCACGAAATCGGCTTCGCTGAGAAAGTGGCGTCCCGCCTGATCTTTATTGATAAAGGCCGTATCGCGGAAGACGGTAACCCGCAGGAATTGATTGCGAACCCGCCGAGTCAGCGTTTGCAGGAGTTCCTGCAGCACGTATCCTGATCTCTCGCTTTACACGTAAGCCGGGCATGCCCGGCTTTTTTACGCCAGATTGTTCCCAAAAATCCCCCTCCGCGTCCCGACTTCTATACTTATCATTTTGTTCGACATTTTCACCGGAGGACGCCGTGCCGTGGATCCTGTTGCTGTTGATTAGCCTGTTTAGTGCGCCATCGTTCGCCGTCGCGATCCCCGGCGTGACCACCGGAACAACCGCCAGCCAGCAAAATACTCCCCCGCCGGAACCGGATGTCGAACAGAAAAAAGCCGCCTACAGCGCCCTTGCCGACGTCCTTGAGAACGACACTTCCCGGCAGGAACTCATCAGCCAGCTGAGGAAAGTGGCCGCCACGCCACCGCAGGAGCCGGTGCCTGCTATCACCCCACCCCAGGTGGAGGAGCAAAAAACGGTGCTGGAAAATGTCACCGACGTAAGCCGCCACTATGGGGAAGCCCTCTCCTCGCGCTTTGCTCAGCTCTACCGCAACCTGATTGGATCGCCGCATAAGCCGTTTAACCCACACACGTTTACCGCCGCGGCCACGCAGTTCCTGATGCTGGCCGGTGCGGTATTTCTTTTTTACTGGCTGGTGCGCCTGTGCGCGTGGCCGCTGTACCGCAAAATGGGACAATGGGGACGAAGGAAGAATCAGCATAAAAGCAGCTGGCTGCACCTGCCGTTGATGATAGCCTCAGCGTTTATCATCGATTTACTGCTGCTGGCCTTGACGCTGTTTTTAGGCCAGATGCTCGCCGACAGGCTGAACGCGGGCAATAAAACCATCGCCTTTCAGCAGTCGCTTTTCCTGAATGCCTTTGCCCTGATCGAGTTCTTCAAGGCGCTGCTGCGGTTACTCTTTTGTCCGCACGTACCGGAGCTACGTCCCTTCTCAATTCGCGATGCGAGCGCCAGGTACTGGGCGCTGCGTCTGAGCGTGCTCAGCGGGCTGATTGGCTACGGTCTGCTGGTTGCCGTGCCGATCATCTCCAACCAGGTAAACGTCCAGTTTGGCGCGCTGGCAAACGTCATTATCATGATCTGCATTACCGTCTGGTCGCTGTATCTTATCTTCCACAATAAAAAAACCATTACCCAAAGCCTGCTGAATCTGGCCGATCGCTCCCTTTCGTTCTTTAGCCTCTTTATCCGCGCTTTCGCCCTGGTGTGGCACTGGCTGGCAAGCGCCTACTTCATCGTATTGTGCTTCTTCTCGCTGTTCGACCCAGGCAATAGCCTGAAATTTATGATGGGGGCGACGTTCAAAAGCCTGGCCATTATCGGGATCGCGGCGTTTGTGTCGGGGCTGCTGTCGCGCTGGATTTCGAAAACCATCACCCTGTCGCCGCAGGTACAGCGTAATTACCCGGAACTGCAAAAACGGGTAAACGGCTGGATGTCGGTATCGCTGAAGGTGGCGCGCATCCTCACCGTCTGCGTGGCGATCATGCTGCTCCTGAATGCCTGGAGCCTGTTTGATTTTTGGAACTGGCTGCACAACGGTGCGGGTGAGAAAACGGTCGACATCCTGATTCGCATCGCGTTGATTTTGTTCTTCTCTGCCGTCGGCTGGACGCTGCTGGCGAGCCTTATCGAGAACCGTCTGGTATCGGATATTCACGGCAGGCCTCTGCCCAGCGCGCGGGCAAGAACGCTGTTAACGTTGTTCCGTAACGCGCTGGCGGTCATTATCAGTACCATCACCATCATGATCGTGCTGTCGGAAATCGGGGTGAATATCGCCCCGCTGCTGGCCGGTGCCGGTGCCCTGGGCCTGGCGATCTCCTTCGGGTCGCAAACGCTGGTGAAGGATATTATTACCGGCATCTTTATCCAGTTTGAGAACGGGATGAACACGGGCGATCTGGTAACCATCGGGCCGTTAACCGGCACCGTTGAGAGGATGTCCATCCGTTCAGTTGGCGTGCGCCAGGACACCGGGGCGTACCACATCATTCCCTGGTCCTCGATAACCACCTTCGCCAACTTTGTGCGCGGCATTGGTTCCGTGGTGGCGAACTACGATGTGGATCGTCATGAGGATGCCGATAAAGCGAAGCAGGCGCTGCGCGATGCGGTAGAAGAGCTGATGCAGATGGAGGATATTCGCGGACTGGTGATTGGCGAGCCGTCATTTGCCGGCATTGTCGGGCTGACGAATACGGCGTTTACCCTGCGCGTGTCGTTCACCACCCAGCCGCTGAAGCAGTGGACGGTGCGCTTTGCCCTCGACAGCATGGTGAAAAAACACTTCGATCTGGCGAACGTGCGGATGCCCGTGCAGACGTATCAGGTACTGCCGCCGCCCGCATCGCCGCTCCCTCCGCAGGAGCCGACCCTGTAGCCTGGTTGCCGGGTGGCGGCTTCGCCTTACCCGGCCTACGACGGAGTGCTATTTGCGACGTTTGTTATTGTCCATAAACGACCAGGCGATAAAGCGGCTTTGCTTCTGGCCCTGCGCCATCTCTTTTTTCACCACTTTTACGGCGCCCGCCTCGGTCAGGGCGCGGTAAAGTGGCGGCAGGTTATCTCCGCGGGATACCAGCGTCGTGAACCACTTCACCTGACGCCCAAACTGTTTGCTTTCCGCAATCATGCGCAGGATAAACGCCACTTCGCCCCCTTCACACCAGAGCTCCTGCTGCTGACCACCGAAATTCAGCGCGGCATCCTCAGCCTGACCCAGGTTGCGGCGCTTGCGCTCGCTGCCCGCACGGGCCGATGCCGCCGAATCATGGAAAGGTGGATTGCACATCGTGGCGTCATAGCTTTCGTTTTTGTGAATAATGCCGTTGAAGATCGAAGCCGTATCTTTCTGTCGACGCAGGCGAATGGCGCGGCTTAATCCCGGGTTAGCGTTGATAATCGCCTGGGCGCTGGCAAAGGCCTCGTCACCGATTTCACTTCCGGTAAAGCGCCACTGGTATTCATGCGCGCCAATCAGCGGGTAAATCAGGTTTGCCCCGGTGCCAATATCCAGAATGGTGGCCTGCTGTGGAACAACACCCTCATTACCTTCGGCAAGAAGGTCAGCAAGGTGGTGAATGTAATCAGCCCGGCCCGGTACGGGTGGACAGAGAAAGCCTTCCGGAATATCCCATTGAGCCACACCGTAAAAATGCGCCAGCAGGGCTTTGTTCAGCATTTTCACCGCCTGCGGGTCAGCAAAGTTGACCGAGGGCTCACCCGCTGGGGTCTGAACAAGGTAGTCCTGCAGCGGCGGGCAGCTCAGGCATAACGCGTTCATGTCGTAGCGGCTGCGGTGGCGATTTCGCGGGTGTAATCCCGGCTTTTGGGCAGTCATGGCATTCTCCTTTAAACAGCGGCGTAAGATACCCTGTGCTGGCTCAACGGTAAATCTTTCTCTGCGGCGCTTAGAAACTCGCCATAAATCAAGCACCTTTATGTCTATGATCCGTCAGCGAATTGTCAACTTATATCGTTCAAAAAATAAGCAGATCATCATCAAATATTTGCGCTAAGTCACACTCGTCAGGCTTCTAAACTTAAGGGGAATCACCTGTTGTTTCCTCATGAGGATGTGATTATGAAAAAGTACCTGACCCTTGCTGTTATCGCAGCCGCCCTGACGACCGCGTCATTTTCTGCCATGGCCGTTCAGTCGCTGACCCAGAGTACCGACACCAGCCAGCTTCGTCCTGCGGGCACCGTTTCGGTTAGCCGCGCCAGTAACCTTGACGATCTACAGGCTAAACTTGCTGAAAAAGCCCGCCAGGAGGGTGCAAAAGGATTCGTGGTGAACTCCGCTGGCGGAGACAACCATATGTACGGCACCGCGACCATCTATAAATAATCTTTCTCTTCCATAAGACTGCATCTGCCTAACGGGTGCAGTTCTCTTCTCCCTTCGCCTTGATTGTTCATTTTTCAACCCCATAGTGAACGTATACCTTAAACCGATTTCAGGAGGGCGCTATGGCTTCCGGCTGGGCAAATGACGACGCTGTTAACGAACAGATCAACAGTACTATTGAAGATGCGGTTGCGCGTGCCCGCGGTGAAATTCCGCGCGGCGAAAGCCTAACTGAATGTGAAGAATGCGGAGACCCCATTCCGGAAGCGCGCCGAAAAGCCATTCCCGGAGTAAGGCTTTGCATTACCTGCCAGCAGCATAAAGATTCGAAAAACTCATCGCACTCGGAATATAATCGCAGAGGTTCAAAAGACAGCCAGCTACGTTGACTTTCCTTTACCTAAGTTAACCGCGCCGGCCCTTAGCTTTACGCTCACGATTTTTAGCGAACCGCGTAGCAAAATGTGCCCTTTATTTCGCGTCTGTAAAGCGTATCCACAAGAAGTGTAAAGCGGTGCTTTGAATTTATTAATATTCAATAAGTTATTTGTCATTCAATTTTTTTGAGCAACCACGTCAATTCTCTTCGATTTTATCTCTCGAGAAAAACCGTGATACTTATCACATCGACGGAACATCGTCCCCTTAACAGAAACACCTGCGAGAGATTAATTATGAAAACCATCAAATATGCTGTAGTTGCTGTTGCCCTGTCCGCTCTGTCTTTCGGCGCTTTTGCTGTCGAGCCTGTCTCTTCTGCTCAGGCACAGAACATGAATAAAGTCGGTGTGGTCAGTGCTGATGGCGCCACCACGCTGGACGGCCTGGAAGCCAAACTGGCTGAAAAAGCCGCTGCTGCTGGTGCAAGTGGATACACCATTACTTCCGCTAACGGTAATAACAAGCTGAGCGGTACCGCGGTTATCTACAAGTAATCGACTGAATGAATGCTGTCCCCTCGCCATACCCTCTGGTGAGCTGCTCCACCCTCATTGACCCTGTTGTTGTTACCCTTGCTTGCCCGTCCGCCACTGGACGGGCTTTTTTTTGTCTAAAACGCCTGCGCCACACGTTCAAGCCCGGCCTGGACAGATTCCACTTCGCCGGTTGCCAGCAAACAGCAGGCCATTTGCAGCTTAATCGAATGCGGAACAGGAACATTTCCGGCAAGGCACTGCTCAATCCAGTGGGCTGTAGTATGGGGATCTTTTGCCTCAGGCAATATCACACCGGTATTCTCTTCCCCACGCTCAAGAATGGCGCGCGTACCTGAAGAATCAATCAGCATGATCTGCGGGCAGCGATGCGGGTTCGCATAAACCTCGCCTTCCGTGCCGTGCATCAACAGCGCCCTTGCGCCAATTGCCTCAAAGAATTGCCCCACGCGTGCCACGTATTCCGGGTGCGAGACGCTGGAGAGACGCAGGGCGGCATCTTCGCCAAACGGCGTGGCCAGTTTTGCCAGCGTATGCGCGCTGTTGCGCACGCCCATGCGCCAGCGCATATCAAGCTGCTTCTCCAGCGGCGGGCAGAGCGTGCCGACCGGGATATAAACAGGCTGGTGGCCATCCAGCTTAGCCTGCGCCTGACCGGCATGACGCGTTGGTTCAATCCCCAACATCCCGAAAATGGTCTCCGTCAGCACGCGGGTGGGATCTTCGCTTACGCCGTGCACCACCACCGGGAATCCCAGCTTGTGTAATAAGATAGCGAGCAGCGGAGTTAAATTTGCCTGCTTGCGCGCACCGTTGTAGCTCGGGATCACGATCGGCATAGGTTTTGCCACCGGCGGCGTTAAGCGCAGCGTTTGTGCCTGCATGGCTTCATAGAAGCCATGCATCTCCGCTTCACCTTCGCCTTTAATACGCAGCGCAATAAGGATACCGCCCAACTCAAGCTCCGGAACCTCGCCGTTAAGCATACGGGTGTAAAGCGCGCGAGCAGTTTCATGGTCCAGGTCGCGGGCATGATGCTTGCCACGCCCTACCTCTTTGATAATTTTACGATAATCCACGACATTTCTCCTTACAGCAGGTTATCAACAATATAGCCCTGATAATGACTCCGCCGTTAGTTTTTTTGGCCGCCCTGCTGATTTTTATAATTAATTGTTTTGTTGAGAAAAATTATTTTGCAAGAATTAATTGAATTATTTGGAAGCCGCGCAGGACCTTTCCCGACCCGAGTTTTCTGATTAAATAACCAGCGGTGAGTAGTTGAGACATAACTTCGAATAATGCGGGATGCAGATGTCGAAAGGAGAAACATACAGGTTTAAATATGAAAAAAGTCACTTTAGGTTTATTCATTGCTGCCGCTCTGGGATGTTCTGCATCTTCGTTCGCAGCATCCACCGGTGAAGGGCAAATTAACTTCACCGGTGAAATTATCGATTCCGCCTGTCAGGTCGTTAACGGCTTAAGCAGTCCGCTGAATGTTACTCTGGGCAAAGTATCCAAAACAACATTTACAGGTGTAGGCTCTACCAGTACCTTAACGAAATTTGATATTCAGTTAAAAGACTGCCCGGAAACGGTCACGTCTGCAGCCATTAATTTCGGTGGTACGCCAGATGCGGACAATAACACCACGCTGTCCTTGACCCCGGGTGCGACGACTGCAGCTGGCGTGGCGATTCAGCTGGTTGATTCTTCCGAACAGCCTGTCAGTTTATATACGCCTTCCAAGCAGTACCCTTTAGCTGCTGGAACGACGGTAAATAATCTGGAGTTTGGCGCACGTTATATTCAGACTCAGGCATCGATCACTGCCGGCCAGGCTAACTCAGCCTCTACTTTTACAGTGATTTATAACTGATACGATCAATGAGGAGATATTCGCCTTCACGCGAAGGCTAATATTTCCTCTTTCATTGAGACAGATTTATGCGACACAGTTATTTATTAAGCGCACTTTTACTGACCGCAGTAACAGCCCATGCAGGTGTGATTATTAATGGCACCCGACTGGTTTATCAGGGAGGGAAAAAAGAGTCTTCGATTGGGATTTCCAATCCGGATGAGATTAACTATCTGGTACAGTCCTGGGTGGATACCGGTTTGAAAAAAGGCGGTAAAGCGCCATTTCTGATTACTCCACCGCTGTTCCGTCTGAACGCTAAAGAAGATAACGTGTTGCGTGTGGTGCGTACCGGCGGAAATATGCCAGAAGACCGCGAGTCGTTGTACTGGTTAAATATTAAAGCTATTCCTTCTTCAAGCCATGAAGAGGGTGTTAACACATTACAAATAGCCATTAATACTCGTCTTAAATTGCTGTATCGCCCTGCATCGATTAAAGGTAAACCCGAAGCAGTTGCAGACAAACTGGAATGGCACCGCGAAGGCAATGATCTGGTGGTAAACAATCCCACGCCTTTCTATATGAATTTCCAGAGCGTTACGCTGAACGGCCAAAAAGTGGCAAAAGCGACCTGGGCTGTACCAAATACCTCTACCCGCTTTGCTCTTCCGGAAAATATGAGCGGTAACACCGTAAGCTGGTCGGTCATTACCGATTACGGAAGCATCAGTAAAACCTGGTCTGCATCCGTTCGTTAATACTCTGTTGACGCCTGAATAATCATGTACAGCACAAATAAGCCGCTATTACGTCGACTACGTGAAATGCTGCCCACTTTTTGTGGAATAGCGGTGACATGCTGCGCGCTGCAGGCCCATGCTGATGATTATTTTAACCCTGTCCTTCTGGATATTGATAATCCAGAGCAGGCAAAGACCGATCTCTCTGTTTATGAAAAAGGTCCCGGTCAGGCGCCTGGTAAATATCAGGTCTCGGTGTTCGTCAATAACAATAAAATCGACACCCGTGACGTCCTTTTTACATTACAAAAAGATGCTCAGGGAGAAGATTCCCTGCAGCCTTGCCTGAGTCTGGATGAATTAACGCGTCTGGGCATCAAAACCAAAGATTATCCAAAGCTGGCGGCAAAAGGGGAATGCGCGGACCTCAGCGCCATTCCTTCGGCCTCGGCAACTTTCCGCATCAAAAACCAGCAACTACTGCTGAGTATTCCCCAGTCGGCTCTGGGCCAGGTGCCTCGCGGCTACATCGACCCGAAAGAGTATGACGAAGGGATCACCGCGGGCATCCTGAACTATAGCGTTAACGCTAGCCAAAGCCGCGCTCGCCAACAAGGAGAAGCGGACAACAGCAGCCAGTTTATTAACCTGCGTCCCGGTTTTAACATTGGTGCCTGGCGCGTGCGTAATTACAGTACCTGGAACCACAATTCGGATGGCGGTCAGGACGACGGCAAGCTGAACACGGTCTACACCTATGCCCAGCGCGATATCGTGGGGCTGAAGAGCGAGCTGACCGTGGGACAGAGCAGCACCCAGGCCGACGTTTTCGACAGTGTCTCTTACACTGGCGCACAGCTGGCTACCGAAAGCGACATGCTGCCGGACAGCGAGCGCGGGTATGCCCCGGTGGTACGCGGTACGGCGCACAGTAACGCCCAGGTGGTGGTTCGCCAGAATGGCTACGTTATCTACCAAAACACCGTCGCCCCAGGCGCGTTTAAGATTAACGATCTCTACCCCACCGGCAGCAGCGGCGATCTGAACGTCACGGTAAAAGAGACCGACGGTAGCGAGAGTCATTTCGTGGTGCCGTTTGCCTCCGTGCCGGTGCTGCAGCGGGAAAAACACCTGAAGTACAGCGTCGCTGCGGGGCGCTACCGTTCATACGATAAAGAGGTTGAGAAGACCCCTTTCACCCAGGGCAGCGCCATCTATGGCCTGTCACACGGCGTCACCGTTTACGGCGGTACGCAACAGAGTTCGCATTACCACTCCGCCGCGCTCGGTGCAGGGAAAAACTTTGGCGATCTCGGAGCGTTCTCCGTAGACGTTACCCGCGCCAAAGCGTTACTGAAAAAGCGCAAAACCAGCAAAGGGCAATCCCTTCGTCTGCGCTACAGCAAAAATTTTACCGCGACCGGCACTAACTTTTCGCTGGCGGGTTATCGCTACAACAGCAAAGGCTTTTATACCCTGCAGGACACCATGGAGTCCTGGACCAGTGCAAACGACTGGTCCGCTCCACAGCAGCGCCGCTCGCGGGCGGAGGCCACCATCGACCAGCCCCTTGGCGACAAGTGGGGTTCGGTGACGCTAAGCCTGGTGAAAGAGCGTTACTGGAGCCAGAGTCAGGATATGACCTCCCTGAGCGTTAACTACAACAACAGCTGGCACGGCGTGAGCTATAGCCTGAGCTACAGCGTCAATAAAAACAGCAACGACACGGACGAGGACGGTAAATCCATCAGCTATGACCGACAAATCGGCCTCAACGTGTCGGTTCCACTCGACCGCTGGCTGCCTAACACCTGGGCAAACTACAGCCTGAACAACAGTAAAGACGGCACCACCCACAACCTGGGGCTGAATGGTACCGCGCTGGAGGGAGACAAGCTGAGCTGGAACGTGCAGCAGGGGCTGGACAGCGCCAATAACAACACCGCCACCAGTATGAATGCGGATTACAAAGGCACCTACGGTGAAGTGCACGGCGGCGTAAGCCAGGACAGCCATCAGCACACCGTGAACGCCGGGATCCAGGGCGGCATTGTCGCCCACTCTGAGGGCATCACCTTCGGTCAGACCCTGGGAGAAACCGTGGTGCTGATTAAAGCGCCGGGCACGCATGGCACACACGTTGCCAACCAGACGGGCGTGGAAACGGACTATCGCGGCTATACGCTGGTGCCGTTTGTCACTCCGTGGCGTCACACCCCAATTTCGCTGGACACGGAGACACTGCCAGAAGATGCCGACGTGACGCACGCCTCGCAGACGGTTACACCAACACGCGGCGCGATAGTTCGTGCCAGCTTCGATACACGCGTGGGCAACCGCGTCTTAATGACGCTGGCCTGGAAAGACAAACCGCTGCCCTTTGGCGCAACGGTTACCACGGAAGATAAGAGCAGTGAATTTATCGTCGGTAACGACGGCGTGGTGTATCTCACCGGACTGCCGCAGCACGGACGCCTTTTCGTTTCCTGGGGCAAGGAGGGGAGCGAGCATTGCGTCGCCGATTACGCCCTGATGCAAGAGAAGGATAACACCAACATTATTAACGCTGCGGCGCAGTGTCACTGATTAACACCGGACCGATCATGATGCAGATAGCAAAATCATTTTTCTTACTTTTAGTTCTGGCGACGGCGGCACTCTTTATGCCGCACGCGAAAGCTTCTTGCCAATCGCCGAGCCTGCCCGCGCTACTATCATTAACGTCGATTTCAGTCTCCACCAGCCTGCCCGTAGGTTCGACCATTCCGGGAACTGAACGCACCGTGCACATATCGGGAAACTGTTACTACGCGCCGGATGCGGGTCAGCCAATCATCGCGTGCTACAACGGCTTCGGCAAAGAGATCCCCGGGCTCCCTGGCGTCTATGAAACAGGCGTTGCTGGTATCGGCATCTCGCTAAGAAATGATAAAGGACAGCGCGTGACCGGCGCAGCGGACCAGATTTGTTCGGCGAATATGCCCGTAGGTCAGGTCTCCGGTACGATAAACAGCGACTCTACCATCCCCTTTAGCTTTGACGTGATGCTGGAACTGGTAAAAACCAGCGAAACCGTGGCTTCGGGCGCACTGACAATGAGCAATACGCAATTCAACCTTGCAGTGGAACGCGTTGAGGCCCTGGGTGACCCTAATACCCTCTCTTACTCAGGCAATGTTCAGGTAAAAGCAGTGACCTGTTCGGTGTCACCTAAATCCCTGACCGTCACGCTGGGTGATTTTCCGGTGAGCCGTTTTACCGGTCCGGGAACCCTGGTCTCCCAGTCGGTATTCAATATCGGCATGCTCTGCGATCGGGATGTACAGCCGGAAATGATGATCACCAGCGCCAATGGCTATGAAACGAATTTTCCCGGCGTGATCAAATTAACGCCGGAAAGCGGCGTCGCCACCGGCGTGGGGGTGAAAATGCTCTTTAACGGCCAGATACCTGTTTTCGGGCAATATATGAATACCTTTACCGCCTATGCCAATGTCCAGTCGCAATATCCCTTCAGCGTCTCTTACGAACAAACCAGTTCGGAGGTGACGCCCGGAACGGCGAATGCCGTCGCAACCATTACGGTAGCCTACAAATGAAAACGTTATTAACCCTTTTACTGCTTGGAGTGGCCAGCCAGAGCCTGGCGGAAGAAATTCAACTCGATGTTCGCGGAAACATTTATGCCAACGCCTGCCAGGTGGACAGCGCCAGCCAGAACCTGACGGTCAATCTGGGCACAGCGAATACCGGCGATTTTAAGGATGTGGGCGATACCGGACAATGGAAATCATTCGACTTAACCCTGTCGAAATGCCCAACCACTTCCGTGCTGGCCACGGCCACCTTTCACGGTCAGCCAGACAGCCTTCATCCGACTAAATTCGCCAGCACCGGAACCGCGAAAGGACTGGCGCTGGAGCTTGCCGACCCGCAGGATCAGATCTCGCTTGCCCCGGACGCCAGCTTCAGCGTGCTGATCAACCAGAACAATCACACGGCGGATTTCCCGCTGGCCGCCCGCTATTACGCCACCTCATTGCCGGTCACGGCAGGAACGTTCAGCAGCGTGGTGCAGGTGACCTTCATTTACCAGTAGGACCGCGCCCCTTAGCACGGATGCTTTTCTTGCGCCCGGCGGCTGGTTTTGCCGGGCGTTTTTTTACCTCGGGCACCTCTGGCTGTTCGATCGGGAAGATCGGCAGCGCGTTCAGTAGCCGTTGGCCGTAATTTTTGGTGAGCAGGCGTTTATCATAAATCACCACCTCCCCCCAGCAGCCGTGGCTACGGATCAGACGCCCGACCTGCTGAATGAGGTTAAACGATGCCGCAGGTAAACTCTGCACCTCAAACGGATAGCGGTTGAGGCTTTTCAGCCACTCCCCTTCGGTAATCACCACCGGGCTATCGATAGGCGGGAAGGCGATTTTATGGATATGCACCTGCGTCAGGTAATCGCCCTTCAAATCCAGACCTTCCGCGAAGGACTGTAATCCCACCAGCACGCTGCGCTCGCCGTTATCAATGCGTTTGCGGTGCGTTTCCACCAGCCGGTAGCGCGGCTGATCGCCCTGCACCAGCAGCAATAAACGCAGATCGGTGACGTGTTCGAGGAAGCGCTGCATCGCGCGTCCGCTGGCAAACAGCACCAGCATGCCGGGGTATTTCCTGCTCTCAACCTGTTCGCGGAAGTAGGCCGCCATTTCCGCAATGTGCTGCTCTTCGTTGTCGATGAGCGGCTCGTAATTCATGCGCGGGATCACCAGCTTCCCCTGCTCGCAGTGGTTAAACGGCGAGTCCAGCGCGACAAAACGATCGCCCGCTTTCTCTTTAAGCCCGCTCATTTCCTGCAAACGAGAAAAACTGTTCAGGGAGCGCAGCGTGGCGGAGGTGACCACCACGTGCGGCACGCTGCGCCAGATGAGCTTTTCCAGCTGATCGGCCACGCGGATGCCCACGCAGTGGAAAAAGAGATGCACCTGGCCGTCCCGCACTTCACGGGTGGCCCATTTGGTTACCGGCGCGCCCGACGCCTGCGCCATCGAGGCCAGCCGCCAGAGCTTGCTCTGCGCTTCGAACATCCCCAGCGCACGGTTCATTTGCAGAAGGATACGGTGCAGGCGAACAACGTCATGGGTGCCGGTTTTCTCGCTGAGATCGTTCAGGAACATCTCCGCCAGCCCGCGCAGCTTTTCGAGGTGCTTCGCCAGCTGCTGGCAGATGTCCATCACCTCGTCCGGCAGTTCGCCCATGGCAAAGCGATGTTCGGCCTCCAGGGTTGCCGGAAGATAAAGATTCAGGATGTTGTTCAGAGACGAGATAAGGCTATAAACCTCTTCACAGTGGTCGCTCAGACGCTCCGGTACCGCCAGCGGCGGCGTGGTTTTCGGGCGGAACTGCTCCATGCAGGTGGCGACAAGCTTGCAGAAGAGATCCAGCTGCAGGCGGAACCAGGGGGCGGTAATTTCCGCGCTCATCTCCAGCGCGTCGCGCGCCACGTCGGGCAGATGGTGTCCTTCGTCGAGCACCAGCAGCAGGTTTTTCGGCTCCGGCAGCACCGCTTCGCTCTCCAGCGCCGCCATCACCAGGGCGTGGTTAGCCACCACCACTTCGGCTTCCTGAATTTCGCGCCGCGCGACGAAGAACGGGCATTCGCGGTAGTAGTGACAGTTGCGGTTCAGACAGCTGGCTTTGTCGGTGCTGAGCCTGCGCCACAGATCGTCGCTGATGGCTTTATCGGTGTGATCGCGCAGGCCGTCCCACTTATAGCCATCAAGATCGCCTTTCAGCGTTGCGCAGAGCTCCTGCTCGGCTTTGTTGTTTGGCGTGAGATCGTCGTCGAGGAACGCCAACAAATCCTGTTGCGACGCCTCGCTGCTGGCAAGCCCTGCCAGGTTACGCGGGCAGACGTAGCGACCGCGGCCGAAGGCGGCCGTAAACCGCAGGTCGGGGATGATTTTGCGCAGCAGCGGTAAATCTTTACTAAAGATCTGGTCCTGCAAGGCCACGTTGGCGGTGCTGACCACCAGCGTTTTTTCCTCCTCCCGCGCGATCGCGATGCCGGGAATGAGATACGACAGGGTTTTCCCGACGCCGGTCGGGGCTTCAATCGCCAGATGTCGCCCGTCGTCCCCGGCGAGCGTTTTTGCCACGTCGGCAATCATCTGCCGCTGCGGCGCTCGGGGGATAAAGTCGGGGATCTGCTGTTGTAGCGCCTTATACCATGCGCCAATTTGCGCCTTGAGCGCAGCGGTTAAAGCCATCGGAAAACCTGAAACACTGTATAAACAGCCACTATTGTGGCACTTTCTCTTCTCTGCCGCAAAAAGAAAAGCCCGGCTTTACGACCGGGCTTCCATATTACTGCGGGTTAGCAGGTTTACGCGGGCGGCGTCGACGCTGCCCTTCCCCTGCCGGCTTGCCTTCGCCGCTGCGCCACGGGTTTTCGCCGGCCGGTTTGCCGTCGTTGCTACGACGCGGCGGTTTGCCGGATGACTTCGGCGCGCCACCTTCGGCACGACGCGGCTGCTGGCCGCGACCGCCGCCGCCCTGACCGCGACCGCCCTGACGACCGTTCTGAATCGGCTCGGCTTTGATTGACGGGTCCACTTCATAGCCCGGGGTTTCGATGCGCGGGATCTCTTTCTTCAGCAGGCGTTCGATGTCACGCAGCAGCTTGTGCTCGTCCACGCAAACCAGAGAGAGCGCTTCACCGGTGGCCGCCGCACGGCCGGTACGGCCGATACGGTGCACGTAATCTTCCGGCACGTTTGGCAGCTCGTAGTTCACCACGTGCGGCAGCTCTTCAATGTCGAGGCCACGGGCAGCGATGTCGGTGGCCACCAGCACGCGGATGTCGCCGGACTTGAAGTCCGCCAGCGCACGGGTCCGCGCGCCCTGGCTTTTGTTACCGTGGATCGCCGCACTGCGGATGCCGTCTTTGTTCAGCTGTTCAGCCAGGTGATTGGCACCGTGCTTGGTGCGGGTAAAGACCAGCACCTGCTGCCAGTTACCCTGGCCTATCATCTGGGAGAGCAGTTCCCGCTTGCGCTTTTTATCCACAAAGTGAACGTGCTGCGTCACCTGCTCGGAGGCGGTGTTGCGGCGCGCCACTTCCACTTCCAGCGGGTTATGCAGCAGCTTTTCCGCCAGCGCCTTGATCTCGTCGGAGAAGGTCGCAGAGAAGAGCAGGTTCTGACGACGCGCAGGCAGCTTGGCCAGCACGCGACGAATATCATGGATGAAGCCCATGTCGAGCATGCGGTCGGCTTCGTCCAGCACCAGAATTTCAATGCTATCGAGCTTCACCGCGTTCTGGTGTTCGAGGTCAAGCAGACGGCCCGGCGTTGCTATCAGCACGTCCACGCCGCCGCGCAGCTTCATCATCTGCGGGTTGATGCTGACGCCACCGAAAACCACCAGCGAGCGAATGTTGAGATAGCGGCTATAGTCACGCACGTTCTCGCCAATCTGCGCGGCCAGCTCGCGGGTTGGGGTGAGGATCAGGGCACGAACCGGACGACGGCCTTTGGCGTGCGGCTGATTTTTTACCAGCAGCTCTAACAGCGGCAGGGTAAAGCCCGCGGTTTTACCGGTGCCGGTCTGGGCGCTGGCCATCAGGTCACGTCCCTGAAGAACGGCGGGGATCGCCTGCTGCTGGATTGGGGTTGGCTCAACGTAGCCCTGCTCTGCGATCGCGCGCAGAATTTCCGGGTTCAGGCCAAGGGAATCAAAAGACATAAAAACTCCGAACCGCCCCGACCATCACAGGTGTAGTTTTCAGGGAGATATAACAATTGAGAGGACAAAAACCACAATGTCGCGAAGGAGCGGAGTGTAGCAGCTTTTGTGACGTGGCGCATAAAATATCCCTCCGCATTCCCTCGACGTTAGCGGGAATCAGGCATAATCTTAATCAATCGATTGATTAATTCTTAATGCCGCCATGAATACGACACCCACAACAACCAAAGGTGAACAGGCCAAAAACCAGCTTATCGCCGCCGCGCTGGCGCAGTTTGGTGAGTACGGCCTGCATGCAACCACGCGCGATATCGCCGCGCTGGCCGGGCAGAACATTGCGGCGATTACCTACTATTTTGGCTCAAAAGAGGATTTATATCTCGCCTGCGCCGAGTGGATCGCCGATTTTATCGGCACGCAGTTTCACCCACACGTCGAGGAGGCCACCGCGCTGCTCGGCCAGCCGTCGCCCGATCGCGAGGCCATCCGCCAGCTGATCCTCAATGCCTGTAACAACATGATCCGCCTGCTGACGCACGACGATACGCTCAACCTGAGCAAGTTTATCTCCCGCGAGCAGCTCTCCCCCACTGCCGCCTACCAGCGGGTACACGATCGGGTCATTGCTCCGATGCATACCCACCTGACCCGGCTGATCGCCGCCTATACCGGGCGGGACGCCAGTGATACCGAGACAATTTTGCATACCCACGCCCTGCTGGGTGAAATTCTGGCCTTCCGTCTGGGCAGGGAAACCATCCTGTTACGCACCGGCTGGACACAATTTGATGAGGATAAAGCCGCGCAGATTAGCCAGGTCATCGCCTGTCATCTCGATCTGATCCTGCAAGGCTTAACGCAAAGGAGCCCGAAGTCATGAAAAAACCTGTCGCCATCGTTCTGGTGGTCGTTGTTTTGCTTGCCGCAGGCGTCGGTGGATGGCTGTGGTATCTAGGCCATCAGGATAAAGGCCTGACGCTGTACGGTAACGTGGATATTCGCACGGTGAACATGAGCTTCCGCGTAGGCGGTCGTCTCGCCTCGCTGAGCGTGGACGAAGGCGATGCCATTAAAAGCGGGCAGACGCTGGGGATGCTGGACAAAGCGCCCTATGAGAATGCGCTGCTGCAGGCCAAAGCAGGCGTGTCCGTCGCCCAGGCACAGTATGACCTGATGCTGGCCGGCTATCGCGACGAAGAGATTGCCCAGGCCGCCGCCGCCGTTAAGCAGGCGCAGGCCGCCTATGACTACGCGCAGAACTTCTACGCGCGCCAGCAGGGGCTGTGGAAAAGCCGCACCATTTCCGCCAACGATCTGGAAAATGCGCGTTCGTCCCGCGACCAGGCGCAGGCAACGCTAAAATCCGCGCAGGATAAGTTAAGCCAGTACCACACCGGTAACCGCCCGCAGGATATCGCCCAGGCGAAAGCCAGCCTTGAACAGGCGCAAGCGCAGCTGGCGCAGGCAGAGCTCGATCTGCACGACACCACCTTAATCGCACCGTCTGACGGTACGCTGATGACCCGCGCCGTGGAGCCCGGCAGCATGCTCAGCGCGGGCAGCACCGTCTTAACGCTCTCCCTGACCCGCCCGGTCTGGGTGCGCGCCTACATTGATGAACCGAATCTCGGCCAGATGCAGCCGGGCCGCGAGCTGCTGCTCTATACCGACGGTCGCCCGGACAAGCCGTATCACGGCAAAGTGGGCTTTGTCTCCCCTACCGCCGAATTCACGCCGAAAACCGTTGAAACACCGGACCTGCGTACCGACCTGGTGTATCGCCTGCGCATCATCGTGACCGATGCGGACGACGCGCTGCGCCAGGGCATGCCCGTCACCGTAAAAGTAGGCAACGGGGAACGACATGAATGACGCGGTTATTCAGCTCAACAATCTGGTTAAACGCTTCGCGGGAATGGACAAACCGGCTGTCGCGCCGCTGAACTGCACTATCCAGAAGGGCTATGTGACCGGGCTGGTCGGCCCGGACGGCGCGGGGAAAACCACGCTGATGCGGATGCTGGCCGGACTGCTGAAGCCGGATGAAGGCTCGGCCAGCGTGCTGGGCCTGGATCCGATAAAAGATGACGGCGCGCTCCACGCCATGCTCGGCTATATGCCGCAGAAGTTTGGCCTGTATGAAGATCTGACGGTGATGGAAAACCTGAACCTGTACGCCGACCTGCGCAGCGTCACCGGCGAAACCCGGGAGAAAACCTTCGCCCGCCTGCTGGAGTTTACCTCCCTCGGCCCGTTCACCGACCGGCTGGCGGGCAAGCTCTCCGGTGGGATGAAGCAGAAGCTGGGGCTGGCCTGCACGCTGGTTGGCGAGCCAAAGGTGCTGCTGCTGGACGAGCCCGGCGTCGGCGTGGACCCGATTTCGCGACGAGAACTGTGGCAGATGGTGCACGAGCTGGCGGGTGACGGGATGCTGATCCTCTGGAGCACCTCCTACCTCGACGAAGCGGAGCAGTGCCGTGACGTGCTGCTGATGAACGAAGGCGAACTGCTTTATCAGGGCGAGCCTACGACGCTGACGCAGAGCATGGCCGGGCGCAGCTTCCTGCTGCACAGCCCGCAGGAGTCCAACCGCAGGCTGCTGCAGCGGGTGCTCAAACTGACGCAGGTCAGCGACGGGATGATTCAGGGCCGCTCGGTACGGGTGATCCTCAAAAAAGAGGCCACAATCGACGATATTCGCCATGCGCCCGGCATGCCGACGATTGAGATGGAAGAGACCGCGCCGCGCTTTGAGGACGCGTTTATCGACCTGCTGGGCGGCGCGGGCACGTCAGAATCGCCGCTTGGGGCGATTCTGCACACGGTGGAAGGCACGCCGGGCGAAACGGTGATCGAAGCCAAATCCCTCACCAAAAAGTTCGGGGATTTCGCCGCCACCGATAACGTGAATTTTGCCGTGAAGCGCGGCGAGATTTTTGGCCTGCTCGGGCCGAACGGTGCGGGAAAATCGACCACCTTTAAGATGATGTGCGGCCTGCTGGTGCCGACGTCCGGCAAGGCGCTGGTGCTGGATATGGACCTGAAGGTCAGCTCCGGCAAGGCGCGCCAGCACCTGGGCTACATGGCGCAGAAATTCTCCCTGTATGGCAACCTGACGGTCGAGCAGAATCTGCGCTTTTTCTCCGGCGTGTATGGCCTGCGCGGGCGGGCGCAGAACGACAAAATCCGCCGCATGAGCGATGCCTTCGGGTTAACGAACATTGCTTCACACGCCACCGACGAGCTGCCGCTCGGCTTTAAGCAGCGGCTGGCGCTGGCCTGCTCGCTGATGCACGAGCCGGATATTCTGTTTCTGGATGAACCCACGTCTGGCGTTGATCCCATTACCCGCCGCGAGTTCTGGCTGCATATCAACAGCATGGTGGAAAAAGGCGTGACCGTGATGGTGACCACCCACTTCATGGACGAGGCGGAGTACTGCGACCGCATCGGGCTGGTGTATCGCGGCAAGCTGATTGCCCACGGCACGCCGGACGACCTGAAAAACCAGGCCGCCGACGATGAGGTACCGGACCCGACCATGGAGCAGGCGTTTATCACCCTCATCCACGACTGGGATAAGGAGAATGCCCATGCGCAGTAAGGCCATTTCCTGGCGCAGGGTGCGCGCGCTGTGCATTAAAGAGACGCGGCAGATCGTGCGTGACCCCAGCAGCTGGCTGATTGCGGTAGTGATCCCCCTGCTGCTGCTGTTTATCTTTGGCTACGGCATTAACCTGGATTCCAGCAAGCTGCGGGTCGGGATTTTGCTGGAGCAGCAGAGCAAAGAGGCGCTGGACTTTACCCACGCCATGACCGGTTCGCCCTACATTGACGCCACCATCAGCGACAATCGTCAGGAACTGATCCAGAAGATGCAGGCCGGGAAGATTCGCGGTCTGATCGTCATTCCGGTGAATTTTGCCGCCAATATGGCGCGGGCAAATACCGATGCGCCGATCCAGGTGATTACCGACGGCAGCGAGCCAAACACCGCGAACTTCGTGCAGGGCTACGCGGAGGGGATCTGGCAGCTGTGGCAAATGCAGCGGGCGGAAGATCGGGGTGAAGAATTTAAACCGCTGATCGACGTACAGACCCGCTACTGGTTTAACCCCGCAGCCATCAGCCAGCACTTTATTATTCCGGGCGCGGTGACGATTATCATGACGGTGATTGGCGCGATCCTAACCTCGCTGGTGATCGCCCGCGAGTGGGAGCGCGGCACCATGGAGGCGCTGCTTTCAACCGAAGTGACGCGCGTCGAGCTGCTGCTGTGCAAGCTTATTCCCTACTACTTCCTCGGCATGCTGGCGATGCTGCTCTGTATGCTGGTGTCCGTCTTTATCCTCGGCGTGCCGTATCGCGGCTCGCTGGTCGTGCTGTTCTTTATCACCAGCCTGTTTTTACTCAGCACGCTTGGCATGGGGTTACTCATCTCCACCATCACCCGCAACCAGTTTAACGCCGCGCAGGTGGCGCTGAACGCCGCTTTTCTGCCGTCAATAATGCTCTCAGGGTTTATCTTCCAGATAGACAGTATGCCTGCCGTCATCCGCGCCGTGACCTACATTATCCCGGCGCGCTACTTCGTGAGCACGCTGCAAAGCCTGTTCCTGGCGGGGAATATTCCGGTAGTGCTGATTATCAACACGCTGTTTTTAATGGCGTCGGCGGTGATGTTTATCGGTTTGACGTGGATGAAAACCAAACGGCGGTTAGATTAAGGAGCGCGCATGTTTCACCGTTTATGGACGTTAATACGCAAAGAGCTGCAATCCCTGCTGCGCGAGCCGCAAACCCGCGCCATTCTGGTCTTGCCGGTGCTGATCCAGGTATTACTGTTCCCGTTTGCTGCCACGCTGGAGGTGACCAACGCCACCATTGCCATTTACAACGAAGACAACGGCAAACACTCCGTCGAGCTAACGCAGCGCTTTGCGCGTGCGAAAGCCTTTACCCACATCCTGCTGCTGAAAAGCCCGCAGGAGATCCAGCCCACGATCGACACGCAAAAAGCGCTGCTGCTGGTGCGGTTCCCGGCGGATTTTTCCCGTAATCTGGATACCTTCCAGACCGCGCCGATGCAGCTGATCCTCGACGGGCGTAACTCCAACAGCGCCCAGATAGCCGCCAACTATCTGCAGCAGGTGGTGAAGGATTACCAGCAGGAGCTGATGGACGGCAAACCGAAGCCCAACAACAGCGAGCTGGTGGTGCGTAACTGGTATAACCCGAATCTGGACTACAAGTGGTTCGTGGTGCCGTCGCTAATCGCCATGATCACCACCATCGGGGTGATGATTGTGACCTCTCTCTCCGTCGCCCGCGAGCGTGAACAGGGCACGCTGGATCAGCTGCTGGTCTCCCCGCTCGCCACCTGGCAAATTTTCGTCGGCAAAGCGGTGCCGGCGCTGATCGTCGCGACGTTCCAGGCCACCATCGTGCTGGGAGTCGGTATTTGGGCCTATGAGATCCCGTTCGCCGGTTCGCTGGCGCTGTTTTACTTCACGATGGTGATTTACGGGCTGTCGCTGGTGGGGTTTGGGCTGCTGATCTCGGCGCTCTGCTCGACGCAGCAGCAGGCGTTTATCGGGGTATTCGTCTTTATGATGCCCGCGATTTTGCTCTCGGGCTATGTTTCTCCCGTCGAGAACATGCCGGTATGGCTACAGGATCTGACGTGGGTAAATCCGATTCGACACTTTACGGACATCACCAAGCAAATCTATCTGAAGGATGCGAGTCTGGATATCGTCTGGGGAAGTTTGTGGCCGCTACTGGTCATAGCGGCCACGACGGGCTCAGTGGCGTACGCGATGTTTAGACGCAACATCGCGTAGCTTTTTCTCTTTGGTCAGCAACGAGACCACCGCAGGCCCTGCGAGGATAGCCAGACCCGCCAGGGCCAGCAGCAGGTTGTTTTGCAGCACGCGTGACAGCAGCCACAGAACAATCATCGCCGCACCAAAGTACCAGGTGGTGGTGAGCTCTTCGAGCACGTCACCCACCTCGCGCCAGCGCGCTTCGTGGTGGCGCTGTAAGAACAGCATCGACAGCACGGTGACGCCGTAAAGGACGCATAGCCCCAGGCCAACGCGCACCAGCGTGCCGCTCATCCAGCCCATCACCAGTACGGCCACGACCAGTAAATGCAACATTATCTGCCAGCAACTAAGGCCAGTTGCGACACGAACACGTTGTTGCCACTTCATGGCTTCTCTCCTGAAGGATTTTTCTCTGCTTAATCAGACTACCGCACTTTACGGAAAATTCCGTAACGCCGCATCTTTTTGTGACGCCGACTACACTTTATTTTCATTGGGATAGTCACTCAGGAAGGAGCTTATGACGAAAAAAATGCAGCATTTCTCGCTTAAGGTGCTGACGATAAACATTCATAAGGGCTTCACAGCATTTAATCGCCGCTTCATTTTACCGGAGCTGCGCGACGCGGTGCGCACCGTCAGCGCGGATATTGTCTGCCTGCAGGAGGTGATGGGCGCACATGAAGTGCATCCGCTTCACTTTGAGAACTGGCCCGACACGCCGCACTATGAGTTTCTGGCCGACACCATGTGGAGTGATTACGCCTACGGCCGCAACGCGGTCTATCCGGAAGGGCATCACGGCAACGCGGTGCTGTCGCGTTATCCCATTGAACATTATGAAAACCGCGACGTTTCCGTCGGGGAGAGCGAAAAACGCGGCCTGCTCTACTGCCGCATTACGCCTCCCGACCTTGAGCTGCCCATCCATGTCGGCTGCGTTCACCTGGGCCTGCGCGAAGCCCATCGTCAGGCGCAGCTGAAAATGCTGGCCGAATGGGCCAACGCGCTGCCTGACGGTGAACCTGTTGTCGTGGCAGGCGATTTCAACGACTGGCGCCAGCGGGCAAACCACCCCCTGATGGTGGAGGCCGGACTGGAGGAGATCTTCACCCGGGCGAACGGCAGGCCTGCGCGCACGTTCCCGGTCCGTTTCCCGCTGCTGCGGCTTGACCGCATCTATGTGAAAAATGCCCACGCCAGCAGCCCAACCGCCCTGGCGCTCCTTAACTGGCGGCATCTTTCCGACCATGCCCCGCTCAGCGCGGAGATCCACCTATGAAATGTTCCTGGCAGGAAGGCAACCGGATCACGCTGCTGGTCAACGGGGACGAGTATTACCCGGCCGTGTTTAAGGCGATTGATAATGCCCAGCAGAAGGTGATCCTCGAAACCTTTATCTGGTTCGAAGACAACGTCGGCAAGCAGCTGCACAGCGTGCTGCTGCGCGCCGCCCAGCGCGGCGTCAAAATTGAAGTGCTGCTGGATGGCTATGGCTCGCCGGACCTCAGCGATGCGTTCGTCAACGAACTGACCACCGCGGGGGTGGTGTTCCGCTACTACGATCCCGGCCCTCGCCTTTTCGGCATGCGGACCAACCTTTTCCGCAGGATGCACCGCAAAATTGTGGTGGTGGATGAGACGGTGGCGTTTGTTGGCGGCATTAACTACTCCGCGGAGCATATGTCCGACTACGGTCCGGAAGCGAAGCAGGATTACGCCATTCGCATTGAAGGCCCGGTGGTGCAGGACATTTTGCTGTTTGAGCTGGAGAACCTGCCGGGGAAAGAGGCCGTTCGCCGCTGGTGGCGACGACGTCATCGCCCGGAAGAGAACCGGAAGCCAGGCGAAGCGCAGGCCCTTTTCGTCTGGCGGGATAACGGCGAGCACCGGGACGATATCGAACGTCATTATCTCAAGATGCTCGCCAACGCGAAGCGCGAAGTGATTATTGCTAACGCCTACTTTTTCCCGGGCTATCGCCTGCTGCACGCCATGCGCAATGCGGCCCGGCGCGGGGTACGCGTGAAGCTGATTGTGCAGGGCGAACCGGATATGCCGATCGTCAAAGTCGGGGCGCGGCTGCTTTATAACTATCTCGTGAAGGGCGGCGTACAGATCTACGAATACCGCCGTCGGCCGCTGCACGGCAAAGTCGCGCTGATGGACGATCACTGGGCCACCGTGGGCTCCAGTAACCTCGATCCGCTGAGCCTGTCGCTGAATCTTGAAGCCAACCTGATCATTCACGATCGTCAGTTTAATCAGACCCTGCGGGATAACCTGCAGGCGCTAATCGTCAATGACTGCGTGCGTGTGGATGAGTCCATGGTTCCCAAACGCACCTGGTGGAACCTGGGCATCAGCGTGGTGGTGTTCCACTTCCTGCGGCATTTCCCGGCGATGGTCGGCTGGCTGCCGGCGCATACGCCTAAGCTGGCGCAGGTGGACCCGCCGGTACAACCCGAAATGGAAACCCAGGACCGCATAGAAGCGGAAGATGGAGGCAAACCCTGATGTCGAAATCGCATCCACGCTGGCGGCTGGCAAAAAAGATCCTGACATGGCTGTTTTTTATTGCGGTCGCGGTTCTGCTGGTGGTCTACGCGCAGAAAGTTGACTGGGAAGAGGTGTGGAAGGTTATCCGCAACTATAACCGGATGGTGCTGCTGGGCGCTGCAGGGTTGGTCATTGTGAGCTACCTGATGTACGGCTGCTATGACCTTCTGGGTCGCGCCTACTGCGGCCACAAGCTGGCCAAACGTCAGGTGATGCTGGTGTCGATTATCTGCTACGCCTTTAACCTGACGCTGAGCACCTGGGTTGGGGGGATTGGCATGCGCTATCGCCTTTACTCGCGGCTCGGCCTGCCGGGCGGGACCATCACGCGCATTTTCTCGTTAAGCATCACCACCAACTGGCTGGGCTATATTCTGCTCGGCGGGGTGATCTTCACCATCGGCGTGGTGCAGCTGCCCGCGCACTGGTATATCGATGAGGCCACGCTGCGCATTCTGGGCATCGTACTGCTGCTGATCATCGCCGTGTATCTATGGGCCTGCGCGTTTGCCAGACGCCGCCATATGACCATCAAGGGGCAAAAGCTGGTGCTGCCCTCGTGGAAGTTTGCGGTGCTGCAGATGGCGGTCTCCAGCGCCAACTGGATGGCGATGGGGGCCATTATCTGGCTGCTAATCGGCGAGGACGTGAACTACTTCTTCGTGCTGGGCGTGCTGCTGGTGAGCAGCATTGCCGGGGTGATTGTGCATATTCCGGCGGGGATCGGCGTGCTGGAAGCGGTATTTATTGCCCTGCTGGCCGGGGAGCATGTCTCTCAGGGAACGATTATTGCGGCCCTGCTGGCGTACCGCATGCTGTATTACTTCCTGCCGCTGGCGCTGGCAACGGTCTGCTATCTGGTTCTGGAGAGCCGGGCGAAGAAGTTACGGGCGAAGAATGAGAAGGCGCTGGCGAAATAAAAGCAAAACGGCAACCTTGTTGCCGTTTTTAGTGTTTGTTCCCTCTCCCGTGGGAGAAGGTCAGGGTGAGGGCACCAGACAGCACCGCCACCCGGCAAAGCAATCTTAACGACGGTTGCCAAGAATTCGCAGCAGCATCAGGAACAGGTTGATGAAGTCCAGATACAGCGTCAGCGCGCCCAGAATCGAGTATTTGCGCAGGTTGGAACTGTCGCGCACGTCGATCTGCTCACCGATGTTTTTCAGCTTCTGGGTGTCATAGGCCGTTAACCCCACGAAGAGCACCACCCCGATATAGGTCACAGCCCACATCAGCGCTTCGCTCTTCAGCCACAGGTTCACCAGCGACGCCAGCACAATCCCGATCAGCCCCATAAACAGCATGCTGCCGAAGCCGCTCAGATCGCGCTTCGTGGTGTAACCGTACAGGCTCATCGCACCAAACATCCCGCCGGTCACCACGAAGGTGCTGGCGATGGAGGAGTAGGTGTAAACGATGAAAATGCTGGAAAGCGTCAGGCCCGTTAGCGCCGAATAGAGCATAAACAGGGTCGTTGCCATGCCGGCACTCAGCTTGTGCACCAGACCAGAAAGCACAAACACCAGCGCCAACTGCGCGATAATCAGCCCAAAGAAGGTGATTTTGCTGGAGAAGATAAACATCATCAGCTCCGGCGTGTTCGCTGCATACCACGCGATAAACGCGGTAAGCAGCAGGCCAACCGTCATCCAGCCATACACCTGAGCCATATACGTCTGCAGGCCGCTACGGGTCTGCTGTACTATTGAATCGGAACGCGGAAATCGGTCCATGATTCACTCCTGATTAAGATTAAGTAGACACACTCGTTAAGAGTAACACATCCACGTAAACCAACTACCAACGGCTGGCGGCCTGCTTATCGCTGTCGCGAGATTCTACCCAGCGATCCCCTTCCGGCGTGGCTTCGCGCTTCCAGAACGGGGCTTTGGTTTTGAGGAAATCCATAATGAACTCCCCTGCCGCAAACGCGCTGCCGCGGTGGGCGCTGGTCACGCCAACGAAGACAATCTCCTCGCCGGGCCACATCTCGCCGATGCGGTGAATAACCGTGACGCGCCCGAGCGGCCAGCGGCCTCGCGCTTCGTCGACAATCTCCGCCAGCGATTTTTCCGTCATCCCCGGATAGTGTTCCAGCGTCAGGGCCTTCACGCTGTCGCCGAGGTTATGGTTGCGCACCTTGCCGGTAAAGGTCACGACCGCGCCGTCTTCATCGCGTTCCGCCAGCCAGCCGTATTCGGTCCCTACGTTAAAACGCTCATGACTCACCAGAATTCGGGTTTCAGCCATCTTAGCCCCCTGTCACCGGCGGGAAGAAGGCCACTTCATCCCCTGCGTTCAGCGGATGGGTGAATTCCACCAGCGTCTGGTTAACGGCGGCCAGCAGCTTGCCTTCGTCGAGCGCCAGCGCCCAGCGGTCGCTTTGTGCCGCCAGATGCGCGCGCAGGGCAGCGACGTTATCAAAAGACGCATCCAGCGTCAGGCTATCGGTATTCACCAGCTCGCGCACCTGCGCAAAAAAGAGCACCTTAATCATGGCTGTCCACCTTAAAATCACCGGATTTGCCGCCGCTTTTCGCCAGCAGACGCACCGGGCCAATCACCATATCTTTCTGCACCGCTTTGCACATGTCGTAGATGGTCAGCGCGGCAACGGAGGCCGCCGTCAGCGCCTCCATCTCCACACCGGTTTTGCCGGTTAAGCGGCAGAGTGACTCAATGCGCACGCGATTATGCTCCGGCTGCGCCTGCAGGTTCACTTCCACCTTGCTCAGCATCAGCGGATGGCACAGCGGAATTAAGTCCCATGTGCGTTTCGCGGCCTGAATACCGGCGATGCGCGCGGTCGCAAAGACATCACCCTTGTGGTGACTGCCGTCGAGAATCATCGCCAGGGTTTCTGGCAGCATAGTGACGAACGCTTCCGCGCGCGCCTCGCGCACCGTTTCCGCTTTGGCGGAAACATCCACCATATGCGCTTCACCGGCGGCGTTAATGTGGGTCAGTTGTGACATAGCTTATTTCTTTAAATGGGGATGGAAATTACACGGACGGGTACGGGCATCCAGCTGCGGAGCGATGATGTTTTCCCACGCGGTGCGGCAGGCTTTGGTCGAGCCCGGCATGGCGAAAATCAGGGTTTTGTTAGCCACGCCCGCCACGGCGCGCGACTGAAGCGTGGAGGTACCAATCTCTTCAAAGGAGAGCATGCGGAACACTTCGCCGAAGCCTTCCACCTCGCGGTCGAACAGCGGGATTAGCGCTTCGGGGGTCTGATCGCCTGCGGTAAAGCCGGTGCCGCCATTGATCAGCACCACCTGAACTTCATCGCTGGCGATCCACTGAGAGACCTGCGCGCGAATGGCGTAGCGGTTCTCCTTCACGATCGCTTTATCGACGATGTTATGTCCTGCGTCATGGGCCGCATCGCGCAGCCAGTGGCCGGAGGTATCATCCTCTTCGCCACGGCGGTCGGAAACGGTAAGAATAGCAATACGTGTCGGGATAAATTCTGCGCTTACCTGACTCATCTTCTGATTCCTTCTTAAGCCTGATTACCCGCCGATGTAGGACAGGTTCTGAGTAATACCGGTATTGCCCTGATGCAGGAAGTGGGTCTGTTTTTTATGCGTCAGCGCTTCAGAAATGCGTGCTTCAAGCGCGTCCTGCTGAGCATCGTCTTCCAGCAGATCGCGAAGGTCCACGCCGCCGTCGCCGAACAGGCAGAGATGGAGCTTGCCCACGGAGGAGACGCGCAGGCGGTTGCAGCTGGCACAGAAGTCTTTTTCGTAAGGCATGATAAGCCCAATTTCGCCTTCGTAATCAGGATGGCAGAAGACCTGCGCCGGACCGTCGCTGCGCTGGCGGATCTGGTGGATCCAGCCGCGTTTCAGCAGCTCGTCGCGCAGCACCATGCCGGAGATGTGATGGCGGCGAAACAGCTCGCTGCCCTCGCCGGTTTCCATCAGCTCAATAAAACGCAGCTGAATGGGGCGGGTTTTGATCCACGCCAGGAAGGTATCGAGCTGGTGATGGTTCACATCACGCATCAGCACCGTGTTGACTTTGACTTTTTCGAAGCCGGCCGCAAATGCCGCATCGATACCGTCCATGACCTGCTGGAATTTATCCTGGCCGGTAATGGCGTGGAACTGGCGGGCATCCAGACTGTCCACGCTGACGTTAATGGCGGTTAAGCCCGCATCGCGCCAGGTGGCCACGTCGCGCGCCATACGGTAACCGTTGGTGGTCACCGCAATCTGGCGGATACGTTCGTTTTCACGCACGGCGGCAATGATGTCGGGGAAATCGCGGCGCAGCGAGGGTTCACCGCCGGTAAGGCGAACTTTTTCGGTGCCGAGCTCAGAGAAGGCGCGCGTGACGCGGCGCACTTCATCCACGGAGAGAAAGCCGTTATTGGTAACGCTGCCCGGTTTGTAGCCGTCGGGCAGGCAGTAGGTGCAACGGAAGTTGCACACATCGGTAATCGACAGACGTAAGTAATAAAACTTACGCGCGAAAGCATCAGTAAGTTGTGAAGCCATGTACACCTTTCCAGATCGGGAGGCACAGTCATTTCTTTCTGTACCCTGGTGGCAAATTCGCCACGGCCAGAGCGCCATATCTTTCGACACAGGCGCAAGGGCTAGAGTGTATGTTTTCATTTTTGAAAACGTGGTTAGGGCGATAGTAGCGCGGAAATTCTCACGGCGCCATTGTCGCTTTTCGCTATATAATTACGTATATAGCGAATCAATCCTGCATTTTCGCTACAGAATACCTAAAAACCGCATTTTCACATTGATATACGTCATTTTGCTTCGGGTGAGGCATCGTCTTTTAGGGGTAGTTAGGTTACTGTTACGCGATCGAACGTGATAAGGAATACGTATGCGCAATCGCACTTTTGCGGATCTTGACCGAGTGGTCGCTCTTGGCGGAGGACACGGCTTAGGCCGGGTTATGTCCTCTTTATCGTCACTCGGCTCAAGGCTGACAGGGATAGTGACTACCACCGATAACGGCGGCTCAACCGGGCGCATTCGTCGTGCCGAAGGCGGCATTGCCTGGGGAGATATGCGCAACTGCCTGAACCAGTTAATTACCGAGCCGAGCGTCGCATCGGCGATGTTTGAGTACCGTTTTGGCGGCAATGGCGAACTTTCCGGGCATAACCTTGGAAATCTGATGTTAAAGGCATTGGATCACCTGAGCGTACGGCCTCTGGAAGCCATTAACTTGATCCGTAATCTGCTGAAGGTGGACGCATTCCTGATCCCCATGTCTGAACAACCGGTTGACTTAATGGCAATCGACGCCGAAGGGCATGAAGTTTACGGCGAGGTGAATATCGACCAGCTCCTCCTGCCGCCAGCGGAGCTGATGACCTATCCGAGCGTGCCCGCCACGCGAGAAGCGGTGGAGGCCATCGGGGAAGCGGATCTTATCCTGATCGGTCCGGGCAGTTTTTACACCAGCCTGATGCCCATTCTGCTGGTGAAAGAGCTGGCACAGGCGCTGCGCCGCACTCCTGCCCCGATGGTTTACATCGGCAATTTAGGCCGTGAGCTGAGTCCGGCAGCCGCAAGCCTGTCGCTGGCGGATAAACTCAGCTTGATGGAGCATTACGTCGGTAAGAAGATCATTGACGGCGTGGTGGTTGGGCCAAAGGTGGATGTGTCCGGCATCGGCGATCGTGTGGTGATTCAGGAGCCGCTGGAGGCCTCAGACATCAAGTATCGCCACGACCGCCATCTGCTGCGCGAGGCGCTGGAGAAGGCGATTCAGGCGCTGGGCTGACAAAAAATCCCGGTGGCGCTGCACTTAGCGGGGCGACAAAAGGCGCGAATCCCGCAGGCCCGGTAAGCGCAGCGCCACCGGGCAAAACTAACCTATGATGCCGCGATAAACAGATCCCGCAGCTGATGAAGCTGGTCGCGGATCTGCGCCGCCTCTTCGAACTCCAGGTTCTGCGCGTGCTGCATCATCTGCCCTTCCAGCTCGTGGATTTTCTGCTGCAGCGCTTTCGGCGTCAGCACGACGGTATCTTCTTCCACCACTGAACGCGCCTTGCCGCGTCCTTTCGCTTTGGTTTTGGCAATGTTCTGACCCAGCGCCAGAATATCCACCACCTTCTTGTTCAGCCCCTGCGGCGTAATGCCGTGTTCTTCGTTGTAGCGCTGCTGTTTCTCGCGGCGGCGTTCCGTCTCGCCAATCGCTTTCGCCATCGACGGGGTAATTTTGTCACCGTACAGAATCGCTTTACCGTTGACGTTACGCGCGGCGCGGCCAATGGTCTGAATCAGCGAACGCTCGGAACGCAGGAAGCCCTCTTTATCCGCGTCCAGAATCGCCACCAGCGAGACCTCCGGCATATCCAGACCTTCTCGCAGCAGGTTGATCCCTACCAGCACGTCAAACTCGCCCAGACGCAGATCGCGGATGATCTCCATGCGCTCCACGGTATCGATATCCGAGTGAAGATAACGCACCTTCTCGCCGTGCTCTTCGAGATACTCGGTGAGGTCTTCCGCCATACGCTTGGTGAGCGTGGTCACCAGCACGCGCTCGTTAATGGCGGAACGGGCGCGGATCTCAGAGAGCAGGTCGTCCACCTGCGTTGCCACCGGACGCACCTCGATAATCGGGTCCAGCAATCCAGTCGGACGCACCACCTGGTCCACCACCTCATCGCCGGATTTTTCCAGCTCGTAGTTGCCCGGCGTGGCCGAGACGTAGATGGTTTGCGGCGCCAGCGCCTCAAATTCTTCAAACTTCATCGGACGGTTATCCAGCGCTGACGGCAGGCGGAAACCGTACTCCACCAGCGTCTCTTTACGCGCCCGGTCACCGCGGTACATCCCGCCGATCTGCGGGATCGTGACGTGGGATTCGTCGATCACCAGCAAACCGTCGGCCGGAAGGTAATCAAACAGCGTCGGCGGCGGCTCGCCGGGCCCGCGCCCGGAGAGGAAGCGCGAGTAGTTTTCGATGCCGGAGCAGTAGCCCAGCTCGTTCATCATCTCAAGATCAAACTGGGTACGCTGGCTCAGGCGCTGCTCTTCGAGCAGCTTATTGTTCGCCAGCAGAACCTTACGGCGTTCCGCCAGCTCCACTTTGATCTCTTCCATCGCCTGCACAATACGCTCGCGCGGCGTCACGTAGTGCGTTTTCGGGTAGATGGTGAAGCGCTGGATCACTGACTCAACGTGTCCGGTCAGCGGGTCGAAGAGCGACAGGCGCTCGACCTCCTCGTCAAACAGCTCGACGCGCAGCGCCATATCGTCCGATTCTGCCGGGAAGATGTCGATCACTTCGCCGCGCACGCGGAAGGTGCCGCGCTGGAAGGCCTGATCGTTGCGGGTGTACTGCAGCTCCGCCAGACGACGCAAAATCGCACGCTGGTCGATGATCATCCCCTGCGTCAGGTGCAGCATCATCTTGAGATAGAGATCCGGATCGCCCAGACCGTAGATCGCGGAAACCGAGGCGACGACGACCACATCACGACGCTCAAGAAGCGCCTTAGTGGCCGACAGTCGCATCTGCTCGATGTGTTCGTTCACCGAGGCATCTTTCTCAATGAAGGTGTCAGAGCTCGGCACATAGGCTTCAGGCTGGTAGTAATCGTAGTAGGAGACGAAATACTCCACCGCGTTTTCCGGGAAGAACTCTTTCATTTCGCCGTATAGCTGCGCCGCCAGGGTTTTATTGGGTGCCAGCACCATCGTTGGGCGCTGGAGATCCGCAATCACGTTGGCGATGGTGAACGTTTTACCCGAGCCGGTTACCCCCAGCAGCGTCTGGTGCGCCAGCCCATCTTCCAGCCCCTCTTCCAGACGACGGATCGCCTCAGGCTGATCGCCTGATGGACGGAAAGCAGAATTCAATTTGAACGGTTTACTCATGGGCGACAACCTGATGACGTTATAAGCGGCAGGTGTGTAATTTTACTCCTTGTTGCCAGGAATGCCAGTAAAAAACACTGGATGAAAAACCAGTAGCATGTCAGGATATTTAGCATAGCGCCTGAATGATTAGCGCGATAGCGGCCAAAATTTGGACAGTGGCAACATAAAACACCAGTCAGGTCAGGTTATCCCCAGAACTTTTTCTTTTTTAACATTTGTCAAGCCAGGTAATGATAGTTTTATGGCAACCGGTGACACTTTCATGACGGGAATTGCTTTTATCTAAGCAATTAAAAAATAAACGATATTTTCTAAAGCCGCGTTTCGCGTCAATTTGGGCGAAAGCCGCGTCTTCTCTCGCTTATCGCGTGTTTTCTAACTCTAATGCACATGGTTATCCACAGGAATAGTGGATAACTGCTTCCAGCCCATACAGACTGGCGCTCTGCAAATTCCCGGATTTTCCCACGAGACGGCGACAAAAAATTTTTATAGCTATTTTTTGCTGATTAACAGTTGCGTCATTCATAACCAACCGATGGGATCTTGCTCACATTTTCATCATTTCGGGTTCTGCACCACAACTCATCACCGGCGGCACCGTCAATGTGCAATCCGGTTTTTTATAAACCGCTTTCCGGTGACTTATTCCTAAAAAAGTCGCTTTTTTAATCACTTTCCGCTTTATGGCAGGGGTTTTGCAGAATCAACAGCGAGCCTCACCTACACACATTTTTAAGGAGAGAAAGATGTTGAGTCTGCGTGCTGTGAATCAGTTTTACGGAAGTCAACATACGCTATGGAATGTGGATTTAGATTTTCCGCAAGGGATGTGTACAGGCGTCGTTGGCCTGCCGGGCATGGGTAAAACCACCCTAATGAATTGCATCGCCGGGAAGGTGCCTGTCGAAAGCGGCAGCATCATCTGGTATGAGGCGGGCGCGCCGCCGCGTGATTTGCTAAACCCGCCGCCAGAACAGCGTTCCGGCCCGGAAATTGGCTATGTCTCGCAGGACAGGCGGATCTTCTCCCAGCTAACGATTGAGGAGAACCTGCATATCGCCATGCGCGCGACGGGGAAACCTAACCCGAACGCAAAAAATGACGTTTACGACCTGTTTCCGGCGCTCTATGGGGTGCGACAGACCCGTGCCAACACGCTCTCTCCGGACGACCAGTATCAGCTGGCGCTGGCTAATGCGCTGGTGAACCGTCCTCCCCTGCTGATCCTCGATGAGCCCCTGCACGGCGCAGGACACAGCTTCGCCCAGAAGCTGGGGCAGCTGCTGGTGCGCTTAAATCGGGAGTTAGGTATGACGGTGCTGTTAGCGGAGCAGCAGTTGTCGTTTATCCGCCGGGTGGCTGACCGTTTCTGTATGCTCTATCGCGGGCGTAACGTGGCGCAGGGCCACGTTAACGAACTGGATGACGAGCTTATTGCTCACTGGATGTCGCGGGAAGCAAGACGCTGAGATCGAGATAACGCCCGGTTTCGGCATTTTCCGCGCCGTCAGCAAGCCAGGGGATTTCCCCGAGGCACGGCGCGGGAAGGACGCGCCTGAGCGTCGCCAGATACTCCTGATGGCGTTTACCCGGCGCAACCACGTCGTTGGCTATCCAGCCCGCCAGACGCAGTCCGGCCTGCTGTACGGCCTGCGCGGTCAACATGGCGTGATTGATGCATCCCAGCTTGACGCCGACGACCAGAATGACCGGAAGCTGCTCGGACTTCACCCAGTCGGCAAACGTCTGCGTGTCCGAAAGCGGCGTAAACCAGCCGCCAGCCCCTTCCACCAGCACCCAGTCGGCCTGATTTTCCAGCGTCCGCAATCCGGCGGACAGCACGGCGAAATCAATAGGACGACCTTCATCGGCGCTGATAATGTGCGGCGAGGTCGGCTCGGCAAAGGTGTACGGATTCACCGCGGAATAGGCGAGTTCAAGGGTGCTGTTACGCTGGAGCGCCAGCGCGTCGGTGTTGCGTAACCCTTCCGCCGTCATCTCGCTGCCGGACGCCACTGGCTTATATCCGGCGGTGTTTTTCCCGAGCATCCGTGCCGCCTGCAGCAGCGCCGAGCTGGCCACCGTTTTACCCACTTCTGTGTCCGTGCCGGTGACAAAATAACGTTCAGTCACGTTCGATAATCCCATGAAAAAGTTGATAGGAGAGCGGGAATTGACCCCGCTGCTGCGGCCAGGCCAGCTCAAGGCGCTGCAGCTGACCGCGGGTGAGCGGTTTTTTCTCGCGTCCGGTATGCAGGTGCGTGGCGCCTATGCCCTTCAGCGAACGCATGGCGCTGAACGCATCGCTAAAATTGAGCGTGATGGTCTGCACTACGCTGCGAGCGCGCCAGCCTGCCAGCGCCTGCGTCACCTGCTCATGCGATAAAAACCGGTTAGCGTGCGGCTGTTCATCGACTGCCTGCCAGGCCTGATTCAGCTCCGGCAGCGAACTTTCCAGCAGGGTGGTAAACGCCACCTTCCCGCCCGGTCGCGCGACGCGATAAAGCTCGCGCAAGGCCTGCGGCAGGCTGCTGCACCACTGAACCGCCAGATGGCTCCAGACCAGATCAAACTGCGCGTCCGCCAGCGGGATCGCCTCGATATCGGCCAGCAGATAGCGATGCGCCGCCTGCTGCTGGCGCGCCTCTTCAAGCATCTGGGCTGAGAGATCGATAGCCGTCACCTGGCTTCCCGCCCCGCGCCAGTAGCGGCTGTTGCTGCCGGGACCACAGCCGGCGTCCAGCACCAGTGGAAAACGGTTCTCGCCAAGCGCGGCCAGAAGCCCCTGCGCGCTCAGACGCTGCAGCTCATCATGCTGCGAATAGCTCTGCGCGGCGCGGCCAAATGCCGCCGCGATGGCCTGCTTATTCACCGGCATCATGGAGCGCCTCCAGCAACGTCTCAATATCCTGTCGTTCATGCGCCGCCGTCAGGGTTAAGCGCAGACGCGCCGTGCCCGGTGGGACGGTTGGCGGTCGGATGGCGGTGACCCACATGCCGCGCAGGCGCAACGCATGTGCCAGCGCCAGCGCGCGGCCGTTTTCGCCGACAATCACCGGCTGGATAGCGCTCTGCGAATCGGGACTGCGGAAAGGCAGCGCCGCTAACCCCTGACGGAAGCGGGCAACATGCTCTGCCAGCTGCTGGCGACGTTCATCCCCTTCTGCGCTGCGGATCACCGCCAGCGACGCAGACAGCGCCACGGCCTGCGCCGGGGGCATGCTGGTGCTGTAGATCAGGTGTCGGGCAAACTGCAGCAGATAGTCGGCGACGGATTCGCTGCACAGCACGGCGGCGCCGCTAACGCCAAAGCCCTTGCCAAAGGTGACAATCAGCAGTTCAGGCTTCACGTTTTGCTGATACGCGCTTCCGCGCCCTTCGTCGCCCATCACGCCGGTGCCGTGGGCATCGTCCACCAGCAGCCAGGCATTCTGTCGCTTTGCGGCCTCGTGCAGCGCGGCAAGCGGCGCGCTGTCGCCGTCCATGCTGAACACTCCTTCGGTGACAGCCAGCTGTTGTCCTTCGCAGGGTTTATCCAGCAGCGCTGCGAGCTGTCCCGCATCGTTATGGACAAAACGCCGCAGCTGAGCCGGGCTTAAATTTGCCGCCTCCAGCAGGGACGCATGGCTTAAGCGATCGGCAACAATGCGATCGTCCTTCCCCATCAGGGCCGTAATGACCGCCTGGTTGGCGGCAAAGCCGGAGATAAACAGCAGCGCGCGCGGGTAGCCGAGCCAGTCGGCAAGCTCCTCTTCCAGCGCATGATGCGCCGTGGTGTACCCGCTGACGTGCCCCGATCCGCCGCTGCCCACGCCAAACCGCTCAGCGCCCTTCTGCCAGGCGCGGATGATGGCCGGATGCTGGCTCAGCCCGAGATAGTCGTTGCTGGAGAAATTGCAGAACCGCTGGCCTTCACGGGTAAGAAAACGGCCCGCGCCGTTTTCCACCACCCTGCGAACGCGAAATGCCTCTGCCGCCCGACGGTCGTCGAGCGCAGAGTTGATACGTGCCTGCCAGGTCATACGGCTGCCGCGTTGTAGAACTGTTCGGTGTCGGCGTTGAAAATCTGCTGCTCCAGCTGCTGCTGTTGCTCGTTATCGCCCGTCAGCACCTCGGTCTGATGCGGGTTCAGCCCCAGCTTGCGGAACAGCTGAACGTCTTTATCCTCTTCCGGGTTCGGCGTGGTCAGCAGCTTGCAGCCGTAGAAGATGGAGTTGGCTCCGGCCATAAAGCACATGGCCTGGGTCTGCTCGTTCATCTGCTCGCGACCCGCTGAGAGGCGAACGTAAGACGTTGGCATCATGATGCGCGCCACCGCGATGGTGCGGATAAAATCAAACGCATCCACGTCCTCGTTATCCGCCAGCGGCGTGCCCTTGACCTTCACCAGCATGTTGATCGGCACGCTTTCCGGCGGGGTCGGCAGGTTCGCCAGCTGCAGCAGCAGGCCCGCGCGGTCTTTCACGGTTTCGCCTAAGCCCACGATGCCGCCGGAGCAGACCTTAATCCCCGCGTCACGCACTTTATCCAGCGTATCCAGACGCTCCTGGTAGGTACGCGTGGTGATGATGTTGCCGTAAAATTCCGGCGAGGTGTCGAGGTTGTGGTTGTAGTAATCCAGCCCCGCTGCCGAGAGGCGCTGCGCCTGCTCCTCGTTGAGCGTACCGAGCGTCATACAGGCTTCGAGGCCCATCTCCTTCACGCCCTTCACCATCTGCTCCAGATACGGCATGTCGCGATCGTGCGGGTTCTTCCACGCCGCGCCCATGCAGAAGCGGGTCGAGCCGGCGTTTTTCGCCTTGCGCGCGGAGTCGAGGACCTGCTCGACTTCCATCAGGCGCTCTGACTCCAGGCCGGTTTTGTAGCGTGCGCTCTGCGGGCAATATTTGCAGTCTTCGGGGCAGGCGCCGGTCTTGATCGACAGCAGAGTGCTGACCTGAACATGGCGGGGATCGAAGTGCTGACGATGCACCTGTTGGGCTTCGAACATCAGCTCAAGGAAAGGTTTGTTGAATAATTCAGTAACTTGCGACATCGTCCAGCGTGCGTGGTGAGCCATCGGGCTTCTCCAAAGGGTTTTGTTAATTTTCGGTTCGGTTTATACTCGTAAACCTAAAACTTTTCAAAATGGTTTACAAGTCGATTATGACCCAGGACGATCTCGCCTTCGACAAGCAGCATATCTGGCACCCTTACACCTCCACGACCCGCCCCCTTCCCGTCTATCCGGTAGCCTCCGCCCACGGCTGCGAGCTGCACCTCGCCAGCGGCGAGCGGCTCGTTGACGGCATGTCTTCGTGGTGGGCGGCGATTCACGGGTACAACCACCCGCGCCTGAATGCGGCGATGAAGGCCCAGATTGACCAGATGTCGCACGTGATGTTTGGCGGGATCACCCATCAGCCCGCGGTGGATTTATGCCGCCGTCTGGTAGCGATGACGCCTGACTCGCTGGAGTGCGTCTTCCTGGCAGATTCCGGCTCCGTGGCGGTGGAAGTGGCGATGAAAATGGCGCTGCAGTACTGGCACGCCAGAGGCGAAACGCGCCAGCGGTTCCTCACCTTCCGCAACGGCTATCACGGGGATACCTTCGGGGCGATGTCGGTTTGCGATCCGGAGAACTCCATGCACAGCCTGTGGAAAGGGTATCTGCCGGAAAACCTGTTTGCCCCTGCGCCGCAGAGCCGCTTCGACGGCGAGTGGAACGAGATGGACATGGTCGGCTTCGCGCGGCTGATGGCGGCGCATCGTCATGAGATTGCCGCCGTGATCCTTGAGCCTATTGTGCAAGGCGCGGGCGGAATGCGGATGTACCATCCGGAATGGCTGAGGCGTATTCGCAGGATGTGCGACCGCGAGGGCATTCTGCTGATTGCCGATGAGATTGCCACCGGCTTTGGCCGCACCGGCAAGCTGTTTGCCTGCGAGCATGCGGGTATCGCCCCGGATATTCTGTGCCTCGGCAAAGCGCTGACGGGCGGCACCATGACGCTCTCCGCCACGCTCACGACCCGCCAGGTGGCCGACACCATCAGCGACGGTGAAGCGGGCTGCTTTATGCACGGTCCGACGTTTATGGGTAACCCGCTGGCCTGTGCCGTGGCGAGTGAAAGCCTTGCGATTCTGGAGAGCGGCGAGTGGCAGACGCAGGTTGCGGCGATTGAGGCGCAGCTGAAAACGGAGCTGAGCGCCGCCTCGGGCGCGAATTTCGTGGCGGACGTGCGCGTGCTGGGCGCCATCGGGGTGATTGAAACCACCCATCCGGTGAATATGGCGGCGCTGCAGCGCTTCTTTGTGGACCAGGGCGTGTGGGTGCGGCCTTTCGGCAAGCTTATCTACCTGATGCCGCCGTACAGCATCACGCCAGAGCAGCTTCGAAAATTAACCGACGCGGTTGTAACAGCCGTTAACATTCCCGCGCATTTCACGATTTAACCCAATGCATTACACTTGCTGAACGAGCGATCAACAAGGGTAAACCGTATGAAAATCATCAGTAAAGATCTGCGCGACGGCGAAAAACTCCCGGAACGGCACGTTTTCAACGGCATGGGGTATCAGGGCGATAACATCTCCCCGCACCTGGCGTGGGACGAGATTCCGGCAGGCACCAAAAGCTTTGTCGTGACCTGCTACGACCCGGATGCGCCAACCGGTTCCGGATGGTGGCACTGGATCGTGGCGAACCTCCCTGCCGACACGCGCGTCCTGCCGCAGGGTTCGGGTTCAGACCTGGTTGCCCTGCCTGAAGGTGCCATTCAGACGCGCACTGACTTCGGTAAAGCGGGCTACGGCGGCGCGGCGCCGCCAAAAGGGGAAACCCACCGCTATATCTTCACGGTGCACGCGCTGGACGTGGAGAAGATTGAGGTCGATGAAGGCGCGAGCGGCGCAATGGTCGGGTTTAACGTGCATTTCCATTCCCTGGGGAGCGCGTCGATTACGGCGATGTATTCCTGAAAAAAGCCGGGTGGCGGCTATGCCTTACCCGGCCTGAATTTCGCATTCGTAGGCCCGGTAAGCGCAGCGCCACCGGGCAAAAAAATCACAGCACCGAAGGTAACAGCCCCACCAGCCGCCCTTCTTCCAGAAGCTGCATCGCCTTATCAATATCCGGGGCGAAGAAGCGGTCGTCATCGTAATGCGTGACGTGCTCGCGCAGCACCTGACGCGCCTGCTCCAGCAGCGGGCTGGATTTAAGCCCTTCACGCAGATCGATACCCTGACTCGCCGCCAGCCATTCCACCGCCAGCACGCCGCGGGTGTTGGAGGCCATTTCCCAGAGACGACGCCCGGCAGCCGGTGCCATCGAAACGTGATCTTCCTGATTCGCCGAGGTGGGCAGGCTGTCCACGCTGTGCGGATGCGACAGCGCCTTGTTCTCGCTTGCCAGCGCTGCGGCCGTCACCTGAGCAATCATAAAGCCCGAGTTGACCCCGCCGTTACGCACCAGGAACGGTGGCAGCTGGGACATGTGTTTATCCATCATCAGCGCGATGCGGCGCTCGGACAACGCGCCGACTTCGGCAATCGCCAGCGCGATGTTGTCCGCAGCCATTGCCACCGGCTCGGCGTGGAAGTTACCGCCTGAGACCACCTCGTTTTCCTGGGCGAACACCAGCGGGTTATCGGACACCGCGTTGGCCTCCACCAGCAGCACCTCCGCCGCCTGGCGCAGCTGCGTCAGGCATGCGCCCATCACCTGCGGCTGGCAGCGCAGGGAATAGGGATCCTGCACCTTTTCACAGTTGTGGTGTGAATCCGCGATCTCGCTGGTGTCGGTAAGCACGTGACGGTACATCGCGGCGGCATCGATCTGCCCGCGCTGACCGCGCACCTCGTGGATGCGGGCATCGAACGGGCGACGCGAGCCCAGCACCGCTTCGGTAGTCAGCGCACCGCACACCACCGCCGAGGCAAACAGATCTTCCGCTTCAAACAGGCCGCGCAGCGCGAAAGCTGTCGATGCCTGCGTGCCGTTCAGCAGCGCCAGCCCCTCTTTCGCCGCCAGCGTGATCGGCGTTAACCCGGCTTTTTTCAGCGCCTCTTTCGCCGGAAGCCACTCGCCCTGCCAGCGCGCTTTGCCTTCACCCAGCAGCAGCAGCGACATGTGCGCCAGCGGCGCGAGATCGCCGGAGGCCCCGACGGAGCCCTTCGCCGGGATCCACGGATAGACCTCCGCATTCACCAGCGCCATCAGCGCCTGGATCACGCTCAGGCGAATGCCGGAGAAACCGCGCGCCAGGCTGTTGATTTTGAGTACCATCATCAGACGGACAATCTCATCGTCAAGCGGCTGGCCAACGCCCGCCGCATGCGACAGCACCAGCGAACGCTGCAGGTTTTCCAGATCGTGCGTCGCGATGCGGGTCTGCGCCAGCAGCCCAAAGCCGGTGTTAATCCCGTAAGCCGTGCGCCCTTCGGCAACGATGGCTTCAACGCAGGCGACACTGTCGTTAATGGCGGCGTGGGCACTTTCATCAAGTGAAAGGGTGACCGGCTGACGCCAGACGTTACGCAGCTGTTTAAGCGTCAGCGAGCCGGGAGTGAGTGTTAACGCGTTCATTCATGCTTTCCTTGTGTGGCAGGGATCATCGGCAGGTTAAGGCCCTGCTCTTTGGCACAGTCAATGGCAATCTCGTAACCCGCATCCGCGTGACGCATCACGCCGGTTGCCGGGTCGTTGTGCAGCACGCGAGCGATACGCGCGGCGGCTTCATCCGTTCCGTCACAGACGATAACCATCCCGGAATGCTGGGAGAAGCCCATCCCCACGCCGCCGCCGTGGTGCAGCGACACCCAGGTCGCGCCGCTGGCGGTATTCAGCAGGGCGTTCAGCAGCGGCCAGTCGGAGACCGCATCCGAGCCGTCGCGCATGGCTTCGGTTTCACGGTTCGGGCTGGCAACTGAGCCGGAGTCCAGGTGGTCGCGGCCAATGACGATCGGCGCGGAGACTTCACCGCTGCGCACCATTTCGTTAAAGGCCAGACCCAGCTTTTGCCGCCACTCCAGCCCTACCCAGCAGATACGCGCCGGCAGGCCCTGGAAGTTAATGCGCTCGCGGGCCATGTCCAGCCAGTGGTGCAGGTGTTCGTCATCGGCGACGATCTCCTTCACTTTGGCGTCAGTTTTGTAGATATCCTCCGGGTCACCGGACAGGGCAACCCAGCGGAACGGACCGATACCGCGGCAGAACAGCGGGCGGATATAGGCCGGGACGAAGCCGGGGAAGTCGAAGGCGTTATTCACGCCCATCTCTTTCGCCATCTGGCGAATGTTGTTGCCGTAGTCAAAGGTCGGAATGCCCATCTGGCTGAAGGCCAGCATGGCGGAGACGTGCTCGGCCATGGAGCGCTTCGCGGCAAGCACCGTGCCTTCCGGATCGGTTTCCGCTTTTTGCTGATAGGCTTCCCACGTCCAGCCTTTCGGCAGGTAACCGTGCAGCGGGTCATGGGCGCTGGTCTGGTCGGTGACCAGATCCGGACGCACGCCGCGGGCAACGAGTTCAGGAAGAATGTCCGCCGCGTTGCCGCACAGGGCAATCGACACCGCTTTGCCTTCGGACGTGTATTTTTTGATGCGCGCCAGCGCGTCATCGAGATTCTCGGCCTGCTCGTCGACGTAACGGGTGCGCAGACGGAAATCAATGCGGCTCTGCTGGCACTCAATATTCAGCGAACACGCACCGGCCAGCGTGGCGGCCAGCGGCTGCGCGCCGCCCATCCCGCCGAGACCTGCTGTGAGCACCCAGCGGCCTTTCAGCGAGCCGTTGTAGTGCTGGCGACCGGCTTCCACGAAGGTCTCGTAGGTGCCCTGCACAATCCCCTGGCTGCCGATGTAGATCCAGCTCCCGGCGGTCATCTGGCCATACATTGCCAGCCCTTTGGCGTCGAGTTCGTTGAAGTGCTCCCAGGTGGCCCAGTGCGGCACGAGGTTAGAGTTGGCGATCAGCACGCGCGGGGCGTTTTTATGCGTTTTAAACACGCCAACCGGCTTGCCGGACTGCACCAGCAGGGTTTCGTCGTTTTCGAGTTCGGTCAGTGCCTTAACAATGGCGTCATAGCATTCCCAGTTGCGCGCGGCGCGGCCAATGCCGCCGTAGACCACCAGCTCGTGGGGGTTTTCCGCCACCTCAGGATCAAGGTTGTTCATCAACATGCGCAGCGGGGCTTCGGTGAGCCAGCTTTTGGCTGTAAGGGTGGTGCCGCGCGCGGCGCGGACGTCCTGCTGGCGGTATTTACCTGACGACATTGTGTGCTCCTCATAAGGGACAGATGATGCATTTAGATATACTTGTATAGACAAGCACACACAAGGCCAGATTTAACAAAAAAGATACAATTTTGTTATATTGCGTTAGCGATCACGCTTATAAAACTTATGACATAAAGTGGCCCTGCAGCCGGTAACGGTTCCCCGGGAAAAGCAGCCGGGCATGCGACACGATGTGCGACGAGGACCAGGTTCGACGGCGGATCAGCAGGCACGGGTCGTGCTCTTTAATCCGCAGCCGTTCGCACTCCTGCGGCGTGGCGCGCACGGCTTCCACAATGTGCTCCCCTTCCGTCAGCGGTGCGACAAGCGACAGATAGGCATGCGGCGTGGTCTGGGTGTAATCCTGGTTCAGATAGTCCGGTATCCGTTCGGCGTTAACGCAGCGATCTTCAATCTGCACCGGAATGTCGTTTTCGAAATGCACCATCACGGAGTGGAAGATGCGGCTGCCTTCTTTGACGTTCAGCTCTACCGCCTGCTCAGCGCTGGCCTGGGTCTCTTCGAGCACCAGCACCTCACAGCGGTGCTGATGATTACGCGCGGCAATTTCGTCCGCAATACTGCGGATTTCAAACAGGGCGGACTGCCCTTTCGGTTCCGCCACAAACGTCCCCACGCCCTGCAGGCGCACCAGAAGCCCTTCGTCAGTCAGCTCGCGCAGCGCCCGGTTGACGGTCATCCGGCTAAAGCCAAACTGCGCCACCAGATCGGCCTCCGAGGGAATGCGGTCGTGCGGGCGCCAGACGCCGGTGGCGATTTTTTCACTGATCGCCTGCTTCACCTTTTCGTAGAAAGGCGCGGGAGGGCTCGACTGCGGCAGGGGTGAGCGTGAAAACATCGTGACTCCTTGAATAGTGTTATGCCCACCAGTGAGCAATTTGCCAGGCCAGACGGGCGGCAAGCTTTGCGCCCTGCCCGTCCCGATCGTACTGCGGGTTAAACTCTACCAGATCGGCGGCCTGTAGCTTACCGCTGCGGCAGATTTGTTCGATAACCGGGAGAAGATCCAGCGCCGGTATGCCTAACGCGGCCGGTGCGGACACGGCGGGCATTTCGCTGGCGGGCAGGACGTCCAGATCGATCGTCAGATAGATACGATCGGCCTGCGCCAGCACCTTTTCCAGCGCGGATAGCGCATCGCGCCTGAAATGGAGATCTTCCACCAGCGTGACGTTCAGGCGTTCGGCCTCATCCCACAGCGCCAGCGTGTTCGCCGCCCGGCTCACGCCAAAGCAGGCGTACTGAAATTCCCGCCCGCGCTCATCGCAGTAGTGCGCCAGCTGGCGAAACGGCGTGCCGGACGTCGCCCGGTCGGCCTTGCGCAGATCGAGATGGGCATCAAGATTGATAATGACAACCCGCTCGTCCGGGAAGGCGTCCAGCACGCCGCGACCGTGCGCCCACGCGGTTTCGTGTCCGCCGCCAAAGACCAGCGTACGCATCCCGGACCGCTGGCATGACGTGACGGCATCGCTTAACGCCTGCTGTGCCGCCTCAAGCTCGTCACCTTCAACGTAAACCGAGCCCATATCCGCCAGCCGATCGTGTCCCTGATGGCTGGCCATATTCGCCAGCGCTTTTCGCAGTATATCCGGCGCCTGCACGGCGCCGGGCCTGCCCTGATTGCGTTTTACGCCTGCATCACATTCAAAGCCTATCAGCGCAATGCCGGATGCCAGCGGCGTGAACGCTCCCTGCTGCCGTATCGTCTGGAAAATACGCGTTGCGTTGCTGGCCTCGGCGCTGTCGTCGCGCCCCTGCCAGACCGTTTCGGCTACGGGCCGCCATAGCTTCATACTGCCTCCCCACGAAAAATACGTTGATACAGCGGGTTGCGTCCCGGCTCGTAGACCATCTCTACCGGATGATGAGCATCCCAGACGATAAAATCAGCGACAAACCCGGCCCGCAGCTGACCGTGGGTTGCACCACGGCCCAGCGCCTGCGCGGCATGGCGCGTGACGCCAGCCCAGGCTTCCTCGGGCGTCAGGCCAAACTGGACGCAGGCCATGTTCATCGCCAGGTGCAGGCTGGCAAACGGGCTGGTGCCGGGGTTATAGTCGGTGGCGACCGCCATCGGCACGCCTCGTTCTCTGAGCTGTTCCACCGGCGGACGCTGGCGCTCCTGCAGAAAATAGAACGCGCCGGGGAGCAGGACCGCAACCGTGCCGCTTTGCGCCATCGCCTGAATGCCTGCTTCGTCGAGATATTCGATATGATCGGCGGAGAGTCCTTTATACCGGCTGACCAGCGCCGCACCGCCCTGATTTGAAAGCTGCTCAACATGCCCTTTCACCGGGATACCGAGCGCGGTTGCCGCCTTAAAGAGACGCTCGGTTTGCGACGGCGTAAAGCCGACGTTTTCGCAGAACACGTCTACTGCTTCGTATAACTCTTTTTGCCACAGCGTGGGCAATATCTGCTCACAGACCAGCGTGAGGTACGCGTCTGGATCCTGTCGGTATTCCGGCGGAACCGCATGCGCGGCGAGCAGCGTTGGGCTGATATCGATCGGATTATTGAGGCTCAGCTGGCGGGCAACCTGCAGCATCTTCTCTTCGGCCTCGGGGTTTAGACCGTATCCGGATTTGATTTCAACCGTAGTGACGCCTTCATTCATCAGACGCTGAAGCCGCTGCTGCGCCAGCTTAAGCAGGGTTTCGGGCGAGCCGCTGCGGGTCGCCGTCACGGTAGCGTTAATCCCGCCCCCCTGGGCGCTGATGGTTTGATAAGAGACGCCGTTAAGACGCTGCTCCCACTCCGCCGCGCGATCGCCGCCAAATACAAGGTGGGTATGGCAGTCAATCAGGCCAGGCGTGACCAGACGCCCCTGGAGATCGACGCAGTGACGGTGTCCGACCGGAATGTCAGATTCAGGGATCACGGCCAGGATAGTTTGACCCCGTACGACCAGGGCATGTTGCTCTTTCAGTCCATAGGGCGCAGATACGTCCGGCACCATCGTAGCCAGTCGCGCATTTCGCCATATCACATCGTCGGGATGAATCTGCTGCATGGGCATTCCACTTGTCATGGGTTGTATAGACATTTATTTGCATCCACCGTCTACTGTCAACCGCCTTGAAGGAAAATGTTAGTTATTTGTGATCACTTACTTGCCGCTCTCGGGCTAAAAATGGAACTTTTACCCTTTTTATCTTCCCGTTTCGCTCAACTTAGTATAAAAAAGCAGGCTATTTCGTCTGTCCCGTAAAGACTTGCATACCCAGGAGCTCTACCTTGAACATTTCCAGGATTTCCCGTCTGGCGTTAGCACTCGCCTTTGGCGTGACCTTATCCGCATGCAGTTCAACACCACCGGATCAGCGCCCTTCTGAGCAGGTTGCGCCCGGTACCGTCTCCCGCCCGATTTTGTCCGCTGATGAAGCGAAGAACTTCGACCGTGCACACTACTTCTCAGCGATGGATCCTAACGCTGCGCCGTGGACCCCGTCGTCTATTAATCTGCCGAAACAGCCTGACTTCGTGGTTGGCCCGGCGGGTGCGCAGGGCGTAACGCATACCTCAATTCAGGCTGCGGTTGATGCTGCCATCACTAAACACAGCGCGTCTCGCCAGTACATCGCGATCCTGCCTGGTGAATATGAAGGCACCGTGTATGTTCCGGCGGCACCAGGCAGCATTACGCTTTACGGTCTGGGCGAAAAAGCGATTGACGTAAAAATTGGCCTGGCGATTGATTCCGAAATCGACAGCAACACCTGGCGTCACCTGGTGAACCCGGCCGGTAAATATATGCCGGGCAAACCGGCGTGGTATATGTTTGATAACTGCCAGAGCAAGCGTTCCGCCACTATTGGCGTAATGTGCTCGGCGGTATTCTGGTCTCAGAATAACGGTCTGCAGCTGCAGAACCTGACCATTCAGAATACCCTGGGTGACAGCGTTGACGCCGGTAACCACCAGGCCGTTGCGCTGCGCAGCGATGGCGATAAGGTACAGATTAACAACGTCAACATTCTGGGCCGTCAGAACACCTTCTTCGTGACCAATAGCGGCGTGCAGAACACGCTGCAGAATAACCGTCTGACCCGTACCCTTGTGACCAACAGCTACGTTGAAGGTGACGTGGACCTGGTGTCCGGTCGCGGCGCGGTGGTGTTTGATAATACCGATTTCCGCGTGGTGAACTCACGTACTCAGCAGGAAGGTTACGTGTTTGCTCCGGCAACCCAGTCGAACCTCTTCTTCGGCTTCCTGGCCGTGAACAGCCGCTTTAATGCTGCCGGTGACGGCGTGGCGCAGCTGGGACGCTCCCTGGACGTGGACTCAGCCACCAACGGTCAGGTTGTGATCCGCGACAGCGTGATCAACGAAGGCTTCAACATGGCGAAACCGTGGGCGGATGCCGCGATCTCCAAACGTCCATTCTCCGGCAACACCGGTGCGGTGGATGATAAAGGGAACGTGCAGCGCAACCTGAACGACGCTAACTTCAACCGCATGTGGGAGTACAACAACCGCGGTCTGGGTAGCAAAGTGGTTGCTGAGCCGAAGCAGTAAGCTGTTTTGCCGGGTGCGGCTTCGCCTTACCCGGCACACAGAGATAAAAAAACCTCGCATTCGCGAGGTTTTTTGTTTTCAGCCGCTTAGTGAGCGTTAACCACCACCCACATCGGCCCCTGGCCTACGGCGTAGCGCCCTTTCTCTTCCAGCAGCCCCTGCTCGCCTTTAATTTCGTACAGCGCGATATGGTGGGATTTCTGCCCCGCTGCAATCAGGTATTTGCCGCTGTGATCGATATTAAAGCCGCGCGGCTGGGTTTCCGTCGGCTGGAAGCCTTCAACCGCCAGCACGCTGCCGTCTTCGGAAACGCTAAACACGGTAATCAGGCTGGAGGTACGGTCGCAGGCGTACAGATGGCGGCCATCTGGCGTAATGTGGATATCCGCCGCCCAGCGGGTGTCGGAGAAATCAGACGGCATCATGTCCAGCGTCTGCACGCACTCAATCTGACCGTTTGGATCTTTCAGTTCCCATACGTCCACTGAGCTGTTCAGTTCGTTGACCACGTAGGCATACTGCTGGTTCGGGTGGAAGACCATATGACGCGGACCAGCGCCTTCAACAGTCGTAACTTCAGCTGGATTCTGCGCCACCAGGTGACCATCGTCGCTCAGGGTGAACAGGCAGATACGATCCTGCTTCAGGGCAGGCACCCACAGCGTGCGGTTATCCGGAGAGATATTCGCCGAGTGGCAGCCTTCAAGCCCTTCCACCACATCCACGGTTTCGACCGGAATGCCGTCTTCCAGACGCGTTACGCTGACGCAGCCCGCGTTATACGAGCCGCTGAAGACAAAGTTGCCTTTGCGATCGGTAGAGATATGGGTTGGGCTGCCCGGCAACGGGGCTTCAGCAGTGTACGTCAGCGCACCGTCGTCCGGAGAAATGCGATAGGCCAGCACGCGAAACTCCGGGCGCACACCCACGTACAAGAAACGTTTATCCGGGCTGATGACCATCGGCTGCACCTGGCCTGGCACATCAACAACCTGAACCAGCGTGAGTGTCCCTTCGGTATTTAAACGCCAGACGTGGATCTGCTGGCTTTCAGGACTGGCGGTATAAACGGTTTGTTTCATGAATATTCACTCCTCACTGCGCATGAAAGTAGTTAACTTTTGACGGTGAATGCTGAATTGTCGACAGGAATTTTGAAGCGTTCGCCTCTCGGTGTACCATCCCATCAAAACGTAAATTCAATATTAACCCGGGAAAACAGATGACCTCGCGTGTGATTGCTCTGGATTTAGACGGTACCTTACTGACGCCGCAAAAAACCCTTCTCCCCTCTTCTCTGGAAGCGCTTAAACGCGCGCAGGAAGCGGGATATCAACTCCTTATCGTAACGGGTCGACATCACGTTGCCATTCACCCTTTTTATCAGGCACTGGCGTTAGATACACCTGCAATTTGTTGTAATGGCACTTATTTGTATGATTATCAGGCAAAAAAGGTTTTAGAATCCGACCCGCTGCCGGTTCCCCAGGCGCTGCAACTGATTGATCTGCTGGATCAGCATGCCGTTCACGGCCTGATGTATGTGGATAACGCGATGGTCTACGAGCGCCCTACCGGCCACGTGGTGCGCACCAGCAACTGGGCGTTGTCCCTACCTGAAGCGCAGCGTCCCGTCTTTACCCAGGTTTCCTCCCTGCGTCAGGCGGCCCAGGACGTTGAGGCTATCTGGAAATTCGCCCTGACGGATGAAGACACCACCAAGCTGAATGCCTTCGCGAAACACGTGGAGCAGACGCTGGGTCTGGAGTGTGAATGGTCCTGGCACGATCAGGTGGATATTGCCCGCAAAGGCAACAGCAAAGGCAAACGCCTGACGCAGTATGTGGAATCAAAAGGCTGGTCGATGCAGGACGCGATCGCCTTCGGCGACAACTACAACGACATAAGCATGCTGGAAGCCGTCGGTACGGGCGTGGCGATGGGCAATGCCGACGACGCGGTCAAAGCGCGCGCGAACGTGGTGATTGGCGACAACACCACCGACAGCATCGCGCAGTACATTTATACCCACCTGCTGTAATCAGGCGGTGATCGAGACGCTCTTAATTTGCGCGTAGAGCCACAGGCCGGGTTTGATCCCTAACTCATCCCTGGCCCACGGGCTGATGCGCGCCCAGAGCGTCCTGCTGCCGACCTCGAGCTTCACTTCCACCTGGCCGTTATCATCAAAACACTCCGCGACTTTGGCGCGCAGGATATTTCGAATACTGGTTTGCAGCGGCGGCTGCAGCACCAGCGAGACGTCAGATGCCTGAATACGAATACGCAGCGCGGACTGTAACGGCTTGTCGATCTTATTGACCCAAAGATGCTGGTCACCCAACGCCAGGGCGGTCATCGCGTAGTGTGGATGGTGTTCCAGCACGCTCACCTTCAGGATGCTGCTCTGCTGCTCCCTGGGTAACCACGGATGCATGACGCTGCTGCCCCACACCTCTTCCAGGTTGCCGAAGGCCTTGACGCTGCCCTCTTCCAGCACCAGCACCTTGTCGGCCAGATGGAGGATTTCGTCCAGCGAATGGCTGACGTAGAGCATCGGAATATTAATTTCCCGCGTCAGGCGCTGCAGGTAGGGCAGGAGCTCACGTTTACGCGGAATATCGAGCGAGGCCAGCGGTTCGTCGAGCAGCAGCAGTTCGGGTGCGGTCAGCAACGCGCGGCCAATGGCTACGCGCTGTTTTTCTCCACCGGAGAGCGAGGAGGGCAGCCTGTCGAGCAATGGCTCAATGCCTAACAGCGTCACCAGCTTATCAAACTGCCCGGCCATGCTTTTCGCCATGCCGTAACGCAGGTTGCCGCGCACGCTGTAGTGCGGGAACAGGCGTGCATCCTGGAAAACATAGCCGATGCGGCGTTTATCCGGCGACAGATACACCTTGTTTTCCACGTCATTCAGAACGCGGTTATTCAGAACAATACGGCCAGACTGCGGGCGCGTCAGGCCGCTGATGGCATTTATCAGCGACGTTTTTCCCGCCCCCGACACGCCGAAAATGGCGGTGATACCGCTTGCAGGCAGCGCCTCGTTAAGCGTCAGGGTATGGTTTCCCAGCGTCTGAGTGAAATTCAGTTCCAGCATGCTTATTTCCCCATCCGCTCACGGCTCAGCCGCGCCAGCCATTCCGACACCAGCAGCGATACCAGGGCTAATACGATTGAGATGATACAGAGCCGCGCCGCCGCGCCTTCACCGCCCGGCGTTTGAATCAGGGTATACATTGCCGACGGGATAGTTCGCGTCTCGCCGGGTATGTTCGACACAAACGTGATCGTCGCGCCAAACTCGCCGAGCGAGCGGGCGAAGGCCAGCACCGTGCCGACAATAATGCCCGGCAGCGTCAGCGGAAGCGTGATGGTGAAAAAGACGCGCCAGCGCCCGGCGCCCAGCGTGCGGGCCGCCTGTTCAAGCTTCATGTCCACCCCTTCCAGCGCGAGGCGTATCGCCCTCACCATCAGCGGGAATGACATCACCGCCGCAGCCAGTACCGCACCGCGCCAGCTAAAAGCGAACGTCAGCCCAAACCAGTCGTAGAGCTTCTCGCCGATAAAACCGCGTCGCCCCATCGAAATCAGCAGCAGGTAACCGACCACTACGGGCGGCAAAACGAGCGGAAGATGAAGCACGCTGTCGAGCAGCGTTTTGCCGGGAAACTGACAGCGAACCAGTAGCCAGGCAAAGAAGATCCCAAAGGGCAAACTCAGCGCAACCGCCAGGGAAGAGACTTTAAGGCTCAGCAGAACAGCCTGCCATTCAGGATCGGTCAATATCATCAGTGAGTCGTAAATCCGTAACGTTTAAAGATAGCGGACGCTTCAGGCCCCTTCAGATAATCGCGGAAAGCCGTCACGGTCGCATTTTTATGTCCATCAACAATCGCAACAGGATATTCCACTTTCTTGTGGGAGTCTTCCGGGAACGTTGCCACCACTTTCACACCCTTACTGGTGACGGCATCAGAGCCATACACAATGCCCAGCGGGGCTTCGTTGCGTTCCACCAGCGCCAGCGCGCCGCGGACATCTTCCGCCGGAGCCAGCTTCGGCGACAATGTCTCCCATGCGCCCAGCTTTTGCAGCGCTTCTTTGGCGTAGATCCCGGCCGGAACGTGCTCCGGATCGCCCACCGCCAGACGCCCGCCGTTCAGCAGACTTATCCAGTTGGTCTCTTTGTTGATGGTGAAGTCAGCCTGAGCGCTGGCTTTTGGTGCCACGACAACCAGGCTATTCCCCAGCAGCGTTTCGCGGGTTGCCGCATCAATCGCTTTCTTCTCCACCGCGTAATCCATCCACTTCTGGTCAGCCGAGATGAACAGATCCGCCGGTGCGCCCGCTTCTATCTGGCGCGCCAGCGTCGAGGAAGAGGCAAACGAGGAGACAACCTCGACGTTTTTCTCTTTTTTATACGCCGCCGCGATATCCTGCAGCGCGTTGGTCAATGACGCCGCCGCAAAGACCGTGATTTTACCCTCGTCCGCCAGCGCGTGGCCGGTAAGTGAAAGCGTCAGCGTTGCCCCTGCGAAAAGGCGTACCCAGGTACGTGCCATTTTTAACTCCTGTGAGTAGCGTTATATACACATCAATATAACGGTAACGTCAGGGAGATCCCAGCGTTAAATCGTACCGCTGAAGAGGTAAACCGGCGTGATACGTTAAATATTATCGGCGAAAACGGGAAAATCTTGAGAGCAAAACGCCCGGGCAAGCCGGGCGTTTTGGGGGGAATCAATGCTGCTTTTTAGCCTGGTCTCTGTGACCAATGTTCGAAAAGACGTTGAACACTTCACCCAGGCCGTAGATGGCACCGAGGATGATGGCCATCACTACTGGTACCATGATCACGGCGAATACCAGACTTTTCAACAACTCTAACATGGTTTTCTCCAGATATTGTGAATGACTCATTCTACCCTGGATAGTGAGAAAAACATCCCCTTTTGTGCGGTACCCTTTGCGCCCTGCACCATTTGGGTCACAATACTCTTTTTGCCAGGACACTGTTATGCAGGCCGAAATTCTCCTCACTCTACGACTTCAGCAAAAGCTTTTCGCCGATCCGCGACGTATCGCCCTGCTTAAACAAATAGAACAAACGGGCTCGATTAGCCAGGGGGCGAAAAACGCGGGAATCAGCTATAAAAGCGCCTGGGACGCCATCAACGAGATGAACACCCTGAGCGAACACCCGCTGGTGGACAGAGCCACGGGCGGCAAAGGCGGCGGCGGTGCGATCGTGACGCGTTATGGCCAGCGCCTTATTCAGCTTTACGATCTGCTGGCGCAGATCCAGCAAAAAGCGTTTGATGTGTTGAGCGATGACGATAACGTTCCGCTGGACAGTTTGCTGGCCGCCATTTCCCGCTTCTCTTTACAAACCAGCGCCCGCAACCAGTGGTTTGGTACGGTGACGGCGCGCGACGATCTCCAGGTACAGCAGCATATTGAGATCCTGCTTGCCGATGGCACCACCCGTCTGAAAGCCGCCATAACGGCGCAGAGCGCAGAGCGTCTTGAACTGGATGAAGGTAAAGAGGTGCTGGTGCTGCTGAAGGCGCCGTGGGTCACTATCACGCGCGATCCCGATGCGGCAAAGGCAGCAGATAACCAGCTGCAGGGCACAATCAGCCATATCGAGCGCGGCCAGGCGCAATGCGAAGTGCTCATGACCCTGGCAGACGGGCAACCGCTTTGCGCGACCCTACCGCTCAGCGAGTCGGACGACTTAGAACAAGGTGCTGTCGTCACCGCGTATTTCAACGCGGACCGGGTGATTATCGCCACTTTGTGCTGAGCGCATTGACAATCGTACCGACAGTGCGTATCCCTGATATCTATTGCTGCAAAAACAGGGATAAATCATGTCATCATTGCATATTTCGCAAGGCACGTTTCGTCTTAGCGATACCCGAACGCTGACGATTGCTGATTTGACACTACGCGCGGGTGAAAGCTGGGCGTTTGTCGGCACCAACGGCAGCGGTAAATCTGCGCTGGCCCGCGCGCTGGCGGGAGAGCTCAACCTCCTCAAGGGCGAATATCAGAGCGACTTTACGCGTCTGACGCGCCTGTCGTTTGAACAATTGCAAAAGCTGGTCAGCGACGAGTGGCAGCGCAACAACACCGATTTGCTCAGCCCTGGCGAAGACGATACCGGCCGCACGACCGCAGAAATTATACAGGATGAGGTGAAAGACCCCGCCCGCTGTGAGCGCCTGGCAGAACAGTTTGGTATCACCTCTCTGCTGGACCGGCGCTTTAAATACCTTTCGACCGGCGAGACGCGAAAAACGCTGCTTTGTCAGGCGCTGATGAGCCAACCTGAACTGCTTATTCTGGACGAACCGTTCGACGGTCTTGACGTGCAATCCCGGGCGCAGCTGTCGTCCCTGCTAGCGTCGCTTAATCAGCAGGGATATACCCTCGTGCTGGTGCTTAACCGTTTTGATGAAATTCCGGAATTTATCCAGCACGCGGGCGTCCTGGCCGACTGTAACCTGACCGAGACCGGCGAAAAAACCGCGCTGCTTAAGCAGGCGCTGATTGCCCAGCTCGCCCACAGCGAACAGCTCGACGGTATTACTCTTCCGGAACCCGACGCCCCGTCGGCGCGCCACGCGCTTGATCCCCACCAGCCGCGCATCGTGCTGCGTGACGGGATGGTCGCTTATGACGATCGCCCGATCCTTAACCGCCTCAGCTGGACGGTCAATCCGGGCGAGCACTGGCAGATTGTCGGCCCCAACGGCGCGGGGAAATCCACGCTGCTGAGCCTGATCACCGGCGATCACCCGCAGGGCTATAGCAACGATCTGACGCTGTTCGGTCGGCGTCGCGGCAGCGGCGAAACCATCTGGGATATTAAAAAACATATCGGCTACGTCAGCAGCAGCCTGCATCTGGATTACCGGGTCAGTACCACGGTACGCAACGTGATCCTCTCCGGCTATTTTGATTCCATCGGTATTTATCAGGCGGTGTCGGACAAACAGCACAAGCTGGCCCAGCAGTGGCTGGATATCCTGGGCATGGACAACCGGGTCGCTGACGCGCCGTTTCATAGCCTGTCGTGGGGGCAACAGCGTCTGGCACTGATCGTTCGCGCGCTGGTGAAACACCCTACGCTGCTGATCCTCGACGAACCGCTGCAGGGACTCGACCCGTTGAACCGACAGCTTATCCGCCGCTTTGTGGACGTGCTGATTAGCGAAGGTGAAACGCAGCTGCTGTTTGTTTCACATCATGCCGAAGATGCCCCCTCCTGCATCACGCATCGCCTGGAGTTTGTTCCGGATGGCGAGCACTATCGTTATCTGCAAAGCAAACTCGATTGACCCCCGGAGGGCACCGCCCTTCGTTTTTCAGATAACCTGCACTAATACATTGCTATCTCGTTGATCTACAATGCCTCATGGCAGCTGAAAATCGGATTTTAAAAACAGTGTAAACGATTCCACTATTTTATCCCATGTCACACTTTTTGCGTCTCTGTTATGCTATGGTTATTACATACCATAAGCCCAATGGAGCGAAATATGCGAGTTCTGGTAACAGGTGGTAGCGGTTACATCGGTAGTCATACCTGCGTGCAGCTGCTGCAAAACGGCCATGACGTCATCATTCTCGACAACCTGTGCAACAGTAAGCGCAGCGTGCTGCCTGTGATTGAACGTCTTGGCGGTAAACAACCGACTTTTGTGGAAGGCGACATCCGCAACGAAGCGCTGATGACCGAGATCCTTCACGACCACGCCATTGAAGCGGTGATCCACTTCGCGGGACTGAAAGCGGTCGGTGAATCCGTTGCGAAGCCGCTCGAGTATTACGACAACAACGTCAACGGCACTCTGCGTCTCATCTCCGCCATGCGTGCGGCGAACGTCAAAAACTTCATCTTTAGCTCCTCCGCCACCGTCTACGGCGATCAGCCGAAAATTCCTTACGTTGAAAGCTTCCCGACCGGTACCCCGCAAAGCCCGTACGGCAAAAGCAAGCTGATGGTGGAGCAGATCCTGACCGACCTGCAAAAAGCCCAGCCGGAGTGGAGCATCGCGCTGCTGCGCTACTTCAACCCGGTCGGTGCGCATCCGTCTGGCGATATGGGCGAAGATCCGCAGGGTATCCCAAACAATCTGATGCCGTATATCGCCCAGGTTGCCGTTGGCCGTCGCGACTCGCTGGCGATTTTTGGCAATGACTATCCGACCGAAGACGGCACCGGCGTGCGCGACTACATCCACGTAATGGATCTGGCCGACGGTCACGTTGCGGCCATGCAGCAGCTGGCTGACAAACCGGGCGTGCATATTTACAACCTCGGCGCCGGAGTCGGCAGCAGCGTGCTGGACGTGGTTAACGCCTTCAGCAAAGCCTGCGGCAAGCCGGTGAACTACCACTTCGCCCCGCGTCGCGAGGGCGATCTGCCTGCTTACTGGGCCGATGCCACCAAAGCCGACAAAGAGCTTAACTGGCGTGTAACGCGCACGCTTGATGAAATGGCACAGGATACCTGGCATTGGCAGTCACGCCACCCGCAAGGCTATCCGGACTAAGGATCCGTCATGACGCAATTTAATCCCGTCGATCATCCGCATCGTCGTTTTAACCCGTTAAGCGGGCAATGGATTTTAGTTTCTCCGCATCGCGCTAAGCGCCCCTGGCAGGGGGCGCAGGAGACGCCTGCAAAACAGACGCTGCCACAGCATGACCCGGACTGTTTCCTCTGTCCGGGCAACACGCGCGTCACCGGGGATAAAAACCCAGACTACAAAGGCACCTTCGTGTTCACAAACGATTTTGCCGCTCTGATGACCGACACGCCGGACGCGCCTGAAAGCCACGATCCGCTGATGCGCTGCGAAAGCGCGCGCGGAACCAGCCGCGTGATCTGCTTCTCTCCCGATCACAGCAAGACGCTGCCGGAGCTGAGCGTGGACGCGCTGAAAGAGGTCGTCAGCACCTGGCAGGCGCAAACCGCAGAGCTGGGGCAGAGCTATCCGTGGGTGCAGGTGTTCGAAAACAAAGGCGCGGCCATGGGCTGCTCGAACCCCCATCCGCACGGCCAGGTCTGGGCGAACAGCTTCCTGCCTAACGAAGCCAAGCGTGAAGACCCTCTGCAGAAAGCGTATTACGCGGAAAACGGCTCGCCGATGCTGGTGGACTACGCGCAGCGTGAACAGGCCGACGGCAGCCGTACCGTGGTGGAAACCGAACACTGGCTGGCCGTCGTGCCTTACTGGGCCGCGTGGCCGTTTGAGACGCTGCTGCTGCCGAAAGCACATGTTCTGCGTATAACCGATCTCAGCGACGCGCAGCGCGACGACCTTGCCCTGGCGCTGAAAAAGCTGACCAGCCGTTACGACAATCTGTTCCAGTGCTCCTTCCCGTACTCCATGGGCTGGCACGGCGCGCCGTTCAACGGGGAAGAGAATCAGCACTGGCAATTGCATGCCCATTTCTATCCGCCGCTGCTGCGCTCTGCGACGGTACGTAAATTTATGGTGGGCTACGAAATGCTGGCAGAAACCCAGCGTGACCTGACGGCGGAACAGGCGGCAGAACGTCTGCGTGCCGTTAGCGACGTCCACTATCGCGAATCAGGAGTCTAAAAAATGAGTCTGAAAGATAAAACACAATCCCTGTTTGCTGAGAAATTTGGCTACCCTGCCACCCACGTTATCCAGGCGCCAGGCCGCGTTAACCTGATCGGTGAACACACCGACTATAACGACGGTTTCGTGCTGCCGTGCGCCATCGATTACCAGACCGTTATTAGCTGTGCGAAACGCGACGACCGTAAAGTCCGCGTGATTGCGGCTGATTACGGTAATGAGACGGACGAATTTTCCCTCGATGCCCCAATTGTGACGCACGACAGCCAGCAGTGGTCTAACTACGTGCGCGGCGTCGTGAAACACCTTCAGAAGCGTAACAAGAACTTCGGCGGTGCGGATTTAGTCATCAGCGGCAACGTGCCGCAGGGTGCGGGCTTAAGCTCCTCTGCGTCTCTGGAAGTTGCCGTCGGCACCGTATTCCAGCAGCTTTACCATCTGCCGCTGGATGGCGCGCAAATCGCCCTGAATGGTCAGGAAGCAGAAAACCAGTTCGTGGGCTGTAACTGCGGCATTATGGACCAGCTGATTTCCGCGCTCGGGAAAAAAGAGCATGCACTGTTAATTGATTGCCGTTCGCTGGGAACCAAAGCCGTTCCCCTGCCAAAAGGCGCGGCCGTGGTGATCGTTAACAGCAACTTTAAGCGCACGCTGGTGGGCAGCGAATACAACACCCGCCGCCAGCAGTGCGAAACCGGCGCCCGTTTCTTCCAGCAGCCAGCCCTGCGCGACGTGACGCTCAATGAATTTAACAAAGTGGCGCACGAGCTGGATCCGGTTGTCGCCAAACGCGTTCGTCACGTGCTGACGGAAAATGCCCGTACGGTTGAAGCCGCGTCCGCGCTGGCGAAAGGTGACCTGAAACGCATGGGTGAGCTTATGGCGGAATCTCATGCCTCCATGCGCGATGATTTTGAAATCACCGTTCCGCAGATCGACACCCTGGTGGAAATCATCAAAGCGACCATTGGCGACAAAGGCGGCGTGCGCATGACGGGCGGCGGTTTTGGCGGCTGTATCGTTGCGCTGGTGCCAGAAGAGTTGGTCCCTGCCATACAGGATGCCGTGGCGAAGCAGTACGAAGCCAAAACAGGCATCAAAGAAACCTTCTATGTTTGTAAAGCATCACAAGGAGCCGGACAGTGCTAAACGAAACACCTACACTCGCACCGGATGGTCTGCCGTATCGCCTGTTAACCCTGCGCAACAGCGCGGGAATGGTCGTTACGCTGATGGACTGGGGTGCTACCCTTCTTTCTGCCCGCGTACCGATGCCGGACGGCAGCGTGCGCGAAACCCTGCTCGGCTGCGCCTCGCCTGAGCAGTACGTCAATCAGTCCGCCTATCTGGGCGCGTCCGTTGGGCGATATGCTAACCGCATCGCGAAAAGCCGTTTTGAACTCAACGGCGAGCAGTACACCCTGCTTCCAAGCCAGGGTGAGAACCAGCTGCACGGCGGGCCGGACGGGTTTGATAAACGCCGCTGGAAGATTGTTCGTCAAAACGACGGTGAAGTGCTGTTCTCACTGGATTCGCCTGATGGCGATCAGGGCTTCCCGGGGAACCTTACCGCATCCGCGCGCTTTACGCTGACCGATGACAACCGTATCGCCATTGAATACCGTGCGAAGGTCGACAGGCCGTGTCCGGTCAACCTGACCAATCACGCGTACTTTAATCTGGATGGTAGCCAGTGCGACGTGCGTGAGCACAAGCTGCAGATCCTGGCGGATGCGTATCTGCCGGTTGACGAGATGGGCATTCCATATCAGGGCCTCAAAGACGTGAGCGGCACCAGCTTTGACTTCCGCAGCGCGAAAACCATCGCCCGGGATTTCCTGAGCGAAGACGATCAGCGTAAGGTGAAAGGCTACGATCACGCTTTCCTGCTGCAGGCCAAAGGTGATGTGAAGCGGCCTGCCGCGCAGGTCTGGTCTGCGGATGAGAAGCTGCAGATGACGGTTTATACCACTGCCCCTGCCCTGCAGTTTTACTCAGGTAACTATCTCGGCGGCACGACGGCGCGCGAACACGATGAGTACAGCGACTGGCAAGGCCTGGCGCTGGAGAGCGAGTTCCTGCCGGACAGCCCAAATCATCCGGAATGGCCGCAGCCGGACTGCGTGCTGCGCCCGGGTGAAGAGTACGTGAGCGTGACGGAATACCATTTTATTCCACATTAATATTCAGCCCTCCCTCCGGAGGGCTTTTTTCTGCACGCCTTGCTGAAAATAGCGCCGATCGCAGACAAAATCATAACCCTGGATTCACAAGCATCTTACACTCAGAGACTATTTTCGCTATGGTTAGGGTTAAGCGTTGCTGCTGGCACGGCCACGGCAATATAATGAGAATTGTTATCATTCTAAAAATGCTTGAGGAGTAAGAGATGGCTATTACTAAGCTGGTTCTGGTGCGTCACGGCGAAAGCCAGTGGAACAACGAAAACCGCTTTACCGGTTGGTACGACGTTGATCTGTCCGAGAAAGGCGTAAGCGAAGCAAAAGCAGCAGGTAAACTGCTGAAGGAAGAAGGCTTCAGCTTTGATTTTGCTTACACCTCTGTGCTGAAACGTGCCATCCACACCCTGTGGAACGTGCTGGACGAACTGGATCAGGCCTGGCTGCCGGTTGAGAAGTCCTGGAAACTGAACGAACGTCACTACGGTGCGCTGCAGGGCCTGAACAAAGCGGAAACCGCTGAGAAATATGGCGACGAGCAGGTTAAACAGTGGCGTCGCGGCTTCGCAATCACCCCGCCAGAGCTGACCAAAGATGACGAGCGCTACCCGGGACACGACCCGCGTTACGCGAAGCTGACCGACGCTGAGCTGCCAACCACCGAGAGCCTGGCGCTGACCATCGACCGCGTTGTGCCTTACTGGAACGAAACCATTCTGCCACGCCTGAAAAGCGGCGAGCGCGTGATCATCGCGGCTCACGGTAACTCTCTGCGTGCGCTGGTGAAATACCTGGACAACATGGGTGAAGACGAAATCCTCGAACTGAACATCCCAACCGGCGTACCGCTGGTGTATGAGTTCGACGAAAACTTCAAGCCAATCAAACACTACTATCTGGGTAACGCAGAAGAGATCGCGGCGAAAGCAGCGGCTGTTGCGAACCAGGGTAAAGCGAAGTAATTTTCGCCAGACATAAAAAAAGCGCGGAACCGTCCGCGCTTTTTTATTTGAGCCGTCAGAATTAACCGCGACGCGCTTTCACCGCATTTGCCAGCTGGCGCAGGATGGCGTCGGTATCGTCCCAGCCGATGCAGGCATCGGTCACGCTTTTGCCGTACACCAGCGGCTCGCTGCCTTCCAGATTCTGGTTACCTTCAACCAGATGGCTTTCGATCATCACCCCAATCACCGCCTTCTCACCGCCGGCAATCTGCTGGCAGACGTCTGCACCCACTTCCATCTGCTTTTTAAACTGCTTGCTGGAGTTGGCATGGCTGAAATCGATCATCACCTGCGGCGGCAGTCCGGCTTTTTCCAGCCCGACTTTCACTTCTGCCACGTGTTTCGCGCTGTAGTTCGGCTCTTTACCGCCGCGCAGAATGATGTGGCAGTCACCGTTCCCGCTGGTGTTAACGATGGCGGAGTGACCCCATTTGGTCACGGACAGGAAGCAGTGCGGCGCACCAGCGGCGTTGATAGCATCAATAGCCACCTTAATGGTGCCGTCAGTGCCATTTTTGAAACCCACCGGGCAAGAAAGACCGGACGCCAGCTCGCGGTGGACCTGAGATTCAGTCGTGCGCGCACCAATTGCGCCCCAGCTCATCAGGTCCGCAAGGTATTGTGGCGTAATCATGTCCAGGAATTCACCGGCCGCAGGCAGGCCGCTGTCGTTGATCTCAAGCAGCAGCTTGCGCGCAATGCGCAGGCCGTCGTTGATCTGGAAGCTGTTATCCATGTGCGGATCGTTAATCAACCCTTTCCAGCCAACGGTGGTGCGCGGTTTTTCAAAATAGACGCGCATGACGATTTCCAGCTCATCCTTTAGCTCTTCACGGAGGGTGAGCAGACGGGCGGCGTATTCTTTCGCGGCAGCCGGATCGTGAATGGAGCACGGACCAATCACCACCAGAAGACGATCGTCATTACCTTTCAGGATCTTATGGATCGCTTTACGAGCATGAGAAACCGTGTTTGCGGCATTTTCAGTGGCGGGGAATTTCTCAAGGAGCGCTACAGGAGGTAATAACTCATTGATCTCTTTGATGCGTAAATCGTCGTTCTGATAATTCATCTTCGTTCCAGCTCTGCCATATCTTTAGTAATGAAAGCAATCCTTTCAATCTATCTTGTCGACCAGGAAGTGTAAACACGGTTTTACACTTCACGCAGATAATTCCTGGAATTCGCCTAAAAATTGCCATAAAATAGCGAAAAACGAGATCTAACCTAAGCTTTTTAACTGTAACAACCAATTTTACACGCTTAAACGCGATTCCCTACTGACGTAAGTCCGTAAGGCGGGATCTTTCGCCTCTGAAAAGATGCACTGTTGGAGAATGTTATCCAGCGTAACGACACGAACAGGAGCACCATGATGAAGAAAATGACAAAACTGGCAACCCTCTTCCTGACCGCCACCCTCACTCTGGCCAGCGGCAGCGTCCTGGCTGCGGAAACGGGCACCTCAGACAGCAACGGTGATGCCAATGCGGCTGCGGCAGCAGGCCAGCCCGCGCCTGATGCGAAACAGAATATCGCCCCGAATAATGTCGACAACAGCCAGATCAATACCGGCAACACCAACACCGGCGGCACCATGCTGCATCCAGACGGTAGCGGTTCCGGCACTATGAACCATGACAATATGAGTTCAGATGAAGTCCATAAGAACTCAATGTGCAAGGACGGCAAATGCCCGGACCCTAACGACAAAGTGGGTAACGACGCCAATACCAAAACCGATGGCACTACACAGTAATTAGTTATGAACCGTCAGAAAAAGGAGAGCTCAGGCTCTCCTTTCTTTTTGGAGTAACCTATTAAAAACGCTACACTAAAAACAATAACACATCAGGAAAGCAGACATGGCGCACTCCCATTCACACTCGCACTCATCCGGCAACGACAACGCTAAACGACTGATGCTGGCCTTTGGCGTCACGGCAACGTTTATGGTTATCGAGGTCATTGGCGGCCTGATTTCCGGCTCTCTGGCGCTTCTGGCTGATGCCGGACACATGCTGACCGATGCCGCCGCCCTGCTCTTCGCCCTGATGGCGGTGCAGTTTGCGCGTCGTCCTCCAAATGCGCGCCATACCTTCGGCTGGCTGCGACTGACCACACTGGCCGCGTTTGTTAACGCTATTGCGCTGGTGGTCATTACCATTCTTATCGTCTGGGAGGCAATACAGCGCTTCAGACACCCGCAGCCGATCGCCGGGGCAACCATGATGGTGATTGCCGTAGCAGGACTGCTGGCGAATATTCTGGCCTTCTGGATTTTGCACCGCGGCAGCGGGGAAAAGAACCTCAACGTACGCGCTGCGGCTCTGCATGTTATGGGTGATTTGCTCGGCTCAGTCGGGGCGATTGTCGCCGCGCTGGTGATCCTCTACACCGGCTGGACGCCTGTCGATCCGATTCTGTCCATACTGGTGTCGTGTCTGGTCTTGCGCAGCGCGTGGCGGCTGCTGAAGGAGAGCGTGAATGAACTGCTTGAAGGGGCGCCAGCTTCCATGGATATCGACGAGCTGAAGCGCAACCTGCGCCGTTCAGTCCCGGAAGTACGCAACGTTCATCATGTTCACGTCTGGCTGGTGGGAGAGAAACCGGTCATGACGCTGCACGTCCAGGTGATCCCCCCTCACGACCACGATGCGCTGCTCGATCGCATCCAGCACTTTCTGGAACATCACTACGACATTAGCCATGCCACCGTTCAGATGGAGTATCAGCCCTGTAGCGGACCGGACTGCCACCTTAACGAGGCGCAGTCCGGTCATTCACATCATCATGACCACTAGCCGGAAAGCGCGTGAGAGCCTCGCTCGCGCGCGCTGTTAATCCACATCCGGCTGCCGTTCAGCGCGATGAAGGTCAGCAGCAGATATTCCAGCGACATCGCATAGACGCCCTGCAGGGCGAAGATCGCCACGCTGATCACGTTGATGATGACCCACAGCAGCCAGTTCTCAACGTATTTACGGGTCATCAGAATCATCGCTGCAATCGACAGCACCATCATGCAGGAATCCCAGAACGGGAAAGCATCCGGCTGGAGTTCTGGCATCGTTACGTTCATGCCGAGGCCGGACATGACCGAAACGGCAACGCGGGTCAGGAAGGCAAACACCGGGTTGATGTAAACGGTCATTAAGCCAATGGCCACCACGCAGGCGACGAACCAGGCGATGGCTTTCGGCAGGGGCAGCCAGCGGATCTGCAGCTCGGCCTCCTGCTGGCTGTTCTGACGCGACCAGGCGTACCAGCCGTAAATATTGGCGGCAAAGAAGAACAGCTGCAAAAGCAGGCTGGCGTACAGCTGGATCTGGAAGAAGATAATCGCAAACAGCGTGACGTTAATCAGCCCGAACGCGTAATTGCTTATCTTCTCCAGGCTTGCCAGCCAGATACAGAGTAATCCCGCCAGCGTGCCAACGGCCTCAATCCATGACAGGTCATAGCCACCTGTACCAATCGGTATATGAACCAGAATGTTATGTGTGCTAAAAAAATCCATCTTTTCCCCGGGGCGTTTTGAATTAAGTACGTAGTGTAGCCGCAAAATCCAGCATGCGGTTAAGCGGAATTAACGCGCCTTCACGCAGGGCGGCATCCACATGGATTTCATGCGCCGCACCACCGGTTTCTAACCCCTCGGCAATCGCTTTCAGGCCGTTCATCGCCATCCATGGGCAATGTGCACAGCTGCGACACGTTGCGCCCTCGCCTGCCGTTGGCGCTTCAAGAAGCTCTTTCTCCGGTACGGCCTGCTGCATCTTGTAGAAGATACCGCGATCGGTCGCCACGATAAGCTGCTTGTGAGGCAACGTTCTGGCAGCGTTGATAAGCTGGCTGGTGGAACCCACGGCATCCGCCATGTCGACGATCGACTGCGGAGATTCAGGGTGAACAAGAATGGCTGCGTCAGGATAAAGCGCCTTCATGCGCGCCAGCGCCTGGGTCTTGAACTCGTCATGAACGATACAGGCGCCCTGCCAGCAGAGAACATCAGCACCCGTCTGCTTCTGGACATAATTGCCGAGATGGCGATCGGGCGCCCAGATAATTTTCTCGCCCAGGCTATCCAGATGTTCAATCAGTTCAACGGCGATACTCGATGTGACCACCCAGTCTGCACGCGCTTTTACGGCCGCAGAGGTGTTAGCGTAGACCACCACAGTCCGGTCAGGATGGGCATCACAGAAGGCCGTGAATTCGTCAATCGGACAGCCGAGATCCAGGGAACACTCCGCGTTAAGCGTGGGCATCAGAATGGTTTTTTCCGGGCTCAGGATCTTTGCCGTTTCGCCCATAAAACGCACACCGGCAACCAGCAGCGTGGAAGCGGGATGTCGTGCACCGAAGCGCGCCATCTCCAGTGAGTCAGAAATGCAGCCCCCGGTCTCTTCAGCCAGCTGTTGAATTTCCGGGTCGATGTAGTAATGGGCCACCATTACCGCATCGCGCTCTTTAAGAAGACGTTTGATCTTCTCGCGGTAGAACTGCTTTTCGTCCTGGCTCAGCGGGACAGGCTTTGGCGGAAACGGATAGATTGCGGCTTCAGGATCAAACATCACACTCATTATGGCTTCTCGTTTTACGGGCTTAACAATATTGCCTTTCATTTGCCTGACATAGCAAAACGCGTGGCAATTGTGTTTTGTATACTAAACAAGATAGCGAATCTGGAGTGAAAAGTCACCGGGAATAGATGGGCGGAGCATTTGTTGTACCGCAGATAGCAAAAAGGCGCCTTTAGGGCGCCTTTCTACACTGGTGGGTCGTGCAGGATTCGAACCTGCGACCAATTGATTAAAAGTCAACTGCTCTACCAACTGAGCTAACGACCCCTTGCGGGATGTACTGCAAATTTATTCAGGCTGGTGGGTCGTGCAGGATTCGAACCTGCGACCAATTGATTAAAAGTCAACTGCTCTACCAACTGAGCTAACGACCCATTCGGGTGTTGCCTGAATTATCACTCGGCACCAATAAAATTGGTGGGTCGTGCAGGATTCGAACCTGCGACCAATTGATTAAAAGTCAACTGCTCTACCAACTGAGCTAACGACCCGAGTGGTGGGTGATGACGGGCTCGAACCGCCGACCCCCTCCGTGTAAAGGAGATGCTCTACCAACTGAGCTAATCACCCACTCTGTACTGCCGGAACTGCGTTAAGTGGTGGGTCGTGCAGGATGACTCGGCTTCGCCTCGCCCTACGGGCCGTTGCTGACGCAACGTTATCCTTCACGTTTTACTACTACTTCCACCTGACTTAGTGGTGGGTCGTGCAGGATTCGAACCTGCGACCAATTGATTAAAAGTCAACTGCTCTACCAACTGAGCTAACGACCCACTTTTATGCTGTTTTCACGTTGTTTGATATCCCGTGGCAACGGCGGCATATATTACTGATTTAAGAATTCTGCGCAACAAAAATTTCGATGAAGATCACTTAACTGCTTAGTAATCATGCTGCACGACCAGAAATAACGCGATTTCTGGTCATGCGATAATCATCCCATCGAATTCAGACGTTTTTGCGCCTGCTTAGCACCTTCGGTGCCCGGGAATTTAGAGACCACCTGCTGATAAACCGCTTTGGCTTTCGCAGTGTCGCCTTTGTCCTGCATGATGACGCCCACTTTGTACATCGCATCAGGCGCTTTTGGCGATTTCGGGTAGTTTTTTACCACGGAGGCAAAATAAAACGCCGCATCGTCCTTTTTACCCTTGTTGTAATTCAACTGACCGAGCCAGTAATTGGCATTTGGCTGATAAGTGGAATCAGGGTATTTCTTAACAAAGTTCTGAAACGCAGCAATCGCGTCATCCTGACGAGATTGATCCTGCACCAGGGCAATAGCCGCATTGTAGTCAGTATTCGCGTCACCGCTCTGTACAGGCGCGCCTGTTGAGGCTGAAGCATCAGCAGATGGCGCTGGCGCAGACGTCGCAGCACCGCTCTGATCGCCTGCGGCTGGCTGTGCTGCTGCACCACCGCTGCTCAGGCTATCTATCTGCAACAAGATTTGCTTCTGACGTTCCACAACCTGGTTAAGCTGATACTGGCTTTCCTGAATCTGACCGCGGAGAGAGTCAATATCATTCTGGTTATCGGAAAGTTGTTGCTGGAGTTGGGTTAAAAGCTGGCTATGAGCGTTAGAAATACGCTCGAGTTGAGTGACCCGGTCTTCTACCGAGCCTGAGCCGACACTACTGATTGGTGCCTGAGCAAAAGCGGCCCAGGGGGCCGCTATTCCAACCAGTAACGACAGACTCAACAGATGATGTCTGAAGTTACTGCTCATGCAATTCTCTTAGTAAACCAGTACGGCACGACGGTTTTTGGAGTAAGCCGCTTCGTCGTGACCCAGTACTGCAGGTTTTTCTTTACCGTAAGAAACGATGGAGATCTGGTCAGCAGAAACGCCTTTACCCTGCAGGTACATTTTAACAGCGTTAGCACGACGTTCACCCAGGGAGATGTTGTACTCTGGGGTACCACGTTCGTCCGCGTGACCTTCTACGGTGACTTTGTAAGATGGGTTGCTACGCAGGAAGTTAGCGTGCGCATCCAGCATCGCAGCGAAGTCAGAACGGATGTCGTATTTATCCAGATCGAAGTAAACGATGTTGTTCTGCTGCAGCTGCTGCATCTGAAGACGCGCTTGCTCTTCAGAAGACATGTTGCCATTGCCGTTCGCGTCCATACCGGTGCCGGCACCCATCATGCCTTCGCCGCTCTGGTCATTGCTGGCGTTCTTGTTAGAAGAACACGCTGCGATTGCCATTACAGGCAGAGCGATCATCAGCCCCTTCAGCACTTTGTTCAGTTGCATTTCTATGATTCCTTTAGTAATCAATTAATTATTATTTACAGATACGGCGACCAGGCAGGTGATTTTACCTGTCCATCAGTTGCCGGAATACGCGCTTTGAAACGCCCATCTGTAGAAACCAGATTCAGCACAGATCCCATCCCCTGAGAAGAGCTGTAGATTACCATCGTGCCGTTAGGTGCCAGACTTGGCGTTTCATCCAGGAACGTTGACGACAGAACTTGAACGCCACCCGCTACCAGATCTTGTTTGGCAATGTGCTGCTGCCCACCGTTGGAGCTCACCATTACCATAAATTTACCGTCGCTGCTCACGTCTGAGTTCTGGTTCTGCGAACCTTCCCAGGTAATACGCTGCGGAGCACCGCCGTTGATGTTGACTTTGTAGATTTGTGGACGGCCGGCCTGGTCAGAAGTAAACGCCAGGTTTTGGCTGTCCGGGAACCATGAAGGTTCAGTGTTGTTGCTGCGACCGTCGGTAACCTGACGGATCTGACCAGAGCCAATATCCATCACGTACAGGTTCAGGCTACCGGTTTTTGACAGCGCAAAGGCCAGTTTAGAGCCGTCCGGAGAGAACGAAGGCGCACCGTTGTGACGTGGGAACGACGCTACCTGACGAACAGCACCGTTTGCCAGCGTCTGGATAACCAGCGCTGAGCGGCCGCTTTCGAAGGTTACATAGGCCAGTTTAGAACCGTCCGGAGACCAGGCTGGAGACATCAGCGGCTGTGAAGAACGTTTCACCAGGAACTGGTTGTAGCCGTCGTAGTCAGATACGCGCAGTTCGTACGGGAACTGACCACCGTTGGTCTGCACCACGTACGCGATACGGGTACGGAACGCACCTTTAATGCCGGTCAGTTTTTCAAATACCGCATCGCTGGCAGCATGTGCAGCATAGCGCAGGTATTGCTTAGTGACCTTGTAAGAGTTCTGTGCCAGAACGGTACCCGGTGCACCGCCGGTATCCACCAGCTGCCAGGCAACGTTGTAAGAGCCGTCCGGGTTAGGCGTAACCTGACCCACAACCACGGCATCAATACCCAGCGCAGACCATGCTGCAGGCTGTACTTCCTGCGCGCTACCCGGCTGCTGAGGCAGACGAGAACGATCTAACGGGTTGAATTTACCGCTGTTACGCAGGTCAGCCGCCACGATGCCACCTGCATCTTCAGGCGCAGCGCCAGGACCTGCCCACTGGAACGGAACAACACCGATTGGGCGCGCCGAGTCCACCCCCTGGGTGATCTCGATACGTACTTCTGCGTGCAGTACTGCTGCCCACAGCATTAAAAAACTAAATGCTACACGTAATGCCTGCTTCATCATATCTCCCTTATCCGGGTAACCTTACCCACGATAATTTAGCAGAATGTTAACAAACTCAAATAGACAAAACTACCAGAACCCTGTGACTAAACCTGGTCTATTTTTCCCCGTTTGCACGGGGAAAATGTAACTTAAGGTTTGAAGTCCAGCGGCGCATTTTTGAAGACTTCGTAAACAGCCTGAGACGGCGGTTTAGGCATCTTCGCCTGACGCGCTGCAGCCAGGGCCGCAGTACATAAAGCCGGGTCGCCACCTTCAGACTTGATATCCAACAGCATGCCGTCCGGAGCCAGTTTTATACGCAACGTACACGTTTTACCGGTATAGGAAGACGCATCATAGAATCGGCTTTCAATAGCGGATTTAATCTGCGCGGCATAACCGTTGATTTCAGCCCCTGTCGCACCGTTACTCTTAGTGTTACCACTTCCCGTCGGCGCTGCGTTGTTTCCTTTCGCCCCACCGCCCGTTTTCGGTGCATTCTTACCTGAGCTCAAATCGCCCAGCAGATCGTCAACCCCTGCGGCAGCAGCGGCTTTTTCAGCGGCGGCAGCCTTTTTAGCTGCCGCTTTTTCAGCAGCAGCTTTCTTATCGGCAGCGGCCTTCTCAGCTGCAGCTTTTTTGTCCGCAGCGGCTTTTTCGGCGGCTGCAGCTTTTTCTGCCGCGGCTTTTTCTGCAGCCGCTTTCTCAGCAGCAGCCGCTTTCTTCGCGGCCTCGGCAGCAGCTTTCTTCTCTGCTTCCTGAGCGGCTTTCTTCGCGGCTTCCGCTTCGGCTTTCTTCTGAGCATCGGCAGCGGCTTTCTTCGCGGCTTCCGCTTCAGCTTTCTTCTGGGCATCAGCAGCGGCTTTCTTCGCGGCTTCCGCTTCAGCTTTCTTCTGAGCATCAGCAGCGGCTTTCTTCGCCGCTTCTGCCGCTAATTTTGCCTGGGCATCAGCCTGTGCTTTCGCGTCCGCTGCGGCTTTAGCTGCCGCCTCTTCCGCCTGCTTTTGCTGTTCCTGTGCTTTCTTCGCGGCCTCTTCGGCTTGTTTCTGCTGCTCTGCCTGCGCTTTCGCGGCTTCCTGCGCCTGCAAACGTTCCTTCTCAAGCTGCTTCAGACGCTCCTGCTCTGCGGCCTGCTTTTCACGCAGTTCTTCCGCCTGCTGTTGCGCCTGTTTTTCACGCTGCTCTTCAGCCCGTTTGGCACTCGCCTTCTGCTGTTGTTCGCGATTATAGTTCTGTACTACCGCACCGGGATCCACCATCACGGCGTCAATGGAAGACCCTCCACCGCCGCCGGCTGATGCATCAATATGCTCGTCGAACGAACTCCAGATCAGCGCTGCAAAGAGAATCACGTGCAGCACTGCGGAGACGATTATCGCTCGCTTAAGCTTGTCGTTCTGTTCGGTTGCCTTTGACACTATCGGTTCCCAAAAACTACGCGGATGATCAAATAGGTTGGGTCATTAAGCCAACTGACTTAACACCCGCACTATGTAGCAAGTTCAGCGCTTTAATAATTTCATCGTAGGGTACGTCTTTTGCGCCACCGATTAAGAAGACCGTTTTCGGATTTGACTCCAGACGACGCTGCGCTTCAGCAATAACCTGCTCAGGCGGCAGCTGATCCATACGATCTTTCTCTACTACGACGCTGTATTGCCCTACGCCGGAAACCTCAATGATAACCGGAGGATCGTCATTGGTGCTCACCGCCTGTGATTCTGTCGCATCCGGCAGATCCACTTCCACGCTCTGGGTAATGATTGGCGCTGTTGCCATGAATATCAGCAGCAGTACCAGCAGGACATCCAGCAGTGGAACGATATTGATTTCGGACTTGAGCTCGCGACGACCTCGTCCACGCGATCTGGCCATGGTTTACCCCTTGTTGCTCTCGGTGCTGGTAAACGCCTGACGGTGCAGAATCGCAGTGAACTCTTCCATAAAGTTGTCGTAGTTCAGTTCCAGTTTGTTCACGCGCTGGTTCAGACGGTTGTAAGCCATAACCGCAGGAATTGCCGCAAACAGACCGATAGCGGTCGCAATCAGTGCTTCAGCGATACCCGGTGCAACCATCTGCAACGTCGCCTGCTTCACCGCGCCCAGCGCGATAAAGGCGTGCATGATCCCCCACACGGTACCAAACAGACCGATATACGGGCTGATGGAACCGACAGTGCCGAGGAAAGGAATGTGCGTTTCAAGGTTTTCCAGTTCACGGTTCATAGAGATACGCATCGCACGCGAGGCACCTTCCACCACCGCTTCCGGCGCATGATTGTTTGCACGATGCAGACGAGCAAACTCTTTGAAACCGCTGTAGAAAATTTGCTCGGAGCCGGTCAGGTTTTCACGGCGTCCCTGGCTCTCCTGGTACAGACGAGAAAGCTCAATACCCGACCAGAACTTATCTTCAAACGCTTCAGCTTCACGGCCGGCGGCATTGAGGATACGCGTTCTCTGGATGATGATGGCCCAGGATGCGATTGAAAAACCAATCAAAATCAACATGATAAGTTTAACCAGAAGGCTTGCCTTCAGGAACAAATCAAGGATATTCATGTCAGTCACTGCTTAAACTCCGCGACAATAGACTTAGGAAGCGCACGAGGCTTCATTATGGTTGGATCAACACAAACAATCAGTACTTCAGCTGAGTTCAGTACGGTATTCTCTGCGTTGACTATCCGCTGCGTGAAAACCAGTGAGGTCCCACGCATTGATGTAATTTCAGTTTGGACTTCGAGCATATCGTCGAGTCTGGCAGGCGCAAAATACTCAAGCGTCATCTTGCGTACCACGAAGGCAACTCGCTCAGCCAACAGAACCTGTTGACTAAAGTGATGATGGCGCAGCATCTCTGTGCGTGCCCGTTCATAAAAAGCAACGTAGCTGGCGTGGTAAACCACACCACCGGCATCGGTATCTTCGTAATAGACACGAACCGGCCATCGAAACAGCGTTGTATTCACTTTACATCCCGGTAATGCAACAAAAGTTAGAGCTTTTAAACTTCGCTACTATACGCGCGGGAAAGAGGGTTGGGAATGGGGGAAAGTAAACGGAGAGTAAATTTTTATGGGCTCGGGTAAGCCCATAACGTTAACGGACATTTCTTATTCAGAAGAAGAAGAAAATCAAACCGGCGAGAAGCACCAGATCGGCAATCAGCGGGCAGAAAATTCCCTGCCAGTGAACGGCTTTCGGACGAAAGCCCACGCCGTGGATCACACCTGCGCACACCGCCCACATAATAAGGAAGCCGTGCCAGATTTCAAGCTCGCTGGTTTTCGCTGCAAAGCGCGAAGGGTCCCAGAAGATACAGCCTGCCAGCAGTAATGCCATCACTAAAGAAAGCGCCCGTAACGGGCGCTTATCCATTACCGCGTAAAGCGTCGCGATAATATTCATCAGTGTTTTTCTTCACCCGCTTTGGTCGCTTCTACGTGTTCAAGCGCCAGGGCAGTGATGACACCAAATGCACAGGCAAGAAGCGTCCCTAAAATCCATGCGAAATACCACATATTCAGCTCCTTACTTAGTACATAGAGTGGGTGTTGCTTTCGATATGTTCTTTAGTGATACGACCGAACATTTTCCAGTAACACCAGATGGTGTAAGCCAGAACAATCGGAACGAACACACAAGCAACATATGTCATCAGGTTCAGCGTCATATGGCTGGACGTTGCATCCCACATGGTCAGGCTAGCATTCAGCATGGTGCTGGATGGCATGACGAACGGGAACATCGCAATACCCGCCGTCAGGATGATGCACGCCAGGGTCAGTGATGAGAACACGAACGCCAGAGCGCCTTTCTCCAGACGAGACGTCAACACGGTCAGCAGCGGCAACAGCACGCCCAGAGCCGGGATCGCCCACAGCACAGGGGTATTGTTGAAGTTCACCAGCCATGCGCCAGCCTGACGAGCCACTTCTTTGGTCAGCGGGTTAGACGGTGCGGTGTGGTTAATGGCAGACGTCACCACGTAGCCATCAATGCCGTACACCACCCACACGCCGGCCAGCGCGAAGCAAACCAGCGTTACCAGCGCAGCAACCTGAGCCGTCGCGCGAGAACGCAGGTGCAACTCGCCCACGGTACGCATCTGCAGATAGGTTGCGCCCTGAGTGATGATCATCGCCACGCTCACTACGCCGGCCAGCAGACCAAACGGATTCAGCAGCTGGAAGAAGTTACCGGTGTAGTAAAGACGCATGTATTCGTCCAGGTGGAACGGTACGCCCTGCAGCAGGTTACCAAACGCCACGCCGATCACCAGCGGTGGAACGAAGCTACCGATGAAGATGCCCCAGTCCCACATGTTGCGCCAGCGGGTATCTTCAATCTTCGAACGGTAGTCGAAACCGACCGGACGGAAGAATAAAGAGGCCAGCACCAGAATCATCGCCACATAGAAACCGGAGAACGCAGCCGCGTAGACCATCGGCCAGGCAGCGAACAGCGCGCCGCCTGCGGTGATCAGCCACACCTGGTTACCGTCCCAGTGCGGGGCGATGGAGTTGATCATGATTCGACGCTCGGTGTCATTACGACCGAGGAAACGGGTGAGCATCCCCACCCCCATGTCGAAACCATCCGTGACGGCGAAACCGATCAGCAGAACGCCGACCAGCAGCCACCAGATAAAACGCAATACTTCATAATCGATCATTTGATGACTCCTGTCTTAGCGTGCCGGCTGAGTAGTCGCAGTGGACTGCTCGTAGTGATAGCGACCGGTTTTCAGGCTGCTTGGGCCAAGGCGCGCGAACTTGAACATCAGGAACAGTTCAGCCACCAGGAACAGGGTGTACAGACCACAAATCAGCAGCATGGAGAAGATCAGGTCGCCTGCGGTCAGGGACGAGTTCGCCACCGCCGTTGGCAGGACCTCACCGATCGCCCATGGCTGACGGCCATACTCCGCAACAAACCAGCCGGACTCAATTGCGATCCACGGCAGTGGAATACCGTAAAGCGCGGTGCGCAGCAGCCATTTTTTCTCGCCGATGCGGTTGCGAATCACAGACCAGAAGGACGCCGCAATGATCAGCAGCATGATGATGCCGCAGCCCACCATGATACGGAATGCGAAGTACAGAGGCGCAACGCGTGGAATCGAGTCTTTGGTTGCCATCTGGATCTGCGCTTCCGTCGCATCAGAAACGTTCGGGGTATAACGCTTCAGCAACAGGCCATAACCCAGATCTTTCTTCACGTCGTTAAACTGGTCGCGGACGGTCTGGTCTGTAGAGCCAGCACGCAGCTGTTCCAGCAGCGAGTAGGCTTTCATACCGTTACGAATACGCTCTTCGTGCTGAACCATCAGCTCTTTCAGACCCGTCACCTGCTTATCAACAGAACGAGTGGCAATGATACCCAGCGCGTAAGGAATCTGAATGGCAAAGCGGTTTTCCTGCGCGTCCTGATCGGGAATACCGAACAGCGTAAAGGCAGCAGGCGCCGGCTGGGTTTCCCATTCGGCTTCGATGGCGGCCAGTTTGGTTTTTTGCACGTCACCCATTTCGTAACCGGATTCATCACCCAGAACGATAACAGAGAGGATGGCAGCCATACCGAAGCTTGCAGCGATAGCAAAGGAGCGCTTAGCAAACGCGAAGTCACGACCACGCAGCATATAGTAAGAACTGATGCCCAGCACAAACATCGCGCCGCACACGTAGCCAGAAGCGACGGTGTGAACGAATTTAACCTGAGCAACCGGGTTCAGGACCAGCTCGGCAAAGCTGACCATCTCCATACGCATGGTTTCGAAGTTGAAATCAGACGCGATAGGGTTCTGCATCCAGCCGTTCGCAACCAGGATCCACAGCGCGGACAGGTTCGAACCTAATGCCACAAGCCAGGTCACCGCCATATGCTGGACTTTACCCAGACGGTCCCAACCGAAGAAGAACAGACCTACAAAGGTGGATTCGAGGAAGAATGCCATCAGACCTTCAATGGCCAGCGGCGCACCGAAGATATCCCCTACATAGTGGGAATAGTAAGACCAGTTAGTCCCGAACTGGAACTCCATGGTCAAACCGGTTGCCACGCCCAGTGCGAAGTTGATACCAAACAACTTGCCCCAGAACTTGGTCATATCTTTATAAATCTGTTTGCCGGAGAGAACGTATACCGTTTCCATAATGGCCAGCAGGAACGCCATACCGAGCGTCAGTGGCACAAACAGGAAGTGGTACATCGCGGTCAAGGCAAACTGTAAGCGCGACAGTTCGACTATATCTAACATCATGACTCCTTGCTCATCGCATGAAGACTCCGAGAGTGGACCCCGTCAGAAAGAGATCCACACGCATGCCCCAATACAAATTATTCGCATCCTTGTCGTCGTTATTACCCTGAGGGAGGATAAAAACGATGACGTGAGGTTACAAATACGTTAATAAAAAACTCAAATTGATCCCGCAAATATAATACGCTGCAAAACCCTTACAATAAACAGGTTTTTATTGAATCACATTTACGTTTTTCGACGGCGATCAATTTATAGCAAAATTACCACTTTTCGGCCATTTTGATCGGGAACAATTTAGCGCTTTTCAGCGCCTTTTTCCAAGGATTAAACATTGATTTAAATCAAAAACAATTCTTAATGTTAATTGTGTTTTGATGTGGTGAACATGGTAAAAACCATGTTAAAAATATGTATATGAAATACAATTAAGGTTATCGAATCGACGGATGAATATAAACAGAAGTGATTTTTATTAACTCAGTTACGCTTAATGACTGATTTATTCAGGACATAAATTTTAGTGCGTTTTTTATTTTTTTCCATCTGCTCTCTTAAAGGCAAATAAATAACAATTATTTTACTTTTACATCCTCTCTAATTAACACCCAATTGTGACTATTGCATGACGCCCGGCAGGCAATAAAAAAGGCCGCTTTACAGCGGCCAACCATGTCGAAACGGACATTTTTATACTGCAACGCCCCCCTTTCGGGGAGCAGAGAGGACTTACTTAATGATGGATTTCAGTGCTTCGCCGATATCCGCCAGGCTGCGAACGGTTTTCACGCCTGCGGCTTCCAGCGCTGCGAATTTCTCATCAGCCGTACCCTTACCACCGGCGATGATCGCGCCTGCGTGACCCATACGCTTGCCTTTCGGCGCAGTCACACCCGCGATGTAGCCCACAACTGGCTTGGTCACGTGTTCTTTGATGTAAGCAGCCGCTTCTTCTTCCGCGCTACCACCGATCTCACCGATCATCACGATCGCTTCGGTCTGTGGATCTTCCTGGAACAGCTTCAGGATGTCGATGAAGTTAGAGCCCGGAATCGGGTCACCGCCGATGCCCACGCAGGTGGACTGGCCGAAACCGTAGTCGGTGGTCTGCTTAACCGCTTCATAGGTCAGGGTACCGGAACGGGACACGATGCCCACTTTACCCGGTTTGTGAATGTGGCCCGGCATGATGCCGATTTTGCATTCGCCCGGGGTGATAACGCCTGGGCAGTTCGGGCCAATCATACGCACGCCAGCTTCATCCAGCTTCACCTTCACGGTCAGCATATCCAGCGTCGGGATGCCTTCGGTGATGGTGATGATCAGTTTGATGCCTGCGTCGATCGCTTCCAGAATAGAGTCTTTGCAGAACGGTGCCGGAACGTAGATCACGGTCGCGGTGGCGCCCGTCGCTTCTACGGCTTCACGCACGGTGTTAAACACAGGCAGGCCCAGGTGGGTGGTGCCGCCTTTACCTGGCGTAACACCGCCAACCATCTGCGTACCGTAGGCAATTGCCTGTTCGGAGTGGAAAGTCCCCTGGCTACCGGTGAAGCCCTGGCAGATAACCTTGGTATCTTTATTAATTAAAACTGACATTATTTCCCCTCCACTGCGGCAACAACCTGCTGAGCTGCATCCGTCAGACTTTTCGCTGCAATAATATTCAGGCCGCTGTCAGCCAGTTTTTTCGCGCCGAGTTCAGCGTTGTTACCTTCCAGACGCACAACCACCGGAACGTTAACACCCACTTCTTCTACCGCACCGATGATACCGTCGGCGATCAGGTCGCAACGTACGATGCCGCCGAAGATGTTAACCAGAACGGCCTTCACGTTGTCGTCAGAGAGAATGATTTTGAACGCTTCGGTTACGCGCTCTTTGGTTGCGCCACCGCCTACGTCGAGGAAGTTTGCTGGCTCACCGCCGTGCAGCTTAACGATGTCCATGGTGCCCATTGCCAGGCCCGCACCGTTAACCATGCAGCCGATGTTGCCGTCCAGCGCCACGTAGTTCAGTTCCCACTGCGCAGCCTGTGCTTCACGCGGGTCTTCCTGAGACTGGTCGCGCATTTCGCGCAGATCCGGCTGGCGGAACAGCGCGTTGCCGTCAGCGCCCAGCTTGCCGTCGAGGCAGATCAAATCGCCCTGGGTGGTGATCACCAGTGGGTTGATCTCGATCAGCGCCAGATCGCGCTCCAGGAAGATAGTTGCCAGCCCCATGAAGATCTTGGTGAACTGCTGAACCAGTTTACCTTCCAGGCCCAGCTTGAACGCCAGCTCGCGCCCCTGGTAAGGCATTGGGCCTGCCAGCGGATCGATAGCCACTTTGTGGATCAGGTGCGGGGTTTCTTCCGCCACTTTTTCGATTTCCACGCCGCCTTCGGTAGACGCCATGAACACCACGCGACGGGAGCTACGGTCAACAACCGCGCCCAGATAAAGTTCTTTCGCGATATCGGTCGCCGCTTCCACCAGGATCTGGTTAACCGGCTGGCCGTTCGCATCTGTCTGGTACGTTACCAGACGCTTGCCGAGCCAATGTTCAGCAAACGCACGAATCTCTTCTTTGCTCTTAACAACCTTCACACCGCCCGCTTTACCACGGCCACCAGCGTGAACCTGACACTTAACTACCCAAGGGCCGGAACCGATTTTAGATGCGGCTTCTTCTGCTTCACGCGGGGTAGTACAGGCATAACCCACCGGAGCCGGTAAGCCATACCGGGCAAACAGCTGTTTGGCCTGATATTCATGTAAGTTCATGTGTTCTATCCATCCTTCAGGTAATCGTTAGGTCGTGCTTTTATTGGCCCGGCAGCCATACGCCGCCGGGCAAGACTGCAAAACTAGACGTCCAGCAGCAGACGGGTTGGATCTTCCAGCAGCTCTTTAATCGCTACCAGGAAGCCCACGGACTCGCGGCCGTCGATCAGGCGGTGATCGTAAGAGAGCGCCAGGTACATCATCGGCAGGATCTCAACTTTACCGTCTACCGCCATAGGGCGATCTTTGATGGCATGCATACCCAGGATCGCGCTCTGCGGCGGGTTAATGATCGGGGTAGACATCAGCGAGCCGAATACGCCGCCGTTGGTAATGGTGAAGTTACCGCCGGTCAGGTCGTCTACGGTCAGCTTGCCGTCGCGGCCTTTAACAGCCAGCTCTTTAATGTTCTTCTCGATGTCAGCCATACCCAGGGTATCCACATCACGCAGAACCGGCGTTACCAGGCCGCGTGGAGTAGAAACCGCCATGCTGACGTCGAAATAGTTGTGGTAAACCACGTCATCGCCATCGATGGACGCGTTCACTTCCGGATAGCGTTTCAGCGCTTCAACCACCGCCTTCACGTAGAAGGACATAAAGCCCAGACGGATACCGTGACGTTTTTCAAACGCGTCACCGTACTGCTTGCGCAGGTCCATGATTGGCTTCATGTTCACTTCGTTGAAGGTGGTCAGCATCGCGGTAGAGTTTTTCGCTTCCAGCAGACGCTCGGCAACGCGCTTACGCAGGCGGGTCATCGGCACGCGTTTTTCGCTGCGGGCACCCAGTGCAGGCTGCGCTGCTGGTGCCGCCGCAGGAGCTTTCGCTTCCGCCTGAGCTGGCGCTTTCGCCAGATGCTTGTCGATGTCTTCACGGGTCAGACGACCGCCCACACCGGTGCCTTTAATGGCTGCCGGGTCAAGGCTGTGTTCCGCCAGCAGGCGACGGATCGCCGGGCTGAGAGCGTCGTTAGACTGTTCTTCCAGAGACGCCTGCTGGCGCTGAGCCGGCGTAGAGGCTTTCTCTTCAGATTTTGCGCTGGACTCTTTGCCCGCGCTATTGCCTTCACGCAGGCGACCCAGGATCTGACGAGAGGTGACGGTAGTACCTTCATCTTCCAGCACCGCGTCCAGAACGCCATCCGCCGAAGCCGGTACTTCCAGTACCACTTTGTCAGTTTCGATTTCTACCAGCACTTCATCGCGCTTAACGGCATCGCCTGGTTTTTTGTGCCAGGTAGCGACGGTCGCATCTGCTACGGATTCAGGCAGGTCGGGAACAAGAATATCTACGCTACTCATTATGTATCCTTTAATTAATCGACGTTCAGCGCGTCATTGACCAGATCTTGTTGCTGCTTCTGGTGAACGGACATATACCCTACCGCCGGAGAGGCGGAGGCCGGGCGACCTGCATAACGCAGGGCTGACCCAAATGGAATCACTTCACGGAAATGATGCTGGCTGCAGTACCATGCGCCCTGGTTAAGCGGCTCTTCCTGGCACCAGACAAAATCATGAACGTGAGCGTACGGTTTCAGCGCTTCCTGCACCGCCTGGTGCGGGAACGGATAAAGCTGTTCGATACGCACGATGGCGACATCTTTCTGATCGTTCTTACGGCGCTGTTCCAGCAGGTCGTAATAAACCTTACCAGAACACATCACCACACGCTTCACGGCCTGCGGATCCAGCTCGTCAATTTCACCGATGGCCGGCAGGAAGGTGCCATTTGCCAGCTCATCCAGGCTCGACACCGCCAGCGGGTGGCGCAGCAGGGATTTCGGCGACATCACCACCAGCGGACGGCGCATACCGCGCAGCGCCTGACGACGCAGCATGTGGTAGACCTGCGCCGGGGTGGACGGCACGCAGACCTGCATGTTCTGCTCGGCGCAGAGCTGCAGATAACGTTCCAGACGCGCGGAGGAGTGCTCCGGCCCCTGACCTTCATAACCGTGCGGCAGCAGCATTACCAGACCACACATACGGCCCCACTTCTGCTCGCCGGAGGAGATGAACTGGTCGATAACCACCTGCGCACCGTTGGCGAAGTCACCGAACTGCGCTTCCCAGATGGTCAGGGTGCGTGGTTCAGCGGTGGCATAACCGTATTCGAAGGCCAGTACCGCTTCTTCAGACAGCACGGAGTCCCAGACCTTGAACTGGCCTTGACCGTTGTGCACGTGCTGCAGCGGGGTGTAGGTTGAACCGTTGGACTGGTTGTGAACAACCGCGTGACGGTGGAAGAAGGTCCCACGGCCCGCATCTTCGCCGGACAGACGAACAGGAATGCCTTCGTCAACCAGCGTTGCGTAGGCCAGCGTTTCCGCGCCGCCCCAGTCGAAGAGCTTCTCGCCTGCCGCCATGGCCTGACGGTCAGCATAAATTTTCGCCACGCGAGACTGCATCTCGATAGCGTCCGGCACGGTGCTGATGCGTTTAGCCAGCTCCTGCAGGCGCTTCATCTCAACCTTATTCGGGTAGCTCTCATCCCACTCGTGGTTGAGGTACGGCGACCAGGTAAAGGAGTGCATGTTCATCGGACGCAGCTCTTTCACTACGCATTCGCCCGCATCCAGCGCGTCGCGGTAGAGGTTGACCATTTCGGTCGCATCTTCCAGCGTCGCCACTTTGTCGCCTTCCAGCTTGTCAGCATAGATTTTGCGCGGAGTCGGGTGTTTTTTGATTTTCTGATACATCAGCGGCTGGGTTGCACTTGGCTCATCCGCTTCGTTGTGGCCGTGACGGCGGTAGCAGAAGAGGTCAATGAACACATCGCGTTTGAAGGTATTACGGAAGTCCAGCGCCAGACGGGTCACGAAAGCCACGGCTTCCGGGTCATCCGCGTTAACGTGGAAGATCGGCGCCTGCACCATCTTACCGATGTCGGTGCAGTACGGGGTAGAACGCGCATCCAGCGGGTTAGAGGTGGTGAAGCCCACCTGGTTGTTGATCACGATGCGAACGGTACCGCCCACTTCATAACCACGCGCTTTGGACATGTTCAGGGTTTCCTGCACCACGCCTTGCCCTGTTACCGCCGCATCACCGTGGATGGTAATTGGCAGAACTTTATTGCTGCTTGGCTCGTCCAGACGATCCAGACGCGCGCGCACGGAACCGATAACCACCGGGCTGACGATTTCCAGGTGTGACGGGTTAAACGCCAGCGCCAGGTGAACCAGACCGCCTTCGGTTTCGATATCCGACGAGAAGCCCATGTGGTACTTCACGTCGCCGGTGCCGAGGTGTTCTTTATGTTTGCCCGCGAATTCGTCGAACAGGTCCTGCGGTTTTTTACCCAGCACGTTGACCAGCACGTTCAGACGACCACGGTGCGCCATGCCCAGCACCACTTCACGGGTGCCGCTCTTGCCTGCGTGACGAATCAGCTCTTTCAGCATCGGCACCAGGGCGTCACCGCCTTCCAGCGAGAAGCGTTTTGCGCCCGGGAACTTCGCGCCCAGATAGCGCTCAAGGCCTTCCGCTGCGGTCAGTTCGCTGAGGAAGCGTTTTTTCTCGTCAGCCGAGAAGGTCGCGTGGCCCGCTACGGATTCGATGCGCTGCTGGATCCAGCGCTTCTCTTCGGTAGAGGTAATGTGCATGTATTCCGCGCCGATGGAGCCGCAGTAGGTTTGCTTGAGCGCGTCAATCAGATCGCCCAGCTTCATCGTGTCTTTGCCGATGGCAAAGGAACCTACGTTAAAGCTTTCCTGGAAATCGGCCTCGGTCAGATCGTGATATGCCGGATCGAGATCGGCCACACGGTCTTGTTTCCACAGTCCCAGCGGATCGAGATTCGCATGCTGGTGACCACGGAAGCGATAAGCGTTGATAAGCTGCAGGACTTTAACCTGCTTCGCATTGGTGTCAGGGTCGGAAATCGCAGAAGAGTAACGTGAGGCATCCTTCGCCAGACGACGGAAATAATCACGTGTTTTGGAATGGAATTGATCCGGTTTGACCCCTGTACCAGGCAACTGCTGGAACATGGAACGCCAGTTTGCGTCCACTGAGTCAGGATCGGTTAAGAAGTCTTCATAGAGCTGTTCTATCCAGCTCTGGTTGGCACCAGAGAGGTAAGAAGAGTCCAGCCAGGCTTTCATTGCGCCGTTCTGCATCGTGATCCCTTAAGCATTTTTATGCTTACTTTCGCCGTAGAAACTACCACGCACACCACGTGTACGTGCCGGGGTTCACCTGCGAGCTCTTTGTGGCCCGCGAAGGAACCTTTAGAAACTGTCTAGACTTCAGGGCAGTTTTTAAAGGTTTCTGCAATCTATTCCCTCTCCCTGTGGGAGAGGGTTAAGGTGAGGGGAACAGCGCTCCCCTCTCACTACTTACGCACTGCGCTGCAGCAGCATCGACTTAATATGGCCGATGGCGCGCGTCGGGTTCAGCCCCTTCGGACACACACTGACGCAGTTCATGATGCTATGGCAGCGGAATACGCTGAAAGCGTCACTCAGTCCTTCCAGACGGCTGTCGGTTTCGGTGTCGCGGCTGTCGATCAGGAAGCGATAGGCAGCCAGCAGACCGGCCGGACCGATAAACTTGTCCGGGTTCCACCAGAACGACGGGCAGGACGTAGAACAGCATGCGCAGAGAATACACTCGTACAAACCGTCGAGTTTTTCACGCTGCTCAGGAGACTGTAAGTGCTCGCGAGCCGGTGGATTTTGCCCATTATTCAATAAGTAAGGCTTAATCTTCTCATATTGTGCATAGAATTGCCCCATGTCTACCACCAAATCACGCACGACCGGCAGGCCTGGCAGAGGACGGATAACAATTTTCTGACCGGGACGCTGCAACGCTGAAATGGGCGTGATGCAGGCCAGGCCATTTTTGCCGTTCATGTTCACACCGTCAGAGCCACAAACCCCTTCACGGCAGGAGCGGCGGAACGACAGCGTTGGATCTTTTTCTTTCAGCTGGATTAAGGCATCCAGCAGCATCATGTCGCGACCTTCTTCCGCTTCCAGGGTGTAGTCCTGCATGCGCGGAGCGTCATCAACATCCGGGTTATAACGATAAACTGAGAATTCGAGTTTCATTATCCTGTCTCCGCATTAGTAAGTACGAATCTTCGGCGGGAACGCCGGACGCAGTTTCGGTTCCATGTTGACGCTACGACGCGTCATGGTTTCCGACTCTGGCAGATACAGGGAATGACACAGCCAGTTTTCGTCATCACGCTCAGGGAAGTCGAAGCGGCTATGGGCGCCACGGCTTTCGGTACGGAAGTTTGCCGACATCGCGGTCGCGAACGCGGTTTCCATCAGGTTATCCAGCTCCAGGCACTCAACGCGCTGGGTGTTGAACTCGCTGGAGGTGTCGTCCAGACGGGCATTTTTCAGACGCTCGCGGATCGCTTTCAGCTGCTCAAGACCTTTGGCCATCGCGTCGCCTTCACGGAATACCGAGAAGTTGTGCTGCATACATTCCTGCAGCGCTTTACGGATTTCCACCGGATCTTCGCCGTTACGGTTGCCGTTCCAGCGGTTGAGGCGCTCAAGAGAGGCATCAATTTCGTCGTCGGTTGCGTCACGCAGCGCACCCTGCTCGGCAATGGATTCCTGCAGATGCAGACCCACCGCACGACCAAACACCACCAGATCCAGCAGGGAGTTGCCGCCCAGACGGTTAGCGCCGTGTACGGATACGCAGGCAATTTCGCCCACCGCGAACAGGCCAGGAATGACCACGTCTTCGCCCTGCTCGTTCACGGTCAGCGCCTGACCGGTCACTTTGGTCGGAATACCGCCCATCATGTAGTGGCAGGTTGGGATAACCGGAATCGGCTCTTTCACCGGGTCGACGTGTGCGAAGGTGCGGGACAGTTCCAGGATACCCGGCAGACGGGACTCCAGAACTTCTTTACCCAGATGGTCGAGTTTCAGCTTCGCGTGCGGACCCCATGGGCCGTCGCAGCCGCGGCCTTCACGGATTTCGATCATGATGGAACGCGCCACCACGTCACGACCCGCCAGGTCTTTCGCATTCGGGGCATAACGCTCCATGAAGCGTTCGCCGTGTTTGTTCAGCAGGTAGCCACCTTCACCGCGGCAGCCTTCTGTTACCAGAACGCCTGCACCGGCGATACCGGTTGGGTGGAACTGCCACATCTCCATATCCTGCACCGGCACGCCCGCGCGGATAGCCATACCGACACCGTCACCGGTGTTGATGTGGGCGTTGGTGGTGGACTGATAGATACGGCCTGCACCGCCGGTCGCCAGCACGGTAGCGCGCGCTTTGAAGTAAACCACTTCACCGGTTTCGATGCACAGCGCGGTACAGCCAACAATTGCGCCATCGGCGTTTTTCACCAGATCCAGCGCATACCATTCGGAGAAGATGGTGGTGTGGTTTTTCAGGTTCTGCTGATACAGGGTGTGCAGCAGCGCGTGACCGGTACGGTCAGCCGCCGCCGCGGTGCGTGCCGCCTGCTCGCCGCCGAAGTTTTTCGACTGGCCGCCAAACGGACGCTGATAGATAGTGCCATTTTCCAAACGGGAGAACGGCAGACCCATGTGGTCCAGCTCAAGAATCGCTTCCGGGCCGGTTTTACACATATATTCGATGGCATCCTGGTCGCCGATGTAATCGGAACCTTTTACCGTGTCATACATGTGCCATTCCCAGTTATCTTCATGGGAGTTACCCAGCGCAACGGTAATACCACCCTGCGCGGACACAGTATGGGAACGGGTCGGGAAAACTTTAGAGAGCAGCGCACAGGTTTGGCCGCTCTGGGAAATTTGCAGTGCGGCACGCATACCTGCGCCACCGGCACCAATTACAACAGCATCAAATTCTCTGACTGGCAGTTTCATTACACACCCCACACCACAACGAATCCATAAATAACGTAAACCACCAGTGCAACCACAATGGCCAGCTGCAGTGGGAGGCGAATCGCCAGCGGTTTAACGTAATCGGTCAACACCTGCCACATGCCAATCCATGCATGAATAAGGATAGAGAACAGGGCCAGCAGGGTGAACACTTTGGTGAAGGCGGATCCGAAGAACCCACTCCAGATTTCCCACGTCAGCGTGCCGCTGGTCGCGAAGAAACCGATCATATAGATGATGTAAAGAGTGAGAACGATGGCGGTAGCACGGACCAGAATGAAGTCATGTACGCCGTTGCGTCCTAATGCGGAGGCGTTGCTTACCATACGAGAACTCCTGCGAGAAGTGAAAGCACGACAGTAATCACAAATGAAATGTTAGCGGAGCGTTTCCCGGCTTCGAAAGTCTCTTCCAGGTAGCCAAAGTCCATCAGCATATGGCGAACACCCACGACGACGTGGTACGCCAGCGCGGTCAGAATGCCCCACATGATGAATTTCACGAAGAAGCTGTTCATGATGGCAGAGGCCTGGAGGAATCCTTCAGGGGAAGAGAGGCTGGTGCCCAGTAACCACAGCAGAATACCGACCGCCACAAACGTAATCACACCAGAAACACGGTGCAGAATGGACGCTATTGCTGTTACGGGGAACCGGATCGTTTTGAGATCCAGATTGACAGGTCTTTGTTTTTTCACATTTCTTATCATGAATAACGCCCACATGCTGTTCTTATTGTTTCCTTCCTCCGGACTGCGATGCGGGTCAAGCAGCGTTCCTTTTCTATAACTGCGCGTCATGCAAAACACTGCTTCCAGATGCTTAAACGACACGTTACAACGCTGGGTGGCTCGGGATTGCAGGGTGTTCCGGAGACCTGGCGGCAGTATAGGCCGTTCACAAAATCATTACAATTAACCTACATACAGTTTGTCGGGTTTTCTCTGGAACAGTGATCAGGGTCACGATAACAACATCTTTTTAATTTTTAATCATCTGATTTGACAAATGTTAAACAATATTGTTACAAACGTCATCAGAAAAGGCATATAATGCGCAAAAGTTATGAGGTCTCTCTTTCACCTGACAAATAGTTATGTAACAGTGTGATGGTATTGACCGAAGTTATCAGGACAGTTATTAGTGATATACAGGTTTGAATAATTCGGACTGCAAAAACGCTGATTTGCTGTTGTTTCACTGATATTTCATTCGTTTACCTGCAAGGCGCCATAGCTCTGTACCCTGGTTTGTCCTCGTGAGCTGAGCGGTAAGCCAAATAACAATCTGGTAACGGTGATTAACAGCTGAAAGCAAATCCGGTAAAGCGCAGTCTTAAGCATAAGGCGCTAAGGAGACCGTAAATGGCTGATACAAAGGCAACGCTCACCCTAAATGGTGACACTGCTATTGAACTGGATGTGCTAAAAGGCACGCTCGGTCAGGATGTTATTGATATCCGTACGCTGGGTTCCAAAGGGATGTTCACCTTTGACCCTGGATTTACCTCTACCGCATCTTGCGAATCCAAAATCACCTTCATTGACGGTGACGAAGGTATCCTGCTCCATCGCGGCTTCCCTATCGATCAGTTAGCCACCGAATCCAACTACCTGGAAGTGTGCTACATCCTGCTGAACGGCGAAAAACCGACGCAGGCCCAGTTCGATGAATTTAAAACCACCGTGACCCGTCACACCATGATCCATGAGCAGATTACCCGTCTGTTCCATGCGTTCCGTCGTGACTCTCACCCAATGGCGGTGATGTGCGGTATTACCGGTGCGCTTGCAGCGTTCTACCACGACTCCCTTGACGTGAATAACCCGCGTCACCGTGAAATCGCCGCTTACCGTCTGCTGTCCAAAATGCCTACCATGGCGGCGATGTGCTACAAATACTCCATCGGCCAGCCGTTTGTGTATCCGCGCAACGACCTCTCCTACGCGGGTAACTTCCTGCGCATGATGTTCTCCACGCCGTGCGAAGAGTACGAAGTGAACCCGGTTCTGGAACGCGCGATGGACCGTATTCTGATCCTGCACGCTGACCACGAACAGAACGCCTCTACCTCAACCGTCCGTACCGCAGGCTCTTCCGGCGCGAACCCGTTCGCCTGTATCGCTGCGGGCATCGCCTCCCTGTGGGGACCGGCGCACGGCGGCGCGAACGAAGCGGCACTGAAGATGCTGGAAGAGATCAGCACCGTTGAGCACATTCCTGAGTTCGTGCGTCGCGCGAAAGACAAGAATGACTCCTTCCGCCTGATGGGCTTCGGTCACCGTGTTTACAAAAACTACGACCCGCGCGCCACCGTGATGCGTGAGACTTGCCACGAAGTGCTGAAAGAGCTGGGTACCAAAGATGATCTGCTGGAAGTGGCGATGGAGCTGGAACACATCGCGCTGAACGACCCGTACTTCATCGAGAAGAAACTCTACCCGAACGTTGATTTCTACTCTGGCATTATTCTGAAAGCGATGGGCATTCCGTCTTCCATGTTCACCGTGATCTTCGCTATGGCGCGTACCGTAGGCTGGATTGCGCACTGGAACGAAATGCACAGCGAAGGCATGAAGATCGCGCGTCCTCGTCAGCTGTATACCGGCTACGAGCAGCGTGATTTTAAGTCTGATCTGAAGCGCTAAAAGATGTTGGGTGCGGCCTGATGCCCTCACCCCGGACCTCTCCCACAGGGAGAGGGTGAAAACATTAAAAACGGTAACCCAAGGGTTACCGTTTTACTTTTATTTCTGGCAGTGCGGGCACCAGTAGAAGGGTCTTGAAGAGAGCATCATCCTGTCGATAATCCCGCCGCACCGCTCGCACTTTTTCCCCGCCCGATGAAACACCTTAAAGCGGAACAGCGCCCCGTGATGCTTGTTTTCATCCACTACGCCGCGCGTGTTGTACGACAGCCGCGGGATGTCCAGCAGCGCGTGGGACAGCGCCTCCAGCTGTTCATCGCTCAGCTGAGAGGCTTTATGCTGCGGCGCCAGCCCGACTTCCCAGAGGATTTCCACCCGCAGGTAGTTGCCAAGCCCGGCCAGAAAGGCCTGGTCAAGAAACAGGCCGGAAAACTGCCGGTTGCGGAATGCAGGCGATAACAGCCGGGCCTTCACATCGCTCGCCGTCAGGCGCATATCCAGCACGTCCGGCCCAACCCGCTGTAAGAACGGGTGCGTGAGCACCTGCTCAGGCGTTAACATTTCGATATCAGAGGCGCTATAGAGCAGGATCGCCTTATCCGCCGTTTGCAGCCTGACGCGCAGCACGCGTTTCGTTTGCGGCTGTTCACCCGCCTCCACCACGCGCCAGACGCCGTAAAGCTGGTTATGGCTGTATAACGTCAGGTTATGGGAAAAATGCGTGAGCAATGCTTTGCCGCGCGTTTCAATATGCGTTACCGACTGCCCCACCAGCTGTGATTCAAACGGTTTCAGTTGAGGAAAAGCAAACCAGGCCTCCGTCAGCGGTTTGCCCTTTATCGCCGCCTCGAGGCTATCCGCCGCGCGGCGGATCTCCGGGCCTTCTGGCATTTTTCTGTCCTTTCATGATTAATCTGCGCTGACAAGAATGCCCTCTTCAGCGAACGCGGCCCGCAGGCGGCGCGCGAACTGGAGCGCATGCTCGCCATCGCCGTGCAAACATACCGTATCAGCCTGAACGTGCGCCGTTGTGCCATCCACGGCGGTCACTCGCCCGTAGCGCACCATCTCCAGCGTCTGGGCCAGCGCTTTCGCTTCATCGGTAATCAGCGCACCGGCCTGCGTACGCGGTACAAGGCTGCCATCAGGCATGTATCCCCGATCGGCAAACACCTCCTGCCGCGTGGTCAGCCCCAGCCGTTCTCCGGCACGAATAAGCTCGCTGCCCGCCAGGCCAACCAGAATCAGCTGCGGGTTGCAATCGCGTACCGCGCGGGCAATCGCCTCCGCCAGCGCCGGATCTTTCGCCGCCTGGTTATAGAGCATGCCGTGCGGCTTCACGTGGCGCAGCACAACGTTCTCAGCGCGCACCATCGCCTCCAGCGCGCCAATCTGGTAGAGCACCTGAGCGTAAACCGTCTCAGGCGGCAGGTCCATCGCGGTGCGGCCAAAGTTTTCCCGGTCAGGGTAGCTCGGATGTGCGCCTATCGCGACGCCGTTTTTGATGGCGTTACGCACGCTCTCTAGCATGGTTTGCGCATCGCCCGCGTGGAAGCCGCAGGCGATATTGATCGAGGAGACCAGCGTCATCAGCGCCGCATCGGCGCTGCCGCCCTCGCCCAGATCGGCATTCAAATCAATCTTTACCATCGAGCCTCCACGCCAGCTGTTCGAGATAGCGCTGCTGATCCTGCCGCGCCTTTAGCGCCTCCTCCAGCGAACATTGAACGAAGTGAATCGGCTGTCCGAGGGGAATTTGCGCCAGATGGTAGCGATCGGCTTCAATGATGCAGGCAATTCGCGGGTAGCCCCCCGTCGTCTGCGCGTCGTTCATTAAGACGATCGGTTGCCCGTTGCCCGGAACCTGAATAACCCCTGGCAATAAACCGTGGGAGAGCAGTTCTCTGTCGGTCGTCCGGATCAGCGGCTGCCCCTGCAGACGATAACCCATACGGTTACTCTGCGGACTGAGCTTCCACGGCGAGCGCCAGAAGGACTCTTTTGAGGCCTCGTCGAACTCATGATATTCCGGCCCCGGTAAGGCGCGGATCTGGTTTCCCCAGAGGAGTTGTTTTACCCCCTGAGCCGTCGAGAAGTGACGCGAAGAGGGCTTAATCGCCAGGCGATCGCCATCGCGCAACAACCGTCCTTCGTGACCGCCAATCCCGGCTTTCTGATCGGTACTGGATGAGCCCAGCACGTCAGGCACATCAATGCCGCCAGCCACCGCAAGATAGCTACGCACGCCGTGCAGAGGACGCTTTAAGGTCAGACGCTGTCCGGCTTTCGCCCGCAGACGCCAGCCGGTCCACACCGCTTTGCCGTCCAGCATGGCATCACAGCCTGCGCCGGTGAGCGCGAACCAGGTCTCCTGACCAAACTCAATGACACACTGGCCGAGCGTAATTTCGAGCGCCGCCGTGCTGCCGGGGTTGCCCACCAGCACATTAGCGATTTCCAGCGCTGGACGGTCCAGCGCACCACAATAGCTCACGCCGGACTGACGCATGCCAAAGCGCCCGGCATCCTGTACGGAGGTGTAAAGCCCGGCGCGAATAAGCGTTAACATACCCCCTCCTTCTGCGGGATAAAGCGAAGGGTGTCGCCGGGCCGCAGGAGTATCGGCGTCTCCAGCACGGGTTCAAATAACGGGGTGGCGGTATGCCCGATAAGCTGCCATCCACCGGGCGATGTCAGCGGATAAACGCCGGTCTGCTCGCCACCGATAGCCACCGTCCCCGCCGGTACGCTCAGGCGCGGCTCAGCGCGGCGCGGCGTATGCAGCCGGGGAGATAATCCCCCCAGATACGGGAATCCGGGCTGGAATCCCAGGAACCAGACGACGTAGTCAACCGAACTGTGCAACTCAACAACCTGCTTTTCGGTGAGCCCGCAGTGGTCTGCGACCACACCAAGATCCGGTCCCCCCGTACCGCCATAAACGACCGGGATCTCAATGGCACGCGATTCCGGCTCCAGCGCCTCGCTCTCTTCCCACCAGCGCTGTAAACGTTCAATGGCATCCAGCGCCAGCGTATGCGGACTACGCAGCACCACCGTGATGTTATTCATCCCCGGAATGGCTTCAACCACCTCCGGCAGATCGACCAGACGCTGGGTTAGCCGCCAGATACGCTTTTGCGTGGCAAGGGTCACCGGCGGCTCGAGTTCCAGAACCACTGCCGTTTCTCCCAGAAGATAACAACGCGCTCGCTGCACTCAGGCACCTCTCATCAGGCCGGGTTAGGAATATCAATAAAGGTCACATCCAGATCGGTATTTTCCGTCAGCCACTCGCTGAGGGCGCGAATGCCGCCGCGCTCGGTGGCATGATGGCCTGCCGCGTAAAAATGCAGCCCCTGTTCACGCGCCGAATGAATGGTCTGCTCGGAAACCTCGCCGGTGATAAAGGCATCGACACCGAAGCGCGCGGCGCTGTCGATAAAGCCCTGCCCGCCTCCGGTGCACCAGGCAACACGCTTCACCGTATCCGGACCGGTATCGCCGCTCCACAGCGGACGACGCCCCAGGCGCGCTTCAATCCAGGAAGCCAGTTCCAGCCCCGGAACCGGCATCGCCAGCTCGCCCCACGGCACCAGCGGCTCGATTTCGCCCATTACGGTAATCCCCAACAGTCGGGCAAGCTGAACGTTGTTACCAAGCTCCGGATGTGCGTCCAACGGCAGGTGGTAACCGTACAGGTTGATGTCATTTGCCAGCAACGTTTTCAGGCGGTTGCGCTTCATGCCGCGAATAATCGGTGATTCGTTTTTCCAGAAGTAACCGTGATGGACAATCACCGCATCGGCCTCCTGACGGACAGCCTCGTCCAGCAGCGCCTGGCTTGCCGTGACGCCGGTGATAATTTTCTGCACCGTTTCGCGCCCTTCTACCTGCAGGCCATTAGGACCGTAGTCGCTAAAGGAGGCGGTATTGAGTTTTTCGTTAATCAGGCGTTCCAGTTCGCTGTTTTTCATCTTTATGCTCTCAAACTTTTCTGGCGGCTTCGTACGCTGCCAGCGTGGCGACACGCGCCTGTTTATGGTCAACAATCGGGCGGGGATAATCGAGCTTTACGCCCTGTTTATCCGCCCATGCCCACGGGTCGTGGATCGCTTTCGCAGGAACGTTCCTAAGCGCGGGCAACCAGCGGCGGATAAAGTCGCCGTTGGCATCAAATTTTTGTCCCTGAGTGGTCGGATTAAAAATCCTGAAATAGGGAGCCGCATCGGTGCCGGTAGAGGCCGCCCACTGCCAGCCGCCGTTATTCGCAGCGAGATCGCCGTCGATCAGCTGAGAGATAAAATAGCGCTCTCCGATACGCCAGTCGATAAGCAGATCCTTCACCAGAAAGCTGGCGGTAATCATTCGCAGGCGGTTGTGCATCCACCCGGTTTCATTCAGCTGGCGCATGGCAGCATCAACAATCGGATAGCCCGTCTCCCCTTTTTGCCAGGCCTGTAAAAGTGCCTCATCGTGCTGCCATTTTACGTTGTCGGTCCAGGGAATGAACGGACGATGCTTACAGAGAGCGGGATGATACGTCATCAGATGCCGATAAAATTCACGCCAGATGAGTTCGTTCAGCCACACCGAACCCGCCCCACCGTCCATCGCCTGCGGCTGCTCGGCCAGAAGACGGTGTAGACACTGACGAGGAGAGAGCACGCCCAGCGCCAGGCTTGCCGATAAGCGGCTTGTCCCTTCAATCGCCGGGAAATCCCTGCGCGCCTCGTACTCTCCCGCGCCCTGTTTGCAAAACTGGCGCAGCTTCGCAATTGCTGCCTTCTCGTTTGCGGGGAACAGAAGCTCATCGAATGTCTGTTGGGGATAGTTAAACGTTAATTCAGGCAGCGTGGTTATGGCTTCCCCTCTGGCTGCGGGTGCGGGTACGCACTCCGGCAGCGCCTCTTTCAGACGTTTAACAAAAGCATTTTTAAACGGCGTGAACACTTTATACATTTCATGGCCGCCGGTCATGACGCTGCCCGGTGCCAGCATTACGCTGTCATCAAATCCTTCACAAACAACCTCGCCCAGAATGTTCTCCAGTTGGCGATCCCTCAGCCGTTCGTTCAGCTCGTACTGGTAGTTATAAAAAAGATGCGTGACGCCGTTCTGCTGACATACCTCCCGCAACATCTTAAGCTGCGCGGCAAAGTCACTGACCTCTTTGTAGATCAGCGGGATACCTTTTTCAGCAAGTGAGTGTTGCAGATCGTTCAGATGCGATTTGAGGTAAGCCGCCTGCCGCGGGGCCATATCATGCTGCTGCCACTGTTCAGGCGTAGCGATAAACAGCGCCAGCACGCTGGCGTCATCGGAACGGCAGGCTGCCGCGAGTGCGAAGTTGTCATGTACGCGCAGGTCCGCGCGAAACCAAACCAGATGGGTGGGCATAAAACTCCAGGCAAATATCCATTATGTCCGTAAGGGCACGCCACCAAAGGAAAAAGCGGCGCGCTTTTACTGTACTTTGCCATGAAGTGTAGACCGGATGAAATAAAAAAGGCCGCCCGAGGCGGCCTTAACGCTACTTGTCTTGCGCTATCGTGGTAAATGCAACAAACCCGATCGGTTCATCACTTTTGACAACGAGTACGCTTGCGACAATGAACGCGATGCAAAAATAGCGTTTCATTATGCGGTCTCTGCTGCTAACCGCTCCACCGTTCACCACCGGTGATAAGTCGGTGGACACAAGCCCGGGTAGGCGGACTGCTTTACGGCTGTAAAAATACCTTTCCCAGGACCGATGCCCATTTGCGAGATGGCGGAAAGGGACGCCGCATCATAATGAACATCCGTTGCAAAGGTAAGATACTCGAAGAAAATTAGGATTTTATAAAGGCTTCCAGGGATTGCCATCTGCTTACAGGAGGGTATGATAAAAATCCCGGGTAGGGGCTGCAAGACCACCCAACGGACCGCGAATCCGAAGGGACAAAAAAACCGCCACATTGCTGTTGGCGGTTTTTTTATTGCTGTGTGTAGTCTTAGTAAAAGTCGCAGGTCGCTTTCTCGGCCTGATCCATCCACACCGGCTTCTCGCTGGTTTTCGCCCAGACGCGGTGCAGATAGCTATAAAAACGCGCACGATCTTTCCAGAACAGCATCACCGGCAGAGCCAGCACGCCAGCCACTACGGCGAAAGCGCGGCGCATGAACACGATATGAGCCGGAAACTCTTTATAAAGATCCATATTTTTCTCCCCTATAGTTGGCCGGAAACGTCATCCGGAAAATTCAAAATCTGTGACCTGGCTAAAATAATATCGCTTTGTTTGTAATTTTACTACTCATCCGACCACTTATTTTCGTCCGTTTAGCGAAAATTTACATTCACGCCGTAATTAAGTTACAAAAAAGTTAACGATTTACTTATCAATAGTTAAATTGTGGGCTTTGCCATTTTTATACTTTTTTTACACCCGCCCTTCTCATTTTTGCGAAATCTTTGCGCCAGAAATCCTACCGTTAGCACAACAACAAAAGTCACCCGGAGGTGGATTGTGAGTGCAGGTCTTATTGCCGGCATCGTGCTGGTGTTCCTGTTATTGGGTTATCTGGTTTATGCCCTGATTAATGCGGAGGCATTCTGATGGCTGCTCAGGCGTTTTTGCTTATTGCCAGTTTCTTAGTGGTGTTGTTCGTTCTGGCAAGGCCACTGGGCTCGGGGCTGGCACGGCTAATCAATAACGTTCCCCTGCCCGGAACGGGAAGCGTTGAAAAAGGGATCTGGCGCGTACTGGGTATAGACGATCGGGAGATGAACTGGCGTGACTATCTGATCGCCATTCTGCTGCTGAACATCGTCGGGCTCATTGCGCTTTTTGCCATGCTGATGTTGCAGGGTATCCTGCCTTTGAATCCGCAACAGTTACCGGGCCTGTCCTGGCATCTCGCGCTTAACACGGCAGTCAGTTTTGTCACTAACACCAACTGGCAGTCCTATGCTGGTGAAACCACGCTCAGCTACTTCAGCCAGATGGTCGGGCTAACCGTGCAGAACTTCCTCTCTGCCGCCAGCGGTATTGCGGTGATCTTCGCGCTGACGCGTGCGTTTGCGCGTCAGAAAGTGAGTACGCTGGGTAACGCATGGGTAGACCTGACGCGCATTACGCTGTGGATCCTGCTGCCGATTGCGCTGCTGATCGCGCTGTTCTTCATTCAGCAGGGCAGCCTGCAAAACCTGCTGCCTTACGCGCCATATACCTCGCTGGAAGGCGCAAAACAGCTCCTGCCGATGGGGCCAGTGGCGTCGCAGGAAGCCATCAAAATGCTCGGAACGAACGGCGGGGGCTTCTTCAACGCCAACTCCTCGCACCCGTTTGAAAACCCGACCGCCCTGACTAATTTTGTGCAGATGCTGGCGATTTTCCTGATCCCCGCCGCGCTCTGCTTTGCCTTTGGTGACGTAGTTAACGATCGCCGTCAGGGCCGTACCCTGCTCTGGACCATGTCGCTGATCTTTGTGGTCTGTGTTGCGCTGGTGATGTGGGCCGAATGGCAGGGTAACCCGCACTTCCTCTCACTCGGTGCCGATAGCGCGATCAACATGGAAGGTAAAGAGAGCCGCTTTGGCATTCTCGCCAGCAGCCTGTATGCGGTGGTCACCACGGCAGCTTCGTGCGGGGCCGTCAATGCCATGCATGATTCCTTTACGGCGCTGGGTGGCATGATCCCGATGTGGCTGATGCAGATTGGCGAGGTGGTGTTTGGCGGCGTGGGCTCCGGTCTTTACGGCATGCTGCTGTTCGTGCTGCTGGCGGTGTTTATTGCCGGTCTGATGATTGGCCGCACGCCGGAATATCTGGGTAAAAAAATCGACGTTCGCGAGATGAAATTAACCGCGCTGGCGATTCTGGTCACCCCGGCTCTCGTGCTGCTCGGCACCGCGCTGGCGCTGATGACCGAGGCCGGACGCAGCGGCATCTTTAACCCCGGCATTCACGGTTTTAGTGAAGTGCTGTATGCCGTCTCCTCTGCCGCCAACAACAACGGCAGCGCCTTTGCAGGCCTAAGCGCCAACTCTCCGTTCTGGAACTGTCTGCTGGCGTTCTGCATGTTCGTGGGCCGCTTCGGGATCATTGTGCTGGTTATGGCGATAGCCGGATCGTTGGTGAACAAAAAAATCCAACCGACCACTACCGGGACATTACCGACCCACGGCGCGCTGTTTATCGGCCTGCTGACGGGCACCGTGTTGCTGGTCGGCGCCCTGACCTTTATCCCCGCCCTCGCGTTAGGCCCGGTCGCGGAATACCTCTCTTTACGCTGATTTTGCGGAGAAATTGTCATGAGTCGTAAACAACTGGCCCTGTTCGAACCGTCATTAGTTCGCCAGGCGCTCATGGATGCGGTGAAAAAGCTGAGCCCGCGCGTGCAGTGGCACAACCCGGTGATGTTTATCGTCTGGGCGGGAAGCGTCCTGACCACCGCCCTGGCGATTGCCATGGGAACGGGCCATATGCCGGGAAATGCGATGTTTACCGGCGCCATCAGCCTGTGGCTGTGGTTTACCGTGCTGTTCGCCAACTTTGCGGAAGCGCTGGCGGAAGGCCGGAGTAAAGCCCAGGCCAACAGCCTGAAAGGGGTGAAAAAAACCGCCTTCGCGCGCAAGCTACGGGAACCGAAATACGGCGCTCAGATGGACCACGTTCCGGCAGATGAACTGCGTAAAGGCGATGTGGTGCTGGTTGAAGCCGGTGACATCATCCCTTGCGACGGCGAAGTCATTGAAGGGGGCGCATCGGTGGATGAAAGCGCCATCACCGGGGAATCCGCGCCGGTTATCCGTGAATCCGGCGGTGATTTCGCCTCCGTGACGGGCGGGACGCGCATTCTCTCCGACTGGCTGGTGATCCAGTGCAGCGTTAACCCGGGTGAAACCTTCCTCGACAGGATGATCGCCATGGTGGAAGGCGCACAGCGCCGTAAAACGCCAAACGAAATTGCCCTGACCATCCTGCTGGTGGCCTTGACCATTGTCTTCCTGCTGGCAACCGCGACGCTGTGGCCGTTCTCTGCGTATGGCGGTACCGCGGTCACCGTCACGGTGCTGGTGGCGCTGCTGGTTTGTCTGATCCCCACCACCATCGGCGGCCTGCTGTCGGCCATCGGTGTGGCCGGCATGAGCCGCATGCTCGGTGCCAACGTCATCGCCACCAGCGGGCGTGCTGTAGAAGCCGCCGGTGACGTGGATGTGTTGCTGCTGGATAAAACCGGGACCATTACCCTCGGTAACCGTCAGGCGTCAGATTTCCTACCCGCACCGGGCGTGGATGAAAAAACGCTGGCGGATGCCGCGCAGCTCTCCTCGCTTGCTGATGAAACCCCGGAAGGCCGCAGCATTGTGATCCTCGCCAAGCAGCGCTTTAACCTGCGCCAGCGCGACGTTCAGAGCCTGCACGCCACGTTCGTACCCTTCACGGCGCAAACCCGCATGAGCGGCATCAACATCCAGGATCGCATGATCCGTAAAGGCTCGGTTGACGCGATCCGCCGCCACATCGAGGCCAACAACGGTCACTTCCCACCGGAAGTGGACAACCTGGTTGAAAGCGTGGCCCGTCAGGGGGCAACGCCGCTGGTGGTGGCCGAAGGCGCGCGCGTACTCGGGGTGATTGCGCTGAAGGATATCGTCAAAGGCGGCATCAAGGAGCGCTTTGCCCAGCTGCGTAAGATGGGGATCAAAACGGTGATGATCACCGGGGATAACCGTCTTACCGCCGCGGCGATTGCCGCCGAAGCGGGCGTGGATGATTTCCTTTCCGAAGCCACACCGGAAGCCAAGCTGGCACTGATTCGTCAGTATCAGGCGGAAGGCCGTCTGGTGGCGATGACCGGTGACGGGACCAACGATGCTCCAGCCCTCGCGCAGGCCGACGTGGCGGTGGCGATGAACTCCGGTACGCAGGCAGCCAAAGAGGCGGGCAACATGGTCGACCTCGACTCTAACCCGACCAAACTGATTGAAGTGGTACACATCGGCAAGCAGATGCTGATGACGCGCGGCTCGCTGACCACGTTCAGTATCGCTAACGACGTGGCGAAGTATTTCGCCATCATTCCGGCCGCGTTTGCTGCGACCTATCCGCAATTAAACGCCCTGAACGTAATGCACCTGCATTCTCCGGCCTCGGCCATTCTGAGCGCAGTGATCTTTAACGCCCTGATTATTGTCTTCCTGATCCCGCTGGCGCTGAAGGGCGTGAGCTATAAGCCGCTCACGGCGGCGGCCATGCTGCGCCGCAACCTGTGGATTTACGGCCTGGGCGGGCTGGTGGTGCCCTTCGTCGGCATCAAGGTTATCGACCTGCTGTTGACGCTGTTCGGCCTGGTTTAAAAGGTGAATCAAATGACGATGTTACGCCCCGCTATACTTCTGTTTATTCTGCTGTCTCTCATTACCGGCGGGCTGTACCCGCTGGTGACCACCGCGCTGGGCCAGTGGTGGTTTAAGGATCAGGCTAACGGCTCGCTGATTATGCAAAACGGTGAAAACCGCGGGTCTCGCCTGATTGGTCAGAACTTTACGGATGCCCGCTACTTCCAGGGACGCCCTTCCGCCACTGCCGAAAGCCCGTATAATCCGATGGCATCCGGCGGCAGTAACCTGGCGGGCAGCAACCCCGAGCTTGATAAAGCCGTTACTGAGCGCGTGGCTGCCCTGCGTGCCGCGAATCCACAGGCCAGCCGTGACGTTCCCGTGGAGCTGGTGACCGCCTCGGCCAGCGGGCTGGACTACAGCCTGACGCCAGCAGCCGTGGCATGGCAGATCCCGCGCGTCGCCGCCGCCCGTCAGCTGACCGTCGAACAGGTGAGCCAGCTGATTGCCGTGCACACGCAAAAGCCGCTGGTCAGCTTCATCGGCATGCCCGTGGTAAATATTGTTGAGCTGAATCTGGCGCTGGACGCGCTAAGGAAAAACTAAATGACCGACGAGCCCATGCGCCCGGATCCGGACAGGCTGCTTGAACAGACGGCTGAAGCCCATCGCGGCAAACTGAAAATTTTCTTCGGCGCCTGCGCGGGCGTCGGGAAAACCTTCGCTATGCTGACGGAAGCCCAGCGGCTTCGGGCGCAGGGGCTCGATATTCTGATCGGCGTGGTTGAAACCCACGGACGTAAAGAGACGGCATCACTGCTGAAGGGGCTGGCAACCCAGCCGCCCCGCCGCATCAGCCATCGCGGTCGGTTAGTCACTGAATTCGATCTCGATGCCGCCCTCGCCCGCCGCCCCGCGCTTATCCTGATGGACGAGCTGGCGCACAGCAATGCGCCAGGCTCGCGCCACCCCAAACGCTGGCAGGACGTTGAAGAGTTACTTGAAGCCGGTATCGATGTGTTCACGACGGTTAACGTTCAGCATCTCGAAAGCCTGAACGACGTGGTCAGCGGCGTGACCGGCATTCAGGTGCGCGAAACAGTGCCCGATCCCTTCTTCGATTCCGCAGACGAGGTGGTGCTGGTCGACCTGCCGCCCGATGATTTGCGCCAGCGCCTGCACGAAGGCAAAGTCTATATCGCCGGTCAGGCCGAGCGCGCCATCGAACATTTCTTCCGTAAAGGCAACCTGATAGCCCTGCGCGAGCTGGCCCTGCGCCGAACCGCCGACCGGGTGGACGATCAGATGCGCGCCTGGCGCGACCTGCAGGGCCAGGAACGCGTCTGGCACACGCGGGACGCCATCCTGCTGTGCGTGGGCCACGGCAGCGGCAATGAAAAGCTTGTCCGCACCGCCGCGCGCCTGGCTGCCAAATTTGGCAGCGTCTGGCATGCGGTGTATGTCGAAACGCCGCAGCTGCACGCGCTGCCCGAAAACCAGCGTCGCGCGATACTGAGTTCGCTGCGCCTTGCGCAGGAGCTGGGTGCGGAAACCGCCACCCTTTCCGATCCTCAGGAAGATAAAGCCATTCTGCGCTACGCGCGCGAGCATAACCTGGGGAAAATCGTCATTGGTCGTCGTCAGCATCGCCGCTGGTTTAGCCGCGAATCATTTGCCGACAAGCTGGCCCGTCGCGCGCCGGATCTGGATCTGGTGATCGTGGCGCTGGACGACAAACCTACCCCCTTACCCAATCGTGCGCCGGACAGCCGCACCTTCAGCGATAAATGGCGCATTCAGCTTCGCGGCTGTCTTGTCGCCGTCGTGCTCTGCGCCCTGATTACCGTGATTGCCAGCCAGTGGCTGATTGCGTTTGACGCCGCCAACCTGGTGATGATCTACCTTCTCGGCGTGGTGGTGGTGGCGCTCTTTTACGGGCGCTGGCCGTCGGTCCTGGCGACGGTGATTAACGTCATCAGCTTCGATCTGTTCTTTATTGCTCCCCGCGGGACGCTCGCCGTCTCGGACGTGCAGTACATCCTCACCTTTGCCGTGATGCTCACCGTCGGGCTGGTGATCGGCAATCTGACGGCGGGCGTGCGCTATCAGGCGCGTATCGCCCGCTATCGCGAACAGCGCACGCGCCATCTCTATGAGATGTCGAAATCGCTGGCGGTGGGCCGCACGCCGCTGGATATCGTACAGACCAGCGAGCAGTTTATCCGCTCGACGTTTCATGCCAGCAACCTGATTTTACTTCCGGACGAACACGGCAAGCTGCGCCCGCTGACGTCGGCCTCAGGCATGACGCCCTGGGACGAAGCCATCGCGCGCTGGAGCTTTGACAAAGGCTTACCGGCGGGCGCAGGGACCGACACCCTCCCCGGCGTTCCCTATCAAATTCTGCCGCTGCGCAGCGCCGATAAAAATCAGGGGCTGGTCATCGTGGAGCCTTCCAACCTGCGCCAGCTGATGATCCCCGAACAGCAGAGACTGCTGGAGACCTTTACCCTACTGGTGGCCAGCGCGCTGGAGAGGCTGGCCCTCACCGCCAGCGAGGAACAGGCCCGTCTGGCGAGCGAGCGTGAAAGCATTCGTAACTCGCTGCTGGCGGCGCTGTCTCACGATCTGCGTACCCCGCTCACCGTCCTGTTCGGCCAGTCAGAAATTCTGACGCTGGACCTGGCGGCGGAAGGCTCTAAACATGCCCTTCAGGCCAGCGAGATCCGCCAGCATGTGCTGAATACCACGCGCCTGGTGAATAACCTGCTCGACATGGCGCGTATCCAGTCGGGCGGTTTTAACCTCAAAAAAGAGTGGCTCACGCTGGAAGAGGTGGTGGGCAGCGCGCTGAAAATGCTCGAACCCGGTCTGGGCGGGCGACATATCGCGCTGAACATGCCCGAGCCCCTGACGTTAATTCATGTCGATGGTCCGCTGTTTGAACGGGTGCTGATCAACCTGCTGGAAAATGCCGGCAAATATGCGGGCGCCAGTGCTCAAATTGGCGTTGATGCGACAGTGGAAGATGGCGCGCTTCGCCTTAACGTCTGGGATACCGGCCCCGGCATTCCAGCCGGGCAGGAGTTGGCTATTTTCGAGAAATTCGCACGCGGCAATAAGGAGTCGGCCATTCCGGGCGTGGGGCTGGGGCTGGCAATATGCCAGGCGATCATTGACGTCCACGGCGGGTCCATTTCCGCAGTGAATCGTCCCGAAGGCGGCGCGCGGTTTTGTGTTACACTTCCTCTGGAAACCCCGCCAGAACTTAATGAATTACCAGAGGATTTGTGATCAACGTTCTGATTGTTGAAGATGAGATCGCCATTAGCCGTTTTCTGCGCGCTGCGCTGGAAGGAGACGGTCTGCGCGTTCATGATGCGGGTACGCTTCAGCGGGGTTTAATTGAGGCCGCCACCCGCAAGCCGGACCTGGTGATCCTCGATCTTGGACTCCCGGACGGCGACGGCATCGATTTTATTCGTGAAGTCCGCCAGTGGAGCCAGATGCCGATCCTCGTGCTCTCCGCCCGTACTGAAGAGACGGATAAAATCGCCGCGCTGGATGCCGGGGCGGATGACTATCTGATTAAACCGTTTGGTATCGGCGAGCTTCAGGCTCGCCTTCGCGTGGCGCTGCGTCGCCACAGCGCCACCACGCCTGCCGATCCAACCTACGCGTTTGGGGATATCCGGGTTGACCTGGCCGCGCGGCGCATTGTGCGCGGCGAAGAGGAAATTCACCTCACGCCAATCGAGTTTCGCCTGCTCGCCGTGCTGCTCAACAACCACGGCAAGGTTCTCACCCAGCGCCAGCTGTTAAGTCAGGTGTGGGGACCCAACGCCGTGGAGCATAGTCACTATTTACGCATATATATGGGACATCTTCGTCAGAAACTCGAAGTCGACCCCGCTCGCCCTCGCCATCTATTAACTGAAACCGGTATCGGTTATCGGTTTATGCTTTGAATAACTATTCATTTTATTTTTAAATAAAACCGAAATACCTCAGACAATATTTCACAAATAACCCATACGTTATTTTTACGGGCTATTTTTGCTCATTTAAAACATTGATAATACAACCTGTTAACGCAACACCAACAAATCAGAATTTTGATCTGCCATATTCATCCAAAATGAATATTTATTTCTGAATTGATCGGTTAACGGTGATCTCGTTCACAGTTAATCGCTTTTTCCTGGATAAAATGACCATGCTTTCAATTACTGAAAGGAAAATGAAACATGGAAAACAACAATCGCTTAATGCCCCATATAAGGCGGACAACGCATATCATGATGTTTGCCCACCGAAACTGCTTTGACTTTCATCTCTTTAATGCCCGGTAGTCCTTCGACTTCTGGCGCACTCGCTTACAGGTTATCCTGAAACATCTTATTTTACAGGTCTTTGCCTGTGAACTCGTGCGCTCATTCATCTTGATTCAGACTCATCCGCACCGGGCGGACTGAATTTCAATCATCAAAAAAGCAATGTACTGATTTTAATCAGCGGCCACCCTTTGCTTTTTTTCCGGAAAATTATCGATTTCTTTCTTGCAAGAAATCGAGGGACGCTTATTACCTAAAATAAAGAGAGAAAGATGAAAAGTTTAAAAATCGCAGCCAGCCGCGCTTGTCCTGATTGCTTTACCACCCAGCGTGAACTGGTGGATGTCAGAGCCTCTGATTATATCGATGTCGCCGCTATTGTTCTGGCGGTCAGTGATATTACCGGCGGGATACTGGACGAAATAGAAGCCACCGGTTTTGGCATTCCCGTATTTGTCGCGACGCAGAAAGAAGAATTCATTCCGGCAGACTATTTATCGCGCATTCATGGCGTATTTGAGTATTCAGACACCAGCAACGACTTTTATGGACGCCAGCTGGAAGCAGCGGCCCAAAAGTATGAAACCCAGCTGCGCCCGCTGTTTTTCCGCGCCCTGGTCGACTACGTGAAGCAGGGCAACAGCGCGTTTGACTGCCCGGGCCATCAGGGCGGCCAGTTCTTCCGCCGCCATCCTGCCGGCAATCAGTTCGTTGATTTCTTTGGCGAGACGCTTTTCCGCTCCGACCTGTGTAACGCCGACGTGGCGATGGGCGATCTGCTGATTCACGAAGGCGCGCCGTGCATTGCGCAGCAACATGCGGCGAAGGTCTTTAATGCCGATAAGACCTACTTCGTGCTGAACGGCACCTCGTCATCCAACAAAGTGGTACTTAACGCCCTGCTCACGCCGGGCGACCTGGTGCTGTTCGACCGCAACAACCACAAATCCAACCATCACGGTGCCCTCCTCCAGGCAGGTGCAACGCCGGTCTATCTGGAAACCGCGCGCAACCCGTACGGCTTTATCGGCGGCATTGACGCCCACTGTTTTGAAGAACAGTACCTGCGCGAGCTGGTGGCCGAAGTTGCACCGGGCCGTGCGCGCGATGCGCGTCCGTTCCGTCTGGCGGTGATCCAGCTCGGTACTTACGATGGCACCATCTACAACGCCCGTCAGGTGGTGGATAAGATTGGGCACCTGTGTGATTACATCCTGTTTGACTCCGCCTGGGTGGGTTACGAGCAGTTTATCCCGATGATGGCCGACTGCTCTCCGCTGCTGCTGGAGCTGAACGAAAACGACCCGGGGATTTTGGTTACCCAGTCCGTGCATAAACAGCAGGCAGGCTTCTCCCAGACCTCGCAAATCCATAAAAAAGACAGCCACATCAAAGGACAGCAGCGCTATGTCCCGCACAAGCGGCTGAATAATGCCTTTATGATGCACGCCTCCACCAGCCCGTTTTATCCGCTGTTTGCCGCGCTGGACATTAACGCCAAGATGCATGAAGGCCAGAGCGGCCGCAACATGTGGATGGACTGCGTGGTGAACGGTATCGAAGCGCGCAAGCTGATCCTGGAAAACTGCCATTATCTGCGCCCCTTCGTGCCGGAGACGGTGGATGGCCGTCCGTGGGAAAGCTGGGACACGGCGGAAATTGCGACCGATCTGCGCTTCTTCCACTTCGTACCGGGTGAAAACTGGCACGCCTTTGAAGGCTACGCCGAGCATCAGTATTTTATCGACCCGTGCAAGCTCCTGCTAACCACGCCGGGCATTAACGCCCGCACCGGGGAGTATGACGACTTCGGCGTGCCCGCCACTATCCTCGCTAACTTCCTGCGTGAAAACGGCATCGTGCCGGAAAAATGCGATCTCAACTCGATCCTGTTCCTGCTCACGCCTGCGGAAGATATGGGCAAACTGCAGCAGCTGGTGGCGCAGCTGGTGCGCTTCGAAAAACTGCTCGAGAGCGATGTTCCGCTGAAAGACGTCCTGCCTTCTCTCTACAAACAGCATCCGGAACGTTACGCGGATTACACCCTGCGCCAGATCTGCCAGGAGATGCATGACCTGTATGCCCGCCACAACGTGAAGCAGCTGCAGAAAGAGATGTTCCGCAAGTCCCATTTCCCACGCGTGATGATGAGCCCGCAGGACGCCAACTACGCCTATCTGCGCGGTGAAGTTGAACTGGTTTCACTGCGCGACGCGGAAGGCCGCATCGCCGCGGAAGGCGCCCTTCCTTATCCGCCGGGGGTATTGTGCGTGGTCCCTGGGGAGGTCTGGGGCGGCTCCGTGCTGCGCTACTTCGCGGCGCTGGAAGAAGGCATCAACCTGCTGCCGGGCTTCGCGCCGGAGCTGCAGGGTGTGTACGTCGAAGAGTGCGAGGGCCGCAAACAGGTTCGCTGTAACGTCATCAAACAACCCGCCGCTCAGCCCGCGCTGCTGAAAGGAGAGAAATTATGAGTAAGTCCAATAAGATGGGCGTGGTGCAGCTAACTATCCTCACCATGGTGAACATGATGGGCTCCGGGATTATCATGCTGCCAACCAAACTGGCTGAGGTGGGTACCATCTCTATCATCTCCTGGCTGGTGACCGCCGTAGGCTCAATGGCGCTGGCGTGGGCGTTTGCCAAGTGCGGGATGTTCAGCCGCAAGTCAGGCGGCATGGGGGGCTACGCCGAGTATGCCTTTGGTAAGTCTGGCAACTTTATGGCCAACTATACCTACGGGGTGTCACTGCTGATCGCCAACGTGGCGATTGCCATCTCCGCCGTGGGCTACGGTACGGAGCTGTTTGGCGTGACGCTCAGCCCGGTACAGATTGGCCTGGCCACCATCGGCGTGCTGTGGATCTGCACCGTGGCTAACTTTGGCGGCGCACGTATCACCGGACAGCTCTCCAGCATCACCGTCTGGGGCGTGATTATCCCGGTTGTCGGCCTGTGCATCATCGGCTGGTTCTGGTTCAGCCCGACCCTGTACGCCAACTCCTGGAACCCGCACCATGTGCCGTTCTTCAGCGCAGTCGGCTCTTCTATCGCCATGACGCTCTGGGCCTTCCTCGGTCTGGAATCCGCCTGTGCGAACGCAGAAGTGGTTGATAACCCTGAAAAGAACGTGCCGATTGCGGTCCTCGGCGGTACGCTGGGCGCGGCGGTGATCTATATCGTCTCGACTAACGTGATTGCCGGGATTGTGCCAAACATGGAACTTGCTAACTCTACGGCACCGTTCGGACTGGCCTTCGCGCAGATGTTCACGCCGGAAGTCGGGAAAGTGATTATGGGTCTGATGGTCATGTCGTGCTGCGGTTCACTCCTTGGCTGGCAGTTCACCATCGCGCAGGTGTTTAAATCCTCGGCTGATGAAGGTTACTTCCCAAAAATCTTCTCCCGCGTGACCAAAGCCGATGCGCCGGTGCAGGGCATGCTGGCGATTGTCATCTTCCAGAGCGGATTGTCGCTGATGACCATTAGCCCGTCGCTGAACAGCCAGTTCAACGTGCTGGTCAACCTGGCGGTCGTGACGAACATCATTCCGTATATTCTGTCGATGGCGGCGCTGGTGATCATTCAGAAAGTGGCGAAGGTGGATCCGCGCAAAGCGCGCGCGGCCAATATCGTGGCGCTGATTGGCGCGATTTACAGCTTCTATGCGCTCTACTCATCGGGCCAGGAAGCTATGCTCTACGGGGCAATGGTAACCTTTATGGGCTGGACGCTGTACGGTCTGGTGTCACCACGGTTTGAATTGAAGAACAAGCACAGTTAGGTCAAAGCAAAACGGCAACCCAAGGGTTGCCGTTTTATTGTTTTCTCCCTCTCCCTTCGGGAGAGGGTCAGGATGAGGGCATCAGCCCGCACCCAAACCGCACTTACGCGTTTTTCAGCACTTCGCTGACAATCTCTACCGCTTCTTTCTCAATCTGCTGACGATGATCAGCGCCGAGGAAGCTTTCGCAATAGATTTTATACGCATCTTCCGTGCCGGATGGGCGAGCGGCGAACCAGCCGTTTTCAGTCATCACTTTCAGTCCACCAATGGAGGCGCCGTTACCCGGTGCCGCCGTCAGACGTGCGGTGATCGGGTCGCCCGCCAGGGTGCTTGCGCTGACCATCTCCGGTGAGAGTTTGGAGAGGGCCGCTTTCTGGGCTGACGTCGCGCTGGCCTGAATACGGTTATAGCTTGGTGCACCAAAGCGTGCCGCCAGCTCGTTGTAATGTTCCTGCGGGTTCTTACCGGTGACCGCGGTGATTTCCGCCGCCAGCAGGCACATGATGATGCCGTCTTTATCGGTTGACCATGGCGTGCCGTCGAAACGCAGGAAAGATGCGCCCGCACTCTCTTCACCGCCGAAGCCGAAGCTGCCGTCGTGCAGACCGTCAACAAACCATTTGAAGCCCACCGGCACTTCCACCAGCTTGCGGCCCAGCGCCTCAACCACGCGGTCGATCATCGCGGAGGAAACCAGCGTTTTACCGACGGCCACCTCTTTACCCCACTGCGGGCGGTGCTGGAACAGATAGTTAATTGCGACCGCAAGATAGTGGTTCGGGTTCATCAGCCCGGCAGGGGTGACGATACCGTGACGGTCATAATCGGGGTCGTTAGCAAACGCCAGATCGAATTTATCACGCAGCGCCAGCAGGCCCGCCATCGCGCACTCGGAGGAGCAGTCCATACGGATCGCGCCGTCTTTGTCCAGGTGCATAAAGCGGAAGGTCTGATCGACGTGATCGTTGACGATGGTCAGATCCAGCTTGTAGTGCTCGGCGATACGTTTCCAGTATTCGATACCGGAGCCGCCCAGCGGATCCACGCCCAGCTTGAGGCCGGCTTTCTGGATGGCCGCCATATCGACGATATCCGCCAGGCCTTCCACGAACGGCTGAACCAGATCCAGCTCTTTCACGTGACCGGACGCCATGGCCGCATCCAGAGAGATGCGCTTCACGCCTTTCAGGTCATCAGCCAGCAGCGCGTTCGCGCGATCCTCCACCACTTTGGTGACGTTGGTGTCTGCCGGGCCACCGTTAGGCGGGTTATATTTGATACCACCGTCTTCCGGCGGGTTGTGGGATGGCGTGATAACGATACCGTCAGCCAGCGCGCCACCTTTTTTGTTGTGCACCAGGATGGCGTTAGAGACCGCAGGCGTTGGGGTGAAGCCGTTGTTCTCCTGAACAATCACATCAACGCCGTTTGCCGCCAGCACTTCCACCACAGAGATGAACGCCGGTTCAGACAGGGCATGGGTATCTTTCCCCACGTAGCACGGACCGGTAACGCCGTTTTTAGCGCGCTCTTCCGCAATGGCCTGAGCAATGGCCAGAATGTGCGGTTCGTTAAAGCTATGGCGCGCCGCGCTGCCGCGGTGACCAGATGTACCAAACTTCACTGCGTGTTCTGCGTTGCCCACGACCGGCTTCAGCACGTAATACTGCGCGGTCAGCTGAGCGACGTTAATCAAATCGCTTTGTTGTGCAGGTTGGCCTGCACGGCTGTGATTTGCCATTACCGGGTCCTTCTGATGCAAGGGTTAAATTGTACCGCAAACCTTTTCAATCAATTCCGCCGGGAACTGCATGGACTGCATGATGTGTTCAATCATGCTGCACTTGCGGCCCGTATTGGTATTGGTGATCACCCAGTACGGGGTGCCAGGAACATGTTTGGGTTTGGTTTGATTGCCATTTTGCAGCAGCGTCTGCTCGTCGCCCGCGAAATAGACGCGAGTACGACCGTGCAGCGACTCGGTCGCTTCAGCAAACGCTTTGTTATCCAGTGAGTAAAGTGTAGACAGCACCAGCATAAAGCGGTTAACCGCCTTTTTCTGCTCCGCGTATTCATCGGAAAGGAGCAGCTCGCGCATCGCGCGCACTTTATCTTTTGCCGGCGTCACGGCAGGTTTTGCTTGTGCAACAACGCTTGGCTGAGACACGACATCTTTGGTGACTGGGGTAGCAGGCTGTGAAGCGGCGGAAATTTTAAGCATGCGCCGTAAAATGTCGGACGCGCTCTCCCCGATATGCCGCGTCTGGCTGGCAATATACTGATAGAGTTCGTCATCAACTTCGATTGTTTTCATCTTAATCCAGTGCGATATCTTATCTGAATACAAGTCATTGGGATTATAAGGTCAAATCCCAACAGCGGATAGCGTCAAACCAGGTTGGCGGCAAAAGTCAGATTAAACTGGAACCTTGCAGCCGGGCGGCAGAATGGTCAACATGATACCCTAACCTGACATACGTAAAAAAAGAACTTTGCCATGAAATTGAATACCCGAGCGCAAACTGCACAAACGCCGAACAATAATTCTCCCATCGTACTGGTTCACGGGCTTTTTGGCAGCCTGGATAACCTGGGCGTGCTGGCGCGCGATCTGGTTACCGACCACGATGTTTTACAGGTCGATATGCGCAATCACGGTCTTTCCGGCCGTTCCGACGAGATGACCTACGCGGCAATGGCGCAGGATCTGCTGGATACGCTGGATGCCAACGACCTGCAAAAGGTGACCCTCATCGGGCATTCAATGGGTGGCAAAGCGGTGATGGCCCTTACGGCACTGGCCCCGGAGCGTATTAACGGCCTGATTGTAATTGATGTTGCGCCCGTGGATTACGACGTCCGCCGCCACGACGAAATTTTTGCCGCCATCAATGCGGTCACCGAAGCGGGCGTCGCGACTCGCCAACAGGCGGCTGCCGTCATGCGTGAGCATCTTGATGAAGAAGGCGTAGTCCAGTTCCTGCTGAAGTCGTTTGTTGACGGCCAATGGCGTTTTAACGTGCCGGTGCTCTGGAACCAGTACAACAACATCGTGGGCTGGGAAACCGTCCCCGCCTGGCCGCACCCTACCCTCTTTATTCGCGGCGGTAACTCTCCTTACGTTACCGACGCGTACCGCGACACGCTGCTGGCCCAATTCCCGCAGGCTCGCGCCCACGTGATTGCCGGTGCCGGACACTGGGTGCACGCAGAAAAACCCGATGCCGTGCTGCGCGCCATTCGCCGCTATCTCGCTGATACGACAAATTGATTAAAAAGAAAGCGACTGGAAGGCTGCGGGCTTCCAGTCGTTGGCGTGCCGTTTTTGGTGATGTATGATGGCGCGCTTATCGCCCGGGCATTAGCAGGGCGGCGTGTTTCCCCCGAAGTCTCAGAATCATGGCCAAAGAACAAACGGACCGTACGACACTAGATCTGTTCGCGAATGAGCGTCGCCCGGGACGACCGAAGACGAATCCGCTTTCGCGCGATGAACAGCTGCGTATCAATAAACGCAATCAGCTTAAACGCGATAAAAATCGCGGGCTTAAGCGTGTCGAACTGAAGCTTAACGCCGACGCCGTCGATGCGCTGAACGAGCTGGCTGACGCGCGAAATATCAGCCGCAGCGAGCTCATTGAAGAGATGTTAATCGCCCAGCTTGAGACGTTACGCAGCCAGGCATAAGTCTGAAAATCCCCTTTATTACCCTTTTCATGTAGCACAGAGTGCAGTCCTGCGCGATAGCTGTTTCCGCAGGGTTGCCAGTTCTGCTATTATTGCCCTTATCCGTGGCCGAATTGCGCCACCATACTATTAAGTTTCAAGAGGTTATTTTACTCATGGCAATCATCGGCATTTTCTTTGGCAGTGATACCGGCAATACCGAAAATATCGCAAAAAACATTCAAAAACAGCTCGGTAAAGACGTTGCTGATGTGCATGACATTGCCAAGAGCAGCAAAGAAGATCTGGAAGGCTATGATATTCTGCTGCTGGGTATCCCAACCTGGTACTACGGTGAAGCCCAGTGCGACTGGGATGATTTCTTCCCGACGCTGGAAGAAGTGGACTTCAACGGTAAGCTGGTTGCCCTGTTTGGCTGCGGTGACCAGGAAGACTACGCTGAGTATTTCTGTGACGCGCTGGGTACCATCCGCGACATCATTGAGCCGAACGGCGCGGTTATCGTAGGCCACTGGCCGACCGCTGGTTACCACTTCGAAGCGTCTAAAGGCCTGGCCGATGACGATCATTTCGTGGGTCTGGCCATCGACGAAGACCGTCAGCCAGAACTGACCGCCGAGCGCGTTGAGAAATGGGTTAAGCAGATCCGTGAAGAACTGCACCTGGACGATATTCTTAACGCCTGATTTTTCTCGCGGCGCAACGGCGGTTGCGCCCGCGCACCAGGTCAAACCGATTAAATTAATTGCTACAATCTTTTAACTTTTTCGCCCAGACCTGTACAATGTCTCCCTGATAAAATGTGGTTTTCCATTGAGCAAGTTTGTTGGTGATGCCCCATTTTTATAAGCATATTTTGCCTGAGACTTGCAGTTTTCATTTAGCCATGGCAGTTCTATAATGAGACGCATTATCCCAGGTGCATTTTCTGTCACTTCCTACAGAAGTGAATCGTTTAGCAACAGGACAGATTCCGCATGACTGACAACAATACCGCATTAAAGAAGGCTGGCCTGAAAGTTACGCTTCCTCGGTTAAAAATCCTCGAAGTGCTTCAGGGTCCAGACAATCACCATGTCAGTGCGGAAGACCTTTATAAACGTCTTATCGACATGGGTGAAGAGATTGGGCTGGCTACCGTCTATCGCGTGCTGAACCAGTTTGATGACGCGGGCATTGTCACCCGTCATAATTTCGAAGGCGGTAAATCTGTTTTCGAACTGACCCAGCAGCAGCACCACGATCATCTGATCTGCCTCGACTGCGGCAAGGTCATTGAATTCAGCGATGATTCCATCGAAGCGCGCCAGCGTGAAATCGCCGCGCGTCACGGTATCCGCCTGACCAACCACAGCCTGTATCTTTACGGTCACTGCGCTGAAGGCGACTGCCGCGAAGATGACCACGCGCACGACGCAAAATAATCAAGTGTTCATACTCTGAGCCAGCCGAAAGGTTGGCTTTTTTTTTGCCAGAAAAAAGCCCGGTAAGCGCAGCGCCACCGGGCGTAAAGCAACTTATTTATTATTGTTGCGTATCTCGTTCCAGATCTTATCGCAACGTTTGGTCACTTCCTGATCGTTACCGGTTTTACGCGCCTGGATACAGGCCTGGTAATCCATCACCCGGACGTTCTCCCGCGTCGCAAACTGCTCATGCGCTTTCTCTTTCTTCAGCACGTTCAGCACGCTCTGACAGGCTTCAATTTTCTCCGGCGATCCTTCTGCTGTATTAATACAGGCGCTATAGGCCTCCTTCAGCCGGGAATCTTCTTTCGGTGCCTCACTCTGAGCACACGCCACCAGCCCTGATGCCAGCAACGCGACGATTACGATTTTTTTCATCATATGCAGTCTCCGGTCCGGCGGGATCTAACCCGCCGGAAGATTCATCAGAAGATAGTGAACGGTGCGATAACCATGAATTTCACGTCACGTTCATCCTGGAAGATGTTGCCGTAACCGCCCGCGTAGCTCGGGATATCGGAGTGGTTGTCATATTGAGTGAAGTGCAGTTTGAACATTGTGCCTTTCGCGCGGCCATCCTGCAGGGTATAGATAGCATCGAGGCTGTAAGAAGACTCTTTCAGGCGATAGTTGGGATCGTAGTATGCGTCCGGAGTTGCCATATCGGCAGGTTTTGCATCCCAGGCGTAAGCGTAAGAAGCGCCCACCGCCCAGCCAGGCAGGTTCCAGTTTTTCAGGTCGTACATTGCGCCGAAGAAGACCGCTTTCTCGCCGTCGGCGTTGAAGTCTGAGCGGTTATCCCACCAGATATCAAGACGACCGTTGGATGAGGCATAGGTCGGGGTCATACGCTGCAGGAAGTAGCCCTGCTGCCCTTCCGCCTTCACCCATGTTCCTTCCAGACGTAAATCAACCTGACCGACCTTATAGCCGAAGGTTAGCGCCTGCAGCCACGCGGTGCCATCATAAATGTCATTGACGCCACCGTTGCTGACTTTGTCGCGCGTACCGTAGAACTGATAGCTGGTACTCAGCGGGCTACCCGCGACATCAAACTTATAGCTGGCCTTGGCAAAGTACTGATCGATATACCCTTGCGCCTGGCCAAATGCTGCTTCGAGAACCAGATCGTTTTTGAAGTCGTATTTCGCCCCCAGCGAGTGGAGATAATCGACTTTGGTTTTCTTATCGTTCTGGTAGAACTTGTCCATCTCGATGTGCCAGGGTGCTTTGTACTCGTTGGTCCACATATAGGAGAAGCTCAACGCACCCGCATCACCGTAGTCAAAGTTCGCCCCGGCTTCCGCACCCTGATAGGTACCCGGCATAAAACTCCAGTGCGGTGCTAACAGGGTCTGGCCAGTTGGCTGAATATAACCACCGCGCGCCCATACCGGACCGTATTTAAATTTTGCAGCGGCTTTGTAAAGGCTGATGCCGCTCTTATCCCCGGACCAGTCTTCTTTATACGCTTTATTGCTGGAGGAGAAGGCAATTTCGTTCGGGTGGGCGCTGTCGCCGTTTTCCGCCATTTCAATCGCGGTAAACGCAGCAATATCCAGACCGAACATATCCGCGGCATAGCCTGACTGGAAGTCCAGGTTGGCGTTCCAGGTGGAATGAGAAAGGTTGGTTTTGTATTTGTCTTCGGTGACGTCTTTACGGTCACGTTCACGCTGCCAGTAATAGATACCGCCCGTGAGGGTAGAATCGTCGATGAAGCCCGCCGCTTTTGCCTCTGGTGTCACCACCAGGCCCGACATTGCTGTCACACCGGCAATAGCCAGCGCCAGCGCACTACGTTTGCCACTGAACGTACGCATAGATTATTCCTCTTTGACGAATTAAAACGCCTGAAACGGCGTAAATAAAAAAGACCAAATGGTCAGGGGTAGTTTTAAATACCCTCGAATTAACTACCGTCGTTAGGTTATTTTTCGCGACGCGAATTATCAATGCTTTTTAGCGGACAAAAGTCAGGATTATGACGAAGTGCACATAATTAGTAGTGCTTTGTAACATTTGCAGGGAGGCGAGGAATGGCGGGAAATTTTCAAGTATTTCAGTGGCTAGACGAGAAACATCTTCCCTTTCTTATAACCTTTTTGTTTTTCCTAATGACACAAACTTTTTTTTGAAAAATAAGTAGCACCTCATTGACCTGATATTTTTATCACACCTTTTTAGGCCCTGGCTTAATACCCTGATCGTTAAGTAAAAAAAAACGCCGCATAGTGCGGCGTTTGTCTCTCATTGACCAGACCAGCAATATTATTCGCCGATCTTCGTCCAGGTATCACGCAGACCTACGGTACGGTTAAATACCGGTTTTTCTGCCGTGCTGTGTCGGCTGTCCAGGCAGAAGTAACCTTCACGTTCGAACTGGAACGCTTTGCCTGCTTCAGCGTTTTTCAGAGAAGGCTCCGCATAGCCCTGCTTAATCACCAAAGATTCCGGGTTGATGGTCGCCAGGAAGTCTTCCGCAGCACCAGGGTTAGGCACGCTGAACAGACGATCGTACAGACGAATTTCTACCGGCAGCGCGTGGGATGCGCTCACCCAGTGGATAACGCCTTTCACCTTGCGGCCATCCGCAGGATCTTTGCTCAGCGTTTCAGCATCATAAGAACAGAAGATGGTGGTGATATTCCCTTCTGCATCTTTCTCAACGCGCTCGGCTTTGATGACGTAGGCATTACGCAGACGCACTTCTTTACCCAGCACCAGACGCTTGTACTGCTTGTTGGCTTCTTCGCGGAAGTCAGCGCGGTCAATCCAGATCTCGCCGCTGAACGGCACGTCACGGCTTCCCATTTCCGGTTTGTTCGGATGGTTAGGCATGGAGACCAGCTCGCTTTCACCCTGCGGATAGTTTTCGATAACCAGTTTCACCGGCTCGATAACCGCCATCGCGCGCGGAGCGTTTTCGTTGAGATCTTCGCGAATGCATGATTCAAGGGACGCCATCTCGATGGTGTTGTCCTGCTTGGTCACGCCGATACGTTTGCAGAACTCACGAATAGAGGCGGCAGTGTAACCACGACGACGCAGACCAGAAATGGTAGGCATACGTGGGTCATCCCAGCCCTCAACGTGCTTGTCGGTCACCAGCAGGTTCAGCTTACGCTTGGACATCACGGTGTATTCCAGGTTCAGACGAGAGAACTCGTACTGGCGCGGATGCACAGGAATGGTGATGTTATCCAGAACCCAGTCGTACAGACGACGGTTGTCCTGGAACTCCAGCGTACACAGGGAGTGCGTAATGCCTTCCAGCGCATCGCTGATGCAGTGGGTAAAGTCGTACATCGGGTAGATGCACCACTTGTTGCCGGTCTGGTGGTGTTCCGCAAACTTAATGCGGTACAGCACCGGATCGCGCATCACGATGAACGGAGACGCCATGTCGATTTTGGCACGCAGGCACGCTTTGCCTTCTTCGAAGCCACCGGCACGCATTTTTTCAAACAGCGCCAGGTTCTCTTCCACGCTGCGGTCGCGGAACGGGCTGTTTTTGCCTGGTGCGGTCAGCGTACCGCGATACTCACGGATCTCGTCAGCAGACAGCTCGTCGACATACGCCAGACCTTTGTTGATAAGCTCTACCGCATAGGCGTACAGCTGATCAAAATAGTCAGAGGAGTAGCAGATATCGCCAGACCAGTTGAAGCCCAGCCATTGCACGTCGTTCTTAATGGACTCAACGTATTCGATGTCTTCTTTTACTGGGTTGGTGTCATCGAAACGCAGGTTGCACTGTCCCTGGTAGTCTTGCGCAATGCCAAAGTTCAGGCAGATGGACTTCGCATGCCCGATATGCAGGTAGCCGTTCGGCTCCGGCGGAAAGCGGGTATGAATTGTGGTGTGCTTACCACTGGCCAGATCTTCATCGATGATCTGACGAATAAAGTTACTCGGGCGGGCTTCAGCCTCACTCATCGTGGATTCCTCAAAGCGTAAACAACGTATAACGGCATATGATCTTATAAGCCGGACGTAGTGACAACCCTTAAAACGTCTCTGAAGAAAATAATGGGGGCATTTGCTGCAAAAAAAAGCGGCGGAGGATCTCCCCCGCCGCTTAAGGCATGACTCTACTCAGGAGCGATTACTTGCCTTTAATCTCGTACAGCGGTGTTTGACCCGCAACAACCTGACCTTTCGCCTGAATGACCAGGCCGCTGAAGTCGTCGATGTTGCTGCAAACGACCGGACTTATCATGGAGCGCGCGTTGGCGTTCAGGAAGTCCAGATCCATTTCCAGAATCGGCTGCCCTGCCACCACTTCAGCGCCCTCTTCCACCAGACGAGTAAAGCCCTGGCCGTTCAGCGCAACGGTATCGATACCCATATGGACAACGATCTCCGCGCCATTTTCGGTTTCGAGGCAGAACGCATGGTTGGTGTTGAAGATTTTCACGATGGTACCGGCAGCCGGAGACACAACGGTTTTGTCCGTTGGTTTCACCGCCACACCGTCACCGACCGCTTTGCTGGCGAAGGCTTCGTCAGGCACCTGCTCAATCGCAACGACTTCACCGGTTACCGGTGAAACCAGCGCGGCTATCGTTTTGGCGTTGGGTACCGCCTGCGGTTTTGCAGCCGCTGGCGCGGCGGCAGGTGCGGCAGAAGCTTCTGCTGCGGCTACCGGGCCGGTAGTTTTCATGGCATTAGCAATTTTCTCTGCCACAAAGCCAACGATAATCTGCACGCTGGTTTTGTTCAGGCGGATAACACCGGACGCGCCCAGACGTTTGGCCAGCGCTTCGTTCACCAGGGAAGAGTCTTTGACGTTCAGACGCAGACGAGTGATACAGGCATCGATACCGGTCAGGTTGTCAGAACCGCCTACTGCGGCGATGTACTGACGCGCCAGACCTGAAACGTCCTGGTCCTGAGCACCGCTCACGTTCACATCCTGACCATCCGCTTCGCTACCGGCCACGGCCAGTTCACGACCCGGGGTCATGAGGTTAAATTTGGTGATAGTGAAACGGAACACTACGTAGTAGATCGCGAAGAACACCAGACCTTGCGGGATCAGCATCCACCAGTGGGTCGCCAGCGGGTTACGGGACGAAAGCACCATATCCACCAGACCGGCGCTGAAGCCGAAACCGGCAATCCACTGCATGCTGGCAGCGATGAACACGGAGATACCGGTCAGCACGGCGTGGATCACATACAGAACCGGCGCCACGAACATGAAGGAGAACTCCAGCGGCTCGGTGATACCGGTGAAGAAGGCCGCGAACGCGCCCGCCATCATGATACCCAGCACTTTCGCTTTATTCTCTGGACGCGCGCAGTGGTAGATAGCCAGCGCAGCACCCGGCAGACCAAACATCATGATCGGGAAGAAGCCCGCCTGGTAACGACCGGTGATACCGACAACCGCTTTACCTGCTTCGATGGACTGTGCGCCACCCAGGAAGTTAGGGATATCGTTAATACCGGCAACGTCGAACCAGAACACGGAGTTCAGCGCGTGGTGCAGACCAACCGGGATCAGCAGACGGTTGAAGAACGCGTACACGCCCGCACCGACAGAACCCAGTTTCTGGATGTGCTCACCGAAGTTCACCAGACCGTCGAAAATCATCGGCCAGACGTACATCATGATGAACGCGACAACGATCATCACAAACGAGGTCAGGATAGGGACCAGACGGCGGCCGCTAAAGAAGGAGAGCGCTTTTGGCAGCTCTACGCTGCTGAAGCGGTTATACAGTTCGGCAGAGATGATACCCACAAGGATACCGACAAACTGGTTGCTGATCTTACCGAATGCCGCCGGAACCTGGTCCGCCGGAATTTTTTGGATCATGGCCACTGCTGCAGGTGAGCAGAGAGTGGTTAAGACGAGGAAACCGACAAAACCGGTCAGCGCAGCGGCACCGTCTTTGTCTTTGGACATACCGTAAGCCACACCAATCGCGAACAACACGGACATATTGTCGATAATGGCGGAACCTGACTTGATAAAGAACGCCGCCAGCGCGCTGGTATTACCCCAGCCGTTGGGGTCGATCCAGTAGCCGACACCCATCAGGATGGCTGCGGCAGGCAGCGTGGCGACCGGCACCATAAGTGCGCGGCCAACCTTTTGTAAATAACCTAGAATACTCACTTTCTTCCCCCTATGAGACCCCGTTTAAGGCATGTTCTCAGCTCTGTTTTTTATTGTGTCACGAACTATAGATACAGTTGATGCTTCACTGGCATTGTGAGTGTGTGAAAAATTAATTCGTATCGCAAATTAAACGCATACTTTTTGTGATTTTTGTCACCAAATATCGTTATTAACCCTCCCTTACACTGGCTAACAGTGAAAACTTATTTTATCATTCAAAAAATCAAGACGGATTGATCCTGCCTGAAAGTTTCCAGGTTACGCTTAAGTATCAGGTTCCGATAGCTATCCGCCCACTCTTCTACTTTAACTCTTGAGGTGAACAATGAGACTGATTCCCCTGGCAACTGCTGAACAAGTTGGTAAATGGGCCGCTCGCCATATCGTTAACCGTATCAACGCCTTTAAACCAACTGCCGATCGTCCTTTCGTTCTTGGACTTCCGACAGGCGGCACACCGCTGACTGCCTACAAGGCGCTGGTTGAGATGCATAAAGCAGGCCAGGTTAGCTTCAAGCATGTTGTGACATTCAACATGGATGAATACGTTGGCTTACCGAAAGACCACCCGGAAAGCTACCATAGCTTTATGCACCGTAATTTCTTTGATCACGTTGATATTCCAGCTGAAAATATTAACCTGCTGAATGGAAACGCGCCTGATATTGACGCAGAATGCCGTCAGTATGAAGAAAAAATCCGTTCTTACGGTAAGATCCATCTGTTTATGGGTGGTGTAGGTAATGATGGTCACATCGCGTTTAACGAACCGGCGTCATCTCTGGCTTCCCGCACCCGTATTAAAACGCTGACCCATGACACGCGTGTGGCAAACTCCCGCTTCTTTGACGGCGATGTTAACCAGGTTCCAAAATACGCCCTGACCGTAGGCGTAGGCACCCTGCTGGATGCTGAAGAAGTGATGATTCTGGTGCTGGGCAGCGTGAAAGCCCAGGCGCTCCAGGCTGCCGTTGAAGGCAACGTAAACCATATGTGGACCATAAGCTGCCTGCAGCTGCATCCGAAATCAGTCATCGTCTGCGACGAGCCGTCCACGATGGAGCTGAAGGTTAAAACGCTGAAGTACTTCAACGAGTTAGAAGCTGAGAACATCAAAGGTCTGTAATTGAATAACCGCCTCTTCATCAAGAGGCGGCCGCTTTTTTTAACCGGGGGTCGTTATGTACGCTTTAACCCACGGTCGGATTTATACCGGCCATGATATTCTGGATGACCATGCGATTGTTATCGCTGATGGCCTGATTGAACGTGTTTGCCCGCTGGCAGAACTGCCGCCGGAGATTGAACAGCGCTCACTCAATGGAGCAGTAATCTCCCCCGGTTTCATCGACGTGCAGCTCAACGGCTGCGGCGGTGTGCAATTCAATGACACCGCGGATGCGGTGACGGTAGAAACTCTGGAGATCATGCAGAAAGCCAACGAGAAATCGGGCTGCACCAGCTATCTGCCAACGCTCATCACCAGCAGTGATGACCTTATGAAGCAGGGTATCCGCGTGATGCGAGAATACCTAGCCAAACATCCTAACCAGGCGCTGGGTCTGCACCTTGAAGGGCCATGGCTGAATATGGTCAAGAAAGGAACGCATAACCCGGACTACGTGCGTAAACCTGATGCGGAGCTGGTTGACTACATGTGTGCCAACGCCGATGTGATCACCAAAGTGACGCTGGCACCTGAAATGACGGGTACGGATGTCATCAGCAAGCTGGCCGCCGCCGGGATTATCGTTTCAGCAGGCCACTCGAACGCAACGCTGAAAGAAGCGAAAGCCGGTTTCCGCGCCGGAATTACTTTCGCAACTCACCTTTACAACGCCATGCCGTATATCACAGGCCGTGAACCGGGTCTGGTCGGGGCGATTCTGGATGAGCCAGACGTCTACTGCGGCATTATTGCTGACGGCTTACACGTCGATTACACCAACATTCGCAACGCTAAGCGGCTGAAAGGTGACAAGCTTTGTCTGGTGACGGATGCCACCGCACCGGCAGGTGCAAATATTGAGCAGTTCATTTTTGCCGGTAAAACAATATACTACCGCAATGGACTGTGTGTGGATGAAAACGGTACGCTGAGCGGTTCCTCTTTGACCATGATTGAAGGGGTGCGTAACCTGGTAGAACATTGCGGGATTGCGCTTGATGAAGTCCTGCGTATGGCAACCCTGTATCCGGCTCGCGCATTGGGCGTGGATAAACAGCTCGGCGGAATTGCACCAGGTATGGTTGCAAACCTGACGGCATTCACACACGATTATAAAATTATTAAGACCATCGTTAATGGTAACGAGGTCGTCACTGAGTAAGTAAAAGTATGACACCTGGCGGACAAGCTCAAATCGGTAATGTCGATCTCGTTAAACAACTTAACAGTGCGGCGGTATACCGCCTGATTGACCAGCACGGCCCCATCTCGCGGATTCAGATAGCCGAACAAAGCCAGCTTGCTCCCGCCAGCGTGACAAAAATTACCCGCCAGCTCATTGAGCGCGGTCTGATCAAAGAAGTCGATCAGCAGGCCTCCACCGGGGGCCGCCGCGCCATCTCTATTATTACCGAAACCCGCAATTTTCAGGCAATTGGCGTCCGTCTGGGCCGCCATGACACTACCCTCACGCTGTACGATCTGAGCAGTAAAGCCATTGCGGAAGAACACTACCCTCTTCCGGAACGCACCCAGGAGACGCTGGAACATGCGCTGCTCAATACCATCGCGCAGTTTATTGAAAGCTGTCAGCGCAAGATCCGCGAACTCATCGCCATCTCCGTGATCCTGCCCGGCCTGGTCGACCCGGAAAGCGGCGTGATCCGCTATATGCCGCACATTCAGGTTGAAAACTGGGGGCTGGTCGACGCGCTGGAAAAGCGTTTTAAAGTGACCTGCTTTGTGGGTCACGACATCCGCTCTCTGGCGCTGGCAGAGCACTACTTTGGTGCGAGCCAGGACTGTGAAGACTCTATTCTGGTGCGCGTCCACCGCGGTACGGGTGCAGGCATTATCTCTAACGGCCGGATTTTTATTGGGCGCAACGGTAACGTCGGAGAGATCGGCCACATTCAGGTTGAACCCCTCGGGGAGCGCTGCCACTGCGGCAACTTTGGCTGCCTTGAAACGATCGCCGCCAACACGGCCATCGAGCAGCGCGTTCGCCATCTGCTTGAACAGGGTTATCAAAGCCGCGTCACGCTGGACGACTGCAAGATAGGCACCATCTGCAAAGCCGCTAATAAAGGCGACGCGCTGGCCTGCGAAGTGATCGAGCAGGTTGGACGTCATCTGGGGAAAACCATCGCCATCGCCATTAACCTGTTTAACCCACAAAAAGTGGTGATCGCCGGTGAAATTGTGGAAGCGGAAAAGGTTCTGCTCCCTGCGATTGAAGGCTGTATTAACACCCAGGCGCTGAAAGCATTCCGCCAGAATCTTCCGGTGGTTCGTTCAAAGCTTGACCATCGCTCGGCGATTGGCGCGTTCGCGCTGGTCAAACGCGCCATGCTCAACGGAATTCTGCTCCAGCATTTGCTGGAAAGCTGATCGAACCTTATAGTAACGCCTTCTTTTTTTGATGTCGGAATATCCATGACCATTAAGAACGTAATTTGTGATATCGACGGCGTGCTGATGCACGACAACGTTGCCGTGCCGGGTGCTGCGGAGTTTCTTCACCGTATCATCGACAAAGGAATGCCACTGGTTCTGCTCACGAACTACCCTTCTCAAACCGGTCAGGATCTGGCAAACCGCTTTGCCACCGCAGGCGTCGACGTCCCGGACAGCGTGTTTTATACCTCGGCGATGGCCACGGCGGATTTTCTGAAGCGTCAGGAAGGAAAGAAAGCCTACGTGGTAGGTGAAGGTGCGCTGATACACGAGCTCTACAAAGCAGGCTTTACCATCACTGACGTGAACCCGGACTTTGTGATTGTCGGCGAGACGCGTTCCTTTAACTGGGAGATGATGCATAAAGCAGCATACTTTGTCGCCAGCGGTGCGCGCTTTATCGCCACCAACCCGGATACGCATGGCCGTGGTTTTTATCCGGCCTGCGGCGCGCTCTGCGCCGGTATCGAGAAAATCTCAGGGCGTCAGCCGTTCGTGGTCGGTAAACCGAGCCCGTGGATCATTCGTGCCGCGCTCAACAAGATGCAGGCCCACTCTGAAGAAACCGTTATTGTCGGCGACAACCTGCGCACCGATATTCTGGCCGGTTTCCAGGCGGGTCTGGAGACGATTCTGGTCCTGTCCGGCGTCTCTCAACTTGATGACATTGATTCGATGCCGTTCCGGCCGAGCTGGATTTACCCCTCCGTCGATGAAATTGACATCATCTGATACCGAACCACGCCTCAGGGCGTGGTTTTTCATTTATGGCCTACACAAATAAAACTCCATCTAACAAAAAGCACATTTCACTGCATAATCATCAATAAAAGAACTCATGGCGTACTCTTTTTTCACTATTCCGCAATCACTATTGCACTATTTCCGTTTTCACCCGTAAAACGCTTGCGCGCCCTGCCCCTTTGCGGCATTTTCATAAGCAAGCAACATTACAAAGCAACAGGGTTAACGGAGAAGGTTATGTGTTCAATTTTTGGCGTACTGGATATTAAAACTGACGCGGGCGAACTGCGTAAAAAGGCACTCGAACTGTCCCGCCTGATGCGCCATCGCGGCCCGGACTGGTCAGGCGTTTACGCCAGTGACAAAGCAATTCTGGCTCACGAACGTCTGTCTATTGTTGACGTCAACGCCGGTGCACAGCCGCTGTATAACGAGAAAAAAACGCATGCGCTGGCTGTCAACGGTGAGATCTACAACCACCAGGCGCTGCGCGCCGAATACGGCGACCGCTACGCATTCCAGACCGGTTCTGACTGTGAAGTGATCCTGGCGCTGTATCAGGAGAAAGGTCCCGAGTTCCTGGACGACCTGCAGGGTATGTTTGCTTTTGCCCTGTACGACAGCGAAAAAGACGCTTATCTGATTGGCCGTGACCATATCGGTATTATCCCGCTGTACATGGGTCACGATGAGCACGGCAACTTCTACGTGGCCTCTGAGATGAAAGCCCTGGTGCCGGTCTGCCGCACCATTAAAGAGTTCCCGGCAGGCAGCTATCTGTGGAGCAAAGACGGCGAGATCCGTCAGTATTACCAGCGTGACTGGTTCGACTACGACGCGGTAAAAGACAACGTCACGGACAAAGCCGAGCTGCGTCAGGCGCTGGAAGATTCCGTGAAAAGCCACCTGATGTCAGACGTACCTTACGGCGTGCTGCTCTCCGGCGGCCTGGACTCCTCCGTGATCTCGGCCATTACCAAGAAATTTGCGGCTCGTCGCGTGGAGGATCAGGAGCGCTCAGAAGCCTGGTGGCCACAGCTGCACTCTTTTGCCGTGGGTCTGGAAGGGGCACCGGATCTAAAAGCCGCGCAGGAAGTGGCAAACCACCTCGGCACCGTACACCACGAAATTCATTTCACCGTGCAGGAAGGTCTGGATGCGATCCGCGATGTGATCTATCACATTGAAACCTATGACGTGACCACCATCCGCGCCTCAACGCCGATGTACCTGATGTCGCGTAAGATCAAGGCGATGGGCATCAAGATGGTGCTCTCCGGTGAAGGTTCTGACGAAGTGTTTGGCGGCTACCTGTACTTCCACAAAGCGCCAAACGCTAAAGAGCTGCATGAAGAGACCGTGCGTAAGCTGCAGGCGTTGCACATGTTCGACTGTGCGCGTGCCAACAAAGCAATGTCTGCCTGGGGCGTAGAAGCGCGCGTGCCGTTCCTGGATAAGAAATTCCTCGACGTGGCAATGCGCATCAACCCGCAGGACAAGATGTGTGGCAACGGCAAAATGGAAAAACATATCCTGCGTGAATGTTTTGAATCCTACCTGCCGGCGAGCGTGGCATGGCGTCAGAAAGAGCAGTTCTCCGATGGTGTAGGTTATAGCTGGATCGACACCCTGAAAGAGGTCGCTGCGAAACAGGTTTCTGACCAACAGCTGGAAACCGCAAGCTTCCGCTTCCCGTACAACACGCCGGGCTCGAAAGAAGCGTATCTCTACCGTGAAATTTTTGAAGAATTGTTCCCGGTGCCGAGTGCTGCGGAGTGCGTACCGGGTGGCCCTTCCGTCGCCTGCTCTTCTGCCAAAGCGATTGAATGGGATGAATCGTTCAAATCCATGAACGATCCATCAGGACGCGCGGTAGGCGTTCACCAGTCAGCCTACAAGTAATCACCTAGATCGCAATCAGGCCCCTCAGGGGCCTGTTTTTTTTGCCTCACATTTCACCGCCTAAATCTGATTAATAACCAATAATTGCCGAATATTCGGTCACGCTGTTCGCAACCTAACCAAACAGTCACATTCCGGCTATTTTCGTTGAAAAAGGTGTTGACGCTGCAAGGGTCTATACGCATAATGCGCCCCGCAACGCCGATAAGGTAACGCGAAAAAAGATGGCTACGTAGCTCAGTTGGTTAGAGCACATCACTCATAATGATGGGGTCACAGGTTCGAATCCCGTCGTAGCCACCATCTTTTTTGCGGGAGTGGCGAAATTGGTAGACGCACCAGATTTAGGTTCTGGCGCCGCAAGGTGTGCGAGTTCAAGTCTCGCCTCCCGCACCATTCCCGGGTAAGCGTTGCACGGATGGGGTATCGCCAAGCGGTAAGGCACCGGTTTTTGATACCGGCATTCCCTGGTTCGAATCCAGGTACCCCAGCCATATTTCTTCGATTTTGCGGTTCTCCGCGGTATTGGGGTATCGCCAAGCGGTAAGGCACCGGTTTTTGATACCGGCATTCCCTGGTTCGAATCCAGGTACCCCAGCCATCGAAGATTGCAGTACTGGCTACGTAGCTCAGTTGGTTAGAGCACATCACTCATAATGATGGGGTCACAGGTTCGAATCCCGTCGTAGCCACCAAATTAAGATTGTCGATTTTTCGGTAATCAAGACAAATTGTTGGGGTATCGCCAAGCGGTAAGGCACCGGATTCTGATTCCGGCATTCCGAGGTTCGAATCCTCGTACCCCAGCCAATTTAAAAAGTCGTTAAGCAGTTTGTTTAACGCAATTGGGGTGTCGCCAAGCGGTAAGGCTCTGGTTTCTGATACCAGCATTCCGGGGTTCGAATCCCTGCACCCCAGCCACTTAGTAACAAAAAAGCCCGCTCTGCGGGCTTTTTTGTTTTTGTTGTTCAGAATCGAGTAGCCTGATGCCCTCTCCCACGGGGAGAGGGCATCAATATTAAAGTCCCAGGGCGTATTTCAGCGCCTGACGCTTCAGACCACCGGCACGCTCCGCTGCCATCAATCCAATATTACGCAGAATGCGCACCGGGGCTAAATCATTGCTGAACCCGGCATAGAACAGATCCATTCCCGACTGCATGATAAAGTTATCCGCCATGCGTCGCGTCTGATAACGCTTCAGGACCTGATGGCTGGCCCAGTTTTCCGCGTGTTCGCGGGCGCTGCCCAGCACATCCAGTAACGCATCGACGTCACGATACCCCAGGTTGACACCCTGCCCGGCCAGCGGATGAATGGTGTGTGCCGCATCGCCCACCAGCGCCAGCCCTTCACGGGCATACTGCAACGCATGACGACGCGTGAGCGGGAATGCCCCTGCGGCGACCGGCGTGACGTTGCCCAGACGGCTCGGGAAATGCAGCAGAATTTCCCGCTGCAATTGTTCCATTGAAAGCCCCTGCAGCTGGCGAATGCGCGCCGGTTTGTCGTACCACACCAGCGACGCCCAGTTATCGAACAGCGGTAAAAAGGCGTGCGGGCCGTTCGGGGTAAAGTGCTGCCAGGTACTCTCGCCCGGCGCATTCTCGCACTGGACGGTAATCAGCATGCAGGACTGCTCGTACTGCCAGGCATGCACCCCGATACCCGCCATCTGTCTGACCTGCGAGTTGGCGCCGTCCGCCCCGATAACCAGCTTCACGGCCAGCTCATCGCCGCTATCGAACGTCAGTAGATAGCCACTCTCGTGAGGATGCAGCGCCTTAAGCGACGCAGGCACGCGCAGCGTCACCTGCGGATGCGCCTCCAGCGACTGCCAGAGCGCCCGCTGGAGCACGTTGTTTTCCACCATATAGCCCAGGCGCGGCAGCTTCAGCTCAGCGGCATCAAACGCGACGTGGGCATTTTCCCACTCCCAGGTTTCAAGGCGGCTATAGGGGTGCGCGCGCATTTCCAGCACCGCCTCCCAGACGCCCAGCCCGCGTAGCAGATCGACGGACGACGCGCTGATAGCGGAAATGCGCACATCCGGTTTACTGGCGGGATCGTAGGCTGGCGGAGCCGCCTGTTCGATTACCGTTACCTCAAATCCCTGCTGCGCCAGCCCCAGCGCCAGCGCGCCGCCGACCATACCGCCGCCGACAACGGCAACTTCGGTGTGTAGGAGTGTCATGGTCAATTTTCCTTATTGGAGAATCCCTTAAGTTTACCGGATTTTTGCGGTCCTGAGACACACAACCTTCATACTGGTCACAACCCCACCAAAGCATTACAATACGCGGCTTGCAATCCTGAGCTGAGCAAGTCGATGACTAAAAAACTCCATATAAAAACCTGGGGCTGTCAGATGAACGAATACGATTCATCCAAGATGGCCGATCTGCTGGATACCACCCACGGATACCAGCTGACTGAAAATGCGAAAGAAGCGGACGTGCTGCTGCTGAACACCTGTTCGATTCGTGAAAAAGCGCAGGAAAAAGTCTTTCACGTATTAGGACGCTGGAAACTTCTCAAACGAAAAAATCCGGACCTGATCATCGGGGTGGGCGGCTGCGTCGCGTCGCAGGAAGGCAAGCTGATCCGCCAGAGAGCCCCGTATGTGGATATTGTCTTTGGTCCTCAGACCCTCCACCGCCTGCCGGAGATGATCAATCAGGTTCGCGGCAACCGTAGCCCGGTCGTTGACGTCAGCTTCCCGGAAATCGAAAAATTCGACCGCCTGCCTGAGCCGCGAGCCGATGGCCCAACCGCTTTCGTCTCCATCATGGAGGGCTGCAACAAATACTGCACGTACTGCGTGGTGCCGTACACCCGTGGTGAAGAGGTCAGCCGCCCGGCAGATGACATTCTGTTTGAAATCGCACAGCTTGCCGCGCAGGGTGTGCGCGAAGTGAACCTGCTGGGCCAGAACGTTAACGCCTGGCGCGGTGAGAACTACGACGGCACGACCGGCAGCTTTGCCGAGCTGCTGCGCCTGGTGGCCGCGATTGACGGCATCGACCGCATTCGCTTTACCACCAGCCATCCGATGGAGTTTACCGACGACATCATTGACGTCTATCGCGATACGCCAGAACTGGTGAGCTTCCTGCACCTGCCGATTCAGTGCGGCTCTGACCGCGTGCTGAACCTGATGGGCCGCCCGCATACGGTGCTGGAATATAAGTCCACCATCCGCAAGCTGCGTGAAGCGCGTCCGGATATCCAGATTAGCTCTGACTTTATCGTCGGCTTCCCTGGCGAAACCGCTGATGACTTCGAGCGCACCATGAAGCTCATCGGTGAAGTGAATTTTGACGTCAGCTACAGCTTCATCTTCTCTGCGCGTCCAGGGACACCGGCGGCCGATATGGTTGACGATGTGCCGGAAGAAGAGAAAAAGCAGCGTCTGTATATTCTGCAGGAGCGTATTAACCAGCAGGCCAACGCCTGGAGCCGCCGCATGCTCGGCACCGTTCAGCGCATTCTGGTGGAAGGCACCTCCCGCAAGAGCATTATGGAACTCTCTGGTCGTACCGAAAATAATCGCGTGGTGAACTTTGAAGGCACCCCGGATATGATCGGTAAGTTTGTGGACGTCGAGATTATCGAAGTGCTGACCAACTCGCTGCGCGCGAAAGTGGTCCGCACCGAGGACGAAATGGGCCTGCGTATTGCCGAGTCACCGGAATCCGTCATCTCTCGTACTCGCAAAGAAAATGATTCTGGCGTTGGGATTTACCAGCCATAATCCTTCTGGCCTGCCCTTCCGGCAGGCCTTGTATTTCCTCTCATCGTCCCCAATATCTTCCGCAACGCTTGCGCCTTTATTCTGTGGCGTGAATAATTTCGGTAATGACCGTTTTATTGCGCCGTGTGGCAGCGGGTCAGTTAACCAATTAAAGAGGAACAGTTTGAACATAGATACGCGTGAAATTAGCCTTGAGCCAGCAGACAACGCTCGCCTGCTGAGCCTGTGCGGGCCGTTTGATGACAACATCAAACAACTGGAGCGACGTCTCGGTATCGAAATCAATCGTCGCGATAATCATTTCAAACTTACCGGGCGCCCTATCTGCGTCAACGCCGCTGCGGACATTCTGCGTAGCCTGTATGTGGATACATCCCCCATGCGCGGCGAAATTCAGGATATCGAACCGGAACAAATTCACCTCGCCATTAAAGAGGCGCGCGTGCTTGAGCAAAGCGCGGAAAGCGTTCCGGACTACGGTAAGGCAATCAATATCAAGACGAAACGTGGCGTCATTAAGCCGCGTACGCCAAACCAGGCACAGTACATCGCCAATATCCTCGACCACGACATCACCTTCGGGGTGGGGCCGGCGGGCACGGGTAAAACCTATCTGGCCGTTGCCGCGGCGGTCGATGCGCTGGAACGCCAGGAGATCCGTCGAATTCTGCTGACCCGTCCGGCCGTTGAAGCGGGCGAAAAGCTGGGCTTCCTGCCGGGCGATCTGAGCCAGAAGGTCGACCCGTATCTGCGTCCTTTATACGATGCGCTGTTCGAAATGCTGGGCTTTGAGAAGGTCGAGAAGCTCATTGAGCGTAACGTTATCGAAGTTGCCCCGCTCGCCTACATGCGCGGCCGTACGCTGAACGATGCGTTCATCATTCTTGATGAAAGCCAGAACACCACCATCGAACAGATGAAAATGTTCCTGACGCGTATCGGCTTTAACTCGAAAGCGGTCATCACCGGTGACGTCACCCAGATCGACCTGCCGCGCAGCACCAAATCAGGCCTGCGCCACGCCATTGAAGTGCTGGCCGAGGTCGACGAAATCAGCTTTAACTTCTTCCATAGTGAAGACGTGGTACGCCACCCGGTGGTCGCGCGTATCGTTAACGCCTATGAAGCCTGGGAAGAGGCGGATCAGAAGCGTAAGGCCGAACTGGCCGCAGAACGTAAGCGCGAAGCGCAGGAGCAAGAACAGAAATGAGTCAGGTGATCCTCGATTTACAGCTGGCCTGTGAAGACAATTCCGGCATGCCAGATGAGGCACAGTTTCAGAAATGGCTGGATGCCGTTATTCCTCAGTTTCAGGAAGAATCAGAAGTTACGATTCGCCTGGTGGATGAAGCGGAAAGCCATGAGCTTAACCTGACCTATCGCGGGAAAGATAAGCCGACCAACGTGCTCTCTTTCCCGTTCGAAGCGCCGCCGGGTATCGAGATGCCGCTGCTGGGCGATCTGATCATCTGCCGTCAGGTGGTTGAACAGGAAGCGAAAGAGCAGCAAAAGCCGCTTGAGGCCCACTGGGCGCATATGGTGGTACACGGCAGTCTGCATCTGCTCGGCTACGATCACATTGAAGATGACGAAGCGGAAGAGATGGAGTCCCTCGAGACAGAGATAATGCTTGCTCTGGGCTATGAGGATCCGTACATTGCCGAGAAAGAATAGTCCGTCACCTGACTGACTCCCCTGCCGCCACGAAAGGATATCGCGTGGCGGTAAACGTTGAACTAACAAGAGAACCCTTAACAAACGCCATGAGCGACGACAATTCACACAGTAGCGACACGACAACCAGTAAAAAGGGATTTTTCTCCCTCATTCTGAACCAGCTTTTCCACGGCGAACCCAAAAACCGTGATGAACTGCTGGAGCTGATTCGTGATTCCGGGCAGAACGACCTTATCGACGAAGATACGCGCGAAATGCTCGAAGGGGTTATGGACATCGCCGACCAGCGCGTTCGCGATATCATGATCCCCCGCTCGCAGATGATAACCCTGAAACGTAACCAGACCCTGGACGAGTGCCTCGATGTGATCATCGAATCCGCCCACTCGCGTTTCCCGGTCATCAGCGAAGACAAAGATCACATCGAAGGGATTTTGATGGCGAAAGATCTGCTGCCGTTTATGCGCAGCGATGCCGAAGCCTTCAGCATGGAAAAAGTGTTACGCCAGGCCGTGGTTGTGCCGGAAAGTAAACGTGTGGATCGGATGCTGAAAGAGTTTCGCTCTCAGCGTTACCACATGGCGATTGTTATTGATGAATTTGGTGGCGTTTCCGGTCTGGTCACGATCGAGGATATTCTTGAGCTGATCGTGGGCGAAATCGAAGACGAGTACGACGAAGAAGAGGATATCGACTTCCGTCAGCTCAGCCGCCACACCTGGACCGTGCGCGCGCTGGCCTCCATTGAGGACTTCAACGACGCCTTCGGGACCCACTTCAGCGATGAAGAGGTCGATACCATTGGCGGGCTGGTGATGCAGGCCTTTGGTCATCTCCCGGCGCGCGGTGAGACCGTTGACATCGACGGTTACCAGTTCAAAGTGGCAATGGCCGACAGCCGACGTATTATACAGGTTCACGTCAGAACGCCGGACGACTCACCGGTGCCAAAACTGGAAGATTAATGTAAATGGCATTTGCCCCATTGCTTGAACGCCAGCGCGTCCGTTTGCTGCTGGCGCTGTTACTCGGAGCCAGCGGTACGCTGGCTTTTTCTCCTTACGATATCTGGCCCGCGGCCATACTCTCCCTGATGGGGCTTCAGGGTCTGACCCTGAACCGTCGTCCGGTACAGGCTGCCGCTATCGGCTACTTCTGGGGACTGGGGCTGTTTGGCTCAGGTATTAACTGGGTCTACGTCAGCATCGCCCAGTTTGGCGGTATGCCTGGCCCGGTAAACGTCTTCCTGGTGGTACTGCTCGCCGCGTATCTCTCGCTTTATACCGGTCTGTTCGCCGGCATCCTTTCTCGCCTGTGGCCCAAAACCAGCTGGCTACGCGTCGCCATTGCCGCACCGGTGGTCTGGCAAATCACGGAGTTCCTGCGCGGCTGGGTGCTGACCGGCTTCCCGTGGCTGCAGTTCGGCTACAGTCAGATTGACGGCCCGCTTAAAGGCCTGGCGCCGGTAATGGGCGTTGAGGCCATCAACTTCCTGCTGATGGTGGTGAGCGGCCTGCTGGTCCTGGCGCTGGTCACGCGCGGCTGGAAGCCGCTGGTTATGGCGCTGGTGCTGTTCGCCCTTCCCTTCCCGCTGCGCTATATCCAGTGGTTCACGCCTGAGCCCGCGCGCGCCATGCAGGTTTCCATGGTTCAGGGGAACATCCCGCAGTCCATGAAGTGGGACGAGAAAGAGCTGCTGAACACGCTGAAGATCTACGCCAACGCCACCGAAGAGGTGATGGGTAAATCGCAGCTGATTATCTGGCCGGAGTCTGCCATTCCCGATCTGGAAATCAATCAGCAGCCGTTCCTCAACATGATGAACGACCTGCTGCTCTCTCGTGGCAGCACGCTAATCACCGGGATTGTCGATGCGCGTCTGAATCAGCAGAACCGCTACGACACCTACAACACTATCATTACGCTCGGAAAAGACAGCGAATACAGCTACCACTCCACTGACCGATACAACAAGAACCATCTGGTGCCGTTCGGTGAATTTGTCCCGCTGGAGTCGATTCTGCGCCCGCTGGCCCCGTTCTTCGACCTGCCGATGTCCTCCTTCAGCCGCGGACCGTACGTACAGCCTCAGCTGCACGCGCACGGCCTGGCCCTGACGGCGGCTATCTGCTACGAAATCATCCTCGGCGAGCAGGTGCGCGATAACTTCCGCCCGGATACAGACTATCTGCTGACCATCTCCAACGATGCCTGGTTTGGTAAGTCTATCGGCCCGTGGCAGCACTTCCAGATGGCACGTATGCGCTCTCTGGAGCTGGCGCGTCCGCTGCTGCGCAGCACCAACAACGGCATCACCGCTGTGATTGGTCCGCAGGGTGAAATCCAGGCGATGATCCCGCAGTTTACCCGAGAGGTGCTGACCACGAATGTCACGCCAACCACCGGGCTGACGCCATATGCGCGCACCGGCAACTGGCCGCTGTGGATCCTGACCGCGCTATTCGGCTTTGGCGCGGTGCTGATGAGCCTGCGCCAGCGTCGTAAATAACCTTCCCTTCTGTTGCCGGGTAGCGGCTACGCCTTACCCGGCAATCCCTCCCAAATCTTAAAACTGGCACGCCTATTGCTTTGTTTATTCAGGTAAACGCAGTTTGGCTTAACGTGCAACTTTGTCGCACCAGCGTAGATCACCGGTAGCACCGTAACGGTGCAACGGGAGATATTTGCCTCTGAATGGTGCGGCGCGCTTCGCAAAAATAAACAATAACGCAGCAAAATCTTTACATTAAGCCAGACTAAATGTTAACAAGCTTGCATAACACTGCACTCGCATTGCGCGAGATATAACAACATCACAATGGGTATCAATGCGTCGCTGACGCTGATAAAAAAGGAGTTGGGTATGCAATTACGTAAACTGGCCACAGCAATGCTGGTTATGGGAATGTCTGCAGGCGTGGTTCACGCTGAAGATGCGCCTGCAGCAGGCAGTACTCTCGACAAGATTGCCAAAAACGGCGTTATCGTGGTCGGCCACCGTGAATCTTCTGTCCCGTTCTCTTACTACGACAACACGCAAAAAGTCGTGGGCTATTCACAGGATTACTCCAACGCCATCGTTGAAGCCGTGAAGAAAAAGCTGAACAAACCTGACCTGCAGGTGAAGCTGATCCCAATCACTTCACAGAACCGTATTCCACTGCTGCAAAACGGCACCTTTGACTTCGAGTGTGGCTCCACCACTAACAACCTGGAGCGTCAGAAACAGGCTGCTTTCTCTGACACCATCTTTGTCGTGGGTACCCGCCTGCTGACGAAGAAAGGCGGTGAGATCAAAGACTTCGCTGACCTGAAAGGTAAAGCGGTTGTCGTGACCTCCGGTACCACGTCAGAAGTGCTGCTCCACAAGCTGAACGACGAGAAGAAAATGGACATGCGCATCATCAGCGCGAAAGACCATGGCGACTCCTTCCGTACCCTGGAAAGCGGTCGCGCCGTCGCGTTTATGATGGATGACGCCCTGCTGGCGGGCGAGCGTGCGAAAGCGAAAAAACCAGACAACTGGGATATCGTCGGTACCGCGCAGTCGAAAGAAGCCTACGGCTGTATGCTGCGTAAAGACGATCCGCAGTTTAAAAAGCTGATCGATGACACCATCGCTCAGGTGCAGACCTCCGGCGAAGCGGAAAAATGGTTCGACAAATGGTTCAAGAACCCGATTCCACCGAAAAACCTGAACATGAATTTTGAACTGTCTGAGGACATGAAAGCACTGTTCAAATCTCCAAATGACAAGGCTCTTAACTAATTAGAACAACAGGGGCGGGATCTCCTGCCCTCTCGATTGTCGGGAAGCATGGACAGACTATACGTTGAGTGGTCGTTCCCCACTCAGCGCGAAAAATAAGCTTCTCACCAATCTTCGAGGGTAGCGCTGCTACCCTTTTTTTTCTGGAGTTTATTATGTCAATCGACTGGAACTGGGGCATATTCCTGCAACAAGCCCCGTTCGGCAACACCACCTATCTTGGCTGGCTGTGGAGCGGCTTTCAGGTCACCGTGGCATTATCGATAACGGCGTGGATTATCGCGTTTCTTGTCGGTTCTTTGTTCGGTATTCTGCGCACCGTCCCTAACCGCTTTCTTTCAACACTTGGCACCCTGTATGTGGAACTGTTCCGTAACGTTCCGCTGATCGTGCAATTCTTTACCTGGTATCTGGTTATCCCGGAACTGCTGCCGGATAATATTGGGATGTGGTTCAAGTCGGAACTGGATCCGAACGTGCAGTTTTTTGTCTCCTCCATGATGTGTCTGGGGCTGTTTACCGCTGCGCGCGTTTGCGAGCAGGTGCGTGCCGCCATTCAGTCATTGCCGCGCGGACAAAAAAATGCGGGCCTGGCGATGGGCCTAACGCTGCCCCAAACCTACCGCTACGTGCTGCTGCCAAACGCCTACCGCGTTATCGTTCCACCGATGACCTCAGAGATGATGAACCTGGTGAAAAACTCGGCCATCGCCTCGACTATCGGCCTGGTCGATATGGCCGCGCAGGCGGGCAAACTGCTGGATTACTCCGCTCACGCGTGGGAATCCTTCACCGCGATCACGCTCGCGTATGTTCTGATTAACGCTTTCATCATGCTGGTGATGAACCTGGTTGAACGCAAAATTCGCCTGCCGGGCAACATGGGGGGCAAATAATGTACGAATTTGACTGGAGTTCTGTCGTTCCATCCATGCCTTACCTGCTTGATGGACTGATGATTACCTTAAAAATCACCGTCATTGCCATCATCGTCGGTATCGTCTGGGGCACCCTGCTGGCCGTCATGCGCCTGTCGAGCTTTAAGCCGCTCGCATGGTTTGCAACCGCCTACGTTAACGTGTTCCGCTCCATCCCGCTGGTGATGGTGCTGCTGTGGTTTTACCTGATTGTGCCCGGCTTCCTGCAAAACGTGCTGGGGCTGTCGCCGAAAACCGATATCCGTCTGATCTCCGCCATGGTGGCGTTCTCAATGTTTGAGGCCGCTTACTACTCTGAGATTATCCGAGCGGGCATTCAGAGTATCTCCCGTGGGCAATCCAGCGCCGCGCTGGCCCTGGGGATGACGCACTGGCAGTCCATGCAGCTCATTATTCTGCCGCAGGCGTTTCGCGCCATGGTTCCGCTCCTGCTTACCCAGGGTATCGTGTTGTTCCAGGATACCTCGCTGGTCTACGTTCTGAGTCTGGCAGACTTCTTCCGTACCGCGTCAACCATCGGTGAACGTGATGGTACGCAGGTTGAGATGGTGCTCTTTGCGGGTGCGGTCTATTTTGTGATTAGTTTAAGCGCGTCGCTGTTGGTCAGCTGGCTGAAGAAAAGGACGGTATAATGATTTCCCTGAAAAATGTTTCTAAATGGTATGGGCACTTTCAGGTGCTGACCGACTGCTCCACCGAGGTAAAAAAAGGCGACGTGGTAGTGGTGTGCGGACCGTCCGGTTCCGGTAAATCGACGCTGATCAAAACCGTTAACGGACTGGAGCCGGTCCAGCAGGGTGAGATCGTCGTCAACGGCACCAAAGTCAACGACAAGAAAACCAACCTCGCCCAGCTTCGCTCTCACGTTGGCATGGTGTTCCAGCATTTTGAGCTGTTCCCACACCTCTCCATTATTGAGAACCTGACGCTGGCGCAGGTAAAAGTGCTTAAGCGTGATAAAAAAGCGTCGCGCGAGAAAGGTCTGAAGCTCCTGGAACGCGTTGGCCTCTCTGCGCATGCCGATAAGTTCCCGGCGCAGCTCTCCGGCGGCCAACAGCAGCGTGTGGCGATCGCCCGCGCGCTGTGCATGGATCCGGTGGCGATGCTGTTTGATGAGCCAACGTCGGCGCTCGATCCAGAGATGATCAACGAAGTGCTGGACGTGATGGTCGAGCTGGCGCACGAAGGGATGACCATGATGGTTGTGACCCACGAAATGGGCTTCGCCCGTAAGGTGGCCAACCGCGTGATCTTTATGGACGAAGGGAAAATTGTCGAAGATTCTCCGAAAGAGGAGTTCTTCGCCAACCCGAAATCTGAACGTGCAAAAGATTTCCTCGCCAAAATCCTGCATTAATCTTCCCGGTGCGCAATCTGCGGATTGCGCACTGCTTCACGCTTTAACTCTCTTTATCTATTCGGCGTCACATTGCAGCGTTAACCTTGTCACAAAATAACGCTATGAATGGAGAACGCTATGGCACAACCCATCATTTTCGATTGCGATCCGGGTCATGATGACGCGATCGCGCTCGTTCTTGCATTTGCCTCCCCTGAACTCGACGTCAAAGCCGTCACCTCTTCCGCCGGAAACCAGACGCCGGATAAAACCCTGCGTAACGTTTTGCGCATGCTGACGCTGCTTGGGCGCACCGATATTCCCGTCGCCGGTGGCGCCCTCAAGCCCCTGATGCGTGAATTAATTATCGCGGATAACGTGCATGGTGAAAGCGGGCTGGACGGTCCGGCACTGCCGGAGCCGGGCTTTACGCCGCAAAACTGTACCGCCGTGGAGCTGATGGCGAAGGTGCTGCGCGAGAGCGCGGAGCCCGTCACGCTGGTGGCAACGGGACCGCAAACCAACGTCGCGCTGCTGCTGAACTGCCATCCTGAACTGCACGGTAAAATCGCCCGTATCGTCATCATGGGCGGAGCCATGGGGCTGGGAAACTGGACGCCGTCCGCAGAATTCAACATTTTTGTCGACCCGGAAGCGGCGGAGATTGTGTTCCAGTCAGGCTTGCCAGTTGTGATGGCAGGGCTGGACGTGACCCATCGCGCACAGATTATGGCAGACGACATTGAGCGCTTCCGTGCCGTAGGTAATCCGGTCGCGACAACCGTGGCTGAGCTGCTCGACTTCTTTATGGAGTATCACAAAGCCGAGAAGTGGGGCTTCCACGGCGCGCCGCTGCACGATCCGTGCACCATTGCCTGGCTGTTAAAACCGGAGATGTTTACTACTGTTCACAGATGGGTTGGCGTCGAAACGCAGGGGAAATACACCCAGGGCATGACGGTGGTGGACTACTACTCGCTGACGGGAAATAAGCCGAATACTACGGTGATGGTGGATATTGACCGGGAGGCGTTTGTGGATTTGCTGGCGGAGAGGCTGGCTTACTATAGTGCGTAGTGCGGCCTGATGCCCTCACCCCGGCCCTCTCCCACAGGGAGAGGGCGCAAACCTGCGCTTTACTTAGGGCTCAAACGGCCGACGCTGGAACTGATCGTGGCCGCATTTCGGACATAGCGGCAGAACCTCCGGCGTATACACCGCAATATGGTGGTGGCAATTCTCGCACACCAGATTTCCCAGCCCGACCACCTCACCGCTGTGGTACACACCGTGGTGGTTCAAATCCTGAAAGACCTCGCGCCACTCCAGCTGCGTTTTATCCGTGATATCGGCCAGCTCCTGCCACAGGCTCTCTTTGATCACCCGCATGAAAACGCTGTCCGTGACCTCCTCCTGGCTCTCCTGGTAGCTGCGCGCGAACTCCTCCAGATCGCGACGCACGGCACGCGTCACCTCTTCCACTTCGGTTCGCGTTAACTCACCCGTTTGCGACACGCGGGCACGCGCCTGCTCCACCAGCGCATCGATATCGCGCTCGCCGTTACGCAGCCGCTCCGTCAGTGTCGCCACCAGTTCGCGGTAAAATTGAGCAACCTTGTTCATCATTTTGCCTCCCGGGTAAGTAACTATTTCTAATAATAGACCTTATTTCACCGCCGCTTTGTCAGGTGAAGCACAGACCCGGTAAATTCCTGCAAAGCGCATTTGTGCGAAAGGCTGTTTTGACGCGGGCGTTTGGGCTATGCTATGCGGATCTGAATTACCACATCCATTGGCTACATTTGTAGCTGTATTGAAAACAGGACCACTGGCTGCCATGCAAGAGCAATACCGCCCGGAAGAGATAGAATCAAAAGTCCAGCAACACTGGGACGAGAAGCGCACCTTTGAAGTAACCGAAGACGAGAGCAAAGAGAAGTATTACTGCCTGTCGATGCTTCCCTATCCTTCTGGTCGACTACACATGGGCCACGTGCGTAACTACACCATCGGCGATGTGATTGCGCGTTACCAGCGCATGCTCGGCAAAAACGTGCTCCAGCCTATCGGCTGGGATGCGTTCGGTCTTCCTGCGGAAGGCGCAGCGGTCAAAAACAACACCGCACCGGCACCGTGGACGTACGACAACATCGCGTACATGAAAAACCAGCTCAAAATGCTGGGCTTTGGCTATGACTGGAGCCGCGAGCTGGCAACCTGTACCCCAGAATACTATCGCTGGGAGCAGAAGTTCTTCACCGAGCTGTACAAAAAAGGGCTGGTGTATAAGAAGACCTCTGCCGTTAACTGGTGCCCGAACGACCAGACCGTTCTCGCGAACGAACAGGTTATTGATGGCTGCTGCTGGCGCTGTGACACCAAAGTAGAGCGTAAAGAGATCCCGCAGTGGTTTATCAAAATCACCGCTTATGCTGATGAGCTGCTGAACGATCTGGATAACCTGGACCACTGGCCAGATACCGTTAAGACCATGCAGCGCAACTGGATCGGCCGTTCCGAAGGCGTGGAAATCACCTTCAACGTTGAGAACTACGACCAGACCCTGACCGTCTACACCACCCGTCCGGACACCTTCATGGGCGCGACCTACCTGGCCGTGGCCGCAGGTCACCCGCTGGCGCAGAAAGCAGCGGAAAACAATCCGGAACTGGCCACCTTCATCGACGAGTGCCGCAACACCAAAGTGGCCGAAGCCGATATGGCGACGATGGAGAAAAAAGGCGTTGATACCGGCTTTAAAGCCATTCACCCGCTGACTGGCGAAGCGATCCCTGTCTGGGCCGCCAACTTCGTACTGATGGAATACGGCACGGGCGCCGTGATGGCCGTTCCGGGTCACGATCAGCGCGACTACGAATTTGCCACCAAATATGGCCTGACCATCAAGCCTGTTATCCTGGCGGCTGACGGTTCAGAACCAGACCTGTCTGAACAAGCGCTGACCGAAAAAGGGACCTTGTTCAACTCCGGCGAGTTCAGCGGTCTGAGCTTCGAAGAGGGCTTCAACGCCATCGCCGATAAGCTGGCCTCTCTGGGCGTGGGTGAGCGTAAGGTTAACTTCCGTCTGCGCGACTGGGGCGTATCCCGTCAGCGTTACTGGGGTGCACCGATCCCAATGGTGACGCTGGAAGATGGCACCGTGATGCCAACGCCGGAAGATCAGCTCCCGGTTATCCTGCCGGAAGACGTCGTCATGGACGGCATCACCAGCCCGATCAAAGCCGATCCTGAGTGGGCAAAAACCACCGTCAACGGTCAGCCTGCGCTGCGCGAAACCGACACCTTTGACACCTTTATGGAGTCATCCTGGTACTATGCGCGCTACACCTGCCCGCAGTATCAGGAAGGCATGCTGGATTCCAAAGCGGCAAACTACTGGCTGCCGGTAGATATCTACATCGGCGGCATTGAACACGCCATCATGCACCTGCTTTACTTCCGCTTCTTCCACAAGCTGATGCGCGATGCGGGCATGGTGAACTCTGACGAACCGGCCAAACAGCTGCTGTGTCAGGGCATGGTGCTGGCAGATGCATTCTATTACGTCGGCGCCAACGGCGAGCGTAACTGGGTTTCTCCGGTTGATGCCATCGTCGAGCGCGACGAGAAAGGCCGTATCGTGAAGGCGAAAGACGCCGAAGGCCATGAACTGGTTTATACCGGCATGAGCAAGATGTCCAAGTCGAAAAACAACGGTATCGACCCACAGGTGATGGTTGAGCGTTACGGTGCTGACACCGTTCGTCTGTTCATGATGTTTGCCTCTCCGGCTGATATGACTCTGGAGTGGCAGGAATCTGGCGTTGAAGGCGCTAACCGTTTCCTGAAACGCGTCTGGAAACTGGTTTATGAACATACTGCTCTGGGTGATGCCCCGGCGCTGAACGCCGCCGCACTGACTGAAGATCAGCAGGCGCTGCGTCGCGATGTTCATAAAACGATTGCGAAAGTGACCGATGATATTGGTCGTCGTCAGACCTTCAATACCGCAATTGCGGCTATTATGGAACTGATGAACAAGCTGGCGAAGGCCCCGCAGGACGGTGAGCAGGATCGCGCCTTAATGCGTGAAGCACTGCTGGCCGTCGTTCGCATGCTGAACCCGTTCACGCCGCACGTTAGCTTTACCCTGTGGCAGGAGCTGAAAGGCGAAGGCGATATCGACAACGCGCCGTGGCCGCAGGCTGACGAAGCCGCGATGGTGGAAAACACCACGCTGGTAGTGGTTCAGGTGAACGGTAAAGTCCGCGGTAAAATTACCGTGGCGGTCGATGCAACCGAAGAACAGGTTCGCGAGCGCGCGGGTCAGGAACCTCTGGTCGCAAAATATCTTGAGGGCGTTACCGTACGTAAAGTGATCTACGTACCGGGTAAACTGCTCAATCTGGTCGTTGGCTAAGCGCGGGAGGAAACGTGCGACAACTGGCAACAATACTCTTATCACTGGCGGTGCTTGTCACCGCTGGCTGCGGATGGCACCTGCGCAATACCACGGCGGTGCCTGCTGAGATGAAAACGATGATTTTCGACTCATCAGATCCGAATGGCCCACTCAGCCGGGCAATTCGTAATCAGCTACGTCTGAACGGCGTTGAGCTTGTTGAAAAACAAACGCTGCGCCAGGATGTACCGTCCCTACGTCTGCTAGGAGGTGGTCTGGCGCGAGATACAGCCTCTATCTTCCAGGATGGGCGTACCGCAGAGTATCAGATGGTGCTGACGGTCAACGCGGCAGTCCTGATCCCGGGTAAAGACATCTACCCAATCAGCGCTAAAGTGTACCGTTCGTTCTTCGATAACCCGCAGACGGCGCTGGCAAAAGATGCCGAACAGCAGATTATCATCAACGAAATGTACGACAAGGCGGCGGAACAGCTGATCCGTAAACTGCCAAGTATTGCAGCGTCTACCAAACAAGGCTCTGACATTGTTGAAAAACCGGTTGCCGGCACGCTTCCTGCTGCTAACTCTCTGGGTAAATGATGATCAGGCTGTATCCTGAACAACTCCGCGCGCAGCTCAAAGAAGGGCTGCGCGCGGCGTATCTGCTTCTTGGAAACGATCCGTTATTACTTCAGGAAAGCCTTGATGCCGTGCGGCATGAGGCCGCTTCTCAGGGCTTCGATGAACACCACACCGTCCAACTGGATAACAGCACCGACTGGAATGCCCTCTTCTCACTCTGTCAGGCGATGAGCCTTTTTGCGTCGCGCCAGACTATTCAGATCCTGCTGCCGGAGAACGGCCCTAACGCGGCCATCAATGAACAGCTGGCCACGCTGGTCAGCCTGCTTCACAGCGATCTGCTGCTGATTGTGCGCGGTAACAAGCTTACCAAAGCGCAGGAAAACGCGGCGTGGTTCACCCAACTCGCAGCCCACGCGGTGCAGGTCACCTGTCAGACGCCTGAACAGGCGCATCTGCCAAAATGGGTCGCAGCGAGAGCGAAGCAAAACGACCTTCAGCTGGATGATGCGGCGAACCAACTGCTCTGCTACTGCTATGAAGGCAATCTGCTTGCACTGGCACAGGCGCTGGACAGACTCTCCCTGCTCTGGCCGGATGGCAAGCTGACCTTGCCGCGCGTCGAGCAGGCCGTTAACGACGCAGCACACTTCACGCCGTTCCACTGGGTGGACGCGCTGCTGTCGGCGAAAAGCAAACGCGCCCTGCATATTCTGCAACAGCTGCGTCTCGAAGGGAGCGAACCCGTTATTCTGCTGCGTACGCTGCAGCGCGAATTACTGCTGCTGATTACGCTCAAGCGTCAGTCTGCCCATACGCCGCTGCGTTCGCTGTTTGATAAACACCGCGTGTGGCAAAATCGCCGGGCTTTGACCACCGAGGCCGTCAACCGCCTGAGTCATGAACAGCTTCGTCAGGCTGTACAGCTTCTGATGCGCGCAGAGCTCACGTTAAAACAAGATTACGGCCAGTCGGTGTGGGCGGAGCTGGAAAGCCTTTCTCTGCTGCTCTGCCACAAGGCGCTGGCAGACGTTTTTATTGATGGATAGCATGCATTCTTTACAGGCCTTATATGGCGGCACCTTCGACCCGGTACATTACGGGCATCTGAAGCCGGTTGAAATTCTGGCGAATCTGATCGGCCTTCAGCGCGTCACCATTATGCCCAACAATGTCCCGCCCCATCGTCCACAGCCCGAGGCGACCAGCGAGCAGCGAAAAGAGATGCTTGCCCTTGCCATTGCGGATAAACCCCTCTTCCGACTTGACGAGCGTGAGCTGCGTCGCGACACACCCTCCTGGACATCTCAGACGCTTCAGGAGTGGCGCGCCGAACAAGGGCCTGACCAGCCGCTGGCGTTTATCATCGGCCAGGATTCCCTGCTGAATTTCCCCACATGGCATCAGTATGAAACTATTCTGGACAACAGCCACCTGCTGGTCTGCCGCCGTCCGGGCTATCCGCTGACCATGCGCGAAGCGCAGTACCAGCAGTGGCTGGAAGACCATCTCACCGATAATGTTGAAGATCTTCATAATCAGCCTGCCGGGAAGATCTATCTTGCGGAAACGCCGTGGTTCGATATCTCTGCGACCCTCATTCGTGAGCGTTTACAGCAGGGTTTAGCGTGTGACGATCTGCTCCCCGCACCGGTGTTAGCCTATATCCATGTGCACGGTTTGTATCAGAAAAGCGCAGATGAATAGCCGGAGGGCATAAAAAGGGGCTTATTGTTTATCCTGCCTTGACAGGGTAAGCCATACTGTTATTCTCCGCTGCCAGACTTTCCCGCCGATAATTGCTTTACAGAAATTGTTTTACAAAAATGGCGATGCAATCTCAGGCGGAGGGTGGGATGATACCCGCCTTCTGAAGCCCGACCGGAGACATTTGTCCCGACACAGGCGTGAGTTCAGGTATACTGTCTGGCTACGAATTCAAAGTTTTACAATCTCATTCACCCAGGGGGAAAACTTGCAGGGTAAAGCACTCCAGGATTTTGTTATTGACAAAATTGATGACCTGAAAGGTCAGGACATCATCGCTATCGACGTTAAGGGTAAATCCAGTATTACCGACTGCATGATCATCTGCACCGGTACATCGACGCGTCATGTTGTTTCAATTGCCGATCACGTGGTTCAGGAATCGCGTGCAGCAGGGCTGTTGCCGCTGGGCGTTGAAGGTGAAGCGACGGCTGACTGGGTAGTAGTCGACCTCGGCGATGTGATTGTCCACGTCATGCAGGACGAGAGCCGTCGCCTGTATGAGCTGGAAAAACTCTGGAGTTAATGCGTGAAGTTGCAGCTGGTCGCCGTCGGCACCAAAATGCCGGACTGGGTACAAACCGGTTTTACTGAATATCTGCGTCGTTTTCCAAAAGACATGCCGTTCGAGCTGGTGGAAATTCCCGCCGGTAAGCGCGGCAAGAACGCTGATATCAAACGTATTCTCGATAAAGAGGGCGAACTGATGCTGGCTGCCGCAGGCAAGAACCGCATCGTCACCCTCGATATTCCAGGTAAACCCTGGGATACGCCGCAGCTGGCGCAAGAACTGGAGCGCTGGAAGCAGGATGGCCGTGACGTCAGTCTGTTGATTGGCGGGCCAGAAGGGTTATCCCCTGCCTGCAAAGCGGCGGCTGAACAAAGTTGGTCCCTCTCCGCGCTGACGCTTCCCCATCCGCTCGTTCGGGTACTGGTGGCTGAAAGCCTGTATCGCGCGTGGAGCATTACTACCAACCACCCCTATCACCGCGAGTAATGACTGACCAGGGTAGATTAAGCAGCGGATGAAACTACAGAATTCTTTTCGCGACTATACGGCTGAGTCCGCGCTGTTTGTGCGCCGGGCGCTGGTCGCCTTTACCGGGATTTTGCTGCTTACCGGCGTGCTGATCGCCAACCTCTATAATCTGCAAATTGTCCGCTTTACCGACTACCAGACGCGTTCAAACGAAAACCGTATTAAGCTGGTGCCTATAGCACCCAGCCGCGGCATTATTTACGATCGTAACGGCACCCCGCTGGCGTTGAACCGCACCATCTATCAAATCGAGATGATGCCGGAAAAAGTCGATAACGTTCAGGATACGCTGGAAGCGCTAAAGAGCGTTGTCGACCTTAACGATGACGATATCGCCGCCTTCAAAAAAGAGCGCGCCCGCTCTCACCGTTTTACCTCCATTCCGGTTAAAACCAATCTGACGGAAGTCCAGGTGGCCCGCTTTGCGGTGAACCAGTACCGTTTCCCCGGCGTGGAAGTGAAGGGCTATAAGCGTCGCTACTATCCCTACGGCTCCGCGCTGACGCATGTGATTGGCTACGTTTCCAAGATTAACGACAAAGACGTTGACCGTCTTGATAAAGACGGCAAGCTGGCCAACTACGCCGCAACGCACGATATCGGTAAGCTGGGGATCGAACGTTACTACGAAGACGTTCTGCACGGGCAAACCGGCTATGAAGAGGTTGAGGTTAACAACCGTGGCCGCGTGATCCGCCAGCTGAAAGAAGTGCCGCCTCAGGCGGGGCATGACGTCTATCTGACGCTCGACCTCAAGCTTCAGCAGTATATTGAAACCCTGCTGGCGGGCAGTCGTGCAGCCGTTGTGGTCACCGATCCTCGTACCGGCGGCATCCTGGCGATGGTCTCCATGCCTAGCTATGACCCGAACCTCTTCGTTGACGGCATATCCAGTAAAGACTATTCCGGTCTGCTGAACGATCCGAACACGCCGCTGGTGAACCGTGCAACGCAAGGGGTTTACCCGCCGGCATCAACGGTTAAACCGTACGTCGCGGTTTCTGCGCTGAGTGCCGGCGTCATCAACCGTAATACCAGCCTGTTTGACCCAGGCTGGTGGCAGCTACCCGGCTCAGATAAGCGCTATCGTGACTGGAAAAAATGGGGCCACGGTCATCTGAACGTCACCAAATCGCTGGAGGAGTCTGCGGATACCTTCTTCTATCAGGTGGCGTATGACATGGGGATCGACCGCCTGTCAGAATGGATGAGCAAATTCGGCTACGGACACTATACCGGCGTTGACCTTGCAGAAGAACGCTCCGGCAACATGCCGACGCGCGAATGGAAGCTGAAGCGTTTTAAAAAACCGTGGTATCAGGGCGACACCATTCCGGTGGGTATCGGTCAGGGCTACTGGACGGCAACGCCGCTTCAGATGAACAAAGCCATGATGATCCTCATCAATGACGGCGTGGTGAAAGTGCCGCATCTGCTGCAGAGTACGGTTGAAGACGGCAAAAAAGTGCCGTGGAACCAGCCGCATGAAGCCCCGGTGGGTGACATACATTCAGGCTTCTGGGAAATTGCGAAAGACGGTATGTACGGCGTGGCAAACCGCCCGAACGGTACCGCACACAAGTATTTCGCCGGGACGCCGTACAAAGTGGCGGCGAAGTCCGGTACTGCGCAGGTGTTTGGTCTTAAGGCCAATGAAACCTATAACGCGCACCGCATTGCTGAACGTCTGCGTGACCATAAGCTGATGACGGCGTTTGCTCCTTATGACAACCCGCAGGTCGCGGTGGCAATGATTCTCGAGAACGGCGGTGCCGGGCCTGCAGTAGGGACCATCATGCGCCAGATCCTTGACCACATCATGCTGGGTGATAACAACACCGAACTGCCGGCTGAAAACCCGGCCGCCGCTGCGGCGGAGGACCAATAATCATGACGGATAATCCAAATAAAAAATCGCTGTGGGACAAAATCCACATCGACCCAGCCATGCTGCTGATCCTGCTGGCTCTGCTGGTTTACAGCGCGCTGGTTATCTGGAGCGCCAGCGGCCAGGACATCGGGATGATGGAGCGCAAAATCGGCCAGATCGCCATGGGTCTAATTATCATGGTGGTGATGGCGCAGATCCCGCCGCGCGTCTACGAAGGCTGGGCGCCCTATCTCTACATCTTCTGTATTATTCTGCTGGTTGCGGTCGATGCGTTTGGCGCCATTTCAAAAGGGGCGCAGCGCTGGCTGGATCTGGGCGTTGTCCGCTTCCAGCCCTCTGAAATTGCCAAAATCGCCGTTCCACTGATGGTGGCACGCTTTATCAACCGCGACGTCTGTCCGCCGTCTCTGAAGAATACCGCTATCGCGCTGGTGCTGATTTTCCTGCCAACGCTGCTGGTTGCGGCACAGCCTGACCTGGGGACCTCAATCCTTATTGCCCTCTCCGGCCTGTTTGTCCTGTTCCTGTCGGGACTGAGCTGGCGCCTGATTGGTATCGCGGTGGTGCTGATTGCGGCTTTCATTCCTATCCTGTGGTTCTTCCTGATGCATGACTACCAGCGCCAGCGCGTTATGATGCTGCTCGATCCGGAAACCGATCCGCTGGGCGCGGGCTATCATATTATTCAGTCAAAGATTGCGATTGGCTCCGGCGGGCTGCGCGGTAAAGGCTGGCTGCACGGCACGCAGTCTCAGCTGGAATTTTTACCGGAACGCCACACCGACTTTATCTTTGCCGTACTGGCGGAAGAACTGGGACTGGTTGGCATCTTAATATTGCTGGCGCTTTATGTACTGCTGATCATGCGTGGATTGTGGATTGCAGCACGCGCGCAAACCACCTTTGGTCGCGTCATGGCTGGCGGGTTGATGCTGATTTTATTCGTTTATGTCTTCGTAAATATTGGTATGGTGAGTGGTATTCTGCCGGTGGTAGGCGTACCGCTGCCGCTGGTGAGTTACGGAGGCTCGGCACTGATCGTGTTGATGGCCGGGTTTGGTATCGTGATGTCGATCCATACCCACAGAAAAATGTTGTCAAAAAGCGTATAAAAATAAGGGGATCGGAATGCGTAAGCAGTGGCTGGGGATCTGCATTGCGGCAAGTTTACTTGCGGCCTGCACAAGTGATGATGGTCAGCAACAGGCAACCGTCGCGCCGCCGCAGCCTGCGGTGTGTAATGGCCCGATCGTTGAAATCAGCGGTGCCGATCCCGTTTATGAACCGCTGAATGCCAGTGCCAATCAGGATTACGAGCGCGACGGCAAAAGCTATAAAATTGTTCAGGACCCTTCCCGTTTCAGTCAGGCGGGCTTTGCCGCCATTTATGATGCCGAGCCAGGCAGTAACCTGACGGCATCCGGGGAAGCGTTCGACCCAATGCAGCTGACGGCAGCACATCCGACGCTGCCTATCCCGAGCTACGCCCGTATCACCAACCTGGCGAACGGCCGTATGATCGTCGTGCGCATCAACGACCGCGGCCCGTACGGGAATGACCGGGTGATTTCCCTGTCGCGCGCGTCTGCCGATCGCCTGAACACCTCGAACAACACCAAGGTCCGTATTGACCCGATTATCGTCGCGCAGGATGGTTCGCTCTCCGGGCCGGGAACTGCGTGTACGACGGTCGCAAAACAGACCTATGCCCTTCCTGACCGCCCAAATCTTGACGGCGGAATGGGAAGCGTCTCGTCTCCGGCAGAGCCTGCTCAGCCGGGGGGAGAAATCCGCCCGATCAGTAATGATACGCTGCAAAGCGAAGATTCTACCGGCGCGCCGGTAAAGAGTAGCGGTTTTCTTGGCGCCCCAACGACCTTAGCCTCGGGCGTGCTGGAAGGCAGTGAGCCTACTCCAGCCCCTGCTCCCGTTGCCGCGCCAGCAACCCAGCCGGCTCCCGTAACGGCGCCCGCGGCCACGCAAAGTGCGGCGGTGGCGGCTCCAACAGCAGCCAGCGGCAGCTATGTGGTTCAGGTCGGTGCAGTGAGCGATCAGGCCCGGGCCAAACAGTATCAGCAGCGTCTGAGCCAGCAATTTAGCGTACCAGGACGCGTTGAGCAGAACGGTGCGGTCTGGCGCATTCAGATGGGGCCGTTTGCCAGCAAATCGCAGGCCGCCTCCCTGCAGCAGCGTTTGCAGAATGAAGCTCAGCTTCAGTCATTTATCGCTGTTGCAAAATAATTAACCGGCGGTATCCGAATTGTCAGTTTGTGTAAAACGCATTCACAAACTCATGCTTAAAGTCGGATGCCTGCCTGAATAGCATTTGCTATAGTAAGGCACTTTTTTTAATTCCATCACGGATGTCGTAGTTCTGACCATGAAGACCACTTTTTCTGCTCGTTTTGTGCAGCGCATGGCGCTGACCACGGCCCTTTGCGCGGCTGCGCTCTCTGCAGCTCACGCCGATGACCTGAATATCAAGACCATGATCCCTGGCGTTCCGCAAATCGACGCGGAATCCTACATCCTGATCGATTACAACTCTGGCAAAGTGCTGGCAGAACAGAATGCCGATGCCCGCCGTGACCCGGCCAGCCTGACCAAAATGATGACCAGCTACGTTATCGGCCAGGCGATGAAGGCAGGTAAATTCAAAGAATCGGATCTGGTCACCATCGGTAACGATGCGTGGGCAACCGGGAACCCTGTTTTCAAAGGTTCCTCTCTGATGTTCCTGAAGCCGGGTATGCAGGTTCCTGTTTCCCAGCTGATTCGCGGTATCAACCTGCAGTCGGGTAACGACGCCTGTGTGGCAATGGCCGATTTCGCCGCCGGTAGCCAGGACGCCTTCGTGGGCCTGATGAACAGCTACGTGAACGCGCTGGGTCTGAAAAATAGCCATTTCCAGACCGTACACGGCCTGGATGCAGAAGGCCAGTACAGCTCCGCACGTGACATGGCGCTGATTGGTCAGGCGCTGATCCGCGATGTCCCCAATGAATACTCTATCTATAAAGAGAAAGAGTTCACTTTCAACGGTATTCGTCAGACCAACCGTAACGGTCTGCTGTGGGATAACAGCCTGAACGTTGACGGCATCAAAACTGGCCACACCGACAAAGCGGGCTACAACCTGGTGGCCTCTGCCACTGAAGGTCAGATGCGTCTGATCTCTGCCGTGATGGGCGGCCGCACCTTCAAAGGTCGTGAAACAGAAAGCAAGAAACTGCTGACCTGGGGCTTCCGTTTCTTCGAAACCGTGAATCCACTGAAAGCAGGCAAAGAGTTTGCGTCTGAACCCGTCTGGTTCGGCGACAACGACCGTGCTTCTCTCGGCGTTGATAAAGACCTGTACCTGACCATTCCGCGTGGTCGTATGAAGGATCTGAAAGCCAGCTACGTACTGAACAGCACCGAGTTGCACGCCCCGCTGCAGAAGAACCAGGTTGTGGGCACCATCAACTTCCAGCTGGATGGCAAAACGATCGATCAGCGTCCGCTGGTGGTCCTGCAAGAAATTCCTGAAGGCAATTTCTTCGGCAAAATCATTGATTACATTAAATTGATGTTCCACCACTGGTTTGGTTAAAAATTGAACACTTGAAAGTGTGATTTTGATCCCCATATACTAAGTATCCTGATAACTCCCACCTGACGTGGGAGTTATTATTTTTTGACGTTACGCCGGAGCTGACATGAAAACCAAACTTAACGAACTGCTTGAATTCCCTACCTCATTTACCTACAAAGTAATGGGTCTGGCGAAACCTGAGCTGGTTGATCAGGTGGTTGAAGTGGTACAGCGCCATGCGCCCGGTGACTACTCTCCGTCAGTAAAACCAAGCAGCAAGGGCAACTACCACTCGGTTTCTATTACCATCACTGCGACACATATTGAGCAGGTTGAAACGCTTTACGAAGAACTCGGCAATATCGAAATTGTTCGTATGGTGCTGTAGCCCCTTCGCGGTTACCCGGTTTGCCGGGTAACCCCTCTCCCCGCTGTGATATAATCCCGCACACCTTTTGTCCCTCGTCTTCGGAGACGCAGTTTTGTATCAGGATAAAATTCTGGTCCGTCACCTCGGGCTGCAACCTTATGAGCCTGTCTCCCAGGCTATGCATGACTTCACCGATTCACGCGATGACAGCACCCCGGATGAGATCTGGCTTGTCGAACACCTGCCGGTATTTACTCAGGGTCAGGCGGGTAAAGCAGAACATTTGTTAATGACGGGAGATATCCCGGTTATTCAGAGCGATCGCGGCGGTCAGGTCACTTACCATGGACCCGGGCAGCAGGTGATGTACGTCCTGCTCAACCTGAAGCGCAGAAAGCTGGGCGTCCGCGAACTGGTTACCTTACTGGAACAAACTGTCGTCAACACGCTGGCGGAATATGGTATTGATGCGCATCCGCGAGCCGATGCGCCTGGGGTGTACGTTGGGGAAATGAAGATCTGCTCTCTGGGGCTGCGTATTCGTAAAGGCTGTTCGTTCCACGGCCTGGCATTGAACATTAATATGGATCTCGCCCCTTTCCAGCGCATAAACCCCTGCGGCTACGCCGGCATGGAAATGACGCAAGTGCGTCAGTGGGTTGAAACCGCTACGCCAGACAGTATTCGTCCCGTGCTTTTGAAGAATGTTTTAGCACTACTTAACAATCCCCCACACGAATATATCGCTGCTTAATATATCATACAACATGGCTCGCTAATTTGGCGGGCCACCGTTTATTTACCGTTTTTGCGCTTTACAATAATCCACAGATTCTATATTTTCGAAGCGCCCGAATATTACCGCTACATATTATTTAGCCTCCAGCAAGTACGGCAAACACGGCATAAGTAACGTGAGCAATTATCACACAAGTGTTTGCTTTTGATAAACAAGTGAAACAAAACCAACACTTTACGAATCTCTACAAGCATAATAAATAAATTCAACTATCATTCATATTGTGAATGTATACGGAGTGAAAGCGTGGAGTATAATAATTTACCAGCCAAACGACTGAATGAACCTGGTGGCGAAGACAAGCCGCAAATTTTTCGGACTTTACGTAATATTGATCTCAATTTATTGACTATTTTTGAGGCAGTATATGTCCATAAGGGTATCGTTAACGCTGCGAAAATTCTTAATCTCACGCCTTCAGCAATAAGCCAGTCAATCCAAAAGCTGCGCGCTATATTTCCTGACCCGTTATTTATCCGTAAGGGCCAGGGGGTAACGCCGACGGCTTACGCCACGCATCTGCATGAGTACATCAGCCAGGGTCTGGAGTCGATTCTGGGCGCACTGGATTTAACCGGGAGCTATGATAAGCAAAGAACCATCACCATCGGCTGTTCCCCTTCTGTGGGTGTACTGGTCATGCCTGCGATCTTTCAGGCCGTGAAAGAGCATGCTCCGCAGCTCCTGCTTCGCAATGTGCCTCTCAATGAACCTGACATTCAACTTGCCCAGTTCCAGACGGACCTGATTATAGAAAGCGGCAGCTTCAGTGCCAGAGCGCTGGGTCAAAATGTGCTCTATGCAGATAATCTGGTGCTGGTTTGCCGCCAGCAGCATCCTGCTCTTAGCGAGCCGTTGACCATCGAAAACCTTCGCAACTACGACCATTCGTCTTTCATGACCGAAGGGCAGTCTAACCATGCACTTCGTCAGCGCATTGATGAAATTTTCCCTGAACGACAGATCAGCTTCAGCAGCTACAATATGTTTACCACCGCATCCCTGATCGGTAGCAGCGACATGCTGTGCGTTATGCCATCACGCCTGTACAGTCTGCTACGAAAATGCTGGCCGCTGGAAAGCATTCCGCTCAGCCAGCTTAATGCGGAATCTATCGAGATTTCACTGCATTATAACAAGCTGAGTTTGCGCGATCCGGTCCTGGAAAACGTTATCCGCATTATCCGTCAGGCCTTCTGACAGGTTTACCCAGCACAAGTCCCTGCAACGGGCAGGGCAAAAGGCACAAAACAACAACTATTTTACAAATTGGCGATCTGGCAGGCTGCTTTAACGACCGTTTCAATGATATACTGCCTGTCGTTCGTTCAAAAATAGTTGATAAATACAACATTCCCTTGAATTGAAACGCTTTCCTTCGATATTCGCAACTGGAACACGCACGCTATGAGTAAACCCATTGTGATGGAACGCGGTGTTAAATACCGCGATGCCGATAAAATGGCCCTTATCCCGGTTAAAAACGTGGCTACAGAGCGCGAGGCGCTGTTAAGAAAACCGGAATGGATGAAAATCAAACTTCCGGCCGACTCTTCGCGTATCCAGGGGATCAAAGCGGCGATGCGCAAGAATGGCCTTCACTCCGTTTGTGAAGAAGCCTCTTGTCCTAACCTTGCTGAATGTTTCAATCACGGTACCGCGACGTTTATGATTCTGGGTGCTATCTGTACCCGTCGCTGCCCGTTCTGCGATGTTGCTCATGGCCGTCCAGTCGCACCTGATGCTAACGAACCCCAGAAGCTGGCGCAGACTATCGCCGACATGGCGCTGCGTTACGTAGTTATCACCTCCGTTGACCGTGACGATCTGCGTGACGGCGGAGCGCAGCACTTCGCCGACTGTATTACGGCCATTCGCGAGAAAAGTCCAAACATCAAAATCGAGACGCTGGTGCCTGACTTCCGTGGCCGTATGGACCGCGCGCTGGATATCCTCACCGCTACGCCGCCAGATGTGTTTAACCACAATCTGGAGAACGTGCCGCGTATCTACCGTCAGGTACGCCCGGGTGCTGACTATAACTGGTCTCTGAAACTGCTGGAGCGTTTCAAAGAAGCGCATCCACATATTCCGACTAAGTCTGGTCTGATGGTGGGTCTGGGTGAAACTAACGACGAAATCATCGAGGTGATGCGCGATCTTCGCCGCCACGGTGTGACCATGTTGACCCTGGGACAGTATCTCCAGCCAAGCCGTCACCACCTGCCGGTACAGCGCTACGTGAGCCCGGACGAGTTCGATGAAATGAAAGCCGAAGCGATGGCGATGGGCTTCACCCACGCAGCATGCGGCCCATTTGTTCGCTCTTCATACCATGCCGATATGCAGGCTAAAGGCGAAGAAGTGAAATAATGCTGTAATATTCATTTACAGTAATACGAAAAAACCGGCCACATGAGCCGGTTTTTTTTCGCAAGCCCTTGGGCGATGCTGTCACTCTTTGTGAGAAAGCTTATCTGCCGGGACGTCATCCTCGGCGCTTTTCTTCGCCGCTGCATCATCATCGTTCATCGCTTTCTTAAAGCCTTTGATGGCAGCCCCCAGGTCACCACCCAGCGTGCGTAACTTCTTGGTACCAAACAGCAGGACGACCAGTGCGGCAACCACCAGCAGTTTGGTAATACTAATCTCACCCATAGATACCTTCTTTACTTATAACAGGCTGCATTCAGCGCCAAAACCTGATTGTATTAACGGTCATTTAGCGCGTGCACACAATAGCAATCTGTAACAAGGTGAATCAAGCATTGTTGAAAAAAACATCACAATAATTGCGGTGGCGCAAACCGACGATTAAGAAGAACGGGTAATTGCTGACGCGCAAGCGCAATTCTCTCTGGTTTTATCTCCGCAACCAGCAAGTCCGGGGCTTCAGCGGCGGCGGCTATCGTCACCCCCAGCGGATCAACCACCCTGCTTTGCCCGATGTTTTTCGTGCCACATTCTCCTGCGGCAACGACATAGCAGGTGGTATCCAGCGCGCGTGCCGCAAGCAGCGTTGCCCAGTGGTGCTCTTTTAACGGCCCTTTGACCCACGCGGCAGGCAGCACCAGCACGTCCGCACCCTGCAGCGCCAGATGCAGCGCCAGCTCGGGAAAACGCAGGTCATAGCAGGTCATCAGCCCGATCCTGAATCCGTCAATCTCCAGCAGCGGTGGGATATTGTCTCCGGGGTCAACGAGCCTCGACTCCTGGATGCTGAACGCGTCATAGAGATGAAGCTTGGCGTAATGTGCGACTATGGCCCCGTCACGAATCGCCACCAGCGTATTCACTGCGCGACCCGGCGTGGAGGGGACATGGATCGTTAAGATTGTTGTCATCGTATTGCCCGCGCTCTGGGCGAGCAAATGTTGTAAAAATTCGCCGTCCAGCGGCTGCGCGGACTTCACGGATAAATCCGGGTCATTATCATCCCTGGCCAGCAGCGCCTCGGGGAGAACCAGCAGCGACGCCCCTTTCTGCCCGGCCTGCTTCATCAGGTTGACGCACGTGAGCGCATTTTTATGCCACTCAGGCGTGACCACAAACTGCCCTACCGCAACATACATATTTGTCCCCTTATCATAAACGGCGTTAAACTCGCTTCTCTTACACATCAAATAGCAGGTATTTAGCGTGTTACAACTACTTTTAGCCGTTTTTATTGGTGGGGGAACGGGTAGCGTTGCGCGGTGGTTTCTGAGTATGCGGTTTAATCCCCTGCATCAGGCGATTCCCATGGGGACGCTTGCCGCTAACCTGATTGGTGCTTTTATCATTGGCATGGGGCTGGCCTGGTTTAACCGAATGACGCATATCGACCCAATGTGGAAGGTATTGATTACCACCGGATTTTGCGGCGGTTTGACCACCTTCTCAACCTTTTCTGCGGAGACAGTTTTTCTCTTTCAGGAAGGCCGTATCGGCTGGGCGCTGATGAATATGGCGATCAATATGCTCGGCTCTTTTGCGATGACGGGGATCGCATTTTGGCTATTTTCTTCCGCAAGCGCGCATTAACAGCCGAACCGTTAATGTTGGCTTAATTTTTCTCTGTCACTCTGAATGCAGTACTGAACGAGGGTGACAGAATGAAACAGAGTCTGATGAGCGCAGGAATGGTGTTATTGAGCGTGCTGATCGTTGCCAGCTTCCTGAAAATGTATCTGCTTGGCTGATTCAACACGAAAAAAACCCGCTCGTTGAGCGGGTTTTGAAATTCTTGCTGACGCGTCTGAATTACAGAGCGATTACGTTAGCAGCAGAAGGGCCTTTGGCACCGTTAGTGATTTCGAACTCTACACGCTGACCTTCAGCCAGAGTTTTGAAACCATTAGACTGGATTGCAGAGAAGTGTACGAACACGTCTTTGCTGCCATCTTCAGGAGTAATGAAACCGAATCCTTTGGACTCATTAAACCACTTAACGTTACCTTTAATCTTAGACATCAAAATTACCTTTACATTAAAAAACGACACAAATGCTGTGTCGGTTATCAGTACATCAATTGTGGGACCTTTTGTCCAGCGGATCTTTGATAAAAAGTGACTAAAGTCGCGTTAATTTTCACTGACAGATTTTTATCGCTTATGAATCAACGTCTGCGCGTTTTTTTCACCAGCATGTAACGTTTTATCAGTTAAAACTGAAAACGCATCCAGGCGAAGTAAACGTTACCGTTGTTGTACGTACCCGGAATGTAGGTCATCTGGAACGTTGCGGGGCCATAGCCAATAGAGGCCAAAGGCAGCAGCACTGGGATCGGGATGTAGTTCCAGTTGTCACGTGCAGTGACCCCGGCGGTATAGCCCAAACCGACGTGGAAGTTTTCGTCCGCTAGCGGGCGCCAGGTTTTCTCCCAACCATAACCCCCAATAGGCTCCCATTTATTAAACGAGTCTTTGAAGGCCATCAGATAGATGCCATGCCAGTTTCCCTTTTCATCCCAGCGCGACTGACCAAAACCCGCCCCCCATGGACGCTCGTTGTATTTATCGGTTTTCTCTTTGTCATAAGCAAACCGCGCATGCCACGTTATTGCCGGAACATAGAGATCATAATGTTCAGGTGCAGTCCATGTCTGGGAAACATTATCCGTAAAGGTTGAGAACCAGCCTTTATCCGCCTCTTTGCCTTCTGCCTGTGCAACAGTAGAAAACGTTAACTGCCCAAAAATAAACAACAAAATAGAGAAAAATGTATTACGTACGATCACAATGCAATTACCATTCTTAGTATTCGAGGCAAAGTTTACCATAAAGTAGTTGAATCAAGTCTTAACGACATCGGCGTTATTCCTAATTATTCGGCCTCTTTCCGGGAATATTCTTAAAGAAAGCATGCAGCACGCTCAAATAAACCCATTCGGAGTGTGGGTTTATGCTTTAACCTTCTTAATCAGTGACATGCAAAACCACACAAAGCATTAACAATTTGTTATCATTATTGGGACATGTTGCGCTATTTCTGACGGTCAAGGGCCTCATGACATAAATGTATGAACCATGGCAAAAACACGGTTGTTCTGTTCTCTAGTCGTCTGTTTATTGATTTTAATCAGCAAGAACAGGCCAATTATTCGGCACATTTTCATCCTTCTTTTTTTATTGATTTTTTGTGCTCCATTGCAGCAGAGATACAGGGGAAATCATGCTTACGCTATTCGAACTCCTTATTGGAGTCGTCGTCATTGTCGGCGTCGCACGCTACATCATTAAAGGCTACTCGGCCACGGGCGTATTATTTGTTGGCGGTTTAACACTGCTGATTATCAGCGCAATAATGGGGCATCAGGTGTTACCTGCCAGCGCGACCAGCACCGGTTACAGCGCTACAGATATTGTTGAATACATTAAAATATTGCTCATGAGCCGCGGCGGCGATCTGGGCATGATGATCATGATGCTGTGTGGTTTTGCGGCCTATATGACCCACATCGGCGCTAACGATATGGTCGTTAAGCTAGCCTCCAAACCCCTGCAATACATCAATTCGCCATATCTGCTGATGGTCGCGGCCTATTTCCTCGCCTGCCTGATGTCGCTGGCCGTTTCGTCGGCTACCGGACTTGGCGTACTGCTGATGGCCACGCTGTTCCCGGTTATGGTGAACGTGGGCATCAGCCGTGGTGCGGCAGCGGCAATTTGTGCGTCTCCTGCGGCCATTATTCTTTCCCCAACATCCGGCGACGTTGTGCTGGCGGCAAAGGCGGCGGAGATGTCACTCATCGACTTCGCCTTTAAAACCACGTTACCGATCTCAATCGTTGCCATAGTGGGCATGGGGATCGCGCATTTCTTCTGGCAACGCTATCTCGACAAGAAAGAAAACATCAGCCATGAAATGATGGATGTGAGTGAAATCACCACCACCGCTCCCGCGCTCTATGCCATTCTGCCGTTCACTCCGATCGTCGGAGTGCTGATTTTTGACGGCAAATGGGGTCCACAGCTGCACATCATCACCATTCTGGTTATCTGTATGCTGCTTGCCGCCGCGCTGGAGTTTGTGCGCGGTTTTAACACGCAAAAGGTCTTCTCGGGTCTGGAAGTAGCGTATCGCGGTATGGCGGATGCCTTCGCTGGCGTGGTGATGCTGCTGGTTGCAGCGGGCGTTTTTGCCCAGGGTCTGAGCACGATCGGCTTTATCCAGAGCCTGATCTCTATCGCCACCTCGTTCGGCTCGGCCAGTATTATCCTGATGCTGGTTCTGGTGGTGCTGACCATGCTGGCGGCGATGACCACCGGTTCCGGCAATGCCCCTTTCTACGCTTTCGTTGAGATGATCCCGAAGCTGGCTCACTCTTCCGGTATTAACCCGGCCTATCTCTCCATTCCTATGCTGCAGGCGTCAAACCTGGGCCGTACCATTTCACCGGTGTCGGGCGTGGTCGTTGCCGTTGCCGGAATGGCGAAAATCTCGCCATTCGAAGTCGTCAAGCGCACCTCAGTACCCGTTCTGGTTGGTCTGATTATCGTGATTATCGCCACGGAAGTGCTGGTTCCCGGCGCGGCCTAAGCTAAATTACTGATATCCAAAAAGCGCCTGCGGGCGCTTTTTGTGCTTTAATAACTTCCAGAAATTAATCGTGCTCATTCGATCAGGAAATCATATGTTCAGGAAGGATATCGTCGTCCCGTCTGGCGCAATGGCGCTTGCTCTCTGTATCTTCTCCGCACAGGCGGAACCGCTGAAGGCAACACAGTACGGCGATTTCGATCGCTATGTGTTGGCTCTGTCCTGGCAAACCGGGTTTTGCCAGAGCATGGTCGAACGCAACCGCAATGAACCTGACGAATGTCGCCTGCAAAAAGAGCGTGATAATAAAGCCGATTTTCTGACCGTTCACGGACTATGGCCCGGCCTGCCAAAATCCATCGCCGCACGCGGGGTGGATGAGCGTCGATGGATGCGTTTTGGCTGCGCCACGCGCCCCATTCCAAACATGCCGGAAGTGAAGGCCAGCCGCAAATGCGATGCCGCCGAAACCGGGCTGTCGCTTTCCGCTGCCGCAAAGCTCAACGACGTGATGCCGGGTGCAGGCGGTAATTCCTGCCTGGAACGCTACGAATACGCCAAACATGGCGTCTGCTTTGGTTTCGATCCGGATGCCTATTTCGGCACGATGGTGCGAATGAACCAGGAAGTTAAAAACAGTGCGGTCGGTAAATTCCTTGCCGATAACTACGGAAAACCCGTCAATCGCAGCGACTTTGACAGTGCCGTTGCCAAAAGCTGGGGCAGGGAGAACATCAAAGCGATCAAGCTGACATGCAACGGCAACCCGGCGTATCTGACCGAGATGCAGATTTCGCTGAAGGCTGACACTATCAACAACCCGCTTTCTGCAGCGTCATTTGCGCCGCAGCCACATCCAGGTAACTGCGGAAATCAATTCGTGATTGATAAAGCAGGTTACTGACCCACAGTCGGGCGCACCATATCAAACCGGTTTTCGTCACTGATGCCATAATACGCCGTCGGCCCACCTGCACGCAGGATGGGCTGCGCTTTCGCCGTCTGGTATATCCCCTCTTCCAGCAGCGTTTCGGCAATATGGATACCGACCACCTCCCCCAACACCAGCCAGGTATCGACCGGTGTGCCGTCGGCACCGGTAAGCTGAATGCACTGCGACAGGCGGCACTCAAAGTTCACCGGGCTTTCTGCGACGCGGGGCGCGTTAACCAGTTGACTTGCCGCTGGCGTGAGCCCGGCAAAGCTAAATTCATCCCGATCGTGCGGAAGCACTGCAGAGGTTTGATTCATCGCGTGCGCGAGATCGCGCGTTGCCAGGTTCCAGACAAATTCCTTTGTTTCGGTAATATTACGCACGCTGTCCTTCCAGCCGTTGCTGGAAAAGCCGATGATCGGCGGGCGATAGTTAAAGCAGTTAAAGAAGCTATACGGCGCGAGATTGAGCTGACCGGCCTTATCGCAGGAGGAGATCCAGCCAATCGGACGTGGACCAATAATGGCGTTTAGCGGGTCATGCGGCAGGCCGTGCCCCTGGGACGGTTGATAGAAGTACATAGCGCTCTCTCGTTGGCGGGCAACGCCCGGATTCAGGACACTCAGCGTAACGTATTCCGCCGGGAATGAAGACTGAATAAATTTCAGCGAAAATTCATATGGGCCATGAATGTGACCTTCATCACTTCAAACTTGCGCGCTCAGCCAGTATCATCGGGAGAGTTAAACCCTCGCTGCCAGACGGCGAGGGTTTTCTTTTGGATCAGTTTCTGCGTTAGACGCAGCATTAACGACATGGAGTAAAAAATGTCCAGACCTACCATTATCATCAATGAGCTCGACGCAGAACGTATCGACAGACTGCTGGAAAAAGCGGAGTTCGCCTCGCTCCCCGTGGCCGACGCCCTTAATGAGGAGCTCGACCGGGCACAGATGTGCACGCCTGAGACGATGCCGCATGACGTGGTCACTATGAACAGCCAGGTGAAATTCCGCAACCTGACCACCGGTGAAGAGTTGACCCGCACGCTGGTTTATCCGGCTCAGATGACCGACAGCAGCACACAGCTTTCTGTTCTGGCCCCTGTGGGTGCCGCACTGCTGGGGCTGCGTACGGGAGATACGATCCACTGGGAATTGCCGGGCGGCGCCTCTGCCCATCTGGAAGTACTGGCGTTGCTCTACCAGCCAGAAGCTGCGGGCGATTACCTGCGTTAAACACTTCTGAACAAGCGCCCACCCGCTTTGCACAGAGGATGCAGCCGCATCCTCTTTCCGTAAATTCACCCCATTTTCTTATATCGCGCAAAAGACCCTTAACCCACGCTTAATCTGTTTTGGTGCCGCGGGGACGGTCATGAGTGAGATACTGGCTATCACACTTATTTTTCTCATTATTGTGGCGATTATCGTCGCGGCCGTGCTTTATCTTGAACGCCACAGTTAAGCGAGAACTCATGCAACCCCACCCGGGAAAGCATTTACCAGGCCCTTAACTTTCTGCTCTGCGGCCTCGGGCGTTTCTGCACCAGGGACCAGAATCACCTTCCGGCACTCTTCCTCCCGTTTTTCGAATACCTTATAGGCGCGTTCCGCATCCGCAAGGGGAAGATAATGGGTCACGATCTCTTCCGGGGTAAGCAGCCCTTTTTCGATCAGCGGTAACAGTTCACCCAGCCATGCATGGACGTGCGTCTGGCCCATCTTAAACGTCAGCCCCTTATCGAAGGCATCGCCAAACAGGAAGCCATGAATAAACCCAGCGTACACGCCGGGTACGCTGACCACCCCACCGCGCCGTACGGCAGCAATGCACTGACGCAACGCTTTGCCGCTACTACCTTCAATTTTAAGATTGCTGAGGATCGTTTCAGTGGTGCTACCTTTCGCTTCAAACCCGACTGCATCAATCACGGCGTCAACGCCGCGATGGCCCGCGGTCTGTTCGATGATTTTTTCCGCCGCGTCGTTATCATCATCAAAGTTGATAGGGATTGCGCCGTAACGCGCCTCTGCAAATCGCAACCGGTACGGATGATGATCGATAACAAAGATCTGCTCAGCCCCCAGCAGTCGCGCGCAGGCAATGGTCAGTAGCCCCACCGGCCCGGCACCGAAAACCGCTACGCTTGAGCCTTTTTCAATCTGCGCATTTTTTGCCGCCTGCCAGGCCGTGGGCAAAATATCGGAAAGGAATAACGCTTTATCATCGGAAAGAAGCTGCGGGACTTTAAACGGCCCGACGTTGCCTTTTGGCACGCGGACATATTCCGCCTGCCCCCCCGGCACGCCGCCGTAGAGATGGCTATAGCCAAACAGCGCGGCCGGTGCGGGTATTTGCTTTTTGTTCAGCGCGGCACCCTGCCCGGCATTGGTATTCTCACAGGCCGCGTATTGCTGCAGACGACAGAAGAAACAGTCTCCGCAGGCGATGACAAAGGGGATCACCACGCGATCGCCTTTTTGCAAATTCTTCACCTCTGCGCCGCACTCGACGATTTCCCCCATAAACTCATGGCCAAAAATGTCGCCGTGCTGCACCTTCGGGATCTTTCCGCGATAAAGATGCAAATCGGAGCCGCATATAGCCGTGGCCGTAACGCGCAGAATGATATCGTCAGGCTGTTCGATGATGGGATCGGGGACATTCTCGACGCGAACATGGTGCGGACCGTGATACGTAAGTGCTTTCATGCGACCTCCGAAAGGCTTCAGGTAAGTGTATAAGGGTAGCTACACCTGAAGATCTGCCCGTGAATACGGGGCTTTTGAGATTTATCCTGGTGAGATAAGAAAACTGACGGGGCGCTTACAAAAACCATTCCTATTTTATGGTTGAATGAGTACAGCATTTATAAACAAGGAGAAACGGGTATGTATCAGAGAATTATTATGCCGGTTGATGTTTTTGAGATGGAGCTGAGCGACAAGGCCGTTCGCCATGCGGAGTTCCTGGCGCAGCAGGACGGTGTTATCCATCTTTTACACGTACTGCCAGGCTCCGCCAGCCTGAGCCTGCACCGCTTTGCCGCCGACGTGCGTCGCTTCGAAGAGCATCTGCAGCACGAGGCGGAAACGCGCCTGCAAACCATGGTCAGCCACTTCAGCATCGACCCTTCACGAATCAAAACGCACGTCAGATTCGGCAGCGTTCGCGATGCGGTAAACGAACTGGCGAACGAACTGAAGGCAGACGTGGTGGTCATCGGTTCGCGCAACCCTTCCATTACCACGCATCTGCTGGGCTCTAACGCCTCCAGCGTCATCCGCCACACCCATATACCGGTGATGGTCGTCAGATAAAAAAAGAGGCCACCTTTCGGTGGCCTCTCGCTATTGCAGGTGTAGCCTTACTTTCTTTTCTTATGCGGTTTTGGTGCGAATAAGATAGTCAAATGAACTCAGAGACGCCTTCGCCCCTTCGCCCGTGGCGATAATGATCTGTTTGTACGGCACGGTGGTGCAGTCGCCCGCCGCAAACACGCCTTTCACGCTGGTTTCACACTTCGCATCAATGATGATTTCACCCATGCGGTTGCGCTCAATCGCGCCTTCCAGCCAGGTGGTGTTTGGCAGCAGACCAATCTGCACAAAGATCCCTGACAGCTGAACGCTATGCACGTCGCCGCTCACGCGGTCGCGATATTCCAGACCGGTCACTTTGCTGCCGTCGCCCTTCACTTCCGTCGTCTGCGCGTTCAGTACGATGTCGACGTTTTTCAGGCTGCGAACTTTATCCTGAAGAACCTGGTCGGCTTTCATCTCCGGAGCGAACTCCAGAAGGGTTACGTGTTCAACAATCCCCGCCAGGTCAATGGCCGCTTCCACGCCGGAGTTACCGCCGCCGATCACCGCCACGCGTTTACCTTTGAAGAGTGGACCGTCGCAGTGCGGACAGTAGGTCACGCCTTTGGTGCGATACTGATCTTCACCCGGGACGTTCATGTTGCGCCATTTCGCACCGGTGGCAATGATAATGCTGCGGGCTTTCAGTACCGCGCCGGAGGCGGTTTCAATCTGGTGTAAACCACCCTCGACCGCTGCCGGAACCAGCTTGCTGGCGCTCTGGCTGTCGATCACGTCCACGTCATAGTCGCTGACGTGCGCCTTCAGCGCCCCCGCCAGCTTCTGGCCTTCGGTCTTCGGCACGGAGATGTAGTTTTCGATGTCCACGGTATCGAGCACCTGGCCGCCAAAGCGTTCGCCCATCAGGCCGGTACGAATACCTTTACGCGCGGAATACACCGCTGCTGCCGCGCCGGCAGGGCCGGAACCGACGATCAGCACGTCGTAGGCATCGCGTTTGTTCAGCTCTTCCGCCGCACGTTTTTCAGCACCGGTATCCACTTTGGCAACGATTTCAGTCAGCGTCATGCGGCCCTGGCCGAACTCTTTGCCGTTCATGTAGACCGCCGGAACGCCCATCACGTTGCGATCGGTGATTTCATTCTGGAAGGTACCGCCATCAATCGCCGTGTGCTTGATGCGCGGGTTCAGGACCGACATCAGGTTCAGCGCCTGCACCACGTCCGGGCAGTTGTGGCAGGAGAGTGAGTAATAGGTTTCAAACTCGAAATCGCCGTCGATATCGCGGATTTGCTCCAGAAGCGCCTGCGCTTCTTTTGACGGATGACCACCGGTCCACAACAGCGCCAGCACCAGTGAGGTAAACTCGTGACCCAGCGGAGAACCGGCAAAGCGTGGTCCCCGATCGGACCCTGGGTTGGTAATCAGGAAAGAGGGCTTACGGACCGGCAGCGCGTTGTCTTCTTTGAAGGTCACTTTCGGCGACAGCTCGGCGATCTCCGCCAGCAGTTCCTTGATCTCTGCCGATTTGGCGCTGTCGTCAAGCGTAGCAATCAGCTCAACGGGTTTGGTCAGTTTCTCAAGGTAGGCCTTGAGCTGGGTTTTCATGTTTGTGTCGAGCATTGTTCTTCCCTCTCTTAAGACGTCATCATGCAAGCTGCCTTATACGGGCGGCCTGAATGCAACTTGCATCATGGTGCTGGAATGAAATGGGCGCGGTGCGCCCATTGATTACTGAATGGGCAAAACTTAGATTTTACCAACCAGATCTAAGGATGGAGCCAGCGTTGCTTCGCCTTCTTTCCATTTTGCCGGGCACACTTCGCCTGGGTGAGAAGCCACGTACTGAGCGGCTTTCACTTTACGCAGCAGGTCAGAAGCATCACGGCCGATACCTTCAGCGGTAACTTCGATAGCCTGGATAATGCCCTGCGGATCAACAACGAAGGTGGCGCGGTCAGCCAGGCCTTCATCTTCACGCATGTTGTCGAAGTTACGGGTCAGGGCGCCAGTCGGGTCGCCGATCATCGCGTATTTGATTTTGGCGATGGTTTCAGAGCTGCTGTGCCATGCTTTGTGGGTGAAGTGGGTATCGGTAGAGACAGAGTAAACGTCTACGCCCAGCTTCTGCAGTTCTTCGTAATGGTCTGCCACGTCGCCCAGTTCAGTCGGGCAAACGAAGGTAAAGTCAGCCGGATAGAAGAAGAAGACGCTCCAGCGGCCTTCGGTATCTTTCTCGGTAACTTCGATGAACTCACCGTTTTTGAACGCCTGGTTTTTGAAAGGTTTAATTTTGGTATTAATCAAAGACATCTGTACTTCCTCCGTGTTTTCGTTGAGATGTAAGGTAACCAACTTTATTCATCGGGGCTAATGCGTATGCTTTATCAAATCAATCAGCCAAACCTTACAACGTCGACAAGACAACAAGGTGAACCTTTTACAGGAAAGCCTGAAAGTAAAAAGGCCGCCTCAACGGGCGGCCCTGATACCTGAATTCCCCGCAGGTACATTCAGTGCCAGCCGAAACTGGCGTTGCGTTGCGCTCTACAACCCTTTATATCAAGGCGGTAACAGCCGTTTGATTACACCACCCGCGCTGGGATTGAGCAATCCATAAGAGAGGCATTCCTGCCTATGGCTGTGATAGGCTATGTCGAACATCATTCCGGAGCGTTATAAATTTATTTTTATTATAAAACAATCACAATATATAAGTGACAATTGTCATTTAATACGCTCACTCCCTCCTCGAGGATAAAATTATCCTAATCGTCTTCGAAGCGCTATTTCAATAATCTGGCACCGTGATATATTAAGATGATTTTAATTTAAAACTAAGAAAGTTAACCGAACGGATTGTTAATGGTTAGCTTCAAACTATTGTTATCAGTTATATGATAACCACAGCAAACGCAGCATCTCAGGACGAAACATGGCAAACCTCTATGACCTTAAAAAATTCGATCTTAATCTGTTAGTCATTTTCGAGTGTATTTACCAACACCTTAGTATCAGTAAAGCCGCCGAGACGCTGTATATCACGCCCTCTGCCGTGAGCCAGTCACTGCAACGCCTGAGAGGACAACTTAACGATCCTCTGTTTATCCGTTCCGGAAAAGGGATCACGCCCACGACCGTCGGCGTCAATTTGCATCATCATCTGGAACAGAACCTGAACCAGCTAGAGCAGACTATCAATATCATGCACAGCAGCGGGTTGAAGAAGAATTTTGTCATTTATTGCCCACATTTTATGAGTACGAAAGCAACCCTTGCCCCTATAAAACTGCTCATGAACAACCATAACTATTCAATTGAATTACATGATATTTTTCTTTCTCCTGATTCAGCGGAAGATCTCCTGGCCTACAGAAGAGCGGACTTGATATTCTCGTATTCCTCTTCTAACAGTCATTCTGTCGCCTGTAGCCTCTACCATAAACTTCCTTTCGTTCTCGTTTGTCGGGAGGGTCATCCCCGTCTCGGTGAAAATCCTACGCGTGAAGAAATTCTGAATGAAAACTTCACCGCCTGCCTGAACGGTGAGAACAGCTTCAAAGGCTATCAGGACAAGGCCGATAACCTGTTATTCGAAAGAAATATCGTCTATCGTAGCGACTCTTTTATATCCCTTCTGTCGATGATCGGTTCATCCGATCTCATAGGTTTAGTACCCGCGCCGGCCTTCGAACAATATGGGCCCGCCCTCAACCTGCGCAAAGTGGAAACAGACATTCATTTCCCCAGCATTGATATTTACATGATGTATAATCGTTCTGCGCTCAATAGCTCGGCATTCGCCAGTTTTATTGAAGAAATATCATTACCGTGAGATATTGATGGGGCTTTCGCACCAAATGGGAAACATACTGTTAAAACATACACCACCGTTATAGAACTACGCAACATAACCGTCATATATTCAATTAATTATTGATTAATATAACCCTCTCTTTAGTATTGAAGCTACAGTCTGGTATTTATTCCTCAGGATGAGAATAAGCATGTCAATTTATAAATACCCTTTAAACCAGGATGTTCTTACTGCTGCTCGGGAGCGAATAAAATGGACTCTCGAAAATTTTCCCAGAACCTGTGTTTCTTTTTCAGGTGGAAAAGACTCCACCGTCATGCTGCATCTGGTTGCCCAACAGGCGCGACAGATGAAAGTCAAAATAGATGTGCTCTTTATTGACTGGGAGGCGCAGTTTTCCCATACCATTAACCATGTGCAACATATGCGTGAATTGTACAGCGATGTCATCGATCATTTCTGGTGGGTCGCGCTTCCCCTGACAACGCAAAATTCACTTTCGCAATTCCAGCCGGAATGGCAATGCTGGGAACCCGGTACCCAATGGGTCCGCCAGCCTCCTGACGATGCGATAACCGATCCCGCTTATTTTCCTTTCTACCAGCCTGGCATGACGTTTGAAACCTTTGTCCGCAGTTTCTGCGACTGGTTCTCTCTCAATCGCCCGGCGGCGGTACTGATTGGCATCCGCGCCGATGAGTCTTACAACCGTTTCCTGGCTATTGCATCGGCGCGTAAGCAGCGGTTTGCCGACGATAAACCCTGGACTACCGTCGCACCGGGAGGACATGCCTGGTATATCTATCCCCTCTACGACTGGAAAACCGCCGATATATGGACCTGGTTCGCCAAATCAGGTTGTTGCTATAACCCACTTTATGACCTGATGTTTCAGGCTGGCGTGCCGCTACGCTACATGCGTATTTGTGAACCCTTTGGCCCAGAACAGCGCCAGGGACTATGGCTCTACCACGTTGTTGAGCCCGATCGCTGGGCGGCCATGTGCGAGCGCGTGAGCGGTGCACGCAGCGGAGGAATGTACGCCGGACACGATAATCATTTTTATGGTCACCGAAAAATTTTGAAACCCGAACACCTCTGCTGGCGCGAATATGCCATGTTGCTCCTCGAAAGCATGCCGCAAAATACGGCTGAGCATTACCGCAATAAAATCGCCATTTATCTGCACTGGTATCAGAAGAGAGGCATGGAGGATATTCCCGATACTCAGGACGGTGATATCGGAGCCAAAGACATTCCCTCATGGCGCCGTATTTGCAAAGTTCTCCTGAATAACGACTACTGGTGCAGGGCGCTATCGTTCAGCCCGAACAAACCCAAACATTATCAGCGCTACAGCGACAGAGTGAAGGCTAAACGCAAGGAGTGGGGCATATTATGCGACAAAGACTAATCACCGAGATGGAAACGTACCTTCAGTCACTTTCAGAAGAGGACCGCATTAACGCCATAAATGCTTTTCGTGAGGCAATCCATAAACACAGTCCGTTTCGCGAGCAACCGATAGACTGCGTCCTCTGGATAAGACAGGACGCTATTACCGCTAACGATTACAATCCCAATAACGTTGCCCCCCCAGAAAAACGGCTGCTCAGTAAGTCGCTGGAACTCGATGGATTCACCCAACCTATCGTTGTGACAGAAAGTGAACCGCAACACTACGAAATCGTGGATGGTTTTCATCGCCATGAAATCGGTAAAAATCGGGCGGCGTTGAAGCGTCAGCTTAAGGGATATCTCCCCGTCACCTGCCTGCGTCGGGATCGGCAGGATAAACATAACCGTATGGCCGCCACGATTCGCCACAATCGGGCGCGGGGTCGGCATCAAATCAACGCCATGTCAGATATCGTGCGCGAACTGGCGCAGCTCGGCTGGAATGATGAGCGAATAGGCAAAGAGCTGGGCATGGACAGCGATGAGGTGCTGCGCCTCAAGCAAATCAACGGTCTGCTGGAGCTGTTTGCAGACCGCCGTTACTCAGAAGCCTGGACGGTGAAATAATCAGAGCGTGTTCAGGCGCTCTGCCGCCGCCAGCAGCGTCGATTCCTGCTTCGCAAAGCAAAGACGGATCAGCTTATGCGGGAAGGGATCGGCGCAGAACACCGACAGCGGAATGGCGGCCACGCCGACCTCTTTCGTCAGCCACTGGCAGAAACTCACGTCGTCCAGCTCCGATATCGCGCTGTAGTCGGCGAGCAGGAAATAGGTGCCTTCTGAGGGCAAAATTTCCAGACGGCTTTTGCTTAATGCCGTCACAAACAGATCCCGACGTTCACGATAGAAGTGCGGCAGCTCGCGGTAATGCGCGGGCTCAGCGAGCAGCATATCCGCCAGCGCCAGCTGGGCCGGCGTGTTCACGGCAAAGGTCAGGTACTGGTGCACCTTGCGCAGCTCAGCGCTGATAGCCGCCGGTGCGACGCAGTAGCCCACTTTCCAGCCGGTCATATGGTAAGTCTTACCGAATGACGAGACGGCGATAGCACGCTCGCGAAGCTGCGGATGGGCCAGCACGCTGGCATGCCCTTCCTCAGCAAAGCAGATGTGCTCGTAGACTTCATCGCTCAGGACGTAAATTTCCCGTTCGGCGATAGCCTGCCACAGCGCGGCAAAATCGGCTTTTTGCCACACCGTCGCCGACGGATTGTGCGGGGTATTCAGGATCACCAGGCGGGTTTTGTCGCTCAGCAGCGCAGCAAACGCCTGCCAGTCAGGGCGAAAATGCGGCGGCTGGAGCGCCACGCGTTTCACCACGCCGCCGGAGAGTTCAACCGCAGGCGCATAGCTGTCGTAGCTCGGATCAAAACAGATGACTTCATCCCCCGCGCGCACAAGTGCGGTGATGGCCGCATACAGTGCTTCGGTTGCCCCTGCCGTCACCGTGATGTCGGTGTTCGCATCGGGCTTATGGCCATACAGTTCCGCCGTTTTATCCGCAATGGCTTCCCGCAGCGCCTGCACGCCCGTCATCGGTGCATACTGATTTGCCCCCTGCGCCACGTGGTACGCGAGACGCTCCTGCAGATACGTCGGGCCATCGAAATCCGGGAACCCCTGAGAAAGGTTAATGGCGTTGTGCTTTTGCGCCAGAGCGCTCATCTGCGTAAAGATGGTGGTACCGAGATTGGGAAGTTTACTCTGCGGAATCAATGCGTTATTGCTCATTGTGTCGTGCCTGCCTGTAATACTTATGTTGCTGCCACTATAACACGATGTTAGTCTTTGGCAATCAAGACGCTTAGACGTCTAAACCATATGAATATTCCTGGCCGAGAGGGTAAAAGGAAATGAGAGATAACCTGCAACTCACGCATCTGGTCGACGCCTGCCGCTGGATTGGTGCCAAAGGCTGGGCCCCCGCCACAGGCGGCAATATGTCGGTGCGTCAGGACGAACATCTGTGCTGGCTCAGCGAATCCGGAAAGGACAAAGGCAGCCTCACCACCGATGACTTCCTGCAGGTCGAGATTGCCACCAATCGCGCCCCGTCCGGTCGTAAACCGTCGGCGGAGACCGGGCTGCACACCCTTATCTATCGTCTGTTTCCTGAAGCCAACGCCGTCCTTCACGTTCACACGGTTAACGCCACGGTGCTGTCCCGTCTGGTCAAAGAAGCCGAGCTCAACATCAGCGGCTTTGAGATGCAAAAATCCCTCACCGGGCAGACCACGCATATGGACACGGTGGCTATCCCGATCTTTGATAACGACCAGGATATGGACGCCCTCGCCTCCCGAATCGCCCATTACGCAGAGGAACGCCCGCTTAATTATGGTTTTCTTCTGCGCGGTCATGGCTTAACCTGCTGGGGCCGCGATGTGGCCGAGGCCCGCCGTCATCTGGAAGGGCTAGAATTCTTATTTGAATGCGAAATGCGTTTACGACAACTGGAGAGAATATGATTCGCGCGATTGTGACGGATATTGAAGGGACCACCAGCGATATTCGTTTTGTCCATAACGTTTTGTTCCCCTACGCGCGTGAGCGGCTGGCGGCCTTCGTGACCGCGCAGCAGTACGCCGAGCCGGTCAAATCCATTCTGGACAACCTGCGTGATGAAATCGATAACCCGCACGCCAGCGTCGGCGAACTTGTCGACGCTCTGTTTGCCTTTATGGACGAAGACCGCAAATCGACCGCGCTCAAAGCCCTGCAGGGGATCATCTGGCACGACGGCTACGTTAACGGCGATTTTACCGGACACCTCTACCCCGACGTGCTGCCTGCGCTGGAAAAGTGGAAAGCGCAAGGGATTGATCTCTATGTTTATTCCTCTGGCTCCGTCGCCGCGCAGAAACTGTTATTTGGCTACAGCGACGAAGGTGATATTACTCATCTGTTCAGCGGCTATTTTGATACCCACATCGGCGCCAAGCGCGAGGTGCAGTCTTATCAGAACATCGCGGCGCAAACGGGCATTGCCCCGTCGCAGATCCTGTTCCTGTCCGATATTCATCAGGAGCTGGATGCGGCTGAACAGGCAGGTTTTCGTACCCTGCAGCTGATTCGCGGTGATGATGACGGCGCAAGCCACCACCATCAGGTCCACCAGTTTGACGAGATTAACCCGGAGCAGATCCCTTCATGAGCGCATTGACCATTTATTCCGACAAAGACGCCAGTCAACACCAGTGGCACAGCACCGACGCCGCCGAGATTGCCCAACAGCTCAACGCGAAAGGCGTTCGGTTTGAACGCTGGGCTGCGGATCGCGATTTAGGACACGATCCCGCCCCTGAAGCCGTGATCGAGGCATATCAACATGCGATCGACAAACTGGTGGCGGAAAAAGGCTACCAGAGCTGGGACGTGATCAGCCTGCGCGCCGACAATCCGCAGAAAGATGCGCTGCGCGCGAAGTTCCTGAACGAACACACCCACGGCGAAGACGAGGTACGCTTTTTCGTGGAAGGCGCGGGGCTGTTCTGCCTGCACATTGGCGATGAGGTGTATCAGGTGCTGTGCGAGAAAAACGACCTGATCTCCGTCCCCGCGGGCACGCCGCACTGGTTTGATATGGGCTCAGAGCCGAACTTTACCGCCATTCGTATTTTCGATAACCCGGAAGGCTGGGTGGCCCAGTTTACCGGTGATGCGATTGCGGATGCGTATCCACGGTTGGCATGATCTTTTCTCCCTCTCCCTGTGGGAGAGGGTAAGGGTGAGGGCATCCGAGCGCGTTACACCTTCAATCCCTTCACATATCCCACCAGCTGATCCAGCACAATCCCCCATCCTTCGTGGAAGCCCATCTGATCATGCTGCTCGCGGATCTCCTTCGTCGGATGACGCGCAATCGCCGTATAGCGGGTTTTCCCCTCCCCGACATCTTCCAGCAATAAAATCGCCGTCATAAACGGCTTCTCGGCCGGTTTCCAGCCTTCGGTATAGCCGTCGGTAAAGACCAGCTTTTTACCGGGATCGATTTCCAGGAAGACGCCCCGGTTATCCATCCGCTGACCGTCCACCTCAAACACGGTGTTGAACCGCCCGCCCACGCGCAGGTCGAGATCGCATTCGGTCACCTTATGGGGAGCAGGAATGAAGAAGTTTTTGATGTGTTCCGGCGTAGTCCAGCAGAGCCAAAGCAGGTCGCGCGGTGCATCCACCACGCGCTCCAGTTTTAAGTCAGTTTCAGGATCGAGCGTCACGATGTTGTCCTCTTAAGGGAGCCCCTTAAAGGATAGCCGGACTCAGGCAAATTTCCCTTCCGCAACCTCTTCCGGCGTGACCACGCCCGTATCCAGCACCCAGCCGCTAATCAGCGAGGCTGGCGTAACGTCAAACGCCGGGTTGTAGACCTGCGCGTTTTCCGGCGCCCACTGAACCGCGCCAAAGCTTCCGGCGACGCCCGTCACCTCGCTGGCGGCACGCTGCTCAATCGGGATCGCGTCGCCGTTCGGGCATTCCGGGTCGAGGGTCGTTTGCGGCGCGGCCACATAGAACGGAATGCCGTGGAATTTTGCCAGCACCGCCAGGGAGTAGGTGCCGATTTTGTTCGCCACGTCGCCGTTAGCCGCAATGCGGTCTGCGCCCACCCACACGGCGTCTACCTGCCCTTTCGCCATCAGGCTGGCGGCCATGGAGTCGGTAATCAGCTGATACGGCACACCCAGCTCGCCAAGCTCCCACGCGGTCAATCTACCGCCCTGCAGCAGCGGGCGGGTTTCATCGACCCAGACGTTGCTGACGTTGCCTTCATGGTGCGCGCGAGCAATGACCCCAAGCGCCGTACCGACCCCCGCCGTTGCCAGTCCGCCGGTGTTGCAGTGGGTCAGCAGGCGGCTGCCGGGCTTCACCAGCGCGCTGCCCGCTTTCGCAATGGCATCACAGAGTCGTTTATCTTCATCAATCAGGCGCAGCGCCTCCGACACCAGCGCCGGAACATACTCTTCCTGCCACAGCGCAATCTTCATGCGGTCGAGATTGTTCATCAGGTTCACCGCCGTCGGGCGGGACGCGCGCAGGGTTTCCAGCGCAATCGCCAGCTCGTCACGGTTTTTGCCGTTTTCCGCCAGCAGCGCCAGCAGCAGGCTTGCAGAGAGACCAATCAGCGGCGCGCCGCGCACGCGCAGGGCGTGGATATGCCCAACCAGCGCCTCTACGGTCGAGGCATCCAGCCAGCGTTTCTCCTGCGGGAGGGCCTGCTGGTCGAGAATAAAGAGCTGATTATTCGCCACCCGCAGGCTGGTCGTCTGTAATGTCTGCATGTCGTTAATTCCCTGTTGCGTTGTTGTAGCACATTGTGTCAGGATGAAATCCAGATGTATAGACGTCTACATGTCTTAATTTAAAAACTCGTGAGGAGCAGGCCATGTCGCAATACCGTACCTTTACCGCTCAGGATGCCGTGGAGTATGCCAGGCAGTTTGGCGGACTTGACGATCCTTCATCGCTGGTAGAGGCGCAGGAGATTGGCGACGGCAACCTCAATCTGGTCTTTAAAATTTTCGACAGCGCGGGCGTGAGCCGCATCGTCGTTAAGCAGGCGCTACCCTACGTGCGCTGCGTCGGCGAGTCCTGGCCGCTGACGCTGGACCGCGCCCGTCTGGAGGCGCAAACCCTGGTCGAGCACTACCGGCACAGCCCGCAGCACACCGTGAAAATCCACCACTTCGATCCGGAGCTGGCGGTGATGGTGATGGAAGATCTCTCCAGCCATCGCATCTGGCGCGGCGAGCTGATCAAAAATAATTATTACCCGCTGGCGGCGCGTCAGCTGGGTGAATACCTCGCGCACGCGCTGTTCTACACCAGCGATTTCTACCTGCACCCGCACGAGAAGAAAGCGCAGGTGGCGAAATTCATCAACCCGGAGATGTGCGAGATCACCGAAGATCTGTTCTTCAACGATCCGTACCAGATCCACGAGCGCAACAGCTACCCGGCCGAGCTGGAAAATGACGTCGCGGCGCTGCGCGACGACGCCCAACTTAAAATTGCCGTGGCCTCCCTGAAGCACCGCTTCTTCTCGCACGCCGAAGCGCTCCTGCACGGCGATATTCACAGCGGGTCGATTTTTGTGGCGCACGGCAGCCTGAAGGCCATCGACGCCGAGTTTGGCTACTTTGGCCCGATTGGCTTTGACGTCGGTACCGCCATCGGCAACCTGCTGCTGAACTTCTGCGGCCTGCCGGGGCACCTGGGCATTCGCGATGCCGCCGCCGCGCGCGAGCAGCGCCTGACCGATATTCAGGAGCTGTGGAACACCTTCGCGGAACGCTTCCAGGCGCTGGCACACCAGAAAACGCGCGACGCCGCGCTCGGCGCGCCGGGTTACGCCTCTGCGTTTCTGAAAAAGGTCTGGCATGACGCCATCGGCTTCTGCGGCACCGAACTCGTTCGCCGCAGCGTCGGGCTTTCCCACGTCGCGGATATCGACACCATTCAGGACGAGGCGATGCGCCACGAATGCCTGCGCCACGCGATAACGCTCGGTAAAGCGCTGATTGCGATTGCCGACCGCATCGACAGTGCGGAAGATCTGGTGGCGCGGGTGCGGCAGTACAGTTGATTTTCTCCCTCTCCCTGCGGGAGAGGGCCGGGGTGAGGGCATCAAACTGCGCTTACCCCAAATACTCAATCACCGACAGCCCGCCGTTATAATCCGTGCTGTAGATAATTGCCTGCGCATCCACAAACACGTCACACGACTGGATCACCTGCGGGCGATTCGGGCGGGTATCCATCATTTTCTCCGGTGCCGCAGGCACCAGCGCGCCGGTTTCCACCGGACGATACGGATTGGAAATGTCATAAGCGCGCACGCCCGCGTTCTGATACGTCGCAAAAATCAGCGTCGAGCTGACGAAGCTCCCCAGCCGGTTCTCGTGCAGGTTATGCGGCCCGAAATGCGCCCCTTTCGCCACGTAGTCGGTTTCATCCGGCTGCGGGAAGGTAGAAATACTGACCGGATTCGACGGCTCGCGAATATCAAACAGCCAGATCAGCTTCTCGCCGTCTTCCTGGTTATCGAGCACCGCTTCGTCCAGCACCACCAGCAGATCGCGGTCGGACAGCGGCAGCGCGGTGTGCGTGCCGCCGCCAAACGGCGGGCTCCAGTTACGGTGGCTAATGAGCTTAGGCTGAGTGCGATCCTTCACGTCCAGCAGCGTCAGGCCGCCGTCGCGCCAGCTGCCGTACGCGGTATCGCCTGCAATAATCGCATGGTGCAGCGCGTAGCGTTTCCCTTCCGGCCAGTTAGGCTTCTCCCCTTCTGCCTGATTCATCCCCGGCAGCCACCAGCGCCCTGCCACCTCAGGCTTACGCGGGTCGGCCAGGTCGATCGTCAAAAAGATGTAGTCGGTAAAGCCGTCGATCAGCGCCGACACGTACGCCCAGCGTCCGCCGACGTACCAGATGCGGTGGATGCCGATACCGCTCAGCGACAGAAAACCGATTTCGCGCGGCTTGTCCGGCGTGGATATATCAAAAACGCGAAGCCCCGCGCTCCAGCCTTTGTCCTGCACGTCGCTGACGGTCTCGCCCACCTGCCGGGTGTAGTAGACCTTCTCGTCGGCAAAACGCGCATCGGCAAAAAGATCCCGCGCGTTAATGACCAGCAGGAGATCGTCATGCGCCTGGAGGTGCACGTTCCAGGTGCCCGGCGGTGCGGGCACGTAGCCTGCCGCTTTCGGGTTTTTCGGGTCGCGCACGTCGACAATCGAAAAGCCCTGCGACACCATATGGCCTATATAGGCGAAACCGCGATGCACCATCAGCTGCACGCCGTCCGGGCGACCACCCTGATCGCTATGGCCAATCAGCCGCATATTGCGGCTGTATTCGGGCGTAGGGAGCTCGCTCATTTATTTTTCGCTTCCAGCGTCGCAAACCACGGCGCGATAAAATCTTCCGTCTGGCCCCAGCCCGGAATGATTTTGCCCAGCGACGCCACGTTCACCGCGCCCGGCTGGGCGGTCAGCAGCGCCTGAGGAATGGCGGCTGCCTTAAAATCGTAGGTCGCTGGCGTCGCTTCCCCGGCAATCTTGTTCGCCACCAGACGCACGTTGGTCGCGCCAATCAGCTTCGGATCCACCGCCACGCTCACCTTCCACGGGCTGCCCGGCTCGCGCATCAGCTGCAGATCCTGGTTAGAGATGTCGATGCTGTAGAGCTTAATCTCGGTGCGGCCGTTCTCTTTCAGCGCCTTATACGCGCCCTGGCTGAAGGCGTCCCAGGTTCCCCAGATGGCATCGATTTTGCCTTTCGGGTATTTCGCGAGGATTGCACCCACCTTGTTGGCGGTGTCGCCCTGCACGTCGGAAGAGACCGCACCGATAGACTCCAGCTCTTTAATGTCCGGATACTGTTTTTGCAGCTCTTTATAGGCCGCCTGGCGACGCTCCATCGGCGGGAAGCCCGCCACCCACAGCTTGACGATATTGGCCTTGCCGTTGAAATCTTTCGCCAGCTGGCCGAAGGAGAGGTTCGTCAGGGAGGCATCGTCCTGCTGGGTAACGGTCACGCCCGGGATCTCGCCGTTGACGGCGGTATCAAATACCGCGACCTTAATCCCGGCGTCCACCGCCTTCTTCACCAGCGCGGTGGAGTACGGATCGCGGCCCTGAGACAGGATAATCCCGTCGTACTTCTGGCTGATGGCCTGGTTCACGAAGTCCTGGAATTTGGCGTCGTCCCCGTTGCTTAAAAAGGTGCTGACCTTAAAGCCGAGCTTCTTCCCTTCCTGAATGGCCCCGGCAATAAACTGTGTGGTGTTGTCGTCTGAGCCGAGGTTACGGATCACCGCGATGCGGATCGGGCCGTCATGGTTGGCAATGGCCGCCGGAAGCGGTGCAGGCGTGGCCGCAAAGCCAGGCAGAGCGGTGAATAACCCTAATGCCACCAAAGAGAGTGCAATCTTTTTCATTTTTTATCCCGTTGTGTTGTCAGCGTTTTTGTATGTAGGTAATCGCCAGCGCTACCGCGAGCACCAGCCCTTTTATAATGTCCATGGCGTAATACGGCACGGAGAGCATCACCAGCCCGTTCGACAGCACGCCGAGAATAACCGCCCCGACCAGGGTCCCCAGCGCGTTCGGCTTGCCGGACCCGGCCAGCGAGAAGCCAATCCACGCCGCCGCTACCGCATCCATCAGATATCCGCCGCCCGCGTTCACTTGCGACGAGCCAATGCGCGAGGCCAGCAAAATCCCGCCCAGGCCCGCCAGCAGCGAGGCAATCACGTAGGCAGCCACCTTGTAGCGGGTGGTGCGAATGCCGGAGAGACGCGCCGCTTCCGGGTTACCGCCAATGGCGTACATCCGGCGTCCATGAGTGGTGAGCGACAGCCCCAGCTGTGCCAGCACGGTCACCACCAGCATGACGATCACGATGGTCGGCACCTGTCCCAGCAGGCTGAACGCCGCCGGAATAGTCCCTTCGGCCATATCGCCGCTCGGCAGCACCATGTTTTCGGTAATCGACCCGCCGTAGCTGTAGGTCATCGCCACGCCCTGGATCACAAACAGGCTGGCCAGCGTCGCGAGCATGTCCGGAATGCGCAGGATAACGATCAGAAAGGCGTTAAACAGTCCCACCAGCGTGCAGAGCGCGAGGGTAATCAGAATCGACTCGGTGGTGCCAAAGCCGTGCCAGACGAAAAGGGAAATCACCAGCGCGTTCGCCAGCGACGCGGTAGACCCCACGGAGAGATCGAATCCGCCGATGGTCAGCGAGATCGACACGCCAATGGCAATCACCGTCACGATGGCAATCGAGCGCAGAATGTTGATGATGTTGTTCGGATCGAGGAAGCTGTCCGACGCCAGGCCAAAGACGGCCACCAGCGCGACGACGGTCAGCAACATGCCCCACCTGTAGAGAAAATCGAAAATCTGCTGACGGCCAGACGCCGTCGCGTTTACTGAAAGGACCTTGCTCACGACGCCGTTCCTCCGGTTGAATAATAAAGTAATGTCTCTTCACGGGCCTCGGTCCCGGCGATTTCCGCCACGATGCGCCCGTCCCACAGCACGCAGATGCGGTCGCACAGCCCGACCAGCTCGGCAAATTCGCCGGAGGCGTAAATTACCCCTTTGCCCTCGCGCGCCAGGCCGTCAATCAGCTGGAAAAGATCGGTTTTGGCCTTCACGTCCACGCCTTTGGTCGGCTCGTCGAAGATCAGCACGCTCGCGTCATTGCGCAGCCACTTGCCGATAGCCACCTTCTGCTGGTTACCGCCGGAGAGACGTCGCAAAACCTGCCCGGGACCGCGGGCGCGAACGCCGACGCGGGCGATCACCTCCTCCGCCCAGCGCCACGCCTGACGATGGCCGAACAGGCTCCAGCGCGAGAAGCTGTTATCGGCGCACACGGCAAGGTTCATGCTTACCGGCTCGTCGATAAAAATACCCTCTTTGCGCCGCTCTTCCGGCACCAGCGCCAGCCCGCGCAGCACCGAGTCCGCCGGGTCGCGCGGCTGCCAGGGCTGTTGATTCAGCTCACCGCGCGCCACGCGGCTTTTGCTGGCGCCAAACAGCGCCTTACAGAGTTCGGTTTTTCCCGCCCCCGCCAGCCCGGCAATACCAAGAATTTCGCCCTTGCGCAGGTGCAGGGAGATATCTTTCAGCAGCGCGTCGTCGTGCAGACCTTCTACCCGCAGGAGCGTCTCTTCGCCGTGCGGCGGCCGCGCGGGCGGATAGATATCGCTCAGCACGTGGCCGAGCATCTTCTCAACGATCGCTTCACCGCTGAGATCGGCCATCGGTCCGGACTCAATCAGCTTGCCGTCGCGCAGCACCGTCAGGGTGTCGCAGATGGCCTTCAGCTCGTGAATGCGGTGGGAGATAAACACCACGCCGATGCCCTGCTGCTTTAAGCGTCTCACTACCGCAAACAGGCGCTCGCTCTCGTGCGCGTCCAGCGGCGCGGTGGGCTCATCAAGAATCAAAAAACGGCAGTGGTGGGATAGCGCCCGCGCCAGCAAAATCTGCTGCTTTTCGGCAAGCGTGCAGCTGTCGATGGAACGGCGTACGTCCAGAGAAACATCCAGCTGCGCCAGCGCGTGTCTCGCCTGCTGACGGATCGCGCGCCAGCTGAAGCGATGCCCCGGCTGCGCCAGCTGGTCGAGCATGATGTTCTCGGCGATGCTTAACCCCGGGATCAGCGCCACGTCCACCTCCTGCTGCACAAGGTGGATCCCCAGCCGTTTGGCATCGAGCGGTTCGCGGATGTTTACCGGCTGGTTGTTAATGCTGATCTCGCCCTCATAGTGGTCGTGCGTCCCGCACAGCACCGCCATCAGCGTCGATTTTCCCGCGCCGTTGGCGCCGGTCAGCGCGTGTACGGAGCCGCCGGATAAGGTGAAATTCACGCGCGACAGCGCCTGAAAGCCGGAAAAGGCCAGGCTGATACCGCGCATTTCAAGGCGACTGGAAACCATCCGCGTAAATCCTTCATTACTCTTCTGATTTATCGAATTTTTCACAGCTCCGGTTGACTGACAACGACGGAAAAGGCATAAGTTAAAGCGAAATATTATTAGCCATCCGGATGTCCAGACATAACATCGGGTTAGCGCTTCCCAAAAAGGACACCATCATGAGCAACACCGATATCCGCGTCGTGCCTGGCCCGGCGAACTACTTCTCTCATTCCGGAAGCCTTGCGCATCTGAATGACTTCTTTACCCCTGAACAGCTTTCCCGCGCGGTGTGGATCTACGGCGAGCGCGCGATCGAAGGCGCGCGCCCTTTCCTGCCAGAGAGCTTTAATGCGCCGGGGGCGAAACACCTGCTGTTTAAAGGCCACTGCAGCGAGCGCGACGTCACCCATCTGGTGAATGAATCCGGCAGCGACGCCAGCGTGGTGATTGGCGTTGGCGGCGGCGCGGTGCTCGATGCCGTCAAGGCCGTGGCGCGCCGCTTAGGAGTGCCGTTCGTGGGCATCCCCACTATTGCCGCCACCTGCGCGGCGTGGACCCCGCTCTCCGTCTGGTACAACGATGCCGGTCAGGCGCTGCATTTTGAGATCTTCGACGACGCCAACTTCCTGGTGCTGGTGGAGCCGCAGATCGTCCTTAACGCACCCGCGGAATACCTGCTGGCGGGCATCGGCGATACGCTGGCGAAGTGGTACGAAGCGGTAGTGCTCGCCCCGCAGCCTGAAAAGCTGCCGCTGACCGTGCGGCTGGGCATCAACGGCGCGCTGGCTATCCGCGACGTGCTGCTGGAGCACAGTGAGGAAGCCCTGGCTGACCAGCAGCGCGGTGAACAGACGCAGGCGTTCCGGGACGTGGTGGATGCGATTATCGCAGGCGGCGGGATGGTCGGCGGTCTGGGCGAACGTTATACCCGCGTGGCGGCGGCACATGCGGTGCACAACGGTTTGACCGTGCTGCCGCAGACTGAGAAATACCTGCACGGCACCAAGGTGGCCTACGGCATTCTGGTGCAGAGCGCCCTGCTCGGCCAGGACGACGTGCTGGCACAGCTGCTCTCGGCGTATCGGCGTTTTAACCTGCCGACCACGCTTCGCGCGCTGGAGGTCGATATTAACAGCCGAGAGGAGCTGGATAAGGTGATTGCCCACACCCTGCGTCCGGTGGAGTCAATTCATTATCTGCCGGTGACGTTAACGCCCGACGTTCTGCGCGCGGCGTTTGAGAAGGTGGAATACTTCAGCCGTTAATCTCCCTGACCGTCTATACCTAATGATGATTCTTACCACTCTCGTAACGAGGTCATCATGCAGATCGATTTAACAGGTAAAAAGGCGCTGGTTACCGGTGCCAGCCGCGGGTTGGGTCGGGCTATTGCACTGTCGCTGGCGCGCGCCGGTGCGGATGTGATTATTACGTATGAAAAATCTGCCGATAAAGCCCAGGCGGTCGCCGATGAGATTAAGGCGCTGGGAAGACACAGCGAAGCCGTGCAGGCCGACAGCGCCAGCGCACAGGCGATTCAGGATGCCGTCACCCATGCGGCGCGTTCTCTTGGCGGGCTGGACATCCTGGTCAACAACGCCGGGATCGCCCGCGGCGGCCCGCTGGAATCCATGACCCTGGCGGACATCGACGCGCTCATCAACGTCAACATTCGCGGCGTGGTGATCGCCATTCAGGAAGCGCTGGTGCACATGTCTGACGGCGGGCGCATTATCAACATCGGCAGCTGTCTGGCCAACCGCGTGGCGATGCCGGGTATTGCCGTTTACTCGATGACCAAGTCTGCCCTCAACTCCCTCACCCGCGGCCTGGCGCGCGATCTGGGGCCGCGCGGTATTACCGTTAACCTTGTCCACCCCGGCCCCACCAACAGCGATATGAACCCGGAAGACGGCGAACAGGCGGAAGCCCAGCGCCAGATGATCGCCGTCGGCCACTACGGCCAGCCGGAAGACATCGCGGCGGCGGTCACCTTCCTTGCCAGCCCGGCCGCCGGACAGATCTCCGGTACCGGCCTGGATGTGGACGGCGGGTTGAACGCCTGATCGCACCTTTTCTGCAAGCCTCTGTCGCCAGGCAGAGGCCTTCTCGAGCCGCCTCGACGGTTTGCGTTTTGCCTCTTACCTGTATTTTTTCTCCGCTCTACAGTACCCCATAAGAAATTCGGAATTTATCTAATAGCCTTATTATTTCCTTATATTTTGTGTGGGCGCACAGTGGAGGTACGGATGAAGATTGTCTGGTCAAAGAATGCAAAGAAAGAGTTTTCCAAAATCGATGGCCGATATCAGCGAAGAATCAAAGCAAAACTTGCTGAGCTGGGCGATCGCTCAGCTCCCCGGCCCGATATCAAAAAAAAATCGGCAACAGAAAATCATTTTCGGCTACGCGTTGGCGATTACCGCATTCTGATTACACTTCGGGACGATCCCGATAACCATTGTTATGTTTTGGCCGTCAAGAGCAGAACATCAACGACCTACCTTCACGAGGAGAAAGCCCCCTATGGCTGTTCAGCTAATTAAGGACGATGACGGAAAAGCGCAGTACGTCGTTATTCCCTATGATGAATACTTTCGTATGTGCTTACAGATGGCAGAAATTGACGACGAAACCGACGATGATCTAGAGGATATTGAAGTCGAACACGATTGTTATGATGACGTAGGATTACCTGGTGAAGTATGCGACGTCATGCATAACGAGAACGTCAGCCTGCAGGCCGCGTGGCGTATCCTGCGCGGGCTATCCCAGCAGGAGGTGGCGGAGAAACTCGGCATCAGCCAGTCCGCCGTGTCACAGCTGGAAGCGCTGGACTCCCGTCCGCAAAAGCGCACCCGCGAAAAGCTGGCGGCGATCTACGGCTGTAAGCAGGAGCAGATCAGCCTCTATTTACCGAAAGAGGGTTAACAGCACTTCGCTCCGCCCTTGCCGCCGTAGCGGGCATCCTGGCGGTCACGGAAAAATTCTTCGTAGGTCATGGGCGTCTGGTCCGGATGGTTGACGCGCATATGCTCGACGTAATTGTCGTAGTCCGGCACGCCAATCATCATTTTGGCGGCCTGGCCCAGGTACTTACCGGCTTTGGAAAGGGTGTCGAACATAGTTCTGATCTCACAGGGAATGTAGGCCGGGTAAGGCGAAGCCGCCACCCGGCACACGGGTTAATGCGCCCCTTTGGCCTGGGTCACAATCTCTTCCAGGTTTTCAGGCATTGGCTCGTACGGCGTCTCTTTCGCCGTTGGCTTATCATTTTTCAACGCCGCCAGCGCGGTCCTGAGAGAATACAATGCCAGCACCACGACCACCACCATAAAGAAGATGGTCAGCCCGGCGTCCAGACGGTTGTTAAACACCAGCTGCGACAGCTGCGATTCGGTGTACTGCGCCGGGATCTTGCCGCTGTCGATCATCGCCTGGAACTTGTTGGCAATCGCCAGGAAGCCCACCTTGTTATCCGGGCTGAAGGCCTTCTGCCAGCCCGCCGTCAGGGTACAGATCAGCAGCCACGCGGTCGGCACCAGCGCCACCCACGCGTAACGCTGGCGCTTCATCTTGAACAGCACCACCGCGCAGAGCATCAGCGCCATGCCCGCCAGCATCTGGTTGGCGATACCGAACAGCGGCCACAGGGTGTTAATCCCGCCCAGCGGATCGACCACGCCCTGATGCAGGAAGTACCCCCACGCCAGCACGCACAGCGCTGTCGCCAGCAGGTTAGCCGGGAGCGAATCGGTCCGCTTCAGGTTCGGGGAGATGACGCCCAGCAGATCCTGCAGCATAAAGCGCGCCGCACGGGTTCCCGCATCCACCGCCGTCAGGATAAACAGCGCTTCAAACAGGATGGCGAAGTGATACCAGAACGACACGTCCATCAGCCCGCCCAGCGCACCGTGGAGAATATACGCCATGCCGACCGCCAGCGTCGGCGCCCCGCCCGCGCGGGAGATAATCGACTGCTCGCCCACTTCGCTGGCGATGCTCGTCAACGTTTCAGGCGTAATCGCAAAGCCCCAGCCGCTCACCACCTGCGCGGCAGACGCTACCACGTCAACGGTGCCGGCCGGAGCCAAGACCGCCATTGGGCTGTTCATCGCGAAATACACGCCCGGGTCGATAATGCAGGCGGAGACCAGCGCCATAATGGCCACGAAGGACTCCATCAGCATACCGCCGTAGCCGATCAGGCAGGCCTGATTTTCATTCGCCAGCATCTTCGGCGTGGTACCGGAGGCAATCAGAGCGTGGAAGCCCGACACCGCACCACAGGCGATGGTGATAAACAGGAACGGGAAGAGATTGCCGGTCCAGACAGGGCCGGTACCGTCGATGAATTTGGTTAATGCAGGCATGGTCAAGGTCGGGCGCATAATCAGAATGCCGATCGCCAGCCCGACGATAGTGCCGATTTTCAGGAAGGTGGAGAGGTAATCACGCGGCGCCAGCAGCAGCCATACCGGCAGCACCGCCGCCACAAAGCCATAGCCCACCAGCATCCAGGTCAGCTGTACGCCGGTAAAGTCGAAGAACGGCGCCCAGGTCGGGCTTTCCGCCACCCAGCCGCCGGAGATAATGGCGAACACCAGGAATACCAGGCCAATCACCGACACTTCACCAATCCGGCCCGGACGCAGGTAGCGGATGTAGATCCCCATGAACAGCGCCAGCGGAATGGTAAAGGCAACGGTATACGTTCCCCACGGGCTGTGGGTCAGCGCTTTCACCACGATCATCGCCAGCACCGCGAGGATGATCACCATGATCATAAAGGTCGCCACCAGCGCAATCACCCCGGCAGTGGCCCCCATCTCCTCTTTCACCAGCTCACCCAGCGAACGTCCGTCGCGGCGGGTAGAGACGAACAGCACCATAAAGTCCTGCACCGCGCCTGCCAGCACCACGCCCGCCAGGATCCAGATCATCCCCGGCAGGTAGCCCATCTGCGCCGCCAGCACCGGCCCCACCAGCGGGCCTGCCCCGGCAATCGCCGCAAAATGGTGACCGAACAGCACTTTCTTATCGGTCGGCACGTAGTCCAGACCGTCGTTATGGCGAACGGCAGGCGTCATGCGCGTTGCGTCAACGCCCAGGACGTTCTTCGCGATATAGCGGCCATAAAAACGATAGGCGATCAGGTAAACGCAGACCGAGGCGACGACGATCCAGAGCGCGTTGATCTGCTCCCCTCGGTTGAGGGCGATGTAGCCCAGGGCAAAGGCTCCCACAACGGAGAGCCCTGCCCATGTAAGGTATTTCCCTGAGTTGTTCATAGTTGTTGTCCGTTGTTGTGAAACAGTGAGATGTTACATTTTGTTTCTAGAACAACCGGAAAAATTTAACAACTTTGAAACGCAATAATGCGTGGTCAAACCAGAGATTTACACCACAGTGTTAAGCCGATCACTTTGATCTGCCTGGGTTAGCCCAACACCATCGTACTCAACCGGCAGGTGCAGCACCGCCGCCCCTGCTCGTCGAAGACCACAATCTCCCAGCTCTGGCTCGAACGCCCAAGATGCAGCGGCTGACACACGCCGCGAACCTTGCCGTGGGAAACTGCCCGATGATGCGTGGCGTTCAGCTCCGTTCCCACCACGCTCTGCCCGTCGCGGGTCATCAGAAATCCGGCCATTGAGCCGAGCGTTTCCGCCAGCGCCGCCGAGGCACCGCCGTGAAGCAGGCCAAACGGCTGATGGGTTCGTGCATCCACCGGCATCTCCGCTTCCAGCGTGTCATCCCCGAGGCGGGTATAGACGATGCCCAGGTTCGCCACCAGGGTATTCACGCTGGTGGCGTTCAGTTCTTCAAGCGATAAATGACGTTTCCAGATCATTTATGCCCCCAGCGTGGAGCCGCCGTCCACCACGATATCCTGCAGGGTGATGTGGCTGGCGGCATCGGAGGCAAGGAACAGCACGGTCGCAGCTATCTCCTGCGGGCGGGCAATTTTGCCCAGCGGAATGCCGAGCTTAAACTGCTCGCCGAAGCCGCGAATGCGCTGCTGCTCCGCATCGTCGCTTTTCCACAGGGTTCGCTGCATATCGGTGTCCGTTGAGCCCGGCGACACCAGATTACAGCGCACGCCGCTGCCTGCCAGCTCCAGCCCGACGGTCAGAGCCAGGCTTTTCAGCGCCGCTTTCGATGCGCCATAGGCGCTCATGCCGATGCGCGGCGCGTGCGCCGCGTCGGACGCCACGGTGACCATCGCCCCGCCCTGCTGGCGGCGAAACTGGCCCATCGTCTGCTGGAAAAGGTTGAACGCGCCGCCGACGTTGACCGCGAAGGTATGCTGCCAGTCCTCCTGCGAGAGCTGGTCCGTCGCCCCCATGCGCAGAATGCCCGCGGCGTTGACCAGCACGTCCAGCCGTTCGAGCGAAGCCAGCGCGCGCCCGCAAACCTCATGTACCTGTGCGGCATCCGCCACGTCCAGCGTTTCGGTGGCAAACGGATAGTCATCCTGCGGGAAGGCCAGATCGAACCCGGTCACCTGTGCGCCTGCTTCGGCAAACGCCAGTGCGGTCGCGTAGCCAATCCCCTTCCCCGCGCCCGTCACCCAGACGGTTTTGCCGGTAAAATCGAATCCCGCCATTACTTCACCTCGCGGGAAAGCAGCGCCCACCAGGCGTCGAGAGTGGGATTTTTTGCCAGCATCACGAAGTCGATATCGCCGCGCACTTTGCGCCAGCGGGCGGCCAGCGCCATCATGCGCACTGAATCCAGGCCGTAGTCGATCAGGTTTTCGTCATCCATCGGCTCGTCGGACTCGTCCAGCAGCGGAAGGATCAGCTCGCGCAGCGCGGCTTTCGAGGCCGGAACGGACGGCAGCAGCTCGTCGGTCATCACCACGCGGCCCGAGCGTCCGGCCACGTAGTTCAGGGACATCAGGTGCTCGTCACGGGTGAAATCTGCCAGCGCGTCGGCAATAAAGAACGGCTTAATGTCGCGCATAAAGGCGTCGGTGGCGGTGGTCATGCAGCCGATGTGAGCGTACACGCCGGTAATCAGCAGCTGGTTGCGGCCCGTCTCTTTCAGCATCTGCTCCAGCGGCGAGCGGTGAAATGCGCTGTAGCGCCACTTCACCAGCACCGTGTCCGCTTCGTCCGGGGTCAGCTCAGCGACGATGCGCTGCTGCTCCGGCGAGCGGGTCAGGCCCGGCCCCCACATGTCGTTCAGCAGGGCGCGGTCTTCATCGCTCTGCTCTTTTGGCTGCGCGGTGTAGTAAACCGGGATATTGTGTTCTTTGCAGTACGTGCGCAGTTTAGCGATGTTCGCTACTACCTGCTGCATCATCGCGCTATTTTCGCCCCAGAAGTTCAGGAAATACTCCTGCATATCGTGGATCAGCAGCGCCGCGCGCTCGGGCTCAAACGCCCAGTTCACCTTGTTGGTCGGCAACTCTGCGGCGGTTGGCAGCGCGTAAGCGGTTAATTTTGGGATGGCCATACTCTGTTCCTCAGCCCCGGGCGCGTTCAGCAAGCCACAGGCGCAACTGTTTCTTATCGACTTTGCCGACCGGCGTCAGCGGGAGCGCATCCACGCTCTCCACGCGGTCCGGCAGCTTGAATTCGGCAACGCCCTGCTCGCGCAGGAAGCGACGCACCTCGACCGCGCGCAGGGGCTGTTTCACCACCAGATACGCGCAGCTCTTCTCGCCCAGCAGGCTGTCCTCCATGCTCACCAGCGCGGCGTGGATCACCGACTCATGGCGCAGCAGCAGGTTCTCGATCTCTTCGGCGGCGATCTTCTCCCCGCCGCGGTTGATCTGATCTTTCTCACGACCCTGCACGGTGATGTAACCCTGCTCGTCGATGGCGATCAGATCCCCGGAGCAGTAAAACCCGTCGGCGTCAAAGGCGCTGGCATTGTGTTCCGGGCTGTTGAAATAACCGCGGAAGGTATACGGCCCCCGCGTCATCAGGCGTCCGACTTCCCCGCGCGGCAGCGGGTTGCCATGCTCGTCGGCCACCCACACTTCGTCGTCCGGGCACATCGGGCGGCCCTGGGTGTTGATGATGCGCTCCGGCGCGTCGTCGAGCGCGGTGTAGTTCACCAGCCCTTCCGCCATGCCGAACACCTGCTGAAGCTGGCAGCCGATTTCCGCCGGAATGCGCGCCGCGAGCGTGGCGGAGAGGCGCGCGCCGCCCACCTGCAGCAGCTTCAGTGATTTAAGCTGCGCGCTGCCCGCGCCGTCGGCAATCGCCTGCAGCCAGAGGCTCACCGCCGGCGGGACCAGCGAGGTGACGTTAATCTGATGTCGTTCAATCAGCGGGAAGCAGAGCGTGGCGCTCGGATCGTTCGCCAGCACCACGCAGCCGCCCGCGGTGAAGACGCCCAGCGATCCCGGCGAACTCATGGCGTAGTTGTGCGCCGCGGGCAGCGCGTTCAGGTAACGGGTTTCGGCGGTAATGCCGCAGATCTCGTTGCTGCGGCGGATGCTGTAGTCGTAGTCGTTATGCGTGCGCGGGATCAGCTTCGGCGTGCCGGTACTGCCGCCGGAGAGCTGGAAGAAGGCCACTTCGTCGGCGGGCGTCGGGTTCGGGATAAAGTTGTCCGCGGGACGGGCCATCGCCGCTTCCAGGGCATGTTCACCCTTATCGCCGCGCAGGAGCACGACGCGTACCGAACGGTGTTCATCCACGAAAGCGTTGAGGAAGTCATCGCCCGCAAACAGCGCATGGTCGCGATCGGCGATCAGCACGGCGGGTTTGATCTGCGCCGCGTAGGCGTTCAGCTCGCTGCGCTGGTGGCTAAAGAGCGCGTTGACCGGCGCGACGCCGATTTGCAGCAGCGCGAAGAAGGTGATGTAGAACTCGGCCACGTTGCCAAGCTGCACCAGCGCGGTCTCGCCGCGATGCAGCCCACGCCCCTGAAGGGCTGAGGCCAGGTTGTTCACCGCCTGATTAAACGCACGGTAGGTGATGTGCCGCTCGCCGTCAATTATCGCCACGGCATCGCTGTCCGCGCGATCCGTCAGGATGTGGGTCAACGGCAGATCCTGCCAGTAGCCTTTTTCACGGTAGCGGCGGGCAAATGCCTCAGGCCAGCGGGTAAAGGGAATGGTCATGAGTCTTCCTTAGTGCAAACCAAATACGTTGAGCATGGTGGAGAGCTTCACGCCCGTCTCGCGCCACTCGCCCACCGGCGAGGAGGCAGGCACAATGCCCGCGCCGGCAAACAGGCGAACGGTATTTTTATGCAGACGCGCGCAGCGGATGGTCACCACCCACTCGCCGTTGCCTTCGCTGTCGCACCAGCCGACGATGCCGCCGAACAGCTCGCGGTCGAACGGCTCTAGCTCGGCAATCAGCTCTTTTGCCGCCTGATGCGGGAAGCCGCTCAGCGCCGGGGTCGGGTGCAGCAGGCAGGCTAGGGTTAGGGCGTTTTCGTTTTCACGCGCCTCGCCTTCTACCGGCGTCGCCAGATGCCACAGCGTGGGCGTGGTAATCAGCTGAGGAGAATCAGGCATGGTGAGATGATGGCTGCGCGGTGCCAGAATGGCCTTCATCGCCTGGGTCACCAGGTCGTGCTCGTGGCGATCCTTTTCAGAGGCCAGCAGCTTATTGCCCGCTTCGCGATCTAATACATCATCGGGCTGACGGCGCGCCGAGCCTGCCAGCGGCAGCGAACTAAAGTGCGCGCCCTCTTTGCGCAGCAGCAGTTCAGGGCTGGCGCCGAGCAGCACGCCGCCGTCTTCCAGCGGCACGTGAAAGTTGAAGCTCGCCGGGTTCTGGGCGATTAGGCGCTCCATCAGCGCACCGCTGTCCATGTTTTTGTCGGTCGCGATATCAATCAGGCGCGACAGCACCACCTTGTTCACCTGCGGCGTGGCGGTGAGCGACGCGGCGCGAGCGACCATCTCTTCGAAAACGGGCTGCGGCGGGATCTCGGTGCGTTGTTCCACCTTCAGTGCCTGCGAGCCGGAAAAATAACGTGCAGACTGCTGACGTGCCGGACGGGAAAAGGTCTGCCAGCGTTGGGGAATAAACAGAGAGGACGGCTTGCGGGTATCGAACGGGATAGCCCCTACCATCACCGGATGAGCGATACCGCTGGCTTTCGCATTCAGGAAGGCCTGGGCTAATTTTTGCTGGAAGCGACCCGCCGGATCGTCACCGCCAACTGCGGGTTCACTGAAGCGGGCAAAGCAGCCGGACGTAGTAAAGCTGCGGTAAGGCGACATAAAGAAAAAACGGTCTGATTCCAGCGTGGTTGCGGCGTGCTGAACTTCCTCAGCCAGGGACGTATCCATATCATCCTCCTTAAAATGATAAAAGAAGCAATAATGATTATCATTTATATTTTCGTCGGCTAACCTAATCCCACATCGCTCCGCTGTCAACCGTCGGGCAAATAACTTGTGCGACAAAAGCTTGCATCCAGATGCTGCAGCCATGAAAATGAGAAGCATTATCCTCAACAAAAACAGGATCCCGCGTTGTGAAATTCCCTGCCATTTTCCGTAATCCCCTGCTTTTATTGGCACTTTTTGTTTTAGGACTTACCTCAGCCGCTGCCGCCGACTGGCCGCGTCAGGTGACTGACAGCCGCGGCGTTCACACGCTAGAGAGCAAACCGACGCGCATTGTCTCTACCAGCGTGACCTTAACCGGCTCCCTGCTGGCGATTGACGCCCCGGTCGTCGCCAGCGGCGCGACCACGCCGAACAACCGCGTGGCCGATGCGCAGGGCTTTTTGCGCCAGTGGGGCGATATTGCGAAACAGCGTCAGGTTGCGCGGATGTATATTGGCGAACCGAGCGCCGAAGCGGTCGCCGCACAAATGCCGGATCTGATTTTGATCAGCGCCACCGGCGGTGATTCCGCGCTGGCGCTGTACGATCAGCTCTCCGCCATTGCGCCGACGCTTATCATCAACTACGACGACAAGAGCTGGCAGGCACTGCTGACGCAACTGGGCACCATCACCGGTCAGGAAAAACAGGCCGAAGAGCGCATTGCCGCGTTTGATAAACAGCTCGCGCAGGTGAAACAGCAGATGAAGCTGCCGCCGGAGCCGGTGAACGCCATCGTCTACACCGCCGCCGCGCACAGCGCCAACCTGTGGACCGCAGAATCGGCGCAGGGCAAGCTGCTGCACCAGCTGGGCTTTACGCTGGCGGACCTGCCCGCCGGTTTGCAGACCTCAACAAGCCAGGGCAAGCGGCACGATATTATCCAGCTGGGCGGTGAAAACCTGGCAACGGGACTGAACGGCGAAGGGCTGTTCGTGTTTGCCGGCGACCAGAAAGATGTGGATGCGATTTACGCCAACCCGCTGCTGGCGCATCTGCCGTCGGTGAAAAACAAACGGGTTTGGGCATTGGGAACCGAGACGTTCCGCCTGGATTATTACAGCGCGATGCTGGTGTTAGACAGATTGAATACGTTGTTTAAGTAGGCATTTTCCCACCCTCTCCCTGTGGGAGAGGACCGGGGTGAGGGCATCAGGCCACACCGTCGTTCAACACAACCTCCTGCCTGAACCGCCGCAATTTCACCAACGCCACTAACAAAATCACGCCAACCATCGCTAACGCAAACCCGCTGCTGCTCGCCGACGCCGCCGGGGTCATTATCGCCCCCAGCCCGCCGAGGATCGCCGCGCCAATCGCATCGCCCGTGACGTTCTGCGCCGTCCACAGGCCGTTGATGCGCCCGAGCATCCCTTCCGGCGTCTGGGTCTGGATCAGGGTGTACTGCAGCAGCGAACTGATGGCGCTCAGCCAGCCGAAAATCACCAGGCACAACACCCCGAGCGCCCACGCCGGCATCAGGCTAAAGAAGCCGATGGCGATAAACGACGCCAGAGTGGCAAGCAGCATAATCAGCCCCGGACGCGCGCTCTGCGCCAGGTTGCCGCTGGTCAGCGCCCCGCACGCCGCGCCGAGCGGAATGGCCGCGTAGAGAATGCCAATCTCCGAGGCGCTCATCTGCCACTCTCCCGCTAATGCCGGATACAGCACGCGCACGGCGCTCGCCATGGTCAGCAGGCCGCCGAGCAGCGCAATGCCGCCAATCAGCGGGTTGCTGAACAGGAAACGAATCGCGGCCATCAGCGATTTCAGGGGATGCTCGCGCGGCTGCGGCGGAGGCGGCAGCAGCGGCAGGCGCAGCAGCGTCAGCGTGGTGATAAAGGTCCCTGCCGCCGCCAGCCCGTAGTTCCACGCCACGTTGCCGGTCGCCAGCAGCAGGCCGCCCACCATCGGTGAAATCACCGAGCCGAGGCGCACGGTGAGCATGGTGATCGCCCCCGCCTGCATCAGATTTTCTCGCCCGACCAGCGCGGGCGTGGCCGCCAGCAGCGCCGTCACGCCCAGCGAGGCGAAAAAGCCGTCCCACAGCCCCAGGGCATAAATGGCGATCAGCGACGGCTCAGGCAGCATGGCGTTCAGACACAGCCCGATAAAGCCCACGCCGCAGGTGCCGCGCGCCAGCAGGATCAGCTTCTTGCGCTCGTAGCGGTCCGCCAGCACGCCGCCAACCATCAGGCCGATAAACATCGCCCCGCCGGTTAAGGTAACCGATAACCCCACCAGCCAGCTGGAGTGCGTCATGGTCTGGATCTGGACCGGCACGGCCACGCCGAGCAGGCCGAGGGATAAAATGGAGATAAAGCGAGCGATAAACACGGCGCGATAGGCCGGGTGCGTTTTGAGCAGGCTGAGGTTAAGCAGCCAGGATTTTTGATTCATGACAAAGCCTTGAGTGTAATTCTACCCATTCCATGGGCGCACATGCTAACATAGCCAAATAAGATAGATAACGATAATCACTATCATTATCAAATCATGGATGTTGCTATGTCGTTTTCCTCTTCTTCGGTGCGCGCGATTGCCGTGCCCGTTTTATTGCTGCTGTTGATCCTTGCGACTGCACTCAGCCTGCTGGTCGGCGCGAAGCCGCTTCCCGCGTCCGTCATCGTTGATGCGCTCACTGGCACCTGCCAAAGCGCTGACTGCACTATCGTGCTCGACGCTCGCCTGCCCCGCACCCTTGCCGGGCTGCTGGCCGGTGGCGCACTCGGCCTTGCCGGTGCCCTGATGCAAACCCTCACCCGCAATCCGCTGGCGGACCCCGGCATTCTCGGCGTTAACTCTGGCGCCAGCTTTGCCATCGTGCTCGGAGCGGCGCTGTTTGGGTTTACTTCTCCCTCTGAACAGCTGGCGATGGCTTTCTGCGGCGCGCTGGCCGCCTCGCTGCTAGTGGCGTTTACCGGCAGCCAGGGCGGCGGCCAGCTGAGTCCGGTACGCCTGACGCTGGCGGGCGTGGCGCTCGCGGCGGTGCTGGAAGGCTTATCTAACGGCATCGCCCTGCTCAACCCGGACGTCTACGACCAGCTGCGCTTCTGGCAGGCCGGCTCGCTGGATATCCGCACCCTTGAAACCCTGAAAGTGGTGGCGTTCCCGGTCATTATTGCTGCCGCCGTGGCGCTGTTTTTAAGCCGGGCGCTGAACAGCCTGAGCCTCGGCAGCGACACCGCTACCGCTCTAGGCAACCGCGTCGCGCGCACGCAGCTGATTGGCCTGCTGGCCATCACCGTCCTGTGCGGCAGCGCGACCGCCGTGGTCGGCCCGATTGCCTTTATCGGCCTGATGATGCCGCACATGTCGCGCTGGCTGGTGGGGACGGATCACCGCTGGTCGCTGCCGGTCACGCTGCTGGCGACGCCTGCGCTGCTGCTGTTTGCCGACGTGCTGGGTCGCCTGCTGGTGCCGGGCGAACTGCGCGTCTCGGTGGTCAGCGCCTTTATCGGCGCGCCGGTGCTGATCTTCCTGGTACGACGTAGACGCGGAGGTGGCGCATGATGGCCCCGTCCCGTCGTTTACTCACCAGCGTCTCGCTGCTAAGTATCCTCATTCTGCTGCTGGCGGTCTGGAGCCTGCGCAGCGGCGCGGTGACGCTCGATTTTTCTCAGGTGCTTAACGCCCTGCTCGGCAGCGCGCCGCGCAATATCACCTTGGTTGTCACCGAATGGCGCCTGCCGCGCGTGGCGATGGCAATTCTCGTAGGTGCGGCGCTCGGCGTCAGCGGTGCGATATTCCAGTCGCTGATGCGCAACCCGCTCGGTAGCCCGGACGTGATGGGACTCAATACCGGGGCCTGGAGCGGCGTGCTGGTAGCGATGGTGCTGCTCGGTCAGCACCTGACGGCCATTACCTTTACGGCAATGGCGGGCGGCATTCTGACGTCGCTGGTTATCTGGCTATTGGCCTGGCGCAACGGCATCGACACCTTCCGGCTGATCATTATCGGTATCGGCGTACGTGCGATGCTGATGGCCTTTAACACCTGGCTGCTGCTGCAGGCCTCGCTGGAAACGGCGCTTTCCGCCGGGCTGTGGTACGCAGGTTCCCTTAACGGCCTGACGTGGGGCAAAACCTGGCCCGCCGCGCCGCTGATTGTGCTGATGTTTATCGGCGCGCTGCTGCTGGTTCGCCGCATGCGGCTGCTGGAGATGGGCGACGACAGCGCCTGCGCGCTGGGCGTGAGCGTCGAGCGCTCGCGCCTGATGCTGATGCTGGTCGCCGTACTGCTGACCGCAGCCTCTACGGCGATCGCCGGGCCAATCTCGTTTATAGCCCTCGTGGCACCGCATATCGCGCGACGTCTTAGCGGGACGGCGCGCTGGGGATTAACCCAGGCGGCGCTGTGCGGCGCGCTGCAGCTGCTGGCCGCCGATCTCTGCGCCCAGCAGCTGTTTATGCCTTATCAGCTGCCGGTGGGCGTAGTGACCGTCAGCCTCGGCGGGATTTACCTCATCGTCTTGCTCGTTCAGGAGTCACGCAAGAAATGACAGATACAACCACTCGCTTGCGCGGCGAAAACCTCACCCTCGGCTACGGCAAAAAAATCATTGCCCGAGACTTAACCGTTGCCATTCCGGACGGCCACTTCACGGCAATTATCGGCCCGAACGGCTGCGGCAAATCTACCCTGCTGCGCACGCTGAGCCGCCTGATGACGCCGGTGGAAGGTAGCGTCTTCCTCGACGGGGAGCAGATCCAGCGCTTCGCCAGCAAAGAGGTGGCACGCCGCATCGGGCTGCTGGCCCAAAACGCCACCACGCCGGGGGACATCACGGTGCAGGAGCTGGTCTCGCGCGGGCGCTACCCGCACCAGCCGCTGTTTACCCGCTGGCGTAAAGAGGACGACGAGGCGGTGAACCGCGCGATGCAGGCGACGGGGATCGCCGATCTCGCCCGGCAGAGCGTGGACACCCTCTCCGGCGGCCAGCGTCAGCGAGCGTGGATTGCGATGGTGCTGGCGCAGGAGACGTCGATCATGCTGCTGGACGAGCCGACAACGTGGCTGGACATCAGCCATCAGATTGACCTGCTGGAGCTGCTGAGCGAGCTGAACCGCACGCAGGGGTACACCCTGGCGGCGGTACTGCACGATTTAAACCAGGCATGCCGCTACGCCACGCACCTGATTGCCTTGCGGGACGGTGAGATTGTGGCCCAGGGTGCGCCGAAAGAGATTGTCACGCCGGAGCTTATAGAGCGGATCTACGGCATGCGCTGCATGATAATCGACGATCCGGTGGCGGGTACGCCGCTGGTGGTGCCGTTAGGTCGGCGGTAATTGCCGAGTGGCGGCTACGCCTTACCCGGCCTACATTTAGCTCCCGTAGGCCCGGTAAGCGCAGCGCCACCGGGCATTTGCACTATCCTAAAATTTCCTTCAGTACCGGCCCAATCTTTTCAAACGCCTGCGGTGAAATGATATCCACGTGGGCGCAGTCCTGGCTGTTCACCTCAAGTTCCGCCACCCACGGCGCCCATGCGGCCTGCGGATCCATCGTGCGCGTGCGCTCGGCGACAAACAGCGTCGCTTTGCCGTTAAAGCGCGCGCTGTGCGCCGTGGTGAGCAGCCGCACCGCATCGGCGTAGTTGCCCTCAATGGCGTTAAACAGCTCGCTGGAGCCCTGCCCCTGCTGGGCGGCGATAAACGCATGACGCTCGCGCTCGATCTCCGCCAGCACCGCTGGGTCGAGACCGTTAGCCTCTTTTTCCGCCCAGTTCTGGGTTTCCGGCGGCCAGGTATCCAGCAGGCCGAGGAACGACACCTCTTCACCCTGCTCGCGCAGGCGGGCCGCAATACCCTGCGCCAGCGTGCCGCCGAGGGAATAACCGAACAGATAATACGGCCCCTGCGGCTGCTGCTTACGCAACGTGTTCAGATGATGGTCGATCACCCCATCAAGATCCGCGCACTGCTGCATCGGGCCGTCCGGGCGCGGCGACTGAATGCCGACGATTGACCAGCGCGGGCTGAGATAGCGCGCCAGGACGCTAAACTGCCAGGCGAAGCCGGACGCCGGATGGAAGCAGAACAGCGTCGGGCCGTCGCTCTCACGCAGCGGCAGAAGCGTTTCAAACCCCAGACGCTGCGCCTGCTCGTCGCTCATCGCAGAATCCAACAGCGCGCTAAGCTTGCTCACCGTGGAGGCAACCATAATTTGCCCCGGCGTCACCTTGCGGTTGAACGTGCGGCTAAGCTTCGCCGCCAGACGCATGGCCAGCAGCGAGTGGCCGCCGAGGGCAAAGAAATCCGCCTCGATGTCATTGATCTCGCAGCCCAGCAGCGCGGTAAAAGCCCGCGCGACGGCGATTTCGGTTTCGCTTTCCGGCGCCCGCCCGGAGGTATTGCGGGTCAGTTCCGGCAGCGGCAGCGCCTTGCGGTCAAGCTTGCCGTTGGCGCTCAGCGGCAGCGCGCTGATTTGCAGCAGCACAACCGGCACCATATGCGGCGGCAACTGGGCTTTGAGTGATTCCAGCAGCGCATCACGATCCAGCGGTAAACCGGATCCAGAAACCACGTACCCCACCAGCTGACGGGCATCGCCACCCGTTGCAGCCGCCTGGTTGAAGACGCAGGCGTGCGCCACGGCCTGGGCCACGTCCGGCAGCGACAGCATCGCCCGGTCGATTTCGCCCAGCTCAATGCGCTGACCGCGAATTTTTAGCTGATCGTCGCTGCGGCCGAGATATTCCACCGCGCCGTTATCCAGCCAGCGGGCAACGTCGCCGGTGCGGTACATGCGCTCGCCGGGAGCGAACGGGTCAGCAATAAAGCGGCTGGCGGTGAGGTCCGGACGGCCCAGATATCCCTGCGCCAGCTGAATGCCGGTGAGATAAAGATCCCCCGCCACGCCGAACGGCACCGGGCGCATCATGGCATCCAGAATGCGCAGGCCCGTGTTCCACACCGGGAAGCCGATCGGCACGCTGTTGCCTGCAACTGCCGCCAGCTCAGGGCCATACGCCGGATACCAGCTGACGTCTACCGCCGCTTCCGTCGGGCCATAGAGGTTGTGCAGCGGCACGTGGGTCAGCTGTTCCCACTCGCGGCAAAGTTCCGTCGGCAGCGCTTCGCCGCTGCAGAACACCTGCTTAAGCGTTTTGCAGCAGTCGACGTTTTCCGGCGTCAGTGAGGCAACAAACGCCGCCAGCATCGACGGCACGAAGTGGGTGGTGGTCACGCCGTAGTGGGCGAAGAAGCTTTGCATTGCCTGCGGATCGCGGTGCGCGTCCGGCTCGGCCATCACCAGCTTCGCCCCGGCGATAAACGGCCACCAGAACTCCCACACCGACACGTCAAAGCTGCACGGCGTTTTCTGCGCCACCACGTCGCTCGCGTTCAGAGGGTAGCGATCCTGCATCCACTTCAGGCGGTTGACGATAGCGGTATGGCCGACCATGACCCCTTTCGGACGCCCGGTCGAACCGGAGGTAAAGATGATATACGCCGTCTGCTCCGGCTTCGCCAGCCGCAGCGGCTCAGCACCCGCGGTCGGTAATAGCGTGTTGTAACTAAACGTCTCGACGGAGAGATCGCTAAAGCGCGGAAGCTGTTCGTCAGTGGTAATGAGCAGCGACGGCTTCGCGTCCTCGAGCATCATCCGCAGGCGATCGTCCGGGTAGCCGGTGTCGAGCGGCAGCCATGCGGCGCCCGCCTCCACAATGCCGTGTAATGCTAACGTCAGGAATACCGAACGCGGCAGGGCCACCGCCACGCTGTCGCCCGGCTTCACGCCGCGCTCGCGCAGCTGGTTTGCCAGCGCGACGACCTGCTCGCGCATCTGGCTATAGTTCAGCTCAATATGCGCATCCGCCAGCGCCGGGGCGTCCGGCGTTTTGCTCGCTTGTTCCGCCACCAGATCCGCGAGCGTGGTGGACGGCAGCGCCAGTCCGGTATCGTTGATGCGCGCAAGCTGCGCGTATTCCTGTTCAGAAACGGTTTCCACTTCACCACAGCGCAGGTCCGGGTTGACCGCAAACTGAATCAGCATCGCGTTCAGGCGAGCGACGTGACGCTTCAGCGTCGCTTCATCGTAACGCTGCTTATTGGCGAGGATCTCAATGCTTAATCCACCCTGCTCGTCCGGGAACAACGCCAGCTCCAGATCGTTCACCGGTCCGGTCGCCAGCGTGTGGGTGATGGCCTCCACGCCGTCGATATCAAGCTGATAATCAAACACCTTAACGTTCAGCACGGGACCAAACAGCGCTTCATCACCCGCCGCTTTCCCGCTGTCTCGCACGATCTGCTCGGCGTCGTAGCGCTGGTGGCGGCGCATTTTTTTCAGCTGGTTCGCCAGGCGCAGCGCCAGCGAGGGCAGGCTCTCCTGCGCATTGATATTGACCGCCAGCGGCAGAACGTTAAGCACCGGGCCGGTCGCGGTCAGCGCGGCAGACCCCATGCGGCGCATAAAGATAAACCCGGCGGCGTAGTCCAGGCGTCCGGTAAGACGGCCCAGCCACAGCGCCACCAGCGCAAGCGCCAGTTCAGTACGCTGCGTCTGCCCTGCCGCCTGAGCAAGATGGCTAAAGGCTCGACCGTCGGCGTCAACCTTCAGGCGAAGAATATCGGTCGTGGCGGCGCGGCCCGGCAGCGGCGCGGAAGAGAGCGAGACCGGAGAAGGCAGCTGTTTACGCTGCTCGGCCCAGAAGGCGCCGTCGCGCCGGTACGCCTCGCTGTCGCGATAGCGCTGGTACTCGTCCACCACCTCTGCAAATGGGGTAAACGGGGATTCCGGCGTGGGTTCGCCCTTTTTCCACGCGGCATAAATTGCGGCGATCTGGCGGGTAATGGCCGGGAAGCTGAAGCCATCCACTACCAGATGATGATAGCGCTGATACCAGTACCAGTGGTTTTCACCGACCTGAATCAGCTGGTGAAATGCCAGCGGCTGGCCGCTGTCGACGCGCAGGTTCTGGTTAAGATCGGATTCCATCAGCGCCACGGCGGCGGCGTGGGAATCAACGCGAACAACGGGCGGTTCCGGCAGAATGAAGGTGTCATCCACCCACTGCCACACCTCACCGTTGTCTTCCGCAAAGCGCATGCGCAGGGTATCGGCCTGCATCATGCCTGCGGCAATGGCTTTTGCCAGCAGTGGCGCATCAATATCGCCTTTCAGCTCGGTGTAGTGCGCCACGCTCCAGGCGTTTGGCAGCGTGGACAGCTGTTCCGCCATCCAGATACCCGGCTGGGCAGCGACGAGAGGAAGACGGTTCATGCGTTCTCCCCCGCAAAGTGAGACGGCTCAAGCGTTTGCCAGCGTTCCGCCAGCCACTGCTGGCACGCCTCCTGAGACTGTGCTTCGCACACCACGCGCCACCCTGCCGGCAGTTCGCACTGCTGCGGCCACAGGCTGTACTGCCCCTGGTCATTTTGCAAAATGGCGAACTGTCCCTGCGGATTATCGAAAGGATTGCTGAATTCCATACAGACTCCGTTAGTGAATAAGCGGCTGCCAGAGGGTCATCAGCCCCTGCGTCAGCCCACCGCGCCAGCAAAGCGCGTCGTGTCCGCCGTCAACCTGACGCCAGATAACCGGTTGGTGCGTCTGCATCTCGGCGTAAATCGCCTGATTCGCGCGGAAGATGAGCGGCTCGTTGCGCCCGGCTTCAAGAATGATGCGTAGCCCGCGAGGGGATATTTCGCCGGCTTTAAGTTGTTCGATTAACAGCCCTTCCTGCTGCCCGCCGCGGTGCGGCCACCAGTAGGAGCCGGACTGGCTGAGCACGCAGCCAAAACGCTGCGGCCAGTTGAGGCCTGCATAAAGAGACGCGAGCCCGCCAAAGCTTTGCCCTGCGACCACCGTACGGTCGGCGCGGTCGCTGAACGGCGCGCGTTTTTGGACAAGGGGGAGAAGTTCTTCCTGCACCGCCAGCCAGAAATCGGGATTGCACGGCAGCTCGCGGTTGCGATGCTGCATGTCGATAACATCGATTAAGACGTAGACCGCAGGCGGTAATTTGCGCTCGGCGGTGAGAGACGCCAGCGCAGGCCAGACCGGCATGCTTTCGGCCCAGAACTGCCCGTCGAGCAGCACCGCCAGCGGACGTTCCAGGTTGTCGCCCCCGGTGGTGAAAATCCAGACGCGGCGGCGATTTTTCAGGCGCGCGCTTTCCCACTCAATGCAAATCGGAGGTTGATACGGCGTATCGGGATGATTCCAGCCCGGCTGAACCGGTGCTTGCGGCATCTCCAGCGCGGAGACGGCATGGCCGCGCCCGCCGCTCCAGCTCTGCGGATTCAGCGGGTCTGCAACCGCGTGCGGCAGCAGCCTGCGCCAGCCCTCGCGCAGCGCCATGCGGTCCGGCTGCTCGCCTTCAAACACGACGCTGGCAAAATCGTTTTCATTCACAGAGGGGATAAAGCAGTAGCTTCCGCGCCACTCGGGGCTGAACTCACCCTGCCACTGCCAGACGTCGGTATCGGGAATGCGTTTGAGGGACTGCGGACGGGTATTTTGGTGATGATCGGTCACGCCGGTGACGTAGAGCCAGACGCGTTTGATCGGTGACGTTCTTTGCGTTCCTGCCGGGTCACGCCACCAGAACGTGACGCGATATTTTCCCTTTTCCGGCTTCCATTCAGGCCCGTTTTTAGACTGCCACCACGCCTCACTTCCCGTTGTTAACGCCGTCACCCTTATAACCTCATGTTTAACAGTCTTTTTTGTTTCAGAGCAAATTTTATTGATAATATTATTGATAACTATTTGCATTTGCAATAGCGTAGTGCCCGCGCTGTGGGAAGCGCTCATAAAACAACCACAAAAGCAGGACGTACAATGAATAAGAAGATTCACTCTCTGGCCTTGCTGGTCAATTTAGGGATTTACGGCGTCGCGCTGCCCGCTCTGGCAGACGACAACACCGCCTCTGCGCAGCACGAAGACACGATGGTGATCACCGCCGCCGAGCAGAATCTGCAGGCGCCGGGGGTATCGACCATTACGGCCGATGAGATCCGCAAAAACCCGCCCGCGCGGGACGTGGCTGAAATCATCCGCACCATGCCGGGCGTTAACCTGACCGGTAACTCCACCAGCGGCCAGCGCGGGAATAACCGTCAGATTGATATCCGCGGCATGGGGCCAGAAAACACCCTGATCCTGATCGACGGCAAGCCGGTGACCAGCCGTAACTCTATCCGTCTGGGCTGGCGCGGCGAGCGCGACACCCGCGGTGATACCGGCTGGGTGCCGCCGGAGATGATCGAGCGTATCGAAGTGATCCGCGGTCCGGCCGCCGCGCGCTATGGCAACGGCGCGGCAGGTGGCGTGGTGAACATCATCACCAAAAAATTCGATGACCAGTGGCACGGCTCCTGGAACACCTACTTGAATGCGCCTGAGCACAAGGATGAAGGTTCCACCAAACGCACCAACTTCAGCCTGAGCGGCCCGCTGGGCGGCGACTTCAGCTTCCGCATGTTCGGTAACCTGGACAAAACCCAGGCCGACGCGTGGGACATCAACCAGGGTCACCAGTCTGACCGAACCGGTGCCTACGCCGACACGCTGCCCGCGGGCCGTGAAGGGGTGGAAAATAAAGACATCAACGGCGTGGTGCGCTGGGACTTTGCGCCGATGCAGTCCCTGGAATTTGAGGCGGGCTACAGCCGTCAGAATAACCTCTACGCCGGTGATACCCAGAACACCAACAACGACAACAGCTCCAGCGGCCTGGTGAAGAAGAACTACGGCAAAGAGACCAACCGTATCTATCGCCAGAACTTCGCGGTGACCTGGAACGGCGGCTGGGATAACGGCATCACGACCAGCAACTGGGCGCAGTACGAGCACACCCGCAACTCCCGTCTGGGCGAAGGGCTGGCGGGCGGTCTGGAAGGGCTGTTCAACAGCAATAAATTTACCGACACCGACCTGGCCGACGTGATGCTGCACAGCGAAATCAACCTGCCGATTGATTTCCTCGTTAACCAGAACCTGACGCTGGGCACCGAGTGGAACCAGCAGCGTATGAAGGACTCCACCTCCTTCACGCAAACCCAGCAGGGCGGCATCATTCCGGGCATGAGCAACGACCGCAGCCCGTACACCTCGGCAGAGATTTTCTCGCTGTTCGCCGAGAACAACATGGAGCTGACCGACAGCACCATGCTGACCCCTGCCCTGCGCTTCGACCATCACACCATCGTCGGCAACAACTGGAGCCCGTCACTTAATTTGTCGCAGGGTCTGGGGGATGACTTCACGCTGAAGATGGGGATCGCCCGCGCCTACAAAGCGCCGAGCCTGTACCAGACCAACCCGAACTACCTTCTCTACAGCAAAGGTCAGGGCTGCTACGCCAGCTCCGACGGCGTGGGCTGCTACATGATGGGTAACGACGACCTGAAGGCCGAAACCAGCATCAACAAAGAGATTGGCCTGGAGTGGAAACGCGACGGCTGGCTGGCGGGCGTGACCTGGTTCCGTAACGACTACCGCGACAAGATCGAAGCGGGCTACGCGCCGATCGGTCACACCTCGTCCGGTAAAGTGAAGACGGATATCTACCAGTGGGAAAACGTACCGAAGGCGGTGGTCGAAGGGCTGGAAGGCTCCCTGAACGTACCGGTCAGCGACACCATTAACTGGACCAACAATATTACATACATGCTGCAGAGCAAGAACAAGGAGACCGGCGATCGTCTGTCGATTATTCCAGAGTACACGCTGAACTCGACCCTGAGCTGGCAGGTGCATCAGGACGTGTCGCTCCAGTCGACCTTTACCTGGTACGGCAAGCAGCAGCCGAAGAAGTACAACTACAAAGGTCAGCCTGTGACCGGGTCTGAGAAAGACGAGGTCAGTCCGTACAGCATCGTTGGTCTGAGCGCAACCTGGGACATGACGAAGAACGTCAGCCTGACCGGCGGCGTGGATAACGTCTTCGACAAGCGCCAGTGGCGTGCGGGGAATGCCCAGACGACCGGGAACGCCACCACCGGCGCGTATATGTACGGTGCGGGGGCCTACACGTATAATGAACCGGGTCGAACCTGGTACATGAGCGTAAATACGCGTTTCTAAGGTAAAAACAAAACGGCAACCCAGTTGCCGTTTTTAGTGTTTGCTCCCTCTCCCCGTGGGAGAGGGCCGGGTTGAGGGCATCAGGCCGCACTATTTGTTGATAGAGGGGAAAACATGCGCACAACCCACACCACGTTCATTCTCGCCGGCCACACCGTCCACCACGTCACCTTCGACCCAACTACCTTCACCGACGCCGATCTTCTCTGGCTCCCCCATCACGCAGAGCTTTCAAACGCCGGACGCAAACGAAAAGCCGAGCATCTGGCAGGCCGCACTGCCGCCGCGCATGCCCTCAGTGCGATAAATGAACGCGTAATTCCCGGTATCGGCCCCAGCGGTGAACCGCTCTGGCCGGAAGGCGTCTCAGGGAGCATCACCCACAGCGGCACGCAGGCAATGGCGGTTGTCGTCAGTCATCCAGATGCGCTTGTGGGTATTGATTGCGAAGCCATTCTTCCAGACCGTGAAGCCCGCGAAATCCAGGACGGTATCATTGATGCACAGGAAGCGATGTGCCTGACGCACTCGGGCTACCCTTTTGCGCTGGCGCTGACGCTCACTTTTAGCGCCAAAGAAAGTTTGTTTAAGGCGTTCTTTCCGCAGGTGAAGACTTTTATGGGGTTTGAGTGGGCGAGAGTCACAGAGTTAACGGAAAAAACAATCACGCTGGCGCTTTCGCACCCGGCTGGAGACTATCCTGAGGGTAAACGCTTCACCCTCATCTGGCAGAATAATGATACGAGCGTGTGGACACTGCTAAAAGCCTGATGGCGCAACGCTTATCAGGCCTACAGTAAAGCGGTTTGTAGGCCGGGTAAGCGCAGTGCCACCCGGCATGAGGACAGCGGCGATGCCTTTATACGTTCTTCAGATCAAGGCTCAAACATCCGGGAACATCACGCTATTACCCGGCGCTTCCCTGTGGAGATGGATAAAGTTCAGGTGCCGTTCATACTGATCCAGAATGTCCGTAATCACCTGCTCCTTGCTGTAGTCCATCAAATCATTCCCCTGGCTTCCTTCCAGCAGGAAGGTCTCCAGCCGGTAGTAGGTCGACTTCCCGCTGCGCGCCCGGTAGGTAAACCCGGGCACCGAGTACTGCTGCGGCCAGATCTGGTAGACAAAGTTCTGCTCGTCGCCCATGTGCACCAGCAGATCCAGGTGACCCAGGGTCTCGCCCTCCTCCGGCGGCAGATTTTTGAGCTCCACGTAGGCGCCACGCAGCTTCAGCTCCTGCGCCACCTCTTCCATCGCAGGGAAGCAGACGGTCTCCATCATCTGTTTGGTGTAGCGCGTGCCCGGGTAGTTCATCAGTCGCGACAGGCGTTTCTTCCAGCTCAGCCTGTCCTGCGCTCCCATCGGACGCGGCGCGGTGTCGCGGCTGGCGCTGACGCGGCGGTAGTCTTCCACCTTGAGCGATTTATACAGCCCGGCCATGACAAAGAAGATGACGAAGCTGAACGGCAGCCCCATGATCACCGTGGTGTTCTGCAGCGCCGAGATGCCGTTGGTCATCAGCATGCCGAGCGTCAGCAGGCCGATGGCAACGGACCAGAAGATGCGCAGCCAGTTCGGCGCGTCGCTGTTGATGTCTTTGAGCTTCGAGGTGAAGTTGCCCAGCACAAGCGCGCCGGAGTCCGCCGAGGTGACGTAAAACAGCAGGCCGGTGATGGTCGCCACGGAGGCGCTAAAGGTAAACGCCGGGTACTGCGCCAGCAGGCTGTAGAAGCCGCGCTCCGGGTGCGCCATCGCTTCCTGCGCGAAGGTTGCATTGCCGTGGATGATCTCGTGCAGCGCGCTGTTGCCGAAAATAGACAGCCACAGCAGGGTAAAGGTGAACGGGATAATCAGCGTACCCATTACGAACTGACGAATGGTGCGGCCACGCGAAATGCGCGCGAGGAACAGGCCGACAAACGGCGACCACGCGACCCACCACGCCCAGAAGAACAGCGTCCAGTTGTTCATCCACTCCACCGGGCGGTCGAAGGCGAAGCTGTTCAGCGTCATGCCCATAAAGCGGTTCACGTAGTCGCCCACGTTCAGCACTAAGGCATTGAGCAGAAACGAGGTGTCGCCCATAAACAGCACGAACAGGATCAGGCCCAGCGCCAGCGCCACGTTCAGCTCGGACAGCACGCGGATGCCCTTATCAACGCCAGACGTCACCGAAATGGTGGCGATAATGACGGAGAGCGCGATCAGCGCCGCTTTCGCCGCCATCGAGTCCGGAATATCAAACAGCACGCTCAGCCCGTAGTTGAGCTGCACCACGCCGATCCCGAGCGTTGTCGCGATGCCGAAGATGGTGCCGATCACCGCCGCAATGTCGACGCTGTGGCCAATCGGGCCGTTAATCTTTTTACCGAAGATCGGGTAGAGCGCAGAGCGAATGGTGAGGGGTAAATTATAACGATAGCTAAAGTATCCCAGCGCCATGCCCATCAGGGCGTACATCGACCAGCCCGTCAGTCCGTAGTGGAACAGCGTCCAGACCATCGCCTGGCGCGCGGCCTCCATCGTCTGCCCCGCCCCTTCTGGCGGCTGCATATACTGCGTGACCGGTTCCGCCACGGAGAAGAACATCAGGTCGATGCCGATGCCCGCGGCAAACAGCATTGCGGCCCAGCTCAGCAGGCTGAACTCGGGCTTGGACTGCTCAGGCCCGAGCTTTACCGAACCAAAGCGCGAGCAGGCAATGCAGACCACGAAGACAATATAGAGCGTCGCCGCCAGCAGGTAGTACCAGCCGAAGGTCTTCGACACCCAGTTCAGGGTGCGCCCAATCCACTCGGCAGAAAAATCACGAAAGAAGATCGTCGTCAGGGAAAACAACAAAATCAGCCCGGCGGACGTATAAAAAACGACCGGGTTGATTTTGTCTTTTTCTCTGTCCTGTGAAAGGTCTGTCATCCAGTATCCTCACTGTTTTTGTAACTATTAAAATCCAAATCCGCAACAATTAAGACACATTTTATATTGAACGTCCAATCAAAAACCGCTTTAATGTATAACCAACGCTGATGAATGGAGTGGCAACAATGCCCAAAGTGGGGATGCAGCCGATCCGGCGCAGGCAGCTTATCGACGCCACGCTGGAAGCAATAAATGAAGTGGGAATGCATGACGCGACGATCGCGCAGATCGCCCGTCGGGCGGGCGTTTCCACGGGGATCATCAGTCACTACTTCAAAGACAAAAACGGTCTGCTGGAAGCGACCATGCGCGACATCACCGGCCAGCTGCGCGACGCGGTTTTGAGCCGCCTGCACGCCCTGCCGAACGGCAGCGCGGAGCAGCGTCTGCAGGCGATTGTCGGCGGCAATTTTGATGAAACCCAGACCAGCGGCGCGGCAATGAAGGCCTGGCTGGCCTTCTGGGCGAGCAGCATGCACCAGCCGATGCTCTACCGCCTGCAGCAGGTGAGCAGCCGCCGCCTGCTGTCGAACCTGGTGTACGAGTTCCGCCGCGAGCTTCCGCGCGAACAGGCCCAGGAGGCGGGCTACGGGCTGGCGGCGCTGATCGACGGGCTGTGGCTGCGCGCCGCGCTGAGCGGCAAACCGCTGGATAAGACCCAGGCCCAGTCACTGACCAGCCACTTTATCAGCCAGCATTTACCGACCGAATAACCGAGGAGAATTTATGTCCCGAATGGCAGAACAGCAGCTTTATATCAATGGTGGTTATACATCGGCCACCAGCGGTCGCACCTTCGAGACCATCAACCCGGCCAACGGTGAAGTCCTGGCGACCGTACAGGCCGCCGGGCGCGAGGACGTCGATCGCGCCGTAGAAAGCGCAACGCGCGGGCAAAAAGTCTGGGCGGCGATGACCGCCATGGAGCGCTCGCGCATCCTGCGTCGCGCCGTCGACATCCTGCGCGAGCGCAACGACGAGCTGGCGAAGCTGGAAACCCTCGACACCGGTAAAGCGTATTCCGAAACCTCAACCGTCGACATCGTCACCGGCGCGGACGTGCTGGAGTACTACGCGGGGCTGATCCCGGCGCTGGAAGGCAGCCAGATCCCGCTGCGTGAGACCTCGTTCGTCTACACCCGCCGCGAGCCGCTGGGCGTGGTGGCGGGCATCGGCGCGTGGAACTACCCGATCCAGATAGCCCTGTGGAAATCCGCCCCGGCGCTGGCGGCGGGCAACGCAATGATCTTCAAGCCGAGCGAAGTGACCCCGCTCACCGCCCTGAAGCTTGCAGAGATCTACACCGAAGCGGGCGTTCCGGACGGCGTGTTTAACGTCCTTCCGGGCGTGGGCGCGGAGACCGGTCAGTACCTGACCGAGCATTCGGGCATCGCCAAAGTCTCCTTTACCGGCGGCGTCGCCAGCGGAAAAAAAGTGATGGCCAACTCGGCGGCCTCGTCCCTGAAAGAGGTGACGATGGAGCTGGGCGGCAAATCCCCGCTGATTATTTTCGACGATGCCGATCTCGATCTCGCGGCGGACATCGCCATGATGGCCAACTTCTTCAGCTCCGGCCAGGTGTGTACCAACGGCACCCGCGTGTTTGTTCCGGCTAAGTTCAAAGCCGCGTTTGAGCAGAAAATCGTTGAGCGCGTGGGCCGCATCCGCGCGGGCGATCTGTTCAATGAAACCACCAACTTTGGTCCGATGGTCAGCTTCCCGCACCGCGACAGCGTGATGCGCTACATCGCCAAAGGCAAAGAGGAAGGCGCGCGCGTGCTGTGCGGCGGCGACGTGCTGAAGGGCGAAGGCTTCGATAACGGCGCGTGGGTAGCCCCGACCGTGTTCACCGACTGCACTGACGAAATGACCATCGTGCGCGAAGAGATCTTCGGCCCGGTGATGTCCATCCTGACCTATGACACCGATGAAGAAGCGATTCGCCGCGCCAACGATACCGACTACGGTCTGGCGGCGGGCATCGTCACGACAGACCTGAACCGCGCCCACGGCGCCATTCATCAGCTCGAAGCGGGCATCTGCTGGATCAACACCTGGGGTGAATCCGCCGCAGAGATGCCGGTCGGCGGCTACAAGCACTCCGGCATTGGCCGCGAGAACGGCGTGATGACGCTGCAAAGCTACACCCAGGTGAAGTCCATCCAGGTTGAGATGGGTAAATTCCAGTCCATATTTTAACCGGGAGGTTTATTTGCAATTTGACTACATCATTATCGGGGCCGGCTCTGCCGGCAACGTGCTGGCAACGCGACTGACTGAAGATCCGAACACCACCGTCCTGCTGCTTGAGGCAGGCGGGCCGGACTACCGCTTTGACTTCCGCACCCAGATGCCCGCCGCGCTGGCGTTCCCGCTCCAGGGCAAGCGCTACAACTGGGCGTACGAAACCGAGCCAGAGCCGTACATGAACAACCGCCGCATGGAGTGCGGTCGCGGCAAAGGACTGGGCGGCTCGTCGCTGATCAACGGCATGTGCTACATCCGCGGTAACGCGATGGACCTCGACCACTGGGCAAAAGAGCCGGGCCTGGAGCACTGGAGCTACCTCAACTGCCTGCCCTACTACCGCAAGGCAGAGACCCGCGACGTGGGGCCGAACGACTATCACGGCGGCGACGGTCCGGTGAGCGTCACCACCTCGAAGCCGGGCGTGAACCCGCTGTTTGAGGCGATGGTGGAAGCGGGCGTGCAGGCGGGCTATCCGCGCACCGACGATCTCAACGGCTATCAGCAGGAAGGCTTCGGCCCGATGGACCGCACGGTCACGCCGCAGGGCCGACGCGCCAGCACCGCGCGCGGCTATCTGGATCAGGCGAAACCCCGTCCGAATCTGACCATCCGCACCCACGCCATGACCGATCGCATTCTGTTTGACGGCAAGCGCGCCGTGGGTGTCGAGTGGCTGGAGGGCGAAAGCACCATTCCGTCCAAAGCAACGGCGAAGAAAGAAGTGCTGCTGAGCGCCGGGGCGATTGCCTCCCCGCAGATCCTCCAGCGCTCCGGCGTGGGCAATGCTGACCTGCTGAAGCAGTTTGATATCCCGCTGGTGCACGACCTGCCCGGCGTGGGGGAAAATCTGCAGGATCACCTGGAGATGTACCTCCAGTATGAATGCAAAGAGCCGGTCTCTCTCTACCCTGCCCTGCAGTGGTGGAACCAGCCGAAGATTGGCGCCGAGTGGCTGTTTGGCGGCACCGGCGTGGGCGCGAGCAACCACTTCGAAGCGGGCGGGTTTATCCGCAGCCGCGAGGAGTTCGAGTGGCCGAACATTCAGTACCACTTCCTGCCGGTGGCGATTAACTACAACGGCTCGAACGCGGTGAAAGAGCACGGCTTCCAGTGCCACGTTGGCTCCATGCGCTCCCCGAGCCGTGGGCATGTGCGTATTAAGTCGCGCGATCCGCACCAGCATCCGGCGATCCTGTTCAACTATATGTCCCACGAGCAGGACTGGCAGGAGTTCCGCGACGCGATCCGCATCACCCGCGAGATCATGCACCAGCCCGCGCTGGACAAGTACCGCGGCCGTGAAATCAGTCCGGGTATTGACTGCCAGACCGACGAGCAGCTGGACGAGTTCGTGCGTAACCACGCCGAAACCGCGTTCCACCCGTGCGGCACCTGCAAGATGGGTTACGACGAGATGGCTGTGGTCGACGGCGAAGGCCGCGTTCACGGGCTGGAAGGGCTGCGCGTGGTGGATGCGTCGATTATGCCGCAGATCATCACCGGCAACCTGAACGCCACCACTATTATGATCGGCGAAAAGATTGCCGACGCGATCCGCGGGCGCGAGCCGCTGGCAAAAAGTACGGCCGCGTATTATGTGGCGAACGGGGCGCCGGTAAGACGCTGAGGATATTTCCCCTCACCCGAGCCCTCTCCCTCAAGGGAGAGGGCGTTTATCTTCCCACCCAAAATTTTTTTATTTTCCTGCATCCAGTTTCCATCCTCCCCTCGTATATGCATATGTGAGCAACCCCTTTGCTCCCTAATCCGAGGAAAGATGATGAAAAAGCTAACCCGTGTTGCATTCGTAACCAGCGCTTTACTCTTCTGTGCAGGCGCATCAGCAGCCATGACGTCAGGCTCCGTGATGGTGGGCGGAGCGGAAATGTACCCGAGCAAAAATATTGTTGAAAACGCCGTGAACTCGAAAGATCACACTACGCTGGTGGCTGCCGTCAAAGCGGCCGGGCTGGTGGATACTCTCCAGAGCAAAGGGCCATTCACCGTGTTTGCCCCAACCAATGCGGCGTTTGCGAAACTGCCTGCCGGCACGGTCGAGAACCTGGTCAAACCCGAAAACAAAGCCACGCTCACCAGCATTCTGACCTATCACGTGGTCGCCGGTAATTACGATATGAAAACGCTGGAGCAGAAAATTAAACAGGGCGGCGGCCGCGCGGAGCTGAAGACCGTTAACGGTCAGCCGCTGTGGATCATGAGCAACGGCCCGCACAATATTCAGCTCAAGGATGGTAAAGGTAATGTGGCGAACATTAGCACCTATGACGTTCATCAAAAAAACGGCGTGATCGATGTGATTGATACCGTTCTGATGCCTAAGTAGTTGTCTATACTTCGGAAGTGTGACGTTGCCTTCCGGGAATAATATGGATAACGCGCTGGCTGAACAGCAGCTGAAATTAATGCAGGCGGTCGCAAACGGCGATCGCCGTGCATTTGAACAACTTTATCGACTCACATCGCCACACCTGTTTGCCGTCGCGCTGCGCATGCTGCACGACCGCGCATGGGCAGAAGAGATCCTTCACGACTGTTTTATCACCGTCTGGAGTAAAGCTGAAACCTACAACGCTGCACTGAGCTCCCCGATGACCTGGCTTACGCATATTGTGCGCAACCGGTGTATCGACTGGCTGCGCAGCGGGCAAACCCGGGCGGCCGACCGCGAGGCGCCGTATAACGAAGCGCTTTTGCCTTGCGAGAACGATGAGCAGAATAACTGGCACGACGATGGGCAGGCAGCACGGCTCAGGCAGTGTCTCGAACATTTGAGCAGCGAGCAGCGCCAGAGCATTACGCTCGCCTACTATCAGGGAATGTCTCACAGCGACATTGCCGACTGGCTCCAGCAGCCTCTTGGCTCGGTGAAAAGCTGGATACGTCGGGCAATGGACCATCTTCGGGAGTGTGTCGGGCTATGAATGACGCAGAAAAACGCGACGACATGCTGGCAGCAGAGTATGCCCTCGGCACGCTGCGGGGAGGAGCACGGCTTCAGTTCCAGAAACGGGTTGCCCATGAACCCGCCCTAGCCGCCCGCGTCGCGTACTGGCAGGAAATGTTCAGCACGCTGGATAGCCATCTTGTGCCCGTCCCTCCACCCGAGACGGTGTGGAAAAGAATCGCCCTCGATCTGCCGCCTAAAATGCCTTTACGCAAAAGTCGGCCTTATGTCGGCTGGATGGTTGCAGCCTCACTCGCCGCCCTGGCGGTCGTTGCCTGGTATGCCACCCGAGCCCCGGAACTCGTTCCGCTGATGGTCCTCAACGATGCCCAACAGCACGGGGAGTGGGTCATCAGCGCGGATGCCAGCCGCCAGCACTTGAGCATTGCCCCACTTCGGCCGACGGCCGTCGCGGCGCAACACAGCCTGCAGCTTTGGCTGATCCCAGGCGGGCAGGCGCCGGTCTCCATGGGGCTGCTGCATAACGACATACCGACACGCGTCACCCTCAGGAACACAACTCTCCCTCCTGACGCCATGATAGCCATAAGCCTTGAACCAGAGGGCGGCTCGCCCACTGACCTCCCGACAGGGCCGGTGCTTTACAGTGGCAAATTGTAATCCTCAGGCCCTGTTCGCAGGGCCGCTATCGTTAACCAATTTCATTTATATAATACCCTCGGTTACCTATAAGAATTAAATATTAGCCCTGCAATTAGTTTAATTATTAAAAAACGACATTGACAGACTCTTCCGCACTCCATTAAGTTTTACACGAACATCCTTTTATTCCTGATACACAATATATCAAAAAACGCGTTAATGAATTTGTCATTATTCATTAACGCTTCTCTGCCTTTTATTTTTTGCATCACTCAATAGCGAGATAAGATCATGAATAATAGTGCAAACAAAGTTGTTGTTATCACCGGCGCCAGCAGCGGTATTGGTGAGGCCATCGCCCTTCATCTGGCAGATAAACCTTTTTCACTGGTGCTTGTTGCCCGTCGTCTGGAGAGAATTAATGCCCTGGTGGACCGCATCATCCAGCAGGGTGGCCAGGCGATAGCCGTAAAGGCCGATGTCACCCGTCAGGAAGAGGTGCAGCGCGCCATTGACGCTGCCGTTGCCGCCTACCAGCGCGTGGATGTGCTGATCAATAACGCGGGCTTTATGGCTATCGCCCCGCTCAGCGAGCTGAAAACCGACGAATGGGACAAGATGATTGATACCAATCTGAAAGGGGTGCTGTACGGCATCGCCGCGGCTTTCCCGGTGTTCCAGCGTCAGGGCCGCGGGCATTTTATAAACGTTGCCTCCGTCGCGGGCATCAAAGTGCTGGCCCCTGGCGGCGTGGTGTATAGCGCCACGAAATTCGCCGTCCGCGCGCTGAGTGAAGGCTTACGTCAGGAGGCGGGTAAAACCATCCGCACGACGCTTATTTCTCCCGGTGCCGTCGAAAGCGAACTGCAGTTCGGCAGCTCTGATGCCCCAAGCAAACAGTTCCTGCATGAATTTTACAAGCAGGCTATTCCGGCTGACGCAATTGCCCGCTCCGTTTTATTTGCCATCGAACAGCCGGGCGACGTTGATATTAATGAAATTGTTGTTCGTCCGACGCAGGAAGAATTTTAGCCTGCGTTAAATAATGCTGAATGAGGTGTCATTATGATTAAATCATTAACGTCCTTATCAGATTTAAATATGCGATCGGGTGCCGACATTTTTCTTGACGTGCTGGAGAGTGAAGGGGTGGAATATATTTTTGGTAACCCCGGAACAACCGAACTTCCGCTCATTGATGCCCTGCTTCGCCATGAAAATATTCACTATATTCTCGCGCTTCAGGAAAGCACCGTGGTGGCCATTGCCGACGGCTACGCAAAAGCCTCCGGCAAAACGGGCTTTATTAATTTGCATACCGCCAGCGGCCTGGGACACGGCATGGGGAACCTCATTAATTCGCGGATCATGAAAACTCCGCTGGTGGTCACCGTCGGACAGCAGGACACGCGGCACTACGTCCGCGACCCGCTGCTGTATGACGATATTGTTTCCATAGGCTCCCCGGTCATGAAATGGGCGCAGGAGGTTACCAGCGCCGACCAGCTCCCGGTTCTTGTGCGCCGCGCGTTTCACGCGGCCAGCTACCCTCCGGGTGGCCCGGTCCTGCTTTCACTCCCGATGAACGTCATGGAAGAGCTGAGCGACGCCGGAATACAGACGGCATCCAGAGTGAACTACCACACCGTCGCGGGCTCGCTGGACGAGCTGGCGGAGGCGCTCAGCGAAGTCACCCCGGGCAGGATCATGATTGTGGCGGGAGATGAAGTTCACTCCAGCGGCTCGACGCAGGAGATTGTCCAGCTTGCTGAAGCGCTCAGCGCCCATGTCTACGGCTCCTCCTGGCCCCTGAATTTGCCCTTCCCTACGCAGCATGCGCTCTGGCGGGGCAATATGCCCACCACCGCCAGCGAAATCGCCAGCATCATCAACGCCTACGATGCCGTATTTATCATCGGCGGCAGAAGCCTGATCACCATTTTGTACAGCGAGGGCGAGGCCATTCCGGAAACCTGCGCGGTATATCAGCTTTCGGCGGATATGCACGAGCTTGGCCGCACCTATGCCACTCGCCTTTCAGTGATGGGGGATATCAAACTGTCCCTGCATGAACTGCTGCCAAAGCTTAAGCAGCGACTGATCGCCAGCACGCTGGCCCACCAGCGGCTGCTGGTTGCGGCCCGTGACGAACGGGAGAAGGAGTGGCAGCAGCAGGAAGAACGTCTGGCCGCCGAGCGGCTACGCCCGGCGATCTCCCCGATGGTGGCGGCCTGGGAAGTCATCCGGTCCATTCCGGCGGGTACCACCATCGTGGATGAGGCGATAGCGACCGCCAGGCATGTCCGCCGGTTCATCTCTGACCAGCAGCACCAGCGCTACTACTTTATGCGCGGCGGCGGACTGGGCTGGGGGATGCCTGCCTCAGTAGGGCACTCGCTGGGACGCGGACGGGAGCCGGTGGTCTGCCTGATAGGCGACGGGGCCTCCCTGTACTCGCCGCAGGCGCTCTGGACGGCGGCACACGAAAATCTGCCGGTCACCTTTATCGTCATGAATAACAGGGAGTACAACATCCTGAAAAACTTTATGAAGAGCCAGGCTGACTACAGCTCAACGCGGCTGGGGCGTTTTATCGGGATGGACCTGGTGAACCCGCATATTGATTTTCAGTCGCTTGCCACCGCCATGGGCGTCCACTGCTGCCGGGTAACCGAGGCTGCAGATATCGCCGAAGCGGTAACGCGCGGCCTGCAGTCAGGAAAAACCAACCTGATTGAAATCGCGATTTCCGCGGATTAATCGCGCGCTTACGCTGTACCCTACATAAAAAACTTATAACCGAAACGCCTCAAGCCGCTTTATCTGCCGCCCTTCATGGTCAAAATTCTCCGCCGCCAGCCAGGCGCGCAGCTCCGCGTCTCTTTGTGGCCATTCGCCGTCAATAACAGAAAGCATATCGCTGTCGCGGTTGCGCCCTTTGCGCACCAGCTTCTGGCGCAGGCGCCCTTCCCAGACAAACCCCAGCCGCTCCGCCGCCCTGCGTGAGGCAACGTTCATGGAATCACACTTCCACTCGAGGCGCCGGTAGCCGTGCTCAAACGCATTTTTCAGCAGCAGCCACACCGTTTCGGTGCCGATGCGGGATCCTTTCATTTTGCGCGACCAGGTGACGTGACCAATTTCCACCGAGCCCAACAGCCGCTCGTTAGCCATATAGCTCACCAGCCCCACCGCCCGTTCGGTGCGTAAATCAATGACGGCAAACGGCACCAGCGCATCGTCCATGACTTTCGCCACGATCCAGTGCGCGGTGGCTTCCACGCTCGTGGGCTGCGTGCTGGCAAGCCACGTCCAGTCGCTGTCGTCGCCCAGCGCGTAGGCCTCATAGAGATCGGCCGCGTGGCGATCGGCGTCCAGCGGCTCCAGGCGACAATACTGGCCGAACAGCGGGGTGCGGGTTAATACGCGCGCGCCTTTCCAGTCGGGAACGATATCGTTAACGGTTTGACCATGTTGATTGATTTCGGGCACGGCGGTGACTCCCTGAAAGGTAAGGCATTTGTTATAGCAGGTTAAAAAGCAGGCGAAAAGCAACGTGTTTTAATAGCCCGAGCGCATGCGATATTCCCGGAAGGCATAAGTAAAGCTGAATTTCGACTTTGCGGAATGTCACACTCGACCTAACGTAGCGGAGCATAAAACAATCACAATATATTCTTCTCAGGGATCGCTATGACGAAAAAACTGCTGCCGTTACTGGTACTGACTGCGCTCTCAGGCGCTGTCCACGCCGCTACTCCGCCCAACACGCTGGTGGTTGCCCAGGGGCTTGATGACATCGTGAGCCTCGACCCGGCCGAAGCCAACGAGCTCTCCAGCATCCAGACCGTCCCGAGTCTGTACCAGCGTCTGGTGCAGCCGGACCGCGATAACCCGGAAAAAATCACGCCGATTCTGGCAGAAAGCTGGGAAGCGGACGCGGCAGCAAAAACCCTGACCATCAAGCTCAAGCCCGATGCGAAATTCGCCTCCGGCAACCCGCTGCGCCCGGAAGACGTAATTTTCTCTTACACCCGCGCCGTGACGCTGAACAAATCCCCGGCCTTTATTCTCAACGTGCTGGGCTGGGACGCGAGCAACATCGCCAGCCAGCTGAAAAAGGTGGACGATCACACCCTCCAGCTTCACTGGACGGCGGACGTGAGCCCGTCGGTGGCGCTGAATATTCTCTCCACGCCGATTGCATCTATCGTGGATGAAAAAGAGGTCGCCGCGAACGTGAAGGATAATGACTTCGGTAACGCGTGGCTAAAAATGCACTCGGCGGGCAGCGGCGCGTTCAAAATGCGCGTCTATCAGCCGCATCAGGCCATCGTGCTGGAAGCCAACGACTCCGCCCCCGGCGGCGCGCCGAAGCTGAAAAGCATCATCATTAAAAACGTCCCCGATCCGGCTTCGCGCCGCCTGCTGATCCAGCAGGGTGATGCGGACGTGGCGCGCGATCTCGGTGCAGATCAGATAAGCGCCCTGGACGGCAAGCCGGGCGTGAAGGTGCTGAGCATCCCGTCTGCGGAGCAGAATTACCTGGTGTTTAACACCGGCAACAGCGCCAACCCGCTTCTGAACAACCCGGCGTTCTGGGAAGCCTCGCGCTGGCTGGTCGATTATGACGGCATCACGAAGAACTTGCTGAAAGGCCAGTATTTTGTTCATCAGAGCTTCCTGCCGGTCGGCCTGCCGGGCGCGCTGGAAGACAACCCGTTTAAGTTTGACCCTGCAAAAGCGAAAGACATCCTCGCCAAAGCGGGCATTAAGGACGCGCACTTCACGCTGGACGTGGAGAACAAGCCGCCGTTTATCACCATTGCCCAGTCAATGCAGGCGAGCTTTGCGCAGGGTGGCGTGAAGGTGGATCTGCTGCCTGCCGCCGGGAGCCAGGTCTATGCCCGCGTGCGCGCTAAGCAGCATCAGGCGGCGATTCGTCTGTGGATCCCGGACTACTTCGATGCGCACTCCAACGCCAGCGCCTTCGCGTGGAACGACGGTAAATCCAGCACCGTGGCCGGTCTGAACGGCTGGAAAATCCCGGAGCTGAACAAGGCAACGCTGGCGGCGGTTGCCGAGCCGGATCCGGCGAAGCGTCTGGACCTGTACAAGAAAATGCAGGAACAGCTTCAGCAGAGCTCGCCGTACGTGTTCGTCGATCAGGGCAAAACCCAGATCGTGGTGCGCGATAACGTGGAGGGGTATCAGCAGGGGCTGAACGCGGATATGGTCTGGTACGATCGCGTCACGAAGTAGCCCTTGTTGCCGGGTGGCGCTGCGCTGACCCGGCCTGTGTTATCGGTTTTTGTAGGCCGGGTAAGGCGAAGCCGCACCCGGCATGAAGAGATTTCCCATGCCACATCTTTCCACCCGCGTGCTTCAGGGCCTGCTGACCCTGCTGCTCACGCTCTTCGGGCTGCTGCTCGTCACGTTTGCGCTCTCGGCGTTTTCACCGGTCGATCGCGTGCTGCAGATCGTCGGCGATCACGCCAGCCAGTCGACGTACGATCAGGTTCGCCACCAGCTAGGCCTGGATCGGCCCCTGCCCGTGCAATTCTGGCATTACCTGCAAAACCTTGCCCACGGGGATTTAGGCACCGCCAGCGCCACCGGACAGCCGGTGCTGCAGGATCTGCTGCACGCATTCCCCGCCACGCTGGAGCTGGCAACGCTGGCGTTAATCATCGGCGCCGTGCTCGGCGTGACTGCCGGAGTGCTGTGTGCTCGCTACGCCGGTTCGCCGCTCGATTTAGCCATCAGAACCCTCACCCTGCTCGGCAACTCGGTGCCGATCTTCTGGCTCGGCCTGCTGATGCTGGCCCTGTTCTACGCGAAGCTGCAGTGGAGCGCGGGCCCCGGCAGGCTGGACGATATCTGGCAGTTCACCGTCGAGCCGCGCACAGGCTTTGCGCTGATAGATACCTGGCTTTCCGGCGATCGCGAGGCGTTCCGCAATGCCCTCAGCCACCTGGTGCTGCCGGTGCTGCTGCTGGCCTATTACTCGCTGGCAAGCATTACCCGCCTGACGCGCTCGGCCTGCCTGAGCGAGATGAACAAAGAGTACATCCTGCTTGCCCGCGCAAAAGGTGCTGGGGAGGTGACCATCCTGCTGCGACACGTGCTGCCGAACATTCGCGGCACCCTGCTGACGGTGATCGCGCTGGCCTACACCAGCATGCTGGAGGGCGCGGTATTGACCGAAACCGTCTTCTCATGGCCGGGGATCGGGCGCTATCTCACCACCGCCCTGTTCGCCGGAGACACCACCGCGGTCATGGGCGGCACGCTGCTGATTGGCGTCTGCTTTGTCCTGATCAATAACCTTACCGACCTGCTCGTGCGGGCAACCGATCCCAGGGTACGCTGATGCCGTTATATCTCTTCTTACGCCGGCTAAGCCGCTCCCCTGCCGCATTTTGCGGGCTGGTTGCCATCACGCTGCTGGGGGTTATTGCCCTGTTCGCGCCGTGGCTGGCCCCGGTTGACCCGAACTGGCAGGACGCCGCCGCGCGCCTGCAGGCACCGAACGGCCAGCACTGGCTGGGCACAGACAGCTACGGTCGCGATCTGCTTTCGCGCCTGATTTACGGCACCCGTCCGGCGCTCGGGCTGGTGGCGTTAGTCACCGTTATTACCCTGGCCGCCGGGCTGCTGGTGGGTATTTTGTCCGGCTACTACGGCGGCTGGCTGGAGCGCATCCTGATGCGTTTTACCGACGTGGTGATGTCAATGCCGCGCCTGATCCTCGCCTTCGCGTTTGTGGCGATGCTTGGCCCGGGGCTGGTCAACGGCGCGCTGGCGCTGGCCTTAACCACCTGGCCCGCCTACGCGCGTCAGGCCCGAAGTGAAATTCAGCGCCTGCGCCACAGCGATTACCTGGCCGCCGCGGAGATGATGGGCATCCGCGGCCTGCGCCTGCTGGTCGGGCATATTCTGCCCCTGTGTTTGCCGTCCGCGATTGTGCGGCTGGCGCTGGATCTGGCAGGCATTATTCTGGCCGCCGCCGGTCTCGGCTTCCTCGGCCTTGGCGCACGTCCGCCCATGGCCGAATGGGGAGCGATGATTGCCGACGGCATGCAGGTGATTTTCGACCAGTGGTGGATTGCCGCCATTCCGGGCGGGGCCATCCTGTTTGCCAGCCTGGCGTTTAACCTGCTGGGCGATGGCCTGCGCGACGTACTGGAGCCACAGCATGAATGAACCCCGCGTCATCGTCGATGCGCTGAATATCGACTACCCCGCCGCGCGCGTGGTCAACAACCTGAGCTTTACGCTTGGCAACGAGCGGCTGGCGCTGGTGGGGGAATCCGGCTCCGGCAAGTCCATGTCCGCCCGCGCGCTGATGGGTCTGGTGCGAAAACCCGGTATCGTGAGCGCCAACCGGCTTAACGTGCTTGGCAACGACCTGCTGACCCTGAACGCCCGCCGCTGGCAGGCGCTGCGCGGTAACGGGATTGCGATGGTCCTGCAGGACCCGCGCTACGCGCTGAATCCGGCGAAAAACGTCGTCGCTCAGCTTGATGAGGCGCAGACCCTGCATCAGCGCCTGCCCCGCGCTGAACGCCTGGCGCGCATTCACGACATCCTCCGCGCCGTCGGACTCAACGAACATGTCCTCCAGCGCTACCCCGGGGAACTCTCCGGGGGCATGGGCCAGCGGGTGATGATTGCGATGGCGCTGCTCAACAACCCGCAGGTGCTGATTGCCGATGAACCCACCTCCGCGCTGGACGCCCGCCTGCGCAACCAGATCCTCGAGCTGCTGGTGCAGCAGTGCGAAGAACGCCAGATGGCGATGCTGTTAATCAGCCACGATCTGCCGCTGGTGGCGGAGCACTGCGACCGCGTGCTGGTGATGTATCAGGGCGAAAAGGTCGATGAGATGGCGGCAAGCCATCTCCCGCAGGCGACGCATCCGTACACGCGAACCCTGTGGACCTGTCGTCCAGACGCCAATACCTATGGGCAGATGCTGCCGACGCTCGATCGTTCGCAGCCGTGGAAGGAGGCCAACGATGGCGCTCGTTGAGGTTAACCAGGTGCAGGTCACCTTCGGGGAAAAAACGGCGGTTTCGGCCGCCAGCTTTAGCATTGAGAGAGGCGAGACGTTCAGCCTGATCGGTGAATCCGGCTGCGGCAAATCGACCCTTCTGCGCGTGCTGGCTGGGCTGCAGCGCGAGTGGCGCGGCAGTATTGCGCTACTGGGAGAAGCGTTAACGCCAGGACGACGTTTTGAAGGCGAGCTTCGCCGCAACGTGCAGATGGTATTTCAGGATCCGTGGGCGTCGCTGCACCCGAACCACACCATTGCGCGCACTCTGTCGGAGCCGTTAAAAATCCACGGCGAAACGCAGATTGCCGAAAAGGTGGCGGATGCGCTGCAGCAGGTGGGGCTTTCCGCCGACGCGGGCAGGCGCTACCCGCACCAGCTTTCCGGCGGCCAGCGCCAGCGCGTGGCTATTGCCCGCGCGCTGCTGCTGCGCCCGCAGCTTCTGCTGCTGGACGAGCCGACCTCGGCGCTGGATATGTCGGTGCAGGCAGAGATCCTGAACCTGCTCAACCGTCTTAAGGCCGAGCACGAGATGACCTATCTGCTGGTGAGCCACGACGCGGACGTGATTGCCCATATGTCTGACCGGGCGGCGTTTATGGCGCACGGGGCGATCCAGAAGGTATTTGACCGTGAGGCTATGTTAAGAGGCGAGCACAGGATGGGGTAAACCGTGCGGCGGCGCGGGTTTTCCAGGCCGGGTAAGGCATCGCCGCCACCCGGCCTACAATTACTTCAGCAGCTTCACCGTGGCATCAATGTCGATCTCATCTTCGGTGAAGATCAGCGTCGTGTTCTGGAAGGTGGTGATCGCCAGCTTCTTCACCGTGCGCATTTCGCCCGGCTTTTTATCAGATTTCGGCTTGATGCTGTTCATCAGCAGCCCCACCGACAGCACCGCATTCTCTTTGTCGATTTTGGTATCGGCAGGCTCTTCTTCGCTGAACACCACGAAGGACTTGATCGAGCTGAGCTTCACGCGCTCGCCTGCGATATAGAGATGTTTGCTTTCGGGGATCACCTTCACCGCGTAGGCGGAAAGGCCTTTGTTGTTGGTCGTTGGCTCAAAGGTCACCGCGGCATCTTTCTTAATCAGATCGGGGTTCGCGACCTTAATCACATGAAAATAGCGGTTGTCGCCGTTTTCATCTTTGATAAATCCAAAGCCTTTATCTTTAAACCACGTTGTGATTGTACCGTTCATCGCTGTTACCGCCTGTCAGATCGTAATGACTAAAGTTTTGCAGCGCGCAGTGTAATGCACAATGACGGAGGAGACAAAAAAAAGCCCCTGCACGGGTGCAGGGGAAAACTCATGTCAGAGCTTATTAGAATTTAGTTGAACACCATCCCACCATCGATGAGCAGAGACTGGCCGGTCATGTAGTCGGAATCCGGTCCTGCCAGGTATGAAACGCAGGCGGCGACATCTTCCGGTTCGGAAAGGCGGCCAAGCGTAATGCGTTTGGCAAAAGTCTCGGTTCCGTAGCCGAGCGGTTTACCCGCCGCCTCGGAGACCTGACGGTCGATCTCCGCCCACATCGGCGTTTTCACGATGCCCGGGCAGTAGGCGTTAACGGTGATCCCCAGCGGAGCAAGATCCCGCGCGGCGGTCTGGGTTAGGCCGCGCACCGCGAATTTACTGGAACTGTAGACGGCCAGCTCCGGGTTACCGGTGTGGCCCGCCTGGGAGCAGGCGTTGATGATTTTGCCGCCGTGCCCCTCTTTGCGGAACGCGTCAATCGCCGCCTGAATGCCCCAGATCACCCCTTTCACGTTGATGTTGTAGACCTTGTCGACAATCTCCGGCGTGATGGATTCGATTGGCGTAGACGGCGCGATCCCGGCGTTGTTGACGATCACGTGGAAACCGCCCAGCGCGGTGCGGGCTTTCTCCACCGCCGCAAATACCTGTTCGCGGTCAGAGACGTCCACCTTCACGGCAACGGCGTTACCGCCGTTACGGATGATTTCATCGGCCACGGCTCTGGCCGTCTCCGCGTTATAGTCGGCGATGGCGACGGCAAAGCCATCCTTCACCAGACGAAGCGCAATCGCTTTACCAATCCCCTGGCCTGAGCCTGTTACGAGAGCAACTTTTTGCATTTCTCTGTCCTTATGTTGAGTCACAAAATCTGGCTGAGATGGAGCTGGCCCATCAGCAGCGGGTTATCGCTGTAGTCGACGGGAATGGCCACCACGGCCGGGCCATCCACATCCATCGCCGCACGCAGCGTGGGTTCGAGCGCGTCGGCGCTCTCCACGGCAAAGCCTTTCGCGCCAAAGGCGTCGGCATAGACTTTGAAATCGACCGGGCCGAACTCGACGCCGGAAAGACGCTGGTATTTTTTCTCTTCCTGAATGGCAACCATGTTGTAGCCGTTATCCACCCAGATGATGTGCAGCACGTTAGCGTTGAGGCGCACCGCGGTTTCCAGCTCCATGCTTGACTGCAGGAAGCCGCCGTCGCCGGAGACCGAAACCACCTTGCGGCGCGGGTTGACCAGCCACGCGCCAATCGCCCACGGCAGCGCGACGCCCATGGTCTGCTGACCGTTGGAGATCATCACCTGACGCGCACGGAAGCTGTAGAGGTAGCGGGCGATCCAGATGTGGAAGCTGCCCATATCCACGGTGAGCGTCACGTCGTTATTCACGATGTCCTGCATGGCCCGCACGATGCGCAGCGGGTGCAGGGCAAACTGGTTGAGCGAGGCGCCGCGACGATCGAGCAGATCGCGCTGATGCTGGCGATCGACCAGAATTTCGGAGGCCCGCTGGCTCAGCTCGAGCTTATGGTCGATACGGTTAGCGAGCAGGTTCAGCGTTTCGGCAATGTCCCCCACCAGCTCCAGATCCGGCACGTAGTTACGTTCTTCATAGGCAGGCAGCACGTCAATGTGCACCAGCGTGGCGTCGCCGCTGTTCCACATGGACGGCTCGTACTCCACCGGGCTGTAGCCGATGCAAATAATCAGATCCGCCAGATGGAGCAGCCGGTCGCCCGCCTGGTTATTGAACAGACCGACGCGTCCGGCGAAGCGGGTGAAGTGCTCCTGATTCACCGCCCCGGCGGCCTGATAGGTGCTGGTGACCGGAATACGGCTTTTTTCCAGCAGCTTGCGCAGCGCGGCGCTGTTGGCGGGCTGGCTCGCCATCAGCCCCAGCAGGATGACCGGGTTTTTGGCCTTTTCGATAAGCTTCGCCACGTCGTTAATGGCGGATTCCGGTGCCGGGCCCATCAGCGCCGGGCCGCTGGCAGGCAAAATCGCCCCCGTGGCGGGCTGATCGACAATATCCTGCGGCAGGCTGACGAACGCGCCCCCCGGCCTGCCGTGCTCGGCGGCGCGAAACGCGTTGGAAACCACCTCAGCAATCGCGTCCGGCGCACTCACTTCGACGGCGTATTTGGTGACCGGGCTGAACATGGCGACGGTGTCCATGCTCTGGTGCACCAGTTTGGCTTTATCTGCCCGCTTCACCGCCCCGCCCAGCGCCACGACCGGGTCGCCTTCGCTGTTGGCGGTGGCAATGCCGGTGATCAGGTTCGAACAGCCGGGCCCGGAGGTCACCAACGCCACCCCGGCCTTGCCGGTCAGACGCCCTACCGCCGCCGCCATGAACGCCGCGTTCGCTTCGTGACGCACCGGAATAATCTCGATGGAGGAATCCAGCAGGGAGTCAAAGACCTTGTCGATTTTCGCCCCCGGGATCCCGAACACCTGCTTCACGCCCTGCGCTTCCAGCTGGCCGACAACCAAATCGGCGCCGTGCGCCCACTGACGTGACTGTTTCTCACTGTTCACGATAGTTCTCCTGTTAGTTTTCGACGGAACGGATCGCTGCGTCCAGATTGCTGGGGTGAAGGTTGGCCTGTAAAAACGCGCTGTCGGCGGGCAGGTCGATCATCAGCTTGTGAATTTCACCGAAGGTGAGCACGCCGCTCTCCAGCTGGTAGTCGAGCAGATGCCCCCCGCCCTGACGGTCGTCGGTGATGAAATGTTCGTGGTAGCCCGCCACGTTGATGCCCTGCATATGCTGTGGCGTGCGGAACCCGACCAACACCCCTTCACGCTGGTTAAAGCGGAACACCGGCTGGTCGTCCAGCACGTCGGTCATCGCGCGGTACGGCGGCTTCTGGCGCGGTACGGTGCGGGTGTGGGCGTGGCGGAAATTGCCGTCAATGCGCAGCGCGCAGAACAGGTTATCGGAGGGGATCTGCTGGTCGATCGCGTCGTGGATCTGCTGACGGCTGACCGGCGCATTGAAGGTGATACGATACTGCGGCTGGAACCAGGTCATCACCGCGAACGGCGTTTTCTGCTCCGGCTTCGCGGCCCGGGCGCTGCCGTCGGCGCGCAGCTGGTATACCTTGCTGCTGAAGGCAATCATTTCGCCGTCCAGCTCGTTGAAGGTGCCCAGGCCAAAATCACCGTGCGCCAGCAGATCGGCGATGGTGGTCTCCCCTTCGTACACGCCGCTTAGCAGGGCGCTCATTAGCGATGTCTGGTAGATCACGCTGTCAGGATGCTGGGCGGAAAACCCGCGCAGGGTCTCGCACAAGCTGGCCTCACAGTCGCAGGCAGATGAATGCATCATCGTGCTCGTCCTCTTCAACTTTATTTAGAAAGGTTAAATAAATGTTGACCCGATTCAGCAGAGAGTTCCAATATAGAAACCATGCTGGTTTGAGACGTTTTAGATATGGAACTTCGTTATCTGCGGTATTTTGTCGCGGTTGCACGCGAGCGACACTTCACCAGGGCGGCCGAAGCGCTGGGTATTTCACAGCCTCCTCTGAGTCAGCAGATCAAACGGCTTGAAGAGGAAGTCGGCACGCCGCTGTTCAGGCGCCTGACGCGGGGCGTAGAGCTGACCGAGGCGGGAGAAGCCTTCTACGAGGACGCCTGCAAGATCCTGGCGCTGAGCGACGCCGCGCTGGAAAAAGCTCGCGGCATCGCGCGCGGGCTGAACGGAAACCTGTCGATTGGCATCACCAGCTCCGACGCTTTTCATCCCAAAATTTTCGCGCTGATTCGCCAGTTTCAGGTGCAGAATATGGCGGTGCAGGTTCACCAGGTGGAAGCCAATATGTCGTCGCTAACGACGATGCTGGCGGAGGGTGAACTGGATATCGCCTTCGTGCGCCTGCCGTGCGAGAGCAGCAAGGCGTTCGAGTTAAAAATCCTCGACCGGGAGCCGATGGTGGTGGCGCTGCATCGCGACCATCCGCTGGCGGCGTGCGGTTCGCTGGCGTTAGAGCAGCTTCGGGATACGCCAGTAGTGTTGTTCCCGCAGGAGGTCGCGCCGGGGCTGTACGAGCGGGTTCACGGCTGCTGCGAGCGGGCCGGAATCGACGTGCAGCACGCGCTGCAGTCGTCGCAGCTTTCCTCCTCCCTGAGCATGGTTTCCGCCGGCGGCGGGTTCGCGCTGGTGCCGAAATCCATGGCGGCCATTTCTCCGCCGAATGTCACCTACCACGCGCTGAGCTCGCCGGAGCTTTATACCGATATCGCACTGTGCTGGCGGCGGTTTGAACGCTCGCGGACGGTGAAGCGGTTTTTGACGATGCTGAACGAGGGGTGACGGCAGCGCGGCTGTGCCCGGCGGCGCTGCGCTTGCGCGGGCCTACGGTTGGGGACGTGGTCAGGTTGGGTTTCACACGCCTGATGCTCTCTGTTCAGCTCCCCGTTGACTTATTTACGCTGTGTTTTCATCATCCGTTTCCGGGACAACGCGAGTCCGTTCAGTCTGCAAAGATCGAACGTCACTTGACAACTGCAGCGCTAACCTTAAACAGCGGGACTATTTGCTATGAATCCAAGGGAAAATATTGTCAGTACATTCAGTGAGTTGTCTGCAGAATTACAGCGTGCTGCCGAGTTCTCGCTACAGAATACCAATCAACTGGTGGTGCTATCGATGCGCGCCTTCGCCAGTGAAGCCGGTGTAAAACCCGCCACGCTGCTGCGGTTGGCGCAACGATTAGGCTACAACGGCTGGGGTGAACTCAAGGACGCATTCATTGATGAACTCGGACTGCGCAATGATACATATGTATCAAAGGCCGAGAAGCTGATCGCCAAAGGCACTCAGCCGCAGCTGTATGAAGAGGTGTTTCAGGCGCATCAGGCAAATTTGGCTTTTACACAGCACGAAAACCATCAGGCGATGGAGCAGGCCGTATCGCTGCTGGACGCGGCCCAGAATGTCTATATTTGCGGCTTCCGGGCCAGCTTTCCTATCGCCTGGTCGCTGTTTTATGTCTATCGACTGTTTAATCGTCAAGCGTCGCTCATTGACGGTCTGGCGAGCAACATCGAAGTGTTCACGCGTGAATTAACAGCACAAGATTGCCTGTTACTCACCAGTTTTGCCCCCTATTCCCGTGAGTCGCTGGATGTCCTGCGTGCGGCCCGGCAGGCGGGCGCGACAATCGTCGCCATCACGGATTCTCCCGTCTCGCCATTAGCCCAGGCTGCCGATTGCACGCTGCTATTCTCTGTCGACAGCCCGTCATTTTTCCCTTCCGTAGTGTCCGGCATGGGGCTCGCCGAGTGTTTACTGGCGATGCTGGTCGCGCGACATGGTCGGGATGCAGTGAATAAAATCGAAAATGCTGAACGCTATCTTATCGACTCTGGTGCCTATGTGGTGCCCGGGAAACCCTGAAAAATGATTCATTTGCATTCGGCATAAGAAAACAGAATACATTTGTATCAAAATGAAATTGACGCGATACAAATGGATCCTGCAAGATGCGCTTTATTAGCACAGCGCATTCAGGAGCAGGACCCGCATGACCCATATCATTCACCGCAGTTTACGCAGCACGCCCGCCGTGGCGGTACGCGCCCAGGGGGCGTACATTTTTGATGCACAGGGAAAACAGTATCTGGATGCCTGCGGTGGCGCCGCCGTTTCCTGTTTAGGCCACGCGCATCCGGACGTGCTGGCTGCGATGCATCGCCAGATCGATCGGCTGGCCTATGCCCACACCAGTTTTTTTACCAGCGACACCGTTGAACAGCTTGCTGAACATCTGACGCGCACCGCACCTGGCGATCTTAACTATGCCTATTTCGTTTCGGGCGGTTCGGAAGCGGTTGAAACCGCGCTTAAGCTGGCGCGCCAGTATTTTGTTGAGATCGGACAACCGTCGCGCACCAAATTTATCGCCCGTAAGCAGAGCTATCATGGCAATACCCTTGGGGCGCTCGCGGTAGGAGGCAACGAATGGCGTCGCCGCCAGTTTGCCCCCTTGCTGATCGACGTGATCCGCGTTTCGGCCTGCAATGAATATCGCGACCGCCGCGATGACGAAACCCAGCAGCAATACACCACGCGCCTGCTCAACGAGCTGGAGCACGCCATTATTGAGGCCGGTCCCGACACCATTATTGGTTTCTGTGCTGAAACCGTGGTGGGGGCTACCACCGGCGCCACGCCGCCCACCCCGGGCTATCTTAAAGGCGTGCGCAACCTGTGTGATAAATACGGCATCCTCTATATCGCGGATGAAGTCATGTGCGGCATGGGACGCACAGGCACATTGCATGCGTTTGAACAGGATGATGTGGTGCCGGATTTGGTGACCATCGCGAAGGGGCTGGGGGGCGGCTATCAGCCGATTGGCGCAGTATTAGCGAGCGAGAAGGTTGTCTCAGCGCTGCAGGCCGGTAGCGGTCTGTTCCAGCACGGGCACACCTACATTTGCCACGCGACCGCCGCTTCCGCAGCCCTGGCCGTGCAGCAGGTGATTGAGCGCGATAATTTGCTGCAAGCGGTGAGGCAACAGGGGGCTTACCTGCACAACGCATTGCGTGAAGTACTGGGGGAATTACCCCACGTCGGTGATACGCGCGGGCGCGGCTTGTTTGCGGGCGTTGAGCTGGTGCGCGATAAAGCCAGCAAAACCCCCTTCGATCCTGCCCTGAAGCTGCATGCAGCAATCAAAGCAAACTGTATGTCACGTGGGCTGATGGTCTATCCAATGGGTGGAACCATTGACGGGCAGTACGGCGACCATATCCTGATCGCACCACCGTTTATCGTCACGCCTGGCCAGCTCGACTTTGTGGTAGACACGCTGAACACCGTGATTCGCGAAGAGACCAGCAAATTATGATCAATCGTTTACCGCCGCTGGCGGAGCATGAGTGGGACGACCAGCAGCGCGCTTTGGCCGAAGAGATGATCAACGGGCCTCGCGGTGCGCTGCTGCCACCTTTCGAGCCGCTGCTGCGCAGTCCAGAGCTCATGGCGCATGCGCAACGCATGGGGGAATATCTGCGTTATCGCAGCGCGCTGGGACAGCGCCTGTCGGAACTGGCGATTTTGATGACCGCGCGGCACTGGTCGCAGCCTGTTGAGTGGGCGATTCACGCGCCGATAGCGCGCGAGAAGGGTATTTCTGCCGCGTCGGTGCAGGCGATTAATGAAAAGCGTCTTCCAGAGGATCTGCAGCCGGATGAATGGGCGGTCTATCACTTTTGCAAGGAGTTACAGGAGCAGCAGAAGGTCAGCGATGCCACCTGGCAGCACGCTATCGCGCTCTGGGGCGAGAAAGGCGTGGTGGATCTGATCGGCATCAATGGCTATTACAGTTTTCTCTCAATGGTAATGAACGGCGCACAGACGCCGGTACCCGACAGCCGGGATGAGATTATTCCCGCATAAGCTTTCACTTTAAATCTGGCGCATGAAAGTGCGCCCTGCATATCAACGTTTTATTTTCCCATTCCGCCGATGTATTTCGCCGGGTGACATTCATGCACGCTACTTCACTGACGCCGAGGGTTATCATGTCTGGATTATTCACTAAATTAAAAGTTACGTTAGCGCTGGTCGCTTGCTCCGCCAGTTTTGTGGCACAAGCGCAGGATAAATTAACGGTTGGCGTGGATACCGCCTTTGTCCCCTTTGAATTTAAACAAGGCGATAAATACGTCGGCTTTGATATTGATTTGTGGGATGCCATAGCTAAAAAAATGGATGTCAGCTACGAATTACGCCCGATGGATTTTGGGGGACTGATCCCGGGTTTACAATCACGCAATCTGGATGTCGCCATGGCGGGCATTACGATAACCGACGCGCGTAAACAGGTCGTCGATTTCAGCGACGGTTATTATGATGCTGATTTATTAATGGCGGTGAAAAGCAGCGATAACACCATTACTAAATTCAGCGATTTAGCAGGAAAGAAAGTGGGATTAAAGCAGGGAACGGCGGCGGCCAGCTTTATGAAAAGCAAATATAAGGCGAACTATGTTGAATTCCCGAATATCGACAACGCCTATCTTGATTTGCAGGCAGGTAACCTTGATGCCGTGGTGCACGATTCCCCCAACGTGCTCTATTACGTAAAAACGGCGGGCGATGGCAAAGTGAAATCGACCGGCGAGACTGACAGCATTCTGCCGCAGCACTACGGTTTTGCGATGCAGAAGAACAGCAGCCTGACGCCGAAGATCAACGCTGCGCTGCAGGCGTTACGTGCGGACGGGACGTACAGCAAGATTTACGTGAAGTGGTTTGCTAAACAGCCAAAATAATCCCGCCAGGTCGGAGCGATCCGACCTCGTTGCATCTTAACGGGTAACATATGAATTTCGACAGTAAATATATTTGGGAGTCCCTGCCGCTGCTGTTGCAAGGACTACAGCTGACGCTGATTATTTCATTATCAGGTTTATTGGGTGGTTTTGTTATTGGCCTGCTGGCGGGAACCTGCCGGGCGCTCGGAGGAAAAATATCAAAGACAGTATCTTTAGTCTTTGTCGAGTTAATCCGCGGAACGCCTATTATGGTGCAAGTGATGTTTATTTACTTCGCACTCCCCATGGTGTTACCGATTCATATCGACCCGGTAACGGCGGCCATTACGACCATTGTGATTAACTCGGGTGCTTATATTGCAGAAATCACCCGAGGAGCGATCCTCTCAATTAATAAAGGTTTTAGAGAGGCCAGCCTGGCAATGGGATTATCCCAGCGCAGCACGCTATGGCATGTCATTATGCCGCTGGCATTACGCCGTATGATCCCTGCGTTAGGTAATCAGTGGATTATCAGTATTAAAGATACCTCGCTGTTTATTGTGATTGGTGTGGCGGAATTGACTCGTCAGGGGCAAGAAATTATTGCCGGTAATTTCCGCGCGCTGGAAGTCTGGACCGCAGTGGCAATGATCTACCTGCTGGTGACGCTGTGCCTGAGTTTCCTGCTGAAGCAACTGGAGAAGAGGATCCATATTTTATGAGCATGGTTGAATTTAGCGCGGTGTCGAAAAATTTCGGTGCCACTCGGGTGCTGCACGACATCAATTTAAAAATTGATGCTGGCGAAGTCGTGGTGATCATCGGACCTTCCGGTTCGGGCAAATCGACGCTGCTGCGCTGCATTAACAAGCTGGAGGAAATTTCCTCCGGCACGCTGCTGGTAGCGGGAATGCATATTACCGATCCTCACGCTAACGAATGTGATATCCGCCGTGAAGCCGGGATGGTGTTTCAGCAGTTCCATCTGTTTCCCCACCTGACGGCGCTGGAGAATGTGATGTTTGGTCCGGTTCGCGTACGCAAACAGAGCAAAGCCGCCGCGCGGGAACAGGCGCTGGCGCTGCTGGACCGCGTTGGCTTACGCGAACGCGCCAGTCACTACCCATCAGAGCTATCTGGCGGTCAGCAGCAACGCGTGGCCATCGCCAGAGCCCTGGCGGTGAAGCCGAAAATGATGCTGTTCGATGAGCCGACCTCAGCCCTGGACCCCGAATTACGGCATGAGGTGCTGAAAGTCATGCGCTCGCTGGCCGAAGAAGGCATGACCATGGTGATTGTGACCCATGAAATCGGCTTCGCCCGCGATGTGGCATCGCGGCTCATCTTTATTGATGGCGGTACCATTGCCGAAGATGGTCCACCTGATATGCTGCTGAATAGCAGTCGCAATCCACGCCTGAAAGAATTTTTGCAACACGTATCCTGAACAGAAGTGAATGATAACCCTATGAAAAAAATCGACATTCGTGGTTCCGCTTTTGCAGTAGGTCAGGCGCTTGGCGCGTTCGGACGCGAGGCCTGGCATGCAAAACTGACGCAAACGGCGCTGTGGCAAACCGTTACCGCCATGAAAGACGCAGAACAGACCCGGAGCATGCGCTCGCGGGTGCAGTCTGCGTATCCACTAATCTGGCAGGAGCTGGAGGGATTGGCCGAGGGCCTGGATGCACCGTTTGATGAGGTGTTTGCCTGGAACTGCCGCGGCGATCTGGTGCGCTCAACCTCTGATGGCTGCACCACGGTAGCGGGAAGCACCGCTGTGGGAGAGCTGATTATCGCGCATAATGAAGACGGTTTCCCGCAGCTTCGCAATGACTGCGCCATCGTCAGCATCACCCCGGATGACGGCCTGGCGTTCACCAGTTTTGCTTATCCGGGATCGATTTGCGGACATACCTTCGCCGTAAACGAAAAGGGCGTAGTGAATACGGTGAATAACATACGCGCTTTGCACCGTCCGGACGGCATGCCGCGCCAGATACTTGCCCGCGCTGCGCTGAATGCCGCCAGCCTGGATGAAGCTATCACTATACTGACCTCATCACCACGCGCCGGAGCCTTTCATCATACGCTGGGACAAATGGGAGACAACCGGCTGTTCAGCGTGGAGGCGACGGGAACAGGCTGTTCCGTCACGCCGCTGCGGGATGTTTTCGCCCATGCTAATCACCTTATCCACCCTCAGCTTGATGCGGTTGAGCAGGTAATCACTGACAGCTCCCGGTCACGCCAGCAGCGGCTAAACGCCTGGCTGGATACGCAATCTCACCTTGATGGTACAGCGGCTCTGGGAATTCTTTCAGACCAGCATGATCCCGCGCTCCCGATTTATCGTCTCTCGCCACACGACCCGGATGAAGAGAACACGCTGGCCACGGCCATTTTTACCCTGAGTACGTCGCAGATAAAATGGCAGATATTCACACACGATCGGCAAAAACCCATTTTACAGCAGGAAGGCCCGGCGGCGCTGCGCTAGCGCGGGCCTACAGGGCTGTGATTTTTGTAGGCCGGGTCAGGCGTAGCCGCCACCCGGCAATGCCGTTCTGGAAGCCGCCTCGCAAACCTGCAAGCAACCTTATGTAATTCAGGGGCACCCCCTTTCCTTCATTTTTTCACCGCCGTAAAGTGCCTGCGTTGCGGCACATCCGTAACCGGGCGTAGGAACCCGTTAGCATGACATGACATTTTTGGACAAAGAGGATGCTAAATGGCGACTACCCCTGAATTTTCCTACGCGCTTTCTGAGGAAAGCGCTGTTCATCATCTCATCAACCACCCAATTTCCGATTCCGCGGATCTCTTCGAACTGGCCGATGCCTGCGCCGCTTACGTAAGCGTACTGGTGGAAACTGACGACGCGGTGACGTTTGCCATGCTCTGTACGCGATTACTGGCTGCGCTGAAACGGCTGCGCGAGTGCTGTGACTCGGAACTTCCGCCGTATCTGGTTGAACAGTTGGTTGCGGGGGAAAAGATTACCTCCTGCGTGCCGGACTGCTGGCAGGAAACGACGTTGCAGGTGGATTATGCCGTAGCGTTAACGCTGGCGGTGATGGGCGGAACGCTGCCCATGAGCGTGGCGAAAGAACTGACCGGGCTGCTGCATGATATGGTCTGGCTGCTGGCGGAGTTTGTGAAGGAGCCGTATATCACGGCACACTGAGGCGGGTGATGGAAGGCTGGAATTCTGCTGGGTAAGAAGCAGAATTTCGGCCTCATACAAAATACAATGTTATTTATTGATTGTCTGTTAAGAGCGAAGAGCGGACATCTTTAATGGGTTGATTTTGGTGTTCTTACCTCTATGTAGCCATTTTCTATGGCTACATTTATACAGAAGTAAGGATTAGTCTTTTCCCGGACCATAATTAAATTTTGTACCTTTGCCAATGGCGTAAAACTGTCCGCCAGCTACGTAATGGACAGTACGTAGTTCATCAGGCGCATCATCAAAAATCCAGTGCCCATTCCTGAAAACGCGGTCATCACTCCATGCTCCGACAATTTCCCCCATGAACAAGTTGTGCTGCTTTTCATTTTCTTCATTGGGTATAACCTTACAGACTAGCCAGCCAGCGCAACCTACAACTAAAGGCAGATCAAACTCTTTCTGATAAAAAAGTGGGATTTTATTGTTTTTTTCGGGTGTGTCAGAATAACTGTGACCGCCTGCATATAAAACCATTTCCATCTGATTTACTACTGGGACCTGGACAATGTAATATCCACTTTTTTCGACAAGGCCGCGTGTAAATGCCTGTGGACCTATAAAAGCCATCACTTTGTTATTGCCTACTAATCCCACCCAGGCAGCTGCCATGACATTTTCAATACCATTATTTTTAGCCGATATCATCGTCGTTGGCCCGAGCTGCAATAAACGATAGGCTTTGTTTAATTCTACTGGTTGTATTGCCATAAATTACTCTTCAAAGTTCTGATAAAAGGATACGATAGATTACTTGTTTGATGGTTTGATTATACGATTGGAATAATTGCAAATTAATTGCTAATATCAAAAAACATTATTGCAACTTTCACAACAATCATGAACAAACTTGATGCTCTAAAGTTTTTTATCATCGCAGCTGAGACCCTCAACTTCCGCGAAGCCTCTATAAAGCTTTCGGTTTCACCATCGGTTGTAACACGAACAATCGCTGAGCTGGAGAAACAGCTTGATGAACCCCTTTTCAGACGCAATACTCGCTCGATCTTTCTCACAAGCTTCGGTGAGCTTTTTTTACCTCAAGCCAGGCGACTGCTTGAGGATTCGGAAAAACTATTTCAGACGGCGAAAGATGATAATGAAATGAAGGGCATTGTCCGTATCACGTCGCTTCGATTTCCAAAGCATGAACAAGTATTATATGAACTATTGACTGCGCTACGCCCATATCCTGAATTATTTATCGACTGGCGTTTAGATATGATGAAACTTGATACTATCGAGCATCGTATCGATATAGGTATACGCGTCGGGCGAGAACCTAATCCAAACTTTATCATTAAAAATATCACGCAGGTGGAACATATTTTAGTAGCATCCCCAGAACTCGTTGCGCGCCTGGGAGCTCCAACGGATTTAGAAGATCTTCGGCAACGTTATCCATTCAGTGGTTTACTTAATCCTGAAACGGGAAAAATCTTTGAATTTATGAGTGACGCAGTGAATACCTTTGTCCCTCGTCATATTGAATTTTATACTACGGACCCATACGCAGAAATTCAGGCCGCTTTGGCTGGCAAAACGGTTGTACAGTCCAGCGATTTTATCTGTAGAGAGTACTTAGCAAATGGTCAACTCATAAAACCCCTGCCAGAACTGCGACAGGAGAAATGGCAATTTTATTTATATCGGCCTTATCAGACGGTTACTCCAAAAAGGGTCACAGTAATTTTTTCACTATTAGAAAAAATCTTACGCAAACATTTCGTATCATAACTAACATACCGCGCAACGTCCGCTGCTGGCACAAAGCGGACGCATCTTTCACACACTTCCATATACTCCTGTATGCAAAACCTTCACCCACAGAAATCCTTCTCATCCAATAATTACTGAATACGCTACGCAAATCAAATAAATACCCAAAACCTAACCATGCCATTCACTTTAATTTCTCACCACTACCTCTTAAAGTGTGCGCACTCAATAGATGAGAACCGTAATCACGAGCATGTGGAAACTGCAGCCCATCGTTGTTTCCACATTGTCAACTCACCAACCACAACCTATAATGTTTCCAATCTGGAAACAAAGGGCAAGGATGTACGTAGTCTCAAGAGCGCCTTTCGATACGGCGGCCAGACATTTTCCCAATCGATCACTCGCCCTGGACGACCTTTACCGGGTACTAAAGAAGGAACACTACTCGTCACCAGGCGATATGCGAAAAGCGCTTTCCCAGCCAGGACCGGATGAAATACCGGGAAAAATGATGGGTCATCGATGTGGGCGCGGACATTTAAGAGTAATGTTTTTTCCTGATTTTGAGCGGGGAAAGATCTTCATTAAACACATCAGCACGCACGCAGAGTATGACAAGCTCACGGACCTCTACCGGAGAACGAAAGAATGAATTATGCAGCAGCCATCAAAGCGGCAAACGATCTGACAGACGAGCTCCCCTTCCTGGGCTCAAGCCCGTCGCAACAAGATTACGAGGATGCGCTGGCGCTGGTGGAGTATCTTATCGAGCACGAACCCGATAGCCCGCTGGTGGAGATGCTCACCGCGAAAATCGACAGGTACGAAAGCGAGTCCCCGGAGTTTGCAGAATTTAACGCGCGTATTGCCCGCATTCCGTCAGGCGTTGCGTTATTGCGAACGCTGATGGATCAGTACCAACTCACTCAGAGCGATTTCGAGAATGAGATTGGTAAGAAGTCTCTGGTGAGTCGGATCCTTAATGGACAGCGCACATTGACACTGGATCATATGCGTGCGCTGGCGAAGCGTTTCGGTTTGCCTGTGAGTGCGTTTGTGGGGAAGTGATCGCGAGCAGACTCTGTGCACCCATTTTGCGAAAATGAGTGGTTCACATAAAATAACAAAGGAATGCTGATGAAAACGATTGAAGAACTACGAAACGAGCTTCTAAAAATAGGTGAGCAACTTGGGGGAGGCACAAGACCAAATCATTACTTCTTTATCCCTGATCAACCTGATGGGGTTGCAACTCCCTATCTGGAAATTCATGGGAAAGAATATCATTTTATCATCAGTGAAAGGGGTCTTGAAATACAGCGAAAAGTAACGCTCAGTGACGATGAAATTCTTTATTGGTTTGTGGAGAGTGCCGTGGCGGGGCTGGCCTCAACCTATGCAGCAAAACATTCATCTGAACGGGAATACAGAGAAGTTTATTTCAGAAAGGAATACAGTTTAATGCTCTCAGTCAAGCCCGAATGGGCAACAAGAAAGCGCAAAGAAATCACTCAGCTTCTCCATTCGCAAAGAAGCGAACATCGTTAACCCAACCGGCTTGTTACATTTACTGCCCTACCCCCCTCTCTTTTCCTGGTGATTGCCTGCAGCACGCCATCTGATACTCTGGCTGCACTCAAGGGATGACAAGGAAGAGAAATGCTGAATCCTGGATTCGTAACCCGCAAAGCGCTTGCTCAGTGGCAGGATGTCCCGGCTTTTTTACCTCAGTTCCAGTTTCATGAAAAACACCGAACGGTCATTCATACTGCGCATCCTGAAAATATACTGCCGTTGATTGCCAAGTTTGACGTCCGGCAAGATGCTGTGATTCGTCGGTTGATGGCTTTGCGGCAATTACCGCAAAAACTTCTGCGCGATCAGCAGGCTGATTCAATCAGCAACTTTGGTCTACACAGTTTCACCCTTTTGAAAGATTCAGCATCGGAGCTTTGCTATGGCTTAAGAGGGCAATTCTGGCGTGCAGATTTCGGTCTGGAAAGCGTGCCGGATGCCAGCGCGTTTCAGACGCCTGCCGTGCCGGGCAGCGCGACACTGTTGCTGCGCTACCAGGTAAAGGAACTGGCGCCAGGCCAGCATGAACTCAGTACGGAAACGTTCGTCTTTTGCCCGGACAGGAGCACCCGGCTCATGATGGTGGCTTACTGGCTGGTAATACGGGCGGGCAGCGGCTGGATCCGCAGGAGAACGCTGAAAGCGGTTAGGATGAGTATCGAGAAGCTGGACTGAAGTGCAACAGAGAACCTTATGGTGTTCAGCGGTAGCACTTTACTTTAAATATTCGTTTCCGGTCAGGAACTGTCGGAAAGAAATGTTTTAGGAACCGTTATTAGCAAAGCGCGGTCCCTGGTAGGAACTTAGAATGAATATCTGTGCTGCGGGAATCCCCCTTAACACAAATTTACTCGAAAAAGTTACCTGCACAGCATACTTATTTATCAGTCAGTTGCGTTTGTAATAGACTTCGTTTAATCTATTTAAAATTATAAAATACTTCAAAGGTCCATATATGGAATGGGGATGCATAAAGTGTGGGGTCGAAATACCTCAGGACAGAGAGTTTTGCGACAGTTGTGAAGATAAAAATTTCAAGAAAATTGGAGGATTTCTTTTTCTCCCCCTTATAGGATTAGTGGTTACTGCTGCTTCCTATCTTTTTGCAATGACAGATGCATTTAAATTTACGACAGATAATTATTCGCATCTGAATGCAAATGCAAAAATTTTCTTCATAGTTTCCCTGGTTATTTATATTGGCGAGTTTCTTTTTACAATCACCGTTCTTTCATTTTTCCTAAGAAAGAAGAAATTGCTACCGAAGCTTTACATTTTGTTTTTAATATCAATCGTGACGACAATGTCATTTAATACCTATCTGCTTTACATATTAATTCCTGGCACTGAAATTGGATATAATGAACTTGTACCTGTTTTTAGAAACGTAATTACGGCTTTAATTTGGATTCCCTATTTCATAACCTCTGTTCGCGTAAAAAGAACGTTTATCCGATAAAAGCACGAGTGGCTTCATCATTTTGATGACAGAAGATGCATGGCTATACTAATGCACATACAGTCATCAACATTGAGCGGACGCTATCACCGTCTGCTCATGATACGGAAAGGGCAGAAAAGTGGGTAAGGTCCGCACTGAGTTAAGAACGGACACTCCTGTAGAAAGCATGGCGTCGGATTACAGTGAGAGCATTGATTGATAAGTGAGTAGAATCAGAACAGTAGCCAATGAAACAAAAACTTCGCAGACGTAACCAGGACTGGATATCAAGGCAATTACAACGTGCGCGCAAAGAGAAAATGCCGTTAAGTTTCTTTATTAATTTTCCTTCAATACGAGCAACTGCGTGTAATGGTCAGCGCCTTAAACGGCGTGGTCGTCTCAAGCCTGACTGGAGTCGCGCATTGTTTTACCCGGGGTGGGGAGAAGTGCCGATTATTGGACAGCAAGGCTCTGTGTATTGGTTTGAGGGGTTTGATAAGGAACAATTACCTGAAGAATTGATGCCGCTATGGGAAGATGTCTGATTGTATTGACTTTGAATTAATAACTTTCAGCGTAACGCTTAGACAGTGAGGAGTAGAGGCCAATTCTACGCAAAAACTAACTTATTCCTGTTAGCCATTAAACGATTTTATCTGGTTAAAGATAATCTACATAGCTGACCGAATCTGCGTATCCCCAAATTCTATAACCGGTTGATACCTCGATTCCAGGGAGATGAATAGCGCGAAGAATAGTACCTACCATGGTATGTTGTTCAACTGAGTGTGTCATAATATCAAGATACCTGATATCCAAATAGCCACCTTCACAGAAATGGTAAAACCACTCGCCATCAACTGCAGATTCATAGCCATTGAGAAAAGTGATTTTCCATAAGGGGGGAGATTCCATGCTAACCATTGCCATGCGGATCTCATTCCATTTTGTATTATTCATGCAGCTATAAAGCATTTGAACCTCCCGGGTTCTGCTCCCGACAGATTAACACGCTACCAGGATAACCACGTAAAATTATGGCACAAAGCTGAAATTCATATTCACTTATCTTCCCGCCTCTCTATCGCCCCCCCCCCCCACTCTCAGGTACGAATCCGTGAACGCGTTTATCACCATGTTCAGAAAAGCGATGGGCAGCACGCCCGCCCATTACTTTGCCGAACGGAAAAACAGTAACCGTTAACCCGGCCCCTCGCTCCCCGCCGCCAGCAGCGGTACCACCACGTCGCTGATGGGCACCGCAATGCCGTGTTTGCGGCCAGAGCGCTGAATGACGCCGTTGCGGATGTCCCACTCCATCGGGCGATCCGCCTGACGGTCGGCCAGGATCGACGTGCCGAGGTCCTCAGGCGCGCGCTGGAAGTTCGCCAGGATCTCCTGCGCTACGTCATCGTTCAGCTTCGCCCCTTCGGCGCGGGCGACGCTCAGCCCCTCGCGCAGGTAGGCCAGCGAAAGTTCGCTGATATCCTCGCGCCTGAACATCCCGGCGCGGCGGTTGGCGAGCACCATCAGCCCGGCGACCGCGTTTTGCAGCAGCTTGCGCCAGGCGACGGTGGGGAAATCTGCCGAGAGTTCAACTTCACAGCGCGTACCGCGAAGCGCCTCCACCACCCGCTGTGCCTGCGGCACATCCGGCAGGGTCAGGCGCGGTTTGGCGCGCAGCCAGACGGAGGCATCCGGCTCGCGCTGCGCCGGGAACCAGACTACCGACGGCAGCACCGTTGCGCCACTGACCAAAGGCTCAAGCTGCGCCTTCTGCTCTACGCCATTTTGCAGGGCGCAGACCACCGTATTTTCATCGCACAGCGCGCGCAGCCACCCGGCGCTGTCGGCGTTTTGCGTCGTTTTCACCGCGATAAACACGAGATCAACGGGACGCGTAATGGCCGTCGGGTCGGTTAGTACCGGACCGGGCACCACCGTTTCACCTTCGTCGTGGCGCAGGCGTAATTTCGGATGCGCGGTCCGTCCGCAGAGCAATGGCGTGCGGCCAGCGTCATGCAGTACCGCGGCAACGGTGGTGCCAATCGCACCGGGTCCTATCAGCGCAATGGTTGGATAGTCAGACATGATACACTCCCCTTTTGCTAAGCCTGCTATCAGTTATACCACCCTGAGACGAGCGCGCCACACCCGTTGTCTATACTCAACATTCACAGACAACGGAGTGCGCCATGCCTTTACCCGATTTCAAATCCTCTGAACCGTTCACCCTTGGCATCGAGCTCGAACTGCAGGTGGTTAACCCGCCGGGGTACGATCTCAGCCAGGACTCCTCCGCGCTCATCGCCGCCGTCAAAGACGACATCAAAGGCGGTGAAGTCAAACACGATATCACCGAAAGCATGCTCGAAATCGCCACCGGCGTGTGTCAGACCATCGACCAGGCGGCGGCGCAGTTCTCGGTGATGCAGCAGAGCATCCTGCGCGCGGCGGCGGAGCAGCATATCCAGATCTGCGGCGGCGGGACGCACCCGTTCCAGAAATGGCAGCGCCAGGAGGTGTGCGACGACGAGCGCTATAACGTCACGCTGGAGCGCTTTGGCTATCTGATTTTGCAGGCGACGGTATTCGGTCAGCACGTTCACGTCGGCTGCCGGACCGGGGATGACGCCATTTACCTCCTGCACGGCCTGTCGCGCTTTGTGCCGCACTTTATTGCCCTGGCGGCCGCCTCGCCGTACATGCAAGGCACCGACACGAAGTTCTCCTCGTCGCGGCTCAATATCTTCTCCGGGTTCCCGGATAACGGACAGATGCCGTGGGTCAACAGCTGGCAGGAGTTTGAAGGGCTGTTCCGCCGCCTGAGCGCCACCAGCATGATCGACAGCATCAAAGATCTGCACTGGGATATTCGCCCCAGCCCACATTTTGGCACCGTGGAGGTGCGGGTGATGGATACGCCGCTGACGCTCGGCCACGCGATTAACATCGCCGGGCTGATTCAGGCCACGTCACACTGGCTGCTGACCACGCGGCCTTATAAACATCAGGAACGGGATTTTCTGCTCTACCGCTTTAACCGCTTTCAGGCGTGTCGCTATGGGCTGGAGGGGATCCTGACGGATGTGCATACCGGCGAGCAACGAACCGTGGCGGAAGACATCGCCTGGCTGCTGGAGCAGGTGGCGCCGTCGGCTGATAAGCTCGGTGCCACAAGCGCAATCAATGAAATTGCCCTGCTGTTAAAGCAGGGCAAGAGCGAGGCGCAGCGCATGCGGGACTTTATCGCCGACGGCGGCTCGCTGATTTCTCTGGTGCAGAAGCACTGCGAGCTGTGGGCGACGAGTCCGTAAGGCCGTGGCCCCACTCCCGCAGGCGCTGGAACAGCACGAACAGCGCGGGGATGAACAGAATCCCCACCACGGTCGCTACCAGCATGCCGCTGAAGACCGTGGTGCCGATGATGCGGCGGCTCTGGGCGCCTGCGCCGGTCGCCAGCATCATCGGCAAAACGCCGATAATGAACGACACGGCGGTCATCATCACCGCGCGGAAGCGGCGCGAGGCCCCTTCCCGCGCGGCATCGACAATCTCCATTCCGTCCAAACGCCGCGCGCGGGCGAACTCGACGATAAGAATCGCGTTTTTGGCCGCTAATGCTATCAGCAATACCAGACCAATCTGCACGTACACGTCGTTGGCGTATCCCGCCAACCACAGCCAGACCAGCGCCCCGCCGAGGGCGAACAGCACCGAGAGCATCACGCTTGCCGGGAGCGTCCAACTCTCGTACTGTGCGACGAGGAACAGCCACGCCATCACCACCGCCGCCAGCACAATCCAGATCGCCTGATTGCCTGTCTGCTGCTCCTGATACGACATGCCGCTCCAGGCGTAGTCGTATCCGGCCGGCAGGCTCTCTGCCAGAATATCGCCCATCACCGCCATCGCGGTGCTGCTGCTCACCCCAGTTGCTGCAGAGCCGCTCACCGAAACGGACGGGAACTGGTTGTACTGCTGCAGGAACGGCGCGCCGACGGTCGGCGTGATGGTGACGAGGTTGCTCAGGCGCACCCGCTCGCCGCTGTTGCTGCGCACGAACAGCTCGCTGATTTGTTCGGCGCGCTCGCGCCACTGCATCTCGTTCTGCATCACCACGTGGTAGACGCGGTTGTTGATGCTGAAATCCCCGGCGCGCGTGCCGCCAAAGGCGGTTTGCAGGCTGCTGAAGATACGTGACACCGGCACGTCGAGGCGGGCGGCACGCTCGCGGTCAACGGTCAGCGTCAGCTGCGGCACGTTGCTGCTCCAGGTGGTGAACACGCGGGTCAGCTGCGGGTGCTGGTTGGCTTTCGCCAGCACCTCACGCGTCACGCGCTCCAGTTCTGCCGGGCTCTGCCCCGCCTGAGCCTGGATGCGCAGGTCAAAGCCGGAGGCGTTGCCCAGCCCCGGCAGCGTCGGCGGCGCGAAGGTCATGATGGTGGCTTCAGGCAGGGCCAGCAGCTGGCGCTGCAGGGTGCCCATCACCTCCTCCAGCGGCGGACGCTCGCTCCAGTCCTTCAGCATGATGGAGATAAACCCACCGTTGGAGGCGCTGGTGCCGTTGAGGATGTTAAATCCGGAGACCTGAATGACGTCCTCCACCGCCGGATTTTGGGCGATCAGCTCCCGTGCGGTGGTCATCACCGCTTCGGTGCGCTCCAGCGAAGCCGCTTCCGGCAGCTGAACGCTGGCGAAGAAGTAGCCCTGGTCCTCCTGCGGCAGGAAGCCTTTTGGCATCGACGTAAAGCTGAACAGCACGACTGCCGCCGCGCCTGCGGTGGCCAGCAGCGCCAGCCACGGACGCAGGTTTAAGACATGCACGAGGCGGGTGTAGAAACCGCGCGTAGCGTCCAGCCCGCGGTTGAAGGCGCGATAAACGGCCGCAGGTTTCTCCGGACGCGGACGCAGCAGCATCGCGCACAGCGCGGGCGTCAGGGTCAGCGCCACCAGGCTTGAGAGCGTCACGGCGGTGGAGAGCGTCACCGCGAACTGGCGGTAGAGTTCGCCGACAATCCCCGGCAGCAGCGCCACCGGCACAAATACCGCCAGCAGCACCAGCGTCGTCGCGATGACCGGCCCGGCAATCTGGCGCAGCGCCAGCGCGGTTGCCGCCGTGCGGCTCTGTCCTTCCGCCATCAGCGTTTCTACGCTCTCCACCACCACGATGGCGTCATCCACCACCATGGTCAGCGCCAGAATGATGGCAAACAGGCTGAGCGTGTTGGCGGAGTAGCCGAGCGTGTAGAGCACCGCGAAGGTGCCCACCAGCGACACCGGAATGGCGAGGGCGACAATCAGCGTCGCGCGCCAGCTCTGCAGGAACAGGGAAACGACCACCACCACCGCCAGCATCGTCAGCGCCAGCGAGACGCCGATCTCCTTAATGGTCGCGGCAACAAAGGAGGTGGTGTCGAACTTCAGCTCGTAGACCAGGTCGTCCGGGAAGCGCGTCGAGAGGCGCTCAAGCTCCGCGCGCACCGCGTCGGCCACGCGCAGGGCGTTGGCGGACGGCGTCGGGTAGATGCCGAGGTAGGCGGAATCGTGCCCGTTCAGCTGCGCGCCGGAGCTGTAGCTGCGCGAGCCGAGCTCGATGGTGGCGACGTCCTTCAGGCGCACCAGCTGGCCCATCTCGCCCGAGCGGATGATGATGTCGGCAAAGTCGTCGGCCTGGCTTAAGCGCCCCAGCCCGTTGATGGTCAGGGTCTGCTGCTGGCCGTTGAATACCGGCGGCGTGCCCACCTGGCCCGCCGCCCCCTGCACGTTCTGCTCGCGCAGCGCCTGCGCCACGTCGTCGGTGGTGACGTTCAGGGCGTTCATGCGATCCGGGCGCAGCCAGATGCGCATGCTGTAGTCGCGCGCGCCGAACATCTGCACCTGCCCCACGCCGGGCAGACGCGACAGCGCCTCGCGCACCTGGGTGCTGGCGTAGTTGCTGACGAACAGCGGCGTGTGGGTGTTGTTCGGTGAGTAAAGACTTACCCCCATCATCAGGTTGGTGGCACGCTTGCGCACCTGCACGCCATTTTGCTGCGCCTCGGTCGGCAGCTGCGCCACGGCCTGCGCCACGCGGTTTTGCACGTCGATGGCCGCGAGATCCGGATCCGTGCCCGCCGCAAAGGTAATGTTCAGGCTGTAAGTGCCTTCGTCCGAACTGGTGGACTCCATGTAGAGCATATGGTCCACGCCGTTCAGCTGCGTCTCCAGCGGCGTGGCGATGGCCTCCACCACGTCAGCCGAGCTGGCGCCCGGCCAGCTGGCAGAGACGTTCACCACCGGCGGCGCGATCTGCGGGTACTGCTCCACCGGAATAATCCTCAGCGCAATGGCCCCCAGCAGGGTGATGACCAGCGCAATCACCATCGCGAAGCGCGGGCGTTTGATGAAAAACGTCAGCATGATGGCTCCTTAATTCAGTATCTGGACGGCAGCGCCGGGCTGCACGCGCTGCGCACCGTCAGTAATCGCTCGCTCACCGGACTTCACGCCGGATAAAATCCGGAACTGCTGGCCGATCTGTCCGGCGACCTTCAGCGGGCGCATTTCGGCTTTGCCGTCGGCATTAACCACCCAGGCAAAGAACCCGTCGCCGTTCTGCTGCACCGCTGCGGCAGGCAGGGTCAGCACCGGCTGCTCGCTTGCCGGACGCAAAAACACGTTCACATTGCCGCCGGGCAGCAGCTGATGGCGCGGGTTGGCAAACTCGGCGCGCAGCATCACGCTGGCGGTACGCGGGTCAATGCGGTTATCCACTGACGTCAGCTCGCCGCTGACGCGCTGTCCGTTGCTGTCGATCAGCGCCTGCCAGGCACGCTTCATAGCGTTGATATCCGCATGCTGTCCGGCTTTGGTGGAAAATGCCCCCTCTTCCAGCGCAAAGGCGATACGGATCGGGTCAAGCTGCACCACCTCCACCAAAACGCCGCTCGCCGGGTTGACCAGGCTACCCACGTGAAAGCTGCTGTGGCCCACGCGGCCGTCAATTGGCGAGGTGATTCGGGTATAGCTCAGGGTGACGTTGCGGGCTTCGAGCCGGGCCTTCGCCTGCTCGAGAGCGGCACTGGCGACGTCGCGCTGCATGCGGGCGTTGTCCACGTCGTGACGGCTGATGGCGTTGCTGCTGCCGAGACTTTCAAAGCGGGAAAGCTGCTGCTGCGCCTGGCGCAGCGTGGCTTCGGTGCTTTTCACTTCGGCCTGCGCCAGGCGCAGGGCAGCGCGCGGCTCGGCGTCGTCCAGCTCAAACAGCACGTCGCCTTTTTTCACGTACTGCCCGTCGCGGAAGTTAATTTTGGTAATCATGCCTTCCGTACGCGCCCGTAGCTCAACGGTGTGGATGGCTTCGATGCGGCCCGGGATCTGGCGCTCGGCGGCGTGGGCGGTTTGCTCCACGGTGGCGACCCGAACGGGGATCGCAGCGGCGAAGACGGGTTGCAGGGTACTGACAAGAAGTGCGAACAGGAGTGGAAGTTTCATGGGAGTACCTCAGCGTTGTCTCCCCTCACCCCGGCCCTCTCCCCTGAGGGGCGAGGGAGAAAACCGAGCCCAGGGGAGAGTACCAGACTGTCCCCTCTCCCCTGTGGGGAGAGGGTTAGGGTGAGGGGTAAGGTTTTAGTTATGCAGACTTACGGAACCTGCGGGTCAGTCGCTTCTCAATTTCGACGACGAAGAACATCACGCCTGCAACGGCCAGGGTCACAAACCAGTAGCGCAGCGGCAGGGCTTCGGTACCGAACAGCATCTGCATAAACGGCAGGTAGATAATCGCCGCCTGGAGCAGGAACAGCACGCCCGTCACCAGCCAGATCCCTTTGTTTGCCAGCAGACCACGGTTGAGGGAGAACCCTTCGGTGTTGCGGCAGTTAATCATGTATACCCACTGGGCGCAGACCAGCATCTGCAGCAGCACGGTGCGGATGAACTCCGCGCTGTGGCCGCGCGGGGCGAGCCAGGCTTCCAGCGCAAAGGCGGCGATGGCAATCATGGTACCGACGAAGGCCACGCGCCAGACGGCGTAGGCGTCCATCACGTGCTGCCCGGTCTGACGCGGCGGGCGGCGCATGATGTTGCGCTCGGCAGCTTCGAAGGCCAGGCCAAAGGAGAGCGTGGCTGAGGTGGCCATGTTCATCCACAGAATCAGCACCGGCGTCAGCGGAATAATGTTCCCCGCCAGCAGCGCAATCACAATCAGCAGCCCCTGCGCCAGGTTGGTCGGCATGATGAACAGGATGGTCTTCTTCAGGTTGTCGTAAACGCGACGCCCCTCTTTCACCGCGCTGGCGATGGTGGCGAAGTTATCGTCCGTAAGGACCATATCCGCCGCCTCTTTGGTCACTTCCGTGCCCTTGATGCCCATCGCGATGCCCACGTCCGCCTGACGCAGCGCCGGGGCGTCGTTTACGCCGTCGCCGGTCATGCCAACGATTTCGCCTTTGTCCTGCAGCGCTTTCACCAGGCGCAGCTTATGCTCCGGGCTGGTACGGGCGAAGATGTCATACTTCACCGCGGCTTCCGCCAGCGCGGCGTCGTCCATCTTCTCCAGCTCGTAGCCGGTGACCGCCTGCTCGCTGTTGGCGATCCCCAGCATCTGGCCGATGCTCATCGCCGTCTGCGGGTGATCCCCGGTGATCATCTTCACGCGGATCCCCGCCTGCTGGCAGGCGTTAATCGCGTCAATCGCTTCCGGACGCGGCGGATCCATCATCCCGGCGATGCCGAGGAAGATCAGGCCGTGGCTCAGGTCATCGTGCGTCAGTTCCTGCTCGCCGTTCGCCGGCTTGAACGCCGCGGCGACCATGCGCAGCCCCTGACGCGCATAGCGCTCCATCTCACTTTCCCAGTACGTGCGGTTGAAGGGTTCCGCACCGTGACGGGTCTGCTGCTGCGAACACAGGGCAAAAATCACGTCCGGCGCGCCGGTGATCAGGATCTGCTCCTCGCTGCCAATCTGGTAGTGGGTGCTCATGTACTTGTACTGCGAGTCGAACGGGATCTTGTTAACCAGCGTGGTCATTACCGGCTCAAGGCTGGCCTTCGCCGCCAGCACCTTCAGCGCGCCCTCGGTCGGCCCACCGGTGATGCCCCACAGGCCGCGCTCGTCCTGAATCAGCTGGCTGTCGTTACACAGGTCGATGGTACGCAGGTACTGCTCCAGCACGGTGCCCGGCTGGATGTGGACCGGCTCGTCGCTACCTTCCAGATAGATGTTGCCTACCGGCTCGTAGCTGTTGCCGTCCACGCGGTAGCAGGCGTCGGCGGTGATGATCGCTTTAACCGTCATCTCGTTCATGGTCAGGGTGCCGGTTTTATCCGAGCAGACCACGGTCATCGCGCCGAGCGTTTCAACCGTCGGCAGCTTGCGGATAATCGCCCGCTTGCGCGCCATCGCCTGCACGCCCAGCGAAAGGATGATGGAGATAATGGCCGGCAGACCTTCCGGTACGGAGGCCACCGCCAGGCTAATCAGGGAGAGCAGGAGCTCGCCCATCGGGATCTCGCGGAACGCCAGGCTGAAGACAAACAGCGCGGCCATCATCGCCAGAATAATCACGAAAATCGCTTTACCCAGCTTGTCCATCTGCACCAGCAGCGGCGTACGGTGCTTTTCGATACCCGCCATCATCTGGTTGATGTGGCCGAGTTCCGTATCTTTACCGGTCGCGGTGACCACACCGATACCGCCGCCCGCGCTGACGGTCGTCCCGGAGAAGACCATGTTGGTGCGATCGCCCAGCGGTAATTCCCCGCTAAGTGGATTAACGTGTTTATCCACCACGGTGGATTCACCGGTCAGAATCGCCTCTTCCACGCGTAAATTATGCGCTTCGATTAAACGCATATCCGCCGGAATACGATCCCCCGCGCGTAATACAATAATATCGCCCGGGACGATTTCAGTTGTGGGGATTGTTTCGTGACTGCCGTTACGAATAACGCGCGCCTCGCTGGCGAGCATATTACGAATACTCTTCAGGGATTTTTCCGCGTTGCTTTCCTGAATATGACCAATTAGGGCATTGATTACCGCGACGCCCAAAATAACCAGCGTATCAACCCAGTGGCCCATTACTGCCGTTAATACGGCGGCGGCCAGCAGGACATAAATCAGCACATCATTAAAATGGGCTAAGAAACGCAGCCAGGCGGGTTTGCCTTTTTTCTCCGGCAGCGCGTTCGGACCTGTTTTTTGCAGACGCGCCTGCGCCTCTGCACGGTCCAGACCGCTTGCCTGGCTCTGCGCATGTGCAAGAGCCTGCTCTACGGTCTGCTGGTATGCCAGCCCGCCGGAAGGCGGCACGTTAGGAGTCAATTTTTTTTCAGTCATCGTATTTTTCCTTCAATTTCCGGTGAACAGAAGCCTGAATTCCTTTCGGGCTTAAATAAATTCATTTTAAAGTCTTGCGGGTAAAATTGATCTACCGCAATATAATGACTTCTCGGTTATTCAAAACTGATTAAAACTATTTCGATGATCTGATTTTTACAAAATATTTCTAAACCAAAACTAAACGAGGGGGAACCATGTGGGGTATTTATCGCTGGCGCAGACTGGTGTTATACGTTATCGCGGCCATTGTTATTGCCACGTTAATTGGTTATAGCACCTATACATTTGTAAAATTATTTTCCTGATACGGACGTTTATTTACATAACGCGATATTAATATAAACGCCGGGTCGTATGTTGTTATTTGTGCGCAGTAATAATGTCTTTGTTTTATTCAAAAGGGTCAGCGGGGCTGATATTGCTTTACGTTACAGAATGCCGGACAATGACATTTTTAACTGACGATTAACATTACGATGAAACACCCGCTAGAATCGCTGCTCACCGCAGGCGGCATTTTATTACTGGCCCTGCTTTCGTGCCTGCTGCTCCCGGCGCCTTCGCTTGGGCTGGTGCTGGCGCAGAAGCTGGTTCAGACCTTTCACATGGTCGATCTTAACCAGCTTTACACCATTCTGTTCTGCGTGTGGTTTTTACTGCTCGGGGCGATTGAATTCTTCGTGCTGCGTTTCGTCTGGCGACGGTGGTTTTCCCTGGCATCCTGATCCCATAAAAAAGCCGGGTGGCGGCTTCGCCTGGCCCGGCTTGTTTTGGTTTGCGTTCAATGCGTCCGGCTGTGGTTCTCCTTGCGGTACGCTCCAGGCGGCTGGTTGAACGTACGGGTGAAGATACGGGTAAACGTCTGCTGCGAGTCAAACCCGTAACGCAGGCAGATGTCGTACACCCGGGCGTCGGATTCTCGCAGATCGCGCGCCGCCAGCAGCAGCTTACGTTCACGAATATAACGCCCCAGACTCTCCCCTTTGTACTGCATAAATAGCCGCTGCAGGTGCCATTTCGAGTAACCCGCGTGGCGGGCAATCTCTTCAATTCGTAATGGCTGGTGCAGATTGTCGTCGATCCATTCGACGATAGTGTCGATGACTTGAGCGGAAATGGTCATACTGCTGTCCCCCTCTGCTTCTCGCTTAAACATTATTCCCACCACGCACGAAAGGTTTGTGCGCTGTCGCTTACCCGGACGGGCTCGCCCAGTTCCGGCGTCAGCAACCGATAATTTTTATCCTTGCTGGCTTTTGCCAGCTGGATCAGCGGATCGTTCCAGGCGTGTTTCGCCAGCACGAAGCGTCCGTTATGCCCCGGCACCACGGCTTTCGCGTTCAGGTCCGCCGAGGCCTGCGCCGTTTCCTCCGGCAGCATGTGGATGTACTTCCAGTCCTGGTCGTACTGGCCGTTTTCCATGATGGCGACGTCCACTTCGCCAAACTGTTCACCGATGGCCTTGAAGTGCGGGCCGTAACCGGAATCCCCGCTGTAGTAAACCTTCTGCTCTGGCGTGACGAACATGAAGCTGCCCCACAGGGTGCGATCGCGTTTGATGCCGCGACCGGAGAAGTGACGCGCTGGCAGAACGTGCACCGTCAATTCATCGCTGATGCTTACCGACTGGTTCCAGTCGCGCTCGTCAATAATCTCGGACTTCATCCCCCAGTAGCGCAGGTGGGATCCTACGCCCAGCGGCGTCACCACGCGCTTTACCTTCGGCAGTAGCGCCCTGATGGTGGCGTAATCCAGATGATCGTAGTGATCGTGCGAGATAATCAGCAGGTCGATCTCCGGCATGCGTTCAGCGCGCCACGGATACTCCCCGGCAAAGGCCTTATTGAGGAACGAAAACGGCGCGGCATAGTTGCCAAGAACCGGGTCAATCAGGATGCGTTTACCCGCGAGCTGCAGATACCACGATGAGTGACCGAGCCACACCAGGGTGTCCTGCTCCAGCGGCAGGCTCGCAAGATCGGTTTTCACCAGCGGCAGCGGCCGGGTCGGGCGGGCGTTTTCGGTTTTTTTGGTCAGAAACTCCCACATCGCGACCAGCATATTTTTGTCACCGTTATAACCCGGCGTCGGCAGCGTATTGTGGAATTTCCCCTCGCGATACTGTGGGGAGGCCTCCACTTCAGTAAGTCGTTCACCCTGCGGCGGCTGGCCGAATCCGGCATTCAGAACAAACGGTAAACTCGCGGCTGAAGCAATAATCATGATTAACACCACGCAGATGAAGAGAGTTTTTTTCATATCCTGACCCGAAAACGCGCCCCATCCGATAGCATGCGCAGGGTAAACTTGATTATGAGTGAGTAAGCACTCATTATAGATGTGATGATAAAGTCGTCAAGACGTTTTCGATCTTTGACATTCCGCGTTGCAGCGTGTCAAAGCACGTGTTTCAATCAAGGTTTTTATAATTGACAGGAGGAAAAATTTAGTGGCACGTCCGAAGAGTGAAGATAAAAAACAGGCCTTACTGGAAGCCGCAACGGTGGCGTTTGCACAGTCAGGTATTGCCGCCTCAACGGCGCTTATTGCCCGTAAGGCGGGCGTCGCCGAAGGCACCCTGTTCCGCTACTTTGCTACGAAAGACGATCTGCTGAATGCCCTCTATCTGCACCTGAAGCAGGATCTCTGCCAGACCATGCTGGCAAACCTCGATCGCACCATCACGCTGCCTAAAGAACATACCCGCAATATCTGGAACAGCTATGTGGACTGGGGTATTCGTAACCCCGTTGCGCATGCGGCGATCCGCCAGATTGGCGTCAGTGAAAAGCTGAGCACCGAAACGGAACAGGCGGTGAAAGAGATGTTCCCGGAGCTGCATGAACTCTGCCGCCGCTCGGTGCGTCAGGTGTTTATGTCTGATGAGTTTAAAACGTTTGGCGATGCGCTTTTCTTATCGCTGGCCGAAAGCACGATGGAATTTGCCACCCGCGATCCGTCCCGCGCCGTTGAGTTTAAAGCGCTCGGCTTTGAGGTAATGTGGCGCGGGCTTGCCCAGGAAGAGAGCGATGGACAGTAAAACGTTGCAGGAGCACGCAAAACGCGTGGCGCTGGAGCTGCCGTTTACCGAACACTGCTGGCCGTTCGGGCCGGAGTTTGACGTGTTTAAAGTGGGTGGAAAAATTTTCATGATTGTGGCCGTCGCGCACGGGCGGCCGCACGTCAGCCTGAAGTCAGACCCGGAGAAATCGCTGTTAAATCAGCAGATTTATCGCGGCGTTGAACCGGGCTATCACCTCAACAAAAAGCACTGGATTTCCCTTTACGGCACTGAAGACGTGACGCCGGAACTGGTTACCGATCTCATTAATGATTCCTGGCATCTGGTGGTGGATAAACTGCCGAAAAAAGACCAGAAGTGGATCCGGCCGGTCTGATTGTTCGTCTGAGACGAACAGATTAAGCGCTCGAATTGCCCTTATCTTTTTCCGAGTCCCGCTGTAATCTGCTCACCTTTCGCGCCCGCACGCGGGCGAATTTCATCATCAGGAGTTGTTATGGATATCATTTCTGTTGCGCTGAAACGCCACTCCACCAAGGCGTTCGACGCAAGCAAAAAACTGACCGCTGAAGAAGCGGAAAAAATCAAAACCCTGCTGCAGTACAGCCCGTCAAGCACCAACTCCCAGCCGTGGCACTTCATCGTGGCCAGCACCGAGGAAGGAAAAGCGCGCGTGGCGAAATCCGCTGCGGGCACCTATGTGTTCAACGAACGCAAAATGCTGGATGCCTCTCACGTGGTGGTGTTCTGCGCGAAAACCGCGATGGACGATGCATGGCTGGAGCGCGTTGTCGACCAGGAAGAGGCCGATGGCCGTTTCAACACGCCGGAAGCTAAAGCCGCGAACCATAAGGGCCGCACCTACTTCGCCGACATGCACCGCGTGGATCTGAAAGATGACGACCAGTGGATGGCGAAGCAGGTTTACCTGAACGTCGGTAACTTCCTGCTGGGCGTTGCTGCGCTGGGCCTGGACGCAGTACCGATTGAAGGTTTCGACGCCGCGATCCTCGACGAAGAGTTTGGCCTGAAAGAGAAGGGCTTCACCAGCCTGGTGGTGGTGCCGGTTGGGCATCACAGCGTGGAAGATTTCAACGCCACGCTGCCAAAATCTCGCCTGCCGCTGAGCACGATTGTGACCGAGTGCTGATCCCTTCTGGCACGTCGGGTTCCGGCGTGCCTGCTTTCAGTGACGCTTTCTTTGGGTTATGATTCTTCCTTCGATAAAGTTCACAAATACCCCCAGCAATTTGTAACAGCATAGAAATACTTATTCATAAAATCCATCATATATTTTTTATATTATATTTTTTCCGTAATCCTTTTTTTATTAATGCATATCAATACTCCCCTTTAGTTTCATAAACACCACGAATCCATTGCGCAAAATTCAAACAAATCAATTTAGTTTTATCACTAAAGGCACACCGTAATAAAAAGACATATTGAAATAAATAATTACATGTCTTTTAAAGGATTTTTGATTTCGCATGATTCCATTTAAAACCCATTTTAACACACGATGGGCGTTATTATTTCAAGGAATACAAGGATAGAGATATGAAAAATAAATGTGCAGTAAGCACCCACCTCACACGTCAGGTTTTGCACGCCAAACTCGCGCCGACCTGTTTCGCTACTATGTTAGCTCTGGGCATGATCATGCCTGTTCACGCTGCCGTTGTTGCAGGAAATATGGAACAACCCGGTATCCACACTAATTCAAACGGTACAACGATTGTTGATATTAATAAAGCCAGCGCAGAAGGTGTCTCTCATAACGTTTACTCTGAATTTAATGTTGACACTCACGGTGTTATTCTTAATAACAGTGGCGCGGCGTCTAACACTCAGCTAGCAGGTATGATTGATGGCAATACAAATATGGCAAGCGGTAGCGCAAAAGTTATTCTAAATGAAGTACGCTCTTCCGACCCAAGCCAGTTAAATGGCATGATTGAAGTCGCTGGAAAATCTGCTCAGGTTATTATTGCTAACCCATCCGGGATTACCTGTGATGGATGCGGTTTTATTAATACGAATCACGCGACCTTAACCACCGGTACCGCCAATTTTGATGCAAACGGTAATGTAACAGGACTGGATATTAGCAAAGGCGAGGTTAACATTACCGGAAAAGGTATGGATACCCGCGCGGTTCAATATACAGACATTATCTCCCGGTCAGTCAAAGTTAACGCGAAGCTGCAGGCCAATGAGCTGAATATTATCACGGGTAACAACCATATTGATAAAAAGGGTCGAGTTCAGAAAAGATATGATGACAGCAAAGCTCCCGAATTAGCACTAGATGTATCTGCGCTGGGTTCAATGTATGCCAATAAAATCTTTATGGAAGGTACGGATACCGGTGTCGGCGTTCGTCTTGACCATACCGATCTTACCGCAAACGACACGCTTTCGATCGACGTTAATGGTACCGTCGAAAACAATGGCGGCCATGTGAATGCTGGAAACGCGGCAATGATCAAGGGTACCAGCGTAATAAACCATAACGGTCAAATTACCTCCGACGGCGTTGTCTCCATCACAGCAGATGAAATGGTTGATAACAGCCATGGCCTTATCAAAGCGGATATGGTTAACCTGGCGGGTAAAACTACTCTCAACACAGCCGGCTCCGTACAGGGAAATGCCAGCACCCTGGTGATGGCTGATTCACTGGATAATGCGCAGGGGGAAATACTCAGTAATGGCGACCTGTCTGTTCAACGCGCGTCTTATGGCTATAGTAATTCGGACGCCCGTGGCATAAACAATACTCATGGCAAGATTGTCGCGAAGGGTGCTCTTAGCGTAGATACCACCAACCTCGATAATACATCTGGACAGCTCGCCAGTAACGCGTCAATGAACGTAACTACCCGCGCGCTAAACAACGAAAATGGGCTGATCTCAGCCGGTAATGGCTGGAATACGCTCAGCGCCAATGTACTCAATAACAATGATGGTATTATTCAGTCCTTTGGTCACGATGGCCAACTGCAGTTGAGTGGCGACGATCTGCTTTCTAACCATAATGGGTCTATTCATAGTGAAGGTTCACTTTCCATAAATGGCGCACTGGATAATAGCTCGGGTGCCATCACCGCTGACAATGATATTTTCATGTATGCAAGGGCCTATAGCTCTGACCTCAACAGCACACTTCGGGCAGGTCATAATATTGATATGACCGTTACCGGTACGTTCCAGAATGCAGGGACTATCGCTGCTGGCCAGGACCTGGCTTTGAACATTGGTTCGAATGGCTGGAATAATTACGCTGGTCCAGTGACCAATAGCGGTAATATTACTGCAAAGGGTCATCTTGCAATTCAGATGAACAGCAGCGTACTGGAAAATAGCGGTACCTTGACTGCCGATCAGATGGATCTTCAGCTGTCCGATCTGAATAACAGTGGTTCCATTGCAAGTAAAAACGACATCAATTTAAACCTAAATAATCTGAATAATCTGCGCAGCGGAGACATCAAGTCCGACCGTAACATCACAATCAATGCCTCAGCTGTGACTACAGAAGCGGGCAGCCAGATCCAGGCAGGAGGTGACACCACACTTTACCTGATGAATAACCTGCAAAACGATGGTGAAATCCGCTCTGCGAATGATATCAACATGTTCATTTCCGGCGGCTACGGCTACTATCCGTCTTCAGTTTATAACACAGGTGTTATCAGCGCTGGCAATAAGCTGAATGCTCAGATGGAACGGATCAACCTTATCAACGGAGGAACACTGTCGGCAGAAAATGGTATCAATGTCACCAGCAACTCTTTGACGAATAGCGGTAACATAACCAGTGCCAATGATGTTCAGTTAAACACTTACAATGGTATAAGTAACGAAAAGAGTGGAATTATCACTGGCAAGTATGTCCGAACCACTGGTTTCGTAAATAACATGGGAGTAATTAATCAGACTGGCGCTGACAATCCGAACAATGATGTAATTACACCTGATAGTAACAATACTTCCACCGACAACTCCGGCTTTATTAATGATAATAACAGCTGGAATGGAAATAATATGAATAATAGCATCAGCTATAATTCAATTAAACCAAACGGCACCCCCGAGGGTAATGGTGTTTGGGAAAATGGCATGGTCTTTTATCCTGGCGATACCTACTTCGGCAGAACCATTACTGAAATAGTCTATTTCCCTGGCGGATATGGCATTAACACCGCTATGTAATAATTCATGACTCTCAAAGCCCCATTTTAGTTATGGGGCTTTTTATTTCTTTAAACCAGGGTTAAACATCCTCAGAATATCTGAAGCCAATAACATGATTATCTCTTACCCTCGTCTCGCCGTCGTTTTAGCGTCGCTCCTCGTAACGTCGCCCTGTTACGTAAAGGCTGAGTCTGCGACCACTCAGCAACAGGATCAGGCCAGGCATGACCAGCTTGCGCCTCAAAGTAAGTCGCTACTTTCTGCAGAAGGAACGCGCGCAAGTGATACATTGATTCTGACCAAAGAAGCTGTTTGCTATGATATCCAGCACGTCGTTATTGATGGCGCAGAGTCACTTCCACATTGGCTGACTTTTCGCGATCTCATAAAGCAAACAGAAAAACAGTGTGTTGGTATCAGGGGTATTAAAAACCTTCATACTGCGATGCAGAATCGCCTGATTTCTCATGGATTTATTACTACTCGCATATTAGTGCCCACGCAGAATTTACGTAATGGTATTTTGCATTTTACAATTCTGCCTGGCCGCATCAGCGAAATAGACATAAAAGAGTTAAACGGTCATTCTTTAAATGCGTGGAACAACATTCCGGAAGGCCAAAACGATCTTCTCGATTTACGAGGGCTGGAGCAAGGCTTAGAGAATATGCAGCGCATACCCGGCACTCAGGCGAGTATACGTTTGCTACCGGGCAATCGACCCGGGGATACACATATTGAAGTGACCCGCACACAGCCACAATCATGGCGCCTGGGCTCCTGGTTTGATGATTCAGGCAGTAAACACACCGGCCGTTATCAGGGAGGGCTCGCTTTTTATCTTGATAACCCAACTTCATTAAATGACATGTTTTACATTGCTTATGGTGGTGGGTTCAAAAATGAAGATGGACGTCGCAACGATAACAGCTCGGCCTTTTATTCTGTTCCATTGGGATACTGGTCGCTTGACCTTTATGCCAGCCATTATCGTTCCACGCAAACTCTCCGCAACGGTGAATTTCGCTACCAGTACAGCAGCGACGAAAAATTAATGACGGCTGTCCTTAACCGCGTGATCTTCCGCAGCGCCAGTCAGAAAACCACGCTGGCTTTTAAAACGATCAAGCGTGACTCACGCTATGACCTTAATGACGTGGAAGTGGAAGTACAGCATCGGGATACCAGCAGCTGGCAGTTAAGCCTGAATAACATTGCCTATTTTTCAGCGGGTCAACTTACGACCAGTTTCGGATACCAGCATGCGGCTCCGTGGTTTGGCGAACAACCTGATGCAGAAGAACTGGTGGGCAGCGCTGATCCACTGGCAAGGATCCTTACGCTTAAAGTTGATGGGGTCTTCCCTTTCAAACTGGCCGGAAATGCTTTTAGCTACGAGCCGCATTTTATGCAGCAAACGTCACCAGATCGGCTCACCCAACCGGATAAGTTCACTATTGGCAACCGCTGGACTGTGCGAGGGTTTGATGGAGAAATGTCGATCTATGCGGATAAGGGCTGGTATCTACGCAATGACATTGATCTTAACCTGCCAAAGTGGGGGATGCAGCCCTATATTGGCGTGGATTACGGTGAGGTTAGCGGCTCTGAAAATGATTACTGGAGTGGCGCACACCTTGCCGGGGCAGTGGCTGGCATTCGAGGCGTCAAAGGTCAATTTGGCTATGACTTTTTCATCGGTACCCCGCTTTCAAAGCCAGATGAACTGCATACCAGTCCCGTCACGCTGGGTGTTTCGCTCCAGTGGCAATACTGATGCCTGACCGCCCGCTCGAGACATATCAGGATCAATCACTCCCTGAGAGGGTTAAAACGTGTTTTTACCCTCTTCAGGCTACTCGTTTGCGCAGCGATGTTCACCTCTGCTGTAATCTGAACACCACTGGCAGCTTAACCTATTACCGCAACACCTTATGCGGAAAGTGTTTACAGTCAAAATATAAATATCACTTCGCCCATAATTCTGACTTGCTAATAGCCGATCCCGACACGTTATCTTCTCTATGTTTTTGTCCTTTGTTATCCTCAGCGTTTTAAGGACGGTTTATTTTCATCAGTAATGATCTTAGCAACTCGCAGGAATATGTAATTTGCGTTCTACACACTCAGTTATTTTGATTAAATGCAAGCACTCCCAGGAATAATACAAAATCATGAAACCTGAAAATGAAGAAAAAAGAATAATTGCAGCAATTACAAATCCACACCGTGTCCGACAAGCAGTTTCACGGCAAATAATCACTATGGAGAAATATCCCGAACCGATGACGCTGGTTATCCATGAGGGGATGCTGGCAGCCTATCGCACCAGAGGAAACTTGCTCATGAAATACTTTCAGGGCCCGATGTTAGTGGGTATGAACGCCCTGATGGACATGAATGCGAATTTCTATTTTAAAGCCTGCGGTGAGGTTAAATATGAAATCATTCCACGAAATGAAGTATTGAATATCATCGACCGGGAACGCCTCTGGAAAGAGGCTGCTCTACTCTATATGTTTGGAATCAAGCGACTCATTGAAATCAATAACGTCTCTGTAGGCCTGTCAACTTATGAGATAATACGAGAAAACATCATTGCATTAATAAATGAGAAAGACGATTTACGCCTGACAGTTAATGTCTGCGATTATATCCAGGAAAAAACACGTCTTTCGCGCAGCCGCGTCATGAAAATTCTGAGCGATCTGCGCATCGATGGTCATATAGACATTAAACGCGGCATACTTATAGCAGTGCATAAACTGCCAGAAAAGTACTAGTTAACACCTGGCGCGAAGCCACTCGCGGTGCTAAATCTTTTTTTTCTCCAGCCATGCCATCGCCCGCTCCCCTGCTTCATCCACCGGCAGATACACCAGCAGCCGCGAGCCGTTTCGCGGCGCGGAGTACCAGTACATCTGCTGCAGCGTAAAATCCCCCAACTCGGGATGGGTAAACAGCTTGAGCTGGTTCTCCACGCCGCGCACGTCGTTGCGCTGGTGCCACAGGGTTTTGAACTCTTCGGAGACCGCGAAGAAGCGCGCCAGTTTGGCCTCCCACAGCGGATCGCCCCGGTGTTCGGCCATCGCCGCCCGGAAATAGGAGACAAAGATGGGCAGCACGTCGTCGCGTCTGCCGAGGCGGGCGCGCCACGCCGGATGCGTGAGGAACAGATAAATACAGTTGCGATCTTCGGGAGGGATGTCATTGAAATCGACGCCCATCAGATGCCCGAAGCTGTCGTTCCACGCCACGATATCGAAGTTCGGTTTCTGAATGCTGGCGGGTTTCGGCATCAGCGTATCCAGCAGGCGGCGCGTGCCTTCGCTGATGCCCTCGCAGCAGACCGCCTGCGGCGCTTCACCCGGCGGTAAGCCGGCTAATACAAACAGGTGCCGGGCTTCAGTTGGGGTACATTGCAGCGCTTTTGCCACGGCCGCCATCACCGCGCTGGACGGATTGACGTCCCTGCCCTGCTCAAGCCAGGTGTACCAGGTCACGCCCACGTCCGCGAGCATCGCCACCTCTTCCCGACGAAGACCCGGCGTGCGGCGGCGGCCGCTGCGCGGCAGGCCGAGACGCTGCGGATCGAGGCTTTCACGCCGGGCGCGTAAAAATGCCCCGAGCTGTTTTCGGGTGTCATCCTGAAGTGAGACGACAGGTTCAGACATCAGCGCCATAAATCCCCCTGCATGGTAGTGCCAGTACCAGTATAAGCAAGAACTGGTACCCGTTTATTTGATGGTAGATGCTACGACCATCTGTTGAATGACGCAATGGAGTTACCATGAATACGTCAGTTGTTTCACCGGGCCGCGCTGGCCTGATATTGCTGCTAACTGGCCAGATGCTGCCGATGATTGATACCTCAATCACCAACGTGGCGCTGGACGCCATCACCCATTCGCTGCACGCTACCGCCACCGAGCTGGAGCTGATTGTGGCCCTTTACGGTGTGGCCTTCGCCGTCTGCCTGGCGCTCGGCAGCAAGCTGGGGGATAACTTTGGCCGTCGGCGTCTGTTCATGTGGGGTGTAGCGAGCTTTGGCCTGGCCTCGCTGCTGTGCGGGATGGCGGGGAACATTGAACAGCTGCTGGCCGCGCGCATCGTTCAGGGCGCGGGTGCCGCACTGATCATGCCGCAAATTCTTGCCACGCTGCACGTAACGCTGAAAGGTACGGCCCATGCAAAAGCCATCAGCCTGTTCGGCGGTATCGGCGGGATTGCGTTTATCGTCGGGCAGATGGGCGGCGGCTGGCTGGTATCGGCGGATATCGCCGGGCTGGGCTGGCGAAACGCCTTCTTTATCAACGTGCCGATTTGTCTGGTGGTGCTGGCGCTAAGCCGCCGCTTCGTACCGGAAACCCGTCGTGAGACGCCGTCACGCATCGACTGGCCGGGTACAGTGTTGCTGGCCATAATGCTTTGCTGCCTGCTGTTTCCGATGGCGCTCGGCCCGCAGTGGCACTGGTCCTGGCCGCTGAAGGCGATGCTGCTCGCCCTTGTCCCGCTGGCCTGGCTGATGGCGCTGAATGCGCGCAAAAAAGAGCGTGAGAATGCTCACCCGCTGATCCCGCCGCGCCTGCTTTCGCTTCGCAGCGTGCGCTTTGGCATTCTGATTGCGATGCTCTTTTTCAGCGTCTGGTCCGGTTTTATGTTCTGTATGGCGCTCACCATGCAAACCGGTCTGGGGATGGCCCCATGGCAGTCCGGAAACAGTTTTATCGCCCTTGGCGTGACCTACTTTGTTTCGGCCTGGTTCGCGCCGCGGCTGATTGCCCGCTACAGCACCAGCACTATTCTGCTGACGGGTCTGGCAATCCAGATTACCGGCCTGCTGGCGCTGATGGCGACGTTCCGGCTGTGGGGCATGAACAACACCACCCTGACGCTGGCACCCGCCACCGGACTGGTGGGCTACGGGCAGGCGCTCATCGTGAACAGTTTCTACCGCATCGGGATGCGCGATATTCAGCCTGACGACGCCGGGGCAGCGAGCGCCATTCTCAGCACCCTGCAGCAGGCCGCGCTGGGGCTTGGCCCGGCCATTTTTGGCGCCATTTTGCTGCACGCGCTGCAGAACCATCACGGGGATTACACCCAGGCAGTTAACGTCTTCCTGATGGTGGAAACGGCGATGATGGTGGTGCTTGCCCTGGCGACGCTGCGCATCCGCCATCGCCTGTGTCTGCCGGTGGCGAAGATCTGCCAGGCCACCAAATAAGCCTGTGAATTTGCATAATAGATCCGCAGCCGCCATTATGGGGCTGCAAAAATACAGGAGACGTTATGCAGGAATTGATTGCTCAGGTTGAAGAGTTAGGCATTGAAATTAATCACACCACCTCTTTAGTGATTATCTTTGGTATTATTTTTCTTACCGCCATCATCGTTCATTTTATTCTGCACAAAGGCGTGCTTCGCGCATTCGAAAAACGCGCGCAGGCCAGCAGCCATTTATGGCTGCAGATCATCACCCAGAATAAATTATTTCACCGTCTGGCCTTTACCCTGCAGGGGATAATCGTCAACGTCCAGGCGGTACTGTGGCTGCAAAAAGGCAGCGAAGCGGCGGAAATACTCACCACCTGCGCGAAGCTGTGGGTGATGGTGTATGCCCTGCTCTCCTTCTTCTCGCTGCTGGACGTGATTTTCAATCTGTCGCAGAAAATGGCGACCGCGTCACAGCTGCCGCTGAAGGGGATCTTCCAGGGCATCAAGCTGGTGAGCGCCATCCTGGTGGGAATACTGATTATCTCCCTGCTGATTGGTCAGTCCCCGGCGATTCTGATCAGCGGTCTGGGCGCCATGGCCGCCGTTCTGATGCTGGTGTTTAAAGACCCGATACTGGGACTGGTGGCGGGGATTCAGCTTTCCGCCAACGACATGCTCAAGCTCGGTGACTGGCTGGAGATGCCGAAATACGGTGCCAACGGCACGGTGACGGACATCGGCCTGACCACCGTTAAGGTGCGAAATTTCGATAATACGATTACGACCATTCCGACGTGGGCGCTGGTCTCCGACGCCTTTATCAACTGGAGCGGCATGTCGGCCTCCGGCGGTCGACGCATTAAGCGCAGCCTGAGCATTGATACCACCAGCATTCATTTTCTCGACGAGCAGGAACAGCAGAAGCTCATTCAGGCGAAACTGCTTAAGCCCTATCTGGCCGCTCGACATGAGGAAATAAACCTGTGGAATCAGAAGAACGGTGAAGGAGAATCGGTATTAAACCTTCGCAAGATGACCAATATCGGCACCTTCCGCGCCTACCTGAACGAATATCTTCGCAACCACCCGCGCATTCGCAAAGATATGACGCTGATGGTGCGTCAGTTGGCGCCTGACGCGAATGGCTTGCCGATTGAAATATATGCCTTCACCAATACGGTGGTCTGGGCAGAATATGAGGAGATACAGGCCGACATCTTCGACCATATTTTCGCGGTGGTGGATGAATTTGGTTTGCGTATTCACCAGTCGCCGACGGGGAATGATATTCGCTCCCTGTCGGGGGTCATCGTCAGATAATCAGTTTCGGACACCTGGAGTGAAGGCAGGTGCGGTCTGGTGCCCTCACCCCAGCCCTCTCCCACGGGGAGAGGGTGAAAAGCAGATCACTTTTTTCGGGATAGCTTAAACGCCACAAACAGGAATATAACCCACACCGGCAGCAGCATCGCGGACAGGCGCATCTCATCCATGGTGCACATCAGCACCAGAATCAGCCCCAGGAAAGCGATACAGATATAGTTCCCCGCCGGGTAAAGGAGCGCTTTGAACTGCGTTTCGCGTCCCTTGCGGCGCATCGCGGCGCGAAAGCGCAGGTGCGCCAGGCAGATCATGATCCAGTTCAGCAGCAGCGTGGCGACAACCAGCGCCATCAGCAGGCCGAAGGCCTCTTTCGGCAGGAGGTAGTTGATCAGCACCACCAGCGACGTGATGGCCCCTGACAGCAACAAAGAGTTCACCGGCACGCCGCGACGGCTGACGCGGGTTAAAAAGCGCGGTGCGTTGCCCTGTACGGAGAGGCCAAACAGCATACGGCTGTTTGAGTAAACGCCGCTGTTATAGACCGACAGCGACGCCACCAGAATGACGAAATTCAGCGCAGAAGCGACCACGTTGCTGTTCAGATCGTGGAAAATCATCACGAACGGGCTGCTGTCGGACTTCACTTCCACCCACGGATAGAGGGCCAGCAAGACCACCAGCGAGCCGATGTAGAACAGCAGGATCCGATACACCACCTGGTTAACCGCTTTTGGAATGCTTTTATGCGGGTCGCGCGCTTCGGCGGCGGTAATGCCAATTAGCTCCAGCCCACCGAAGGAGAACATGATCACCGCCAGAGAGAGAATCAGCCCTTTCCAGCCGGTGGCGAGGAAGCCGCCGTGCTGCCACAGGTTGTCGATCGTGGCGCGCTCGCCGCCGTGGCCAGAGAACAGCAGCCACAGGCCAAAGCCGATCATGCCGATAATCGCCAGCACCTTGATCAGCGCAAACCAGAATTCGGTTTCGCCATACAGGCGGACGTTGACGAGGTTAACAGCGTTAATAATGATGAAGAAGGCCGCCGCCCAGACCCACGTCGGGACATCCGGCAGCCAGTACTGCATATAGATGCCTGCGGCGGTTAACTCCGCCATCCCCACCAGCACGAACATTACCCAGTAGTTCCAGCCGGACAGGAAGCCGGCAAACGGGCCCCAGTATTTATAAGCAAAGTGCGCGAAGGAGCCTGAAACCGGCTCTTCAACGACCATCTCGCCAAGCTGGCGCATGATCAGGAAGGCAATAATCCCGGCGATACCATAACCCAGCAGAACCGCCGGGCCAGCCATCTGAATAGCGGGGCCGATGCCGAGAAACAGCCCGGTACCGATTGCGCCGCCAAGGGCAATTAACTGAATATGTCGATTTTGCAACCCACGTTGCAGCGTCGGATTCTGATCCGACGAGGCTTCGGCGCTACCATGGCCTGAAGCGGATGACGCGTCTTTCACGTCCTACCCCTGTCTCTTTTTTAGAAGGGGCACGTTTTAACACTTCATGCTGGAGGTAGCAAGGGATTGGGGCATCCCTGCCCCGGATAACGAGATGGAACGCTTAGAATTCGTAGCCAACCGAGACCTTAAAGGTGCGCGGTTCGCCCTGCGTAATATAGGTACCGGAATCGTCCACGCTGGCCCAGTAGTTTTCATTGGTCACGTTGTCGATGCCCGCGCGCACGGTCATCTGGTTTGCATTGTGGTTCACCGCGAAGCGATAGCGCATCCCCAGATCCAGCGTGGTGTAGCTGTCCAGCTTTTTGGTGTTTGCAAGGTCAGCATATTGCGCGCCGGAGTGATTCACGCGGGCGGTGGCAGTCAGGCCGTCAATCGGCTTAATGTCGTACTCTGCGCCCAGCACGGCGTAAAAGTTCGGAATACCGATCGCATCGTTACCCTGATTTACGCCGTTTTTGGTTTTGGTTAGCTCAGCCTGCAGCCAGGTAGCGCTGGCGTTCAGACGCATCCCCAGCATTGGCTCGCCGAAGACGTTCAGCTCCACGCCACGGTTACGCTGTTCAGCGTCAAGGCCGTAGTGACCGCTGTCGTCGAGGATAGCCGACGGCATTTTGATTTCGAACAGCGCAAGCGAGCCGCCTACGCGGCCAAAGTCCGCCTTCACGCCCACTTCATTCTGCTTAGAGTGAACGATACCGGTGCTCTGGCCGTAGTTGGTGGCGGTATTAGGCGCGGTTTTGCCCGGCTGCAGCGCTTCGGTATGGTTGGCATAGAGGGAAAGCGTCTCCCACGGCTTGTAGACCACGCCGTAGGTTGGCATCCAGCGGCTGCCGTCGAAGCCGTCCGCCGCGTTTTCCGCACCGGTAATTTTGTTATACCCGCGAATGACCACCTTCTGGTGGCGGGCGCCTGCGGTGAACAGCAGTTTGTCGTCCAGTACGCCCAGCGTATCGCTCAGCAGCCAGCCCTGTGTGCGCGTGCGTCCGCTGGTCAGCGGGTCGCTGTACTTTCCGCCGGAGCCGTTGAAGTTGCTGCTGTCCGGCATATCGACGCCGGTATTGTGGTAGATGTTGGTGGTCGGGTTATCCTTCGCAGCCGACATTTTCCACGCGATTTTTTCGTTTTTGGTCATCGCCGAATAGCCGACATTGACCTTGTGCGAGATAAAACCGGTATCAAAGTTACCGCGAATGCCCGCCATGCCGCTGACGGAATCGCTGATACGGTTGGTATCAAGGCGGCTGGCCGTTGCCTTGCCGCTTTTATCCACCAGCTTCGGCGCGCTGTAGATCCCTTCCTCGTGCGCGTGCTGCGCGCCCAGGCCGGTGTAGGCGGTCCAGCCGTCGGTGATGTCGTACTCGCTGCGCCACATCCCAAACTCGTTTTCGATGTCGCTGTAGGCCCACTTCTGCGAGAAGTTGCGATCGTTTTTCGGCGGCTCGGGTACGAAATCCACCGCGGAGATATTGACGCTGGTCGGGCTGCCGTGGAAGGTTTTCTTCTGATAGCCGAGATCCAGCGAGGTGCGGAAGCGGTCACCGCTGTAATCCAGGCCGGTAGAGAGCAGCGTGGTGCGGCGGCGGTCATTCGGTATGCCGGTTTCCCCTTCGCGATGGACCAGGTTCACCCGCGCGCCAAACTGGTCGCTGTCGCCGTAGCGACGGCCCGCATCCAGCGTGGTGCCTATCTGGGAATCAGAGGTATAGTCGATGCCCACTTTCGCCTGCGGGAGTTCGCTCGCGTGTTTGGGCTCAAGGTTGATCATCCCGCCCACGCCGGAGCTCGCCGCGCCGTTCATCAGCGAGTTGGCCCCTTTGAAGATCTCGATGCGATCGACCATCTGGGTATCTACTACCTGCCGCGGCAGCACGCCGGACAGACCGCCAAAGGTCATGTCGTCACCGTCAAACTTCAGGCCGCGGATGCGGTAGGTTTCCGCGCTGTTGCCATACCCCTGAACGAACTGCACGCCTGCGTCGTTAGCGACCACGTCAGCAATGGTTTTCGCCTGCTGATCTTCCACCAGCTTTGAGGTGTAGCTGATGATGTTGAACGGCACGTCCATGGCGTTCTGCTGGCCCAGCATTCCCATGCGTCCGCCGTTCGCCACCTGTCCGTCAAGGAAGGCCGGTACCAGCTGGTCGCCACCGGGTTTGAACTCGCTGGCAGGCTTAGCCTGCACGATGAGGGTATCTTCTTTTTGATCGTCAGCCGCGAAGGCGGAATGTGTTATTGCGCCAACGGCGAGCGCCAGCAGCGTTTTGTGTATGTTGGTGTTGTTCATCGTTAACTCATTTGAAAGTGCGCGCAAAAATGACCCGTTGTCGGGCCTTAGAATGTTTTTGCTGAAATGCAAATGAGAACTATACGCATTATAAATGCATTAGCAAGTGTAACCGCGTTCATGAGGAGGTATGGCGAGAAAAGAGGGTGAACAACCACCCCGTTTCGGGGTGGCTGCAATGACGTTATTTTTTCTTGTAGATATTGGCCGTACCGTGAATTTTATTGTTGGTGTTCCCTGAAGTGAGCACCAGGACATCCGCGCCTTTCTTATCGGCTTTCTCAATCAGTTCTTTTTTTGCATCATCCACCGATACTTCATTCGAGGTGTTTACCGTACCGATTTTTTTATATTGAGATGCAACTTTTTTGAACTCGCTTTTAGTGAGTAGCTGTGCAGCAAAAGCATTGGTTGTAAACAGTAACGCCGTTCCCAACAAAATAGCAGTCGTCTTTTTCATAACCTTTTTCCTTGAGATTAATCAGCAACTACGAAAAACCTCACGCATTGCGGTGAGGTTTTATGAGCATGGTAGAGAATCTCAGAGAATGCTATACGTTCGGGAAAAATCTTTTATAACAACCCGTTGCATGAAATTACTAACGAATATTAAGAATATTCGAATACACGCGCGGTGCCAGCAATATCAATGCGTACCGCCGTGCCAGGGTTCCATCCAGGCTGGCTGACGGTCTTCAGGGTCACGGGCTCGTGCTGCCCGGCGAGCCCAAGGGTGAGCGTCGACAGCTGGCCGGTGAAGTCCACATCAAGAATCGAGATTGGGCTTTCATGGGAGGCACATGCCGTCACGCTCAGCTGTTCCGGGCGCAGCATCACTCTGCCCTGCCCTGTAGCCTGCGCGTTGTCCGTGGGCACCTCACCCAGGGCGCACAGGGCGTAGCCCGCGGTGAGCTGCGCAGGCAGGATCAGCGCATCGCCAAGAAACAGCGCCGTCTCTTCGTCAACGGGACGGGTGTAGACGTCATAAGGCGTCCCGACCTGGGTGAAGCGCCCGGAGCGCATGACCGCGACCTGCGTGGCAAAGGACAACGCTTCGTTCTGATCGTGGGTGACCAGAATCGAGGCCACGCCCGCTTCGGCCAGCAGATCGGCCGTGGCTTTACGGGTCATGGCGCGCAGGCCGGTGTCCAGCGCCGAGAAAGGTTCATCCAGCAGCATCAGTGAAGGACGCTGGGCCAGCGCACGGGCAAGCGCCACGCGCTGCTGCTGTCCGCCGGAAATCTCATGGGGCCAGTGCGTTGCGAGCTGCCTGTCCAGAGAGACCATCTCCATCAGCGCCTCAACGCGCTGGCGCTTCTCGTGGCGGGTACCGTCCAGCCCCCAGGCAATGTTGTCTGCCACATTGAGGTGAGGGAAAAGCGCCCCTTCCTGAGGTACAAAACCGATCCGGCGCAGGTGGGCGGGAACAAAGTTGTTTTCATCAAACAGCGTTCTCCCCTGCATGACAATGCGCCCCGTGTCGGGCGTTTCAAAGCCGGCAAGAATACGCAGCAGCGTGGTTTTACCCGACCCGGACGGCCCGACAATCGCCGTCCTGCTCCCCGGCGCAACGCTCAGGTTTAAGCTGTCGAGCACCTGCACATCAGAAAACGATTTAGAAATGGCGGTTAATTCAAGCATGTCATAGCCCTGCAATTTTCTTTGACTGCATATAGAGAATGGCGGTCAGCGGGAGTGAAATCAGGATCATCAGCATCGCGTAAGGGGCGGCGGCAACATAGTCAATTTCACTGGTTAGCGCCCAGAATCCGGTGGAGAGCGTGCGCGTGCCCAGCGGAGAGAGCAGCAGCGTGGCGGTCAACTCGTTGCTGACGCCGAGGAAAACCAGCGCGGCACCCGCCGCCGCACCCGGCGCGGCAAGCCGCATCGTGACGCTCCAGAGCGCCTTCGCGGGCGTGCTGCCCAGGCTGCGCGCCACGTTTTCCAGCTCAACAGGCGCCTGAGCAATCCCCGCCCGCAGGTTGATGAGCGCACGGGGCATAAACATCAGCAGGTAGGCCAGGAACAGGGTAATTTCCGTCTGGTAAATGGGACGGGCGTAATGAATAGTGACGGTGACCAGCGCCAGCGCCGTGACTATGCCCGGCAGCGAACTGGTGATATAGATGCACCCTTCCAGCATCCGGAAGATGCGGTGTGGATAGCGGATACCGAGCCACGCGATGGGGATCACGCACACGGTCGTCAGAAGTGCGCCGCCCACGCCGAGCATCAGCGTCTGGCGCAGGGAGTGCCAGAGATCGGCACTCATCCAGTTTTGCACGCCGCCGAGCCAAATCCAGCGACACAGAACAATTAACGGCACGCCCAGCGCCAGCACGATCAGCACGATGAAAAACAGCTGACCCAGCGCGGCCGCCGCAGGCTTCAGCGGCCAGCGTTTCTGCTCGCGCGCGGCCCCGGCGCCAATTCGCGCGTAGCGGGCTTTTCCACGCGTCACGCCTTCCAGCATTAATATAGCCAGGCAGCACAAGGCCAGCACGCCCGCCAGCATGTTTGCCGCCGGGCCGCTGAAGGTAGACTGAAACTGGTCATAAATTGCCGTGGTGAAGGTATCAAAGCGGATCATCACGTACAGGCCATATTCCGCCAGCAGGTGCAGCGCCACCAGCAGCGCGCCGCCGCAGATAGCCAGCTTGAGCTGGGGCAGCACCACGCGGAAAAAGACCTTCCACGGCGGCGTGCCGAGCGACGCGGCGACATCTTCAAGCGTCGGGTCAAGGCGACGCAGCACCGCCGCAACTGGCATATAGATAAACGGATAGTAGGCAAGTACGGAAAGGAACACGCCCGCAGAGAGCCCGTGCATGGAGGGAACAACGCTCACCCAGGCATAGCTTTGCACAAACGCGGGAATGGCCAGCGGAGCGACCGCCAGCGCGGACCAGATGCCCCGTCCGGCAAGCTGCGTGCGCTCTGTGAGCCAGGCTATCACCACGCCCGTCACGATACACAGCGGAACCGCCAGGGCCGTCAGCCACAGCGTGTTGCCGAGCAGCTCAGCCACACGCGGGCGAAACACCAGCGCCTTAATGGTTTCCCAGCCGGTCTCAATGCCAATGGCAATGATAAAACCCAAAGGCAGAAGCGCCATTAATGAAAACAACACAGCTAACGCAACCATCGGCAGTGCAGGACGCCTGCGGACAGGCTCCTGCACTCTGTTTTTTCCGATGTCGAGACTCAGACCAGACATAAGACGTTCACTTCACTCTCAGGATCACAGCAGACCGGCTTGCGTCATCAGCTCGATAACTTTTTTACTGTTGAGCGTTGAAGGTTCAACTTTCGGTGCATCAAGATCTTTCAGCGGAACCAGTTTCGGGTTGGAGGCCGCGTTCACGCCCACTGCATACTCAAAGGCGTTGTTGGTACGCAGACTTTCCTGACCTTCTTTGCCGGTAATGTACTTGATGAAGGCCTGCGCCTGCGCTTTGTGTTTGCTGGACGCCAGCACGCCACCGCCGGAAAGGCTTACGAACGCGCCCGGATCCTGGTGTTTGAAGTAGTAGAGCTGAGTGTTTTTGCTGTTTTCACCGGTTTTGGACTGGTCGACAAAGCGGTAGTAGTGATAAATCACGCCGCCATCAATCTGGCCGGCATTGACTGCCTTCATCACGGTGCTGTTGCCTTTATAGGCAACGAAATTGGCTTTCATCGCTTTAAGCCATTCCAGGGTGGCCTTCTCGCCCTTCAGGGCCAGCATCGCGCTCACGATGGCCTGGAAATCCGCGCCTGAAGGAGATGCCGCCCAGCGGCCTTTCCACTCGGGTTTCGCCAGATCCATCAGCGACTTAGGCAGCTGCTGTTCGCTGAGTTTTGCCGGGTTATAGACGAATACCGTGCTGCGGGCGGCAATGCCGATCCAGCGGCCGTGCGCAGGACGATATTCCGCCGGTACCTGCTTCAGGGTGTCTGCATCCAGCGGCGCAAACAGGTTTGCATTATCCACCAGCACCATGGACGGCGAGTTCTCCGTCAGGAATACGTCCGCCGGCGACGCGCTGCCCTCCTGCACCAGCTGGTTACCCAGCTCGCTGTCATCACCATTACGTAGCGTGACTTTAATACCGGTTTCTTTAGTAAAACCGTCAACCCAAGACTTCACCAGGTTTTCGTGCTGCGCGTTATAAACAACGATACCTTCGTTGTTATCGGCGGCAACCGATTGTGTGGAAAGGAAAAGGGAGGAAGACAACAAGGCAAGCGAGAAGCAGGACAGCAGGCGAGAATTCATGAACATATCCTTAATAGACCAACGGGAGTAACCACTCATAGCTTTGTGGGACAGGATTAAAGCATACAACAACGCTAATGATAATTAGTATCAATCGAGTTTAGTCGTAAAAGTGTAAAATTTCTTTTTAGCAGATTTTAGAATGATAAAAATCCAAATTTTAATGAGAGATAATTATTAGATTAAGAAAACCTTAAGCCTGCCTGTAATGAATTAATTAGCCTTCTATTTATTATGACGCGAAGGTAAATCTGTTATTCATGCGCCCGGCAGATATAAAAGCCCCGATATTGCGGGGCTTTGTATGCTTATCCGGAGGTAGCTAAATTTATAAGACTACTAATTTAAAAAGCATCACATAACCGCATGAGGGGCATACACAGGATAGGTGAAGAACAATAAATGCACGCCGTTCAGCCCAAAATGGAATAACGTTGCAACCCAGAGCCTGCCGCTCCACATCCACGCCAGGCCGTAAATAATGCCGGAGAGGCTGGCAAAAATAATCAGCAGTAAACCGCCGCTATAATGCATCAGCCCAAAGATGACTGAGGCAATCAACAGCGCGACAACAGGATGAACGATCCGGGACAAGCGCTGCTGCAGGTAGCCTCTGAACAGGGCTTCCTCGGCCAAAGAGACGAAGAAAATATTCGCAAGGGCAAATTGCGCGAACCATTCTGGCGCATGTGGCTCAATTCTCAGCCCGCCCAACGCCACAGCCAGAAGTAACAGAGCGGGTACCGCAAGTACCAATATTCCCCAGCCGAGCTTGCCAATTTTATAGAGGGGTTTTGCTACGAACAACGTTGGCATGCACGTAATTAAAAAAAACGGCACCACCGCCTTGTCCATATTAAAGTACATACTGAACGGTTTGCTTTGCGGACCAACGACGACAGCATCCAGCACCTTTGGGTTATGAAAACCCGGGATCACATGCAAAACCAGGGCAACGGCGATGACCACGCACAGGCCTTCGACCAGATATGTGTATTTATTATTTTTATTACGTAGCCATTCAACAACAGACCAGCCAACAACGATTGATGCAATAACCAGCAGCGCCGGGGCGTCAAGAATACTCTGTTTCCAGCCGAGAAATGCCGTTAATCCCAGCATCAGGTAAGCCAGGCTTTTATTAAGAGAGAGTGCGGCAAGCGAAGTTGCGAGTAGATACCACATAAATGTCCTTCATGACCGGTAAATTTTAGGGGTGATGTCCCAAATATGTCCCACAATGGAAATCAGGAGGATGTGAAGGAGGCGTAACTCTATGAAATTAAATGGCGCCCTGTAGGATTGAAACCAAGCGTGCAATTTTATGATTTTAAATATAAAAACAAGCTAAATGAATGAGACGTACCCCCAATAATACCCCCAAATGCAAACGAGCAAAGCTATACCAGAAACATTCGCACTTTCAGTAGTGTGTTTCCTGTCCAACCAACGTCATTTGCGTTGACGTGGAACGGCAGGTTTTTGTCTCTCAACCCAGGCATCTACTTCTAACCGATTATACATTATCGGACTGTTATCCTTAGGCTGACAATCGCCTGAATAGTGTCGATACTCTCTTCCCTCCATCCATGATTTTTCCCGTGCAGATCTGATAGCGTTCTTTGTGAGGCCCGTGATTGCCATCAGTAAAGACTCTGTAACCCATTTATTAGGCTCGATTCGAACTGTTTGATATTCCATAACCTACACACAATTTTTAACGAGGAGGATGACAGTTGAACATATATTTGATGGACCTAAAAGAGGTTTGCCGCACCAGTGGGTTCAAAAAAACGACTATTTACAAGTGGATGAACGCGGGTGAGTTCCCAAACTCTATCAAGATAGGTAGTTCCGTAAGGTGGGTATCAACAGAAGTGGAAGCATGGATCACTGAAAAAGTTCGAGCATCTATGAAGGATAAGTAGCGTGTAAAGTTAATTTTTAACTTCGCACATTTTCAACAAGTCCACGACTAAAGGAAATAAATGCATGATGCCAAAAGCTCGCACTAACCTTTCTGATGATTCATTCATTGACCTCAAATACATAACTAACGATTCGGGGTTCACAGCAAAATACTTTTACTCAATTATAAAGCGGGGAGAATTTCCTGCTCCGGTAAAGCTTGGAAGAAGTTCGAGATGGTTACTTAGAGAATATTCTGAATGGAAAGCCAGTCACATTGTGAAAAGGGACACCAAAATGCATTTGAAGTAAAATGCAACTCGGTAGCTTGGCATGAACACTGAGCAACCAGCCGCCGCCCATTCTTGCATAAGATGGGTGGCGGTTTTATTTATGAACCTGGGATTTGATTATCTGCTTCAATTTCCTGTTTACGATGCCGATTCCAGATGCTGCTCGCCGGCATATCAAGACGAACATCAATCCAGCTGTTAGCCGGTACGTCGATTGGCTCCCCTTTTGTTTTTACAATCTCACCTTCATCACCCAGCATGTACTTGCGTTTAAACAGGCGAATTGTCAGCTCGCCGTTATCGGTTTGCTCAGCTTCAACAATGCCAAGTTCTCCCATACCGCCGGGGTCCATGGGCGGCAGGAGCTGCCAGCCTTCAGATGCCAGGCCTTCAGAACCAGTGAGGATATATACGCCGATATCAGTTCGGGAAATGCTGATCCCTTCCGCCTCGACGTTAGCTGTACCGCAACCGCACCATAAAAAACCATCATCAGCAATATCGCTTCGCTGGTTTTCCTCTTGAGATTTAACAATCCGTGCAACCGGCGAGGCTGCTTTTAGTGTTCCATCGCTGGCCTTAGTGGTGTTCGCAGTAGAATAGTATTCTGCCCAGGCGCTGCCGCCAGTAGATGTGTTGATATTACGAGCAAAAAACCTGACCGGGCCAGCAAGTGGGGAGTATAACTCTACCTGGTAGTTACCGGAGCTCATTCTGATGCATCCGCCACCGTAACCTGGAGTTGGAGCATCTTGTTGACCCGTATAAAAACCCGTTGGCTGCGAATATGAGTACGCAGCTAAATTGCTACCCAAGCCAAAAGCAGCGCCTGCCAGTAAAACTTGCCCTGACGCCGTACCAGTATCCTTCGTTGCCGCAGTTCCTAAACCGAGGTTTTGGCGAGCACCTGATGCAGTGGTCGAGCCGGTACCACCCTGTGCTATAGATAGCGCTGTCGTGAGTCCGCTGATCGATGTAATGTCGCTGTTTGCACCTTTTTCCGCTTTGCCTAAAAGCGATGTTGTAATGTTATTTAGCGATGTGGTAACGCCATCCAGTGATGTGGTAAAGCTATTCCAGGCTGGGCCCGTCCATGTTGTTCCATCTGGCAGGGTTACCGTTACATTGCCGGTTCCAGAAAAAATGCGTTGCCAATTCTGTTTGTCGTAATTCAGTCCACGCAGCGCTTCAGCACTTTGCGCCACCAGCGCGGCCGTTACCATGTTCAGCGCCACGCGGGGAATCGCTGACCATGCCGCACCGGCTTGAGTAGGCCCGGTAAAGTTGCTGACCAGCGTAAGTTGCGCATTACTCTCTACCGATTTTACGGGCAATGTATACGACACACCGCCCACAGTAGAGACAATAAAGTCACCAGCAGCAAGTTCGGTTGAGAATGAAGTTCCGGAACCGCCAACAATAGCGGAACCGTTTGTCAGGGTAATAGTGCCTGCTGACATAATAGACTCCCGAATTCTGATAATAAAAAACCCGCCAGAGCGGGTTGTCAGTAAATTGCATCAATAATGGGGATGGAGAGACTTGTCAGGCGTCGCCCTACAACACTGTACTGTGATGTCCATGAAGCGGCATTTCTTCCCCTCCCGGCACGCACCAGATTGCCGCTGCGGATCAGGCCCGCCCATTTGATGTAGTCCCAGCCGGTGTAGACCTCGCTGTTATAGCCATAGCGGCCAAGCAAAATCATGCCCTCGCCAATATCGGTATTTGACCATGATGGTGTATAGGTCTGGTTCCGGTACACAAATGGCCTGCGCGTGGTGGAGAACACGCAAACACCGCCTTTGATAATATTCAGTCCCCTTCCTAGTGTCGGACTTACGCCACTGGCAAAAATCGCGATCTGCATGGTTACGGTCGCGGCCTGATCGAGACCAGAATGATCTACCGTCGCAAGAATGTTTAAACCGTCAAACTCGATGGTGACGTTATCTGCGCTCCATTTCGCAAACACCAAATATCGATCACGTGAGATATTTGTCGTCGGCGTCGCCCAGCTCCCGGTGAAAGTGATGGTGCCGCGCCAGACGCAGTAGCCCGACATTGTGGCGTCAGTGATTGAGAGGAAATCCGTGCTGTCCTGAATCAGCAATCCCCTACCGGACGAGGCCGGGAGTATTTGCCAGATAGACGCGTCAAAAGTTTTTGCGCGCCCCCAGTTATCACTCCACCAGGTATTCATGGTGATGGTGTTATCTGATACGGTAAATCCATCCAGCATGCCGATCGTGGGAATGAGGTTTGTACCCCTGTTAAGTTTGTAAACGGTATTACGCGGGATAACGACGATCTGGCTGCCATCCACGCGCTGATTAATCGTATACTGGTTAACATCCCATGCTTCGCTGACGTTCTGGCAAAACGAAGGGCAGCGAAGCCCGGCAGTTATTTCCATTGCCGGGCCGCCATCGGCGTAGGTAATACGTAATCCTTTTGGCATAGTTACCACTCTCCAAGAACAATCAGGTTACCGCCGCCGAGATCAATTTTTACGCCCTTCCCGTCAATGGTGACGCCATTACCGTTCCCGGTGAACGCGAAATTACCGCTGGCGGCATACAGCGCGCCGTGCAGCTCACAGTTCCCGCCTTTATCAATGTTCCAGCCTGCGCCGCCGGGACCAGCGACATAGTTTGTTGATCGGATGTAATTCCCAATCTTCGCGTTAGTAATGCTGCCGTCCTGAATAAAGGCATCACGGATGAACACCTGACCGTTATAGACAAAAAATGCAGCCTGGTAATTTCCCGGATCGCTTCCCGAGTAGATACCAAACTGATCGGCAGCAAAGACCACTGTAGATTTGTAGGAACCGCCGGATGGCTCAATCGACATGCCAAAACCAGTGTTGTATTTAACGCCATTACGAACGATCCCAAGGTTCAGCGTATACGATGCCTTTGCGGTTCCATCACTGTTCACCTCTGCCGTCATTTTCTGGTTAACCGCGGCGGTTAAATCCCCGACCTGCGCCTGAACGTACTCTGACAAATCAGCAAGAGCGTGATCCACTTCAGCCACTGTCGTTTTAACAACCAGAACATCAGCGCGCACTTCGCCTAACTGCTGGTACTGATGTTCAACCGTACCGTGATTAGCCAGGGCATTCTGCATGGCAGCTTCAAGATTGGTGTCCACACCTTCCGAGATATTTTTAAAGGCATCAGAATCCCGAACAGAATCATCAATGATGTCGATGAGTTCACCGGTATCTGTCTGGCAAAGCGCGGCCACCTCGACGAAGGCAGACGCACCAAACGCGTTGATGGTTCTGATATACCAGTAATAGGTATGCCCGTTTTTCAGGTTGTGACTGGTCCATGTCGTACCCATACCCGCGCGCGTGGCTCCGGCCTCCACTGTCGCCGTATCAGCGCTGGCAAGCGGCTGCTCACCTGACGTCCAGAAATCAAACTGGGTGGAGACGTTTGTCACAGCTGCGAGGCGGGGAATGAGCATCACAGCAAAAAACGCCTGCTCTACCGTAACACCCGACGGCGGAGGCGGCGCCTCAATACTGAATTCAAGATATGCCTCAGGTGATGATGCCCCCATCTGATTAACGGCGGTGACGTGGGCTGTATAGGTATCCTGCAGCAGGCCGGTTAATCGCGTGAAGGAGCCGGGAACCTGGGCTGTGAGCACCGCCTGGCCATTCCTGCGAATGACAACCTGGTTATAGACAAACTGCCCGATGTTCTGCCAGGAGAGAACGCCTTGCACCACCTGACCAATTTCCTCTACGGTGTACTTCAGATTCTGAGGCTGAGCCACCCCACCAGATGGAAGCTGGGTAAACGGTGGGCGATCGATGGGTTTACCGATGGCGTCTCCCCACACGTCAGCAGTTTCCTGCTTCAGTGTGATCTGCACGCCGTTCTGCACGCCAAATTTCCAGTCGGTCACGCGCATCTCAACGTTAACGATCCCAAGCGAGGGAAAATTAACTTTTACATACATACCGGGGCGGTAGCGGTAGCCACTGAGGTTCAGCGTGAGATTCATTGTGCGGGAAATGCGGGTCCGCTTGAGCTTGATGTCTGCCAGGCGCTGGGCCTGAAATTCAGACGTAACGAAACGCAGCTTAAGATCCTGCGATATCTCCACGCCGTCTTCGGTTACCCACTCGCTCACAGATACTGATGGAAAATCGGCTTCAGAATAGGTCTGTTTAGGATCGACAAACGTACCGCTGATGGTGTTAACGCGCTCTGACTGTGACACCTCAGGCATGATCTCGATATCACCAGCCAGCTGACTCTCGGTAATAACTTCGGTTGCGGGACCGTAATACGCGCCAACGAGGATGCCATGTTTACCGGCGATGTAGGTTGGCTCTGCTGCGCCAGCTGTCAGCATCGCCTCAAGAATGCTCGCTTTATTTTCGCTGAGGTCAAATTCCCCGTTCAGCGTGTAACGCTTTTCCGTCGTGCCGTCGCCGTTAGTCACCAGCTCGTCGCAGATGTTGGCCGCCTCCTGAAACTGATCCCAGTTAATATCAGCATCAGCGACTTTCAGGTAACTCCGGTAATAGTCCAGCACACACAGCGCCAGATTGTTGCTGTACTCCGTGCGACCGGTGCGCGGGTCGTATACTTTACGGCCCGTCTTCTCAACCTTCACGTTCGGGATGCCGGACGGGAATTTCTCAGCATTGTATTTCAAAGACAGACGCAGCCAGGAAATCCCCTTGCCGATCATGTCATCTTTCCACGACGGGCAATTTGCCAGCATAAACGGATCCGCTGCCTGGCGGTCTATATGCACTTCATACGTGGCGCTCTCGCCATAGGAGCCGATATCATCATCGCCCAGGTAAATGGTACCCGTGCCTGAAATTGGGTGCCCCGCGAGGGTAATGGCAAGGTGAACCCATTCACCATCAGTCTGCTCGCCAGACTGTTCTTCAGCGAAAAACAGAGTGCCTGCAGATACGGTCCTGCCATAAACAACCGTTTTAGGGCTGGCAGCCGCGCGCAGCACCTGCTTACGCTCTGCAGTATCCCGGTAAGACCCCAGTGATGGCTTCTTCGTCATCATCTGTGTGGCGACCTGAGCGGCAATGGTGATTGCCATTGCGATAGCGTAGGCTCCATTGGCTGCCGCGGCGCCAGCGGCTACCGTCGCGATGATAGGGATTGCAGCAGGCATCAGCGAACCCTCCACGTACTCAGGGGCTTAATCCGAAGGCAAACCAGCCCCGCTTCTCCCGGCACCCACACTGCACCACCGTAAATTACCCCGGCGCATCGGGTACCCGCGTTTTCCACTACAGCGATATCTCCGCGCTGAGCCATCTTCACCGGCACTTCATCGAGGTATTTAGCCAGCACCTTTTCAAGTGAGCCGCCGCCGCGCAGCAGCGCCTTTTTTGCGCCCGTTTCGCTGTCGTAGGTCCCGCGCCAGCCATCGGCGAAATTATCCCCGGTCATCGCTTCCGCACAATCTGCCGCAAACAGGCAGCAGTCATGTTCGCCCCATAAAAAAGGCCGCTTTTCAGCGGCCCTTATCACGGCGATTAATCTGTTATGCCAGTCTGGATGCTTCATGCTTCCTCACGAATAGGTAAACCCTGGCGCATCTTTTTTGCTGCCCCAGTAAATTGAACGTTCTGCCATCTGCGCGACGTAACGAAATATGCGGTCGCCTGGCTGAGTGGACTGGTGTGACTCGTCGGTATAGCGGTCCGGGAACGGTCGCTGCCAGTCCTCAAAAATATTACTGACGGTGTACTGCAGGGCATTCGTTTCACCCGCCGTTGCTCCGGTGCCGGAAACCCGCCCCTTAAAAATAAGGTCGGCCACCTGAACAATGCCGTTATCATCCATAGCCACCAGATACAGTTCTGCAGGCCTTCCCACACAGCGCTCATTGAGCGTTTTGGCAAACAGCGACATATCCAGCCCGGATAGCGTCATCCTGAGCTGTGTCGGGCTTGTTGTGTTGGTTTCGCCTACATCGTCGATGGCGCCCATCGTACCCATGCCGTAATAGACATAACCTCCCAACACCAGCGTGCCGGTACCGGAATGAACGTAGGCGGTACCGGACTCAAACTGGACATTGGCCGCCAGCACGGCGGTAACCCTGTCGCGGGATAGGCAGTCCACCATCGAATCAGAAAACGGGGAATACAGCATCAGAAAGCCTCCTCAAACTCCAGCGTATAGCTGGTAAAAACGCCAGGCACGCGATTACCAGCCCCCTGCTGGTTATCCTTCAGCTTGAAAATGCCGTATGGCTTAGCGACTTCGATTTTTCCGTTAGCAGGGGGAGAGGCACGCAACATAGGCGCAAAGGGAATAACGGCAGTTCCTGCAGCAGTGCTGGTCACATCGGCGGTGACCATCTTCAGCTCGTCATTAACGGTAAAGTAATCACCGGTGCGCAGTACCAGTGTACCTGGTGTCCAGCCCTTACTGCCGAGCTGCGTACCGGTCTGGTTCGCGTCAGAAACCACCGGATTTCCGGCTGGCGTCCTGCCCCCTCTCCCCCAGTCTCTGATCTTCACCCTGCCATATTCACCATCCAGATCGGCCACCAGCGCATCGATGCGCCGGGATTTATCATCTGTAAGGTTGCTAAACGTCAGGGAGCAGATCCAGCGGGTGCCGGGGAAACGGACGGTCTGTGATGCACCATTAAACGGGGAACGAAATGTTTTTGTGTTACTTTCCGGCCGCCACGTCAGCGACGCCGGACATACATCTTCAGGCCATTCAAGCACAGACATAGTCACTCCTTATTTAAACGCCAAGCATCCTCCTGGCCTGACCGTTGGTCTGAAAATCACTCAGCATGTCCTGACGCGCTTTTTTAGCACCATCGGCAGCTCCCTGACGCGCAGCCTCCTGCATGGCACGATTAAGCGCGGCGTCACCGTTACCAGAAACATTGATATGCTGGGTGATATGGATTTCACCACCTCCCCCACCAGCAGCTGTAGTGCCGACCATCCTGACGCCAAGAGTGCCATTCGATGTTCTGGTTAGTGGCATCACAGCCTCGGGGCCAGCTTCACCCATCAATCCATCGCCTTTGGCAAATTTGAACATCGTCGGGCTGGAAATGATCGAATTACTGAAATGGCTAAGATTTGGGGAATCAAAGACGCCGCCTTTGGCAAACTTCAGTCCGCTGGCCGCGCCGGAATATGCGCCTGATGGTGTACTTCCTGCAGAGGTTGCATCACCCCCACCAAAAAGACCACCAAGAGAACCGAACAGTCCCCCGCCTCCTGCAGACTTCAACGAATTTACCAACATTGCGTTGAGGATAATTTTTTGCATAGAAGCCAGTACCGATTTCGACCAATCCTCCCAGTCAACTTTATTGCCTGATAAAGCATCGGAAATATTTCCGATAAGACCTGTCATTGAGTTGTTCACAAGGTCTGCTGTCTGCGAGGAATAATCAGAAGCGGTATCAAGCCAGTTTTTAAATCCCTTCTCGGCGCCTGCAGTCCAGTCAGCCTCAGAAGCAGCGATTGCTTTATATTTTTTGTCCAGCGCATCGAGAGCCGCCGCACGCTGTGCGATTGCTTCGGTACCGCCGTCAGTTTTGGCGAAAACACGGTCAATCTGCTGCGTTTCATCGAACCGGCTGCGCTGGCGATCGCTCATTCCTCTGGTTTCAGTTGTCAGCGTTGCCTCGTCCCTGAACTTCCTGGCCGCTTCAGTTAAATCCTTCAGGGCATCAGCCTGTTCGCGCTGCTTGCGCACGTTCTCATCAGCTTTTTGAGTCCACTTCGCCAGTTCTGTAGACGATGCCTGAATAGCCCTGCGCTGCTCATCCGTCCATTTAGTGCCGGCCTGGTGTGAAGCCGCATAAAGGTCGGAGGATTTTTCTCCCTCCGTTGCCCGCACGCGCTGCACGTCGATAGCCACGCTCAGATCGGCCATTTTCCGCGAATACTGTTCGGCGGTGCTGGCCGCTTCGCGCTCGGCTTTACTCTGCGCATTTGAGGCAGCGGTGGAGGTTTTTTTTGCCTCCGCAGCTGCTGCATCCTTTTTGGCTGCCTGATCCTTGTTGTAGATGTACTGGGTGTAAAGCGCCCCCGTCAGCTTCAGGTCTTCTGCTTCATAGACGTGCTGCTGATGGAGCTTCTCTAAACCGCTTAGGCTGGCCAGCTCGTTATCTCGGCGTGAGCGCTCCAGTGCCGTTTGCTGCTGAGGTGTTGCGTTCGCCATTGAAACGACGGGCCCGGCAAATTGAGGCGGCTTGGCACCAGCGGTCGCTGACATTGAGCGGTTAAGCAGGTCATACGCACCTTTCAGGATTGAAACGGCACCAGCCTGCTCAATAGCCTTTTGTGTTGCCTTATCGCTGGCATCGTTAACCAGCTTCTGCGTTTGCTCAACCTTTGACGCTGCCTGTTCCCTCTGGTACTCCAGCTGGTTCAGCTTGTCGGTAAGTTCAACGTTTTTGGCCGTGATATCGGCCTGATCCATGAAGGTATTGATCTGAGTCAGCGTCGGGTGACGGTTGTAGTCCTGCTGGATTTGGTCAACCGCCTTCAGGCTGTCTTTCACTTTCGCAATTTGTGAATCGAGAGCGGCCAGGTCCTGCATTTGTGCCTGTAACGATGTACGGGCATCGGCAGCAGTAGAGCGCAGCCCCAGCACCGACATCTGCTGCAGCTTACCGTTTATTTCATCCAGATTATTGGCAAAGCCAACCGCCTCCTTGTGCACCTGCTGGGTGTGCTGATACAAACCATACATCGCCGCACCGGCACCGATAATAACTCCAGGCCATCCACCGAGAATACCCAGCACCCCACTACCCAGCCGTGACATGACCGAGGCTGTATTGGTGAGGTTGTTAACTGCAGAGGCCCTGCCAGCAAGCGCCGTATTCAGTGATGCCTGAGCTGCATCAAGATTACGCTCAGCGACAATCTGAGCCTCAATACTCGTCGCCGCTGCGCGTGCCTGTTGAGCGCGGTAAACAGCCTGGCGACCAGCAGCAACGCTAACCTGTGCACCGCGAACCTGCGCCTGCGCCAGTGCGACTTCGGCAGCTGTATTAGCGAGGACAGCCCGTGTGGACTCTCCAACACTGCCGACCATATTCCCAAAATAACGGGCCAGCCCAACACCAACCAGAATGCCTGCGGTGTTAGCCACATCATCTATGTTATTTGCCAGCCCATCCAGCACGCCGGAAAGCGCGAAGGATGCATCAACGGCATCGTTCGCACCGCCCACCCACGCGAGAAAGGCGTTTTGTACTTTCTGTGCAGATCCGCTGATTGATGCCGGGAGAGTGTCGAACTCTTTGCGCAGAATCTCGACGTTGGTCAGCAACGGGACGATCTTATCTGTAGTCAACTCGCCATTGTTGGCCATATTACGCAAACCGCCAACAGTGGTACCCAGGCCATCAGCCAGCAGTTTTACCAGCCTTCCCCCGTTCTCCATGATGGAGTTGAATTCCTCACCACGCAAAACACCAGACGCTAACGCCTGGCTGAGCTGAGTGATAACGGAGCTGGCTTCTTCTGTACTGGCACCTGATAACTTCAGGGATGTAGCAACAGTTTCGGTTACTTTCGCTACTTCTGCGGAAGCGTAACCTGCTGAGCGCATGGACTGCGCAATACGGCTATATAGATTAGAGTTGGCAGTAAGCGATGTACCGGTGCGCTGGCTGATATCCATCAGGGTGCGCTGTGCTGCAGCAAAATCTTCTGTCGATGTGGACGCCAGCCGCAAGCGCCCATTCATTTGGTTCCAGGTATCGGCAAACTGAACCAGCTGATGTGTGGCAAATGCACCAGCCCACGCCCCGGCAAGTCCGGCCGCAGAAGATCGCACGGTTGCAAGTTGAGAATTAAGTTCAGCCAAAGACCGCTTCGTTTCACGCGTGGCCGCTGCAGCTTTTTTCCCGCCCTGCTCCATAGTGCGGTAGTAATCCGTTCCCATGCGGGACGCTCTGGCGATCTCAGACTGGAAAGAAGTTGAATTCGCCGAAATTTTGATGATTAGCTCGCGCAGCGTTGCCATATTTCACCCATAAAAAAGCCCGCAGCCGCGGGCATTAAAGACTGGACATCCATTCTTCAAGTTCAGAGACTTCAGCGCCTTCTTCCTGCTCACCCCATTTCAGCATCACGTCAGGAATGGTGAATTTCCCGCCCTGAGAGTTCAGCATTGCAACGGAGATCTGCGCCGCCTGAGCATCGGCGCGCCAGTCACCAATCGGACTGATGCGGTCGAACTCGATCCACATTTTGAGCTCGCTGGCGGTCATGGTCTGGCGCAGTTCGTGGAGAGTACGCCCCAACCGGAGCGCCAGCGACATCAGGAAGAAGGTCAGCGGCTGCTTTACGGCTTTCCCGCTTCTTCCTGGCTCATGCCGAGGTTGAGGGCCTGAGCCAGCAGGCGGGAGTGCACTGGACCATAAATTTTAGATACCTGCTCCTGATCCTCATCGCTGAATACTCGCTCGCCGTTTTCATCCAGCAGAACGTCAATAAACAGAACCACATCAGCCTCTTTGTTACGCAGAAACTTTTCCGCCTCCGTCAGCGTCGGTGCCTCTTCGCCCTCGGCGAGCTGGGGATTAACGATCTCCCGGAATTTCACCCAGGCATCGCCAGAGGGTTCACGCAGCGTTACCTTTGCGCCATCCCATTCAGGGACCGTGATACCTTCTTTGGTGCGATAGGCTTTCGATGCTGTAAGCGCCACGTTGCGTAATGAATTCTGTGATGTTTTTTGCGGCATTTCATTTTTCTCTTGTTACATGATCGGAGGGATAAAAAAAGCGGCCGAAGCCGCTCAGGAACCAGACGCGTAGATGCGTTTCGGTTTGCCGCGTACACGCAGAGAATAGGTAGCGCCAACAACGGAAGATGTTGCGGCAGACCATGAGCTCTGGCGTACCTCCACCAGCACGTTGAAACCATTGCCAGACGGAAATACCACACGCAGCGCACGCAGTTCGTCATTTTCGTAAGCGGTCTGCAGTGCCTCCTGCGCTGCTTCATCGCCAACCCAGTTACGGGTAATGCTCATTTCAGCAGGCGCGGCGAGGCCGTTGGTTTGCTCCTGTTCAGTTGAGCACAGCGTGGTTACGTCGATATCCCCTTTCTGCCCGCCGGTGAAGGTGATCTCCTTTGTTGCACAGGCTGCTTCCAGCCAGGTAACACCAGCCCCCGGGAAACCTGAGGCGTTAAAATCCTCGGCGGTTACGGGTGCGTCGGAGACGGCAAAGGTCATCCCCTTTGTGACTTCATACTTACTGGTCATGGTTTCTCCAGTTAAAAAAAAGACCGCCGGAGCGGTCTGTTATGGTGGGTAAAGTTAAACGGTTACCTGAAATTCGAGCGTCGCCCGGTGATAGCGCAGATCAGACTCATAGCCCGGCGTTTTCACAATGCTTTCCGGCTTCAGCACCTGCAGTGCATCAAGCGCCATATTCCTGATCGTGCGCGCTTCAGCGATGGTGCTGGAATAGACATCAACCTGCACAGAAACGGCAGATTCAGCCTGACCGCAAAGAACGTCTGCGGCCACGTCGGTAATAATCGAGAAAATTACCCAGGGTGGAGAGACTGAAGGCTTCCCGTCACTGCCGAGCGGCGCAACGTAGGGATAAACCTGCCCTCCGGCCAGCGGCGCCAGCAGAGGATAGAGATCGTCTTCCGTCATTTGCTTAATGCCTCGTCAATGGCCTGGTTCATGCGCCTGATTGCGACCTCCGTCGCCTGCTCCTGGCGTACATCGAACGCGGGACGAATGAAAGGGTGCGGCGGCATGTTAACGGTACCCATTTCGACGAATCGCCAGTAAAAGGCGTTTCTCGGGTTATTCGCCTTCATCGTGTTATCGCTGTTCCCGGTGCGCGGGTTAACACCACGAATGTGGACACCGGAAGAAATTTCCCCGCGGCGGCGGCTTTTTTGGGTCACCACCACCACGTTTTTTTTCAGTTTCCCGGTACGCACCGGAGCGCGGGCGATCACTTCTTCCTTAAGCACTTCGGCGCCAGCGCGAGTGGCATCACGCAGAACCTTGTTGTTTTCAGCGCGGCTAAGCGCCTCCAGATCCTTTGCGATGTCATTTAACCCGGAAAAATCGAGGCTCGTCTCAATCATTTTTCAGTTCCCGTTTTGCAAAGAATTTCCAGGCGAGTGCCGGTCGCATTTGCTACAGGAGGACCGATGATATTTAGCACCTGACCTTTATATGGGCCGCTGAGCACTTCCAGACGAGAAGAGGCGTTCAGCTCTGACCTGAAGCGCATCCAGACGCGAATGGTTGCCTGCGCCGTTTCCGCGCCGCCTGAAAGCTGCTCTCTGCCGCTGATCCCCTTTACCTCAGCCGGGATCGGGTTGCCACCAGTCCACGATTCAACCGGCTGACCAGATGGATCGCGCGAAGTCGTGAAGGTGAGAATTTTTACCCGGTGCCTGAATCGTCCTGGTTCCATCAGGAGCCCTCCTCAGGTTCAGATTTACCGCGCCAGTTGCGATGGATGAACATCATGCGTTCTGCTGCAGCGTTCTCATATAGCTGTACTTCGCTTTGCGCGGTGCGGTGTTCAAACATGTCAGCAAAGACAAGGAGAACGGCGCCCTTAACGCCTGCAGGAATATCAGCTGCAACTTTCCATGCTGGTTCATCACACCAGCGTATGCAGTAGTCAAAAGCTGCCTGAGCGTACAGGGTGATCAGCTCGTCCCTGTCGTCTTCCTCAAATTCAATCTGCTGCTTAAACAGGGGGAGGCCAATTACATCCAGAACATCTATCGCCATACGTTAAAAGGGCGGGTCACCCCGCCCCCTCCATCATGAGCCAGAAGAGAAACTGCCCTTGATGATTGCCGTCGGGCGATAGTGCGCCAGCGCCAGGCGCTCTTCACACAGGATGGTCAGCATGTTTTTCACGAAGTTATCGCGGTCTTCACGGCTGACTTCCACGGTGGCATCCATGCGATCCCACACCTGTGAGGCCATATCAAAACCGCCCACCGTAAAGGTGCCGGCGGCCTGCGCCTTAGTCGGAACCACTGGCAGGCCCCACATGATGTTGCTGGTAAACGCCTGAGGACCACCGAAGATATAGCGGCCTTCGTTGTCTTTCAGCAGCGCAATGTTGTGCCAGTCGCGCGGGTTCAGGACGATACCGGAAGCGCTAAACTCAGATTCGGTCACCTGATAAATGGCGTGAGCGATAATGTCAGCGCGGGTGTCTCCGGCGGCATTCAGCGAGGTATCGTAGGCGGTTGCCACTTTGTTCAGACCTTCCAGGTTATCCCCGGTGCCGTCGCCGTTCAGCAGCTGGCCTTCTTCCTTCAGTGCCAGACCGTACATGAGGCGGTTGTTAACGTAGGACTGCAGCATTGGCGCATCGTCCATCACCTGACGTGATGCCTGCACCCAGTGCGCGATGGTCTTTACGTTCGCGGTCTGTTTGCTGAAGGTGATATCCGATTCAGGTTTCAGCGCTTTCTCGGCCACCACATCGGCGTTATTGGTAAACACCTCTTCACGGACGTATTCCAGGGAGTTACTGGAAATGCGGCCCTGCGCCAGCAGATCACGAATGGTCAGACGGCGCAGGCCCGGCATGATGATGCCTGGAACCTGCATCGGCTGGATCAGGCTGCCTGCAGAATCGGAATCACTGCCCAGCGACTTGTTAAAGGTTTTCGCGTCGAAGCTGCCTTTGCTTCCGTTCCAGGACTTCTGCAGTTCTTCCGCAGCGCGTTCGGAGAAGGATTTCTTCTCACCCGGATTTTCGGCACCGGAGGCCAGTTTCTGCTCAAGATCGAAGAGGCGAATTCCGGATTTGGTCAGTTCTTCCTGTACTTTCGCAAGGTCGGACTGCAGCTGCTTAGAAACCTGGCCAGTGCTTTCGATTTCTGCTTTCTGCGCATCGAAAAGCTGGGACATTTTCTGCTGTGACTCTTCGATGGCTTTTTGAATGAGAGCGAGTTCAGACATAATTAATTACCTAAATTAGAAGGGAAAGATTTGATGCTCTGAAGCAGAGCGTTGATTTGTGCTTCGTTTCCGTCGCCCTCGGACTCGCTCCGAATCGCTGACTTAAACCGGGCTATTAACCCAACTGCCTGTGATTTGGTGAGCCCGACTGAATCCCTCAGCCAGTTCTCCACATCACGGATCGTTTCAATACCGTCGACACTTTTCATGGCTGCAATGCCAGCCTGTTCATTGGCGGGGAAAGTGCAGACGCTGATTTCGCGCAGAGCCTGGATATTCTTAAAAATGCGGCCTGAGGGAATGATGGTGTAATCGTCTTTCGCAACGGAAAAGCCAACCGACATCCCCTCAACCGTACCGTGCTGCATTGCCGCTTTCAGGTCGGTGGCGCCGCTGTGCCCTGGCGTAAGTTGACCGCGCACATACAGGCCTTTTTCGTCTTCAGCCAGGCTGTCCCATTTACCAACCGGCAGCTCCCACGTCTTGTGGTTGAAAAACATCGCGACTTTGCGGGTCTGGTTCGCCAGTGCGTTTTTAAACGCCCCGGGCAGAATGATGTCGCCATCGGAATCGGTGTTATTAAAAACAGAGGCATAGCCTTCAAAAATCCCCTGTTTACCGTCACCGGTGAATTTGATTTCTGTCTCGTCGAAGGACAGCGTTTTTACGATTTCAGGCATCACGGCCCCCATAAAATTAAGCCCCGTTATTTCGGGGCTCTTTGTTGGTTCCTAAGTCGGTAATCGGCACATACTGCGCCTGTCGCATCGCCACATCGCCACCAGGCAATGGCGGCATATTGTCCGTTCGGCGCATTTCGTTGATGGTACGGAGTCCAGACTCTCCCATTGCCTTCATGAACGCGGCACGGGAGGCAGAATCGCCCCTCAGCAGACCATCAAGATTGTGCTCAGCATGTAGGCGGCCAACGTCATTAGACGGGATCAGCCATCGCTGAATGCTGTTTTCCCACCGGGAGATATAGGGCTGCAGCGTGTACTGCAGGAAGCCGAGATTCTGTTGCTCGATACCCGATCCCCAGCTCGTTGACTTCTCAACATCGCCGACAAGGTGAGGCGGTACGCCAAAGAACCGCGCCAGCTCGCTAACCTGGAATTTTCGGGAGGCCATCATTTCGGCATCCTGTGGCGTTACGCCAATTGCCGATGTGGAAAAGCCCGCTTCCAGAATCCAGAGGCGTTTTTTTACCGGGCCGCCGGCGATCTCTTTGAAGTTCTCTTCAACCTGCGAGCGCTGCTGTTCAGTCAGCACCTTTTCGCCGGTTGAAAGGATTTGCGGAGACTTGGCGCCATTGGCAAAGAAATCGCGCTGCTGGTCCTCCATCGCAACTGCCACACCTGCCGATTTACAGGCAAAAGCAATAGGTGAAAGGCCGACCAGCCCGGTGAATCCGAAGCCTTTAAGGTGAAAAATCTCTCTTTGGGAAAAGTTGGCGTATTCGCTGTCGCGTTGATAGCGATAAACCACTTTTTTACCGACAAGTTTCACATCCATATTGGCAGACTGAAGCGGGAGAAGGCTGATCACATCACCCGCGCTGTTGCGGTCAACCAGTGCATAAGCGTTACCGTAGAAACAAAGCTGCATTGTCATGGCCTCCCTGAATTCCTGGGCGGTCATGTACTGATTCGGTGAGTAGCGCAGCAACCGCGCCAGCGGATTGCTCAAATCCACTTTTTTGCGGTTGTCATTCTGATCTGTTTCGAAGACATCGAGTGGTAAACATGCCGTAAGCGTTGAAATCAGGCTCACGCAACGCCACACCGTAGAAATTTGCAATATCCGTTCATCGTTAATGGATGAATCGCCTAGGTGTCCGTGGGCCGAAACGGGCCCCGTCTGTGAGCCCTGATTTGGGGTGACTAAACGCCCGCCGACAAACCAGGACTGCAGCCTTGCCCACCAGCCATTATTGGTTCGCAGGTCAATCGTGTATTTAGGTTCTTCCATCACATGCTCAGCGGTCGGAAAATGAAGTCATCGAAGTCACCACCCTGTTCGGTAACTTCCCCATTAGCAGCACCAACGGACATTGTCATTGCGACCATGCCATCAATACGGCCCGTTGCTTTGGATTTATCGAGCTTGCGGTTGCCAGCAGCATCTTTCACCACTACCGCATTCACAGCACACATCGTTAATACGGGGTGCATGCCATGCCTCACACGCCCGTTAAGCATCAGAGACTCCAGCGTGTCTACAGCTGGCCCCATATCCTTAAAGCCCTGGCCGAACTCGACCAGAGGGAGGTTCAGCCCAATGGCATCGGCATCCTTCCTGAACTGGTCAATGCGCCAGCGGTCAAAAGCCATCGAGGTAAGGTCGAAATCACCGATAATTTCAGCGATATCCGCAACGACGAATGAGTAATCCACCGAAGCGCCTGGCGTGGTGCGCAGCAGCCCCTCTCTCACCCAAACGTCATAGGGTGCGCGGTCCGTTTTGGTTCTCTCTTCAAGAGTCTTTTGCGGTGTCCAGAAGAAGGGGAAAACATCCCAGACACCATCATCTGCTTCACCAGCTATAACCAGCGCCGTTAAGTCGTTCCTGGCTGACAGATCCAGCCCCGCGTACCACTTCCTCGGCGTGTTAATAGGCATCTCTCCGCAAAGCTCCCACACACTGCGGGAGATGAACGGCGATACGGTAGACACTCGCTGATTGAGGTTGAGGTTTCGGAAGGTATTTTCGAAGCTTGGCATTCGGCCAGCTTTCTCAGCCTGGCGCGCCATGTCTTTTTCTGACCTGAATGTTCCCAGCGCCGGGTTCGCAGCCAGCCAGGACTCACGTTTACTGATATCAGCGTCCTTTGGCGCTTCATAAACGTGGCACACGATGTGCGGATCTTTCGATTTGACCGCATCATCAATCCAGATGCTCAGCAGGTCAGCATCGTTTGCTGCCTGCGTACTGATAACAATCAGCAGCGGGTTTTCATGGGCACCCTGCGCGGTAGTTATTGCATCGATAAAATCATCCTGCGGCCCCCTAACCTGCCCGGTTTCATCGAGAATGGCCAGAATGGGGGAAAGGCCGTGCGTCGTCTTACCTTCTGCGGATAAAGCCTTGTATTCGACGTTACACGGCAGGCCGATCAGCTTTTTGCCGCTTGGTGTTATGTGCACTATCTCCTGCAGACTGGGGCTCAGGTTAACCATCTTCACTGCGAGGTTAAAAACGATGGCCGCCTGTTCCCGGCTAAGTGCACCGCTGACAATTTGCGTGTTCTGCACCGCTTCTGGCCCCACCAGGTGAGCCAGCAGGATTCCGGCGATTAAGCCTGTCTTCCCATTTTTTCGTGCGATGCTAAGGATCGCCATATCCGTTCCGGCTGGATTGTCGTAAACCGCCAGGATGAATTCTTTCTGAAAGGGGTCCAGCCTCATTGGCTGGCCGATAAGCTTGCCTTCCGGCACGATGCAATAGCGCTCGATGAACGCTATTACACGCTCACCTCGCGTCATAGTCTTTTATCCGTGCTTGGGAAAGGCGATCAGGTTGTCGTCCTGGTCCTGATGCTCGCTTTTCGTGTTTCGTGCATCACGATCATTCTTATTGCGTTTCTTCTGGTCGCGGCTTTCGCCGTTGGTTGCGTGGGAATGGATCTGCAGGTCACGGCGCTGAGCCAGGATGGTTCGCTGCAGTTCAACAATTTGCTTACGGAGGTCTTTGATTAGCCCTTCGTCTCGCGCCTCTCCGCGAACGCGTTCTTCTTTGCGTAAATCCTTGCGTAAAACGGTGATATAGAGCTGGTTATTTGCCAGTTCTACAGCGGCCAGAAGGTCGGCTGGCGTCCAGCTGTCCAGAGCTTTCGATCTGATATTGTCATGCCAGAATGGTTCGGCTTTTTTTTCCAAACCTGCATGGGACGGAGGATCGATGGTGTCCACTGCTGCATTTTTCATGGCCTGAACCGCTGCCGCCGAACTGTCGGAACGGGTTCGTTTATCTGCCATATGTCAACACCTTAAAACTAAAAAAATCGGGTTAGCGTTAAAATCAAACTTTGGCGGCGGTCATTTGGGGCAAAGGTTTTGAAGATTTGATCCCCCCCTGCCCTGATGCGATTCATTCTCATTTGATATCGTTGCATTTGAAATGATTTCGCATGGTATGTAATCGAGTTGACGCCGCCGCGCTATGCCGAATGTTTGTTTACCTGTTCGAGTTTCTGAGCGCCTTTCCCACGCCCGGAGACAACATGCCCAGAGACGGTTACTGTCGGCACCTCCTGCCCTACAGCATGCGAGAACTGAATGGATGTCACGTCCTTCATCTCCACGCCATCAATCACCAGGCGAACGAATTTTCCATCGCGGTATTCAATGCTGAGGTCTTTCATTACGTGCTCCAGTGAGACGCAGGATCGAGCGGGTAGCCATTGGCATCACAGCCTATTACCGCGCCGCTCTTCTCCATTCTCTGTTTCGTTGAGTCGTGATGTGCTTTGCACAGTGGCTGCCAGTTCTCTTTATTCCAGAACAGGTACTGTGCTTTCGATATAGCAAGTGGGTTGCCCGACTTCAACGCGTCTTTGAGTTTGTGCGGTTCGATATGGTCAACGACTGTGGCCGCTGTGATCCTTCCCTGCTGTTCGCACATCGCACACACTGGATGCTGTTGCAGGAAACGAAGGCGGGCTTTGTCCCATCGGCTTCCATAGATGCGAGGTTCTTTCATGAGGCATCCATTAAATTAATTGTAGCTTCACTCGCTAAGAATTATCTTATTATCTCCCTTGTTACAGGAGTTCCAATATGACTAATTTCACAGTACGTGTTGAGTTGCATGATGCAGATAGCGATGATTATGAAAAGCTTCACGATGAGATGAAGGCAGAAGGTTTCAGCAAAAGAATTAGAACCGATGATGGCACCTGGGAATTGCCTACTGCCGAGTATTCGATGGTCTCTGAACTGAAACCTTCGCAAATACTAAGCAAAGCAGAAGCCGCCGCTAATAGGGTGCAGCCAAAACCTAAACCTTCAATACTTGTCACCGGCCAAGAAACTCCCCGTATTTTCTCGGGGCTGAAAAAAGTTAAGTGATAACCTTCGGCCCAGCTTCAGTTGGGCCTTGTTCCAATCGCCATGCTTTACGCCGCTCTGTCCTAGGTTCATTGTCAGGGTGGTGTTCAACCGTCGGGAGGTCAGCGTGGTCCACCAGCGAGTAACACGGGTAAATCACCCGGCCACCGAATGCCTCACCGACGGCGTAATCAGCTGCCAGCGTTTTATTCCATGCGCTTAGCATGCGCGCCAACCTGCCCTGAGGAGGGCTATAACATACGCCGTGAATCAGCTTGCTTAATACGATGTGGTCACCACAGACGCGGTCCGCATCCACCAGCATTCCGGCTATCTCTTTCTGATACTGCGGCGGTCTGCCGGTACCGAGATAAAAGCTCAGCATGTCGTCAGGGAAACGCGCCAGCCAGTCAGTTACCTTATCGGTGAAACCCTGCACAGGCAGCGCGTCGTCTTCCAACACCACTACCCGGCAAGGTTGCTCTGCGGCCCATTCGATAGCGCGCCGGTGATTCCAGTTCGCACCGTGGTTACCTTCATCAATCAGCAGATGTGCATCCATCAGTTCAGCAAGACGTTGCACATGTCCTAAGCGGGAATGATGACCAACCACCACAAGCTTAATCTCTTCAGCCACCAGCGCATCTCCAATAAAAAAAAGCCGCACGAGGGCGGCTACTGTTTGTATATCAGGGTGTTACTTCGCTTTAACCCCGGGTAAAGTGGATGCTCAGCCCGTCAGTGGTGGGACACTGGTGTCCTCATATAATGAGGGGGCTGATTACCTCACAGGAGAACAAGGAATGAATACTGAATTAGGCGATGTTTTGATGTCACTTCAAAACAAGAATAAGACCCTGGAAATACAGCAGATTGTTCAAAGTTTGATAATCAAAATGTTGCTTGCAAAATCCTCAATGGAAGATCAAAAAGCGATTATAAACATAGTTAAAAGCTCGCTTCAAAATTCTCATAGCGATCCGGAAATGGGAATTAAAGAGATCGCGGTAGCGTATCTTGAAGAGACTTTCGAAATTCGCTAAAAGCAATTGAACTCGACTTGATAGAGATTTTTACCTGTCTAATAGCATCCTTATTTGAGGATGCTATTTTTTTCGTTCCATATACCTTTTTTCCTTTCTTCATCTTATCCTCACTACCTTCTGCTATAGAGTAATCATTTATGCTTCCACCAGGCGCTCTCCTTACCGATCCCATCAGTTTTGAAAACGGTGTGAACCAGAGGGCCGGTTACCAGCCTTTCAGCGAATGACTGCGCAACGATACCGAACGCCAGCATGTCCCCCACTGCGGCGCCAGCCTGTTCTTTCTTCCAGAAACGATAACTCTCGATCCGGTAGTAAAGGCGAATAATGCCGTGAGCGAACGCCATCACATCAGAACGGGTGCCACCCAGCAGGCCAGCATTAAGCATCACATCGTTGCGGTGCGCTTCAATGAACTCCTGATATATGCGTTCCGGATGATTCTGCTTTGCCCAGGTATCGGCGTAGGTCTTTGGTTCTGATCCGACGTACACCTTCCCAGGCTCCATTTCTTCCCATGGCGCGCGAAGCATTTCGACATCGGTACCATCGGTACACCAGACGAACCGGTATTCAGGGTGATCGCGCAGGTGCTGCCAGATATGCAGCCAGCGCCGGAAGTAGACATTCATCTTCACGTCAGGAACGCGGTACAGCTCTACATCTGTCGGGGCCGCCTGCAGCTGATCCACCAGCGCGATACGGCCACAATTTCGAAGCGAGACAGCCCACTTGGTCAGCATGTCAGGTGCGGCCGCCATTTTCGTGCCGCGCTGCGGGTCTGGCTGGCTGGTAAGCAAAGTTGTTATTACCACGTCGCGCTGAGATCTATATTCGGCATAGCCTGTATATCCTGAATCCCGGCGCTGCCCGTAAATCACAGCGTTCTTTTTATCGAGCGCTTCACGTTCTGGCCTCGGTATGCTGCGCGTGCCTTCTTCGTATTCATCCATTGAGTGAATCAGCTTTTCAGAGCCAACCACATCAGCGAACGCCCACGACGTTAAGCCAGCGTTATAAATCCGAAGTGCCAAATCAGGATGCTCATACATGCCCCGGCCATACACCGGATCGAACCCACCCACCTTCTCGATAACGCTGCGGTGGTAGTACAACATCACGCCACGCTGCCCGGTGTAAGTAATGTGCTTATCATCCCGGTACAGAACGGTCATATCGTTAATCTTTCGCGGACCAGCCAGATCGAGAAACTGATAAGCCAAGTGCGGCTCTGGAGATTCGATGTAAGGCTGGTGCCAGTTATCAGCAATGGGCCAGGCATCATCATCCCACAGAAAAAGATGCTCGCACCCGGCATCCATCAAGGCTGACAGGCTGGCGTTCTTCGAGGCAACAATGCCGAGTGATGTTTCATTGCGAAGCAGCTGCACGCCGTCGGGGACTACCGCTGGAGGTTTTGAACCATCATCGACCACAAACACCAGCGATCCGGCAGGCAGGTGCTTCATGTGCTGTTCAAGCGCTCTTTTCAATACGTCGGCGCGCTGGTGTGTCGTTATTGCAATGCCTACCCGTGATGAAATGTCGCAGGCGGGTGCAAAAGGGATACCATCAATAGTTACCTGCATAAAAATTCCGCGCATAGGTTAGACAAGAGAAACCCCTAATGATAATTTCAATAAGCAACTGATTTAAACTCAACCAATTAAACAGGATTACCAAATGGATAACGTAGATTTTTCATTGATCAGACAAAGAGCTGACCGCCAAGGTAATGTGCTTAACAAGCTAAGAGATAATTTTTTCCAAGAAATAGTGCAAGAACATCGCGAAATGTATGGAGATTCAAAATCAAAATTATATGACATATCCTACAATGATGACGTGTTCAAACTGGACTTATCGCCTATTGGTGTGAATGTACACATTGAAGAAAAATTTATCTTTCAAAATAGAACCGTTGTTAAGCAAATTTCATTTATGCACCGAGATGATTTCACAAAAGAAAAAATAAACATCATAAATTTCTTTATTGGTACTGATGGGCAATACTCATTAAAAGAAAATGGCGAACCTATAGGTTTAATCAGCTCCGAATATTCTTATGACATTTTCTTCCCAAATCTATTTAACGCCCTTAAACAGCAGGGCTTGTTAACATCTGATTACTAATCCAAAATGCGGCAGGTATTTGGTTAGCACCTGCTGCAAAGAATTATTCCTTGGAGAGGACACCAAATCACATTACGCTTAGGGGGATATTGCCATCGCGCTGAGTCTAACAATGGTGATGGCAATATAAATTCCCTGAGGCGGTCATTTTTTCTCATCTAGTAACTTATTTATTCTTTCTTTTGCAACTTCTAACATATGCAATCCAGCATTTAAACCACCTGCTGTTCGAGAAAAATGCTGATTGATATCAAAATAAGTATCTTCGACAAACCCTTCAGTGACTTTGCTTACCTTGGCGCTAGCGATCCACTCTAAAGCAGAGTCTTGAATATCAATATTAATTTCAAATCCTCTGTATTCCGTCTTCATGGTATCTCCATATATTAAGATCTTCTGGAGTTAGCATGACACGCATCTCAACACATGATCAAGTATCGAGTAACACACGGAAGTGGCTCTGTAATGCCGCTATTGCTGCTGTCTTTTTTCTTCGGCTTGCCTGATGTCGGCTTTATCGCGATTGCACTGACCCAGAGCAGAAAGCAGACTGGCATTCAGGGCAACGCTTTGCCCCCATGACATCGGATCCGGGATAGCCGGATAAGGCGTCTCAGCCGTGAGGTTTGCCGGAAGCGGCACCACCGGCACCTTGATGTAAACTGTCCGCGTATTGCTGCAGCCGCTTAACTGCGCCATCAGGAACAGGGCGGCGAGCACAATCATCGTTCGCAACAGCAACCTTGATATCTGACGAGGCTCCCGATGCGTCCAGTGCGATCTGCTCTTTTGCATGCTGGTTGACCTCGGAGATGGTGTTGAAAATGGTCATGGTGGTCAGAACGTTAGAGGTCACTGACTCAGCGGCGTTAATCTGCTGCTCTGCGGTTTCTGCGCGCGTCTGCTGCTGACTGGCAGCGTTGTGGTAGTGCATTGCCAGCCAGCCAAGGCAGACAATCAGGCACACCAACACCACGGAGATAATGGCGGTAAGGCGGTTCACTGATCTATCCCCCAGCATGCCAGTGCGCTTTCCTGGACGCGACGCTCGACCTGACCGTAACAGCCATTTTTCTGGCCTTTGGTCAGGCGACAATCCCGGCCGCCGTCTTTAATCCACCAGCGTATAGCCTCACAGGCACCTTTCCGGTCTCCGGCGTTAATTCGCTGATAGAACGTCGACGGGTAGCACTTTCCGGGGCCGATGTTGTACGGACAGAACGATGCGATGCCTACCTTTTGCGGTGCTGTCAGAGGGACCTTAATGTTCTTGTCGACCCAGGCAAGCGCCCTATCACGCTCGATAGCGTTGACCTTCCTGCATTGCGCCTCGGTAGCAGTCATGCCTTTTACCACGCGCTTGCCGTCGATAACTGTCACGCCATGGCATAGTGACCAGACGCTACCGGGATCCATCACAGCAATGAGCGCATTGCCTTCTTTCTCACTGATGAACTGGTCAAACAGCACTGGCGCTGATGCTCCAGCGGCAATCAGGGATAACATGACAGCACTGAGTTTTGCTCTTGTCGATGCCATGTTAATTATCCTGTGGTGGTGCGGTGATGTAGCCCTTCTTCAGGGCCTTCTCGTATGCCTTGGTCTGGCGTCTTTTGAAGTAAAGGTTGGTCAGGTAAGTGGCTATGCCGATAAGAAAACCACCAACCACTGCAACCTTGTTCCAGTCGAGGTCGTGCAACCATTGCAAAATGCCGCCTCCACAAATAAGACTGCCGGACACGCAATACGAGACTGCGGATGCAATTTTGTCAGGCATATATCGGATCATCTCTATCTCCTCGCGTAATGGCGGGAGCTGTGTGTAAGGGGTCAGGCTCTCGGGACGATTTAACAAGTAGGCGTGTCGATGATGGTTCCCGGATCCTGAAATAGAAAAAGGCCACCAAATGGCAGCCTTAGAAAAGAAAAACCTCGCCGAAGCGAGGCTATTTGAATTTGAGGCACCTCATCCAACAAACCACCCGAGGTTAATTGGATTTTGACGAGATGCTTTTGGATGAGCGCTGAACCCAAAGGTCAGTATTTTCACACAGCAATTTTGCGAAAAGCAGCGCCCATTCAAAATGAACTTAAAAACACATATCGGACAAGAAGAGCAATTCCGTATAGCGAAATCAGGATACCAATGATACCTATCAGAGCAACCTGCCCAGGGTTAAATGTCACAGTCTGGTTACCCTGACATCAAAGAGCTAGAAATGGTGCCGACTACCGGAATCGAACTGGTGACCTACTGATTACAAGTCAGTTGCTCTACCTACTGAGCTAAGTCGGCATTGGTCCGCCGCCGGGGCCTCGAACCTCGTACTACAACATTTAGTTGCCGCTCTTCCCGATGAGCTAGTGGCGGTCTGGTGGCCCTTGCTGGACTTGAACAAGCGACCGGGCGATTATGAGTCGCACGCTCTAACCAACTGAGCTAAAGGGCCGGGAGCGAGATGATACACAGGCCAAATTAACCACGCAAATCCAAAGGTAAAAATCAGACGTTTCTCCAAATATATACTCATCGAAAATGACGCGGATCACATAATGCGTACGCGCTATAAGTCATATTAAACAATGAATTAGAAATGGGAGACATCTATGCAGCTTTCAGGATTGAAAGAATTACACAAAGACATGAGACGAAATGGTGTTACTCGGACTCAGTTTCAGTACCGGCATAATCAGGTAGCCTTCGATGTACTGTTTTTCACAGATGGCTCCCCATACAAACTACTTTTCGGCGCTATAGGCGAAAAGTGTTGTTTCGTGGTAAACGTCAAACCGGGCTATTCAATAGATCCCTTCTTACAGCCTAAATCGGCATATAACGACTTATGTCGTGTTTTAGGTATCGAGTACGACCCTAAAAATCCTTTCAGTACTGCAAAATTCTTTCGACACTTTGCAGAAGCAGTTCCACATACAATAACAACGACCAAAGAACCGAAGACGCCACTAAACATTCAAGCAAATCTTAGCGATGAGGGAGATAAAATCTTCTTCAGCCATTGGCGAAACAACGGTGACAGCAGCCATGTAACTGGCGCTAACCTTGAAAAAACGCAAAAAGCATTTGGAAGCGAGATCGCAAATTTCTGCCATGAACGGAATATCAGTAGCTGCTGGACTGTAACGGAGAAGAGAAAACCTGAGTAATACTGAACAATGTAAGCTGTGTGACGCAGTGACTACTCTTAACAGACTACAATAGTTTTTGCGTACGCGTGAGGTTTATTTTAAATTATTATTCGAAAACAAAAACCCTAGTTCACTGGCTATTTTTTCAGCACACAGAGGTTCGCAATGCTTTTAGGTGATAATGAAAGATACATGATAAAATGTGATGTCGATCTTGATCCGTTTCCCAAAGAGGCACCATCTATGCTTCTTCGGAACTGTATGCCTACTCTATTCGAGTTGAAGAAAAAAAAGGAAGCATTCTACGAGGTCAATAAAGGACGTTCAGTTATACGCTTGGTGGACATCAAAGAAACCCAATCCGATTATCGACTCCTATTCCAATATGCTAATCGTGATGTTTCAGATCCTGCATTTGCTAACCTTAAAACTGGTGAACGACGCATAGCGAAAAAAGACGAGGATGAGGGTCTTGGTGCGACCTTACATATGGTTATCGAGAAGAATGCAAAAAACGAAGCTTTTCCAAACACTTACACAGCTGTGATAGAAGAAGTTCCAGGAATTACCAGAGCTCTTCTTTCACAAGCTTTGACCGCATTTTTCAAGCACTGTGGCTTCACATTCAGGAAACCTGATGGTAAAAACGATTTAGTTTGCAGACCTATTGTTAGCATCGATTTCCATGCCTCTTCAACTTTAGAAAAAACCCTCTCCACAGGCTATCTAGCCGGAATAACAGCCGTCAGGAAGGTAGCCAAGGATTCCCTTGATGAAGAAGGTTTGATCAGAGTAGATGAAGAAATTTTGAAGATCTCAACAAAATTTAAACGAGGTGAAGGCGCAGTAAAAGCGGTGAAGCGTGCTTATGATAAGCTACGCGGCATGGGTTACGGAACTATGCGCATAACATATAAGGATGCCAACAGGCGAACTGGTAGCGACAGCTTTAGTTTGAACACAGACCGAAGTCTGAAGGAACTTGCTACAGCGCAACTGGCACAAAGGGATAAGGCTATCCTAGCGACAAACATAGATGTGTGCCAAGAACAAATGCACCCTGAACTATTGAGAAAAATGATCACTTTTCTGGTAAAATGAATGTAACTACAGGAGGGAGGGATATGTCACTTTTTGCTAAAATATTAACGCCTGTTGACTACCTGATGATCTCACATAATGAGAAAAAGTGGTTTGACTTCTTTTTGCCAGTTATTGCTGCAGGCATAGCGGTGCTTATTTTAAATCTTTTACCAAAAAGCATATCAATAATTGGTAAGGATAGTTTGGTTTCTTTGGTCAATGGCATTTTACAAATCCTCTCTGGTTTTTACATAGCCTCTATGGCAGCCGTCGCTACCTTTCAAAAGAAAGGGATGGATAGCGTTATGGACGGTGTCCCCCCCAGACTTAGAGGTAAAAAATTGACAAGACGGAGATTCTTAACATATCTCTTTGGTTATTTAGCGTTTATAAGCATAACACTATATTTTGTTGGCGGAGCTTTACAACTCACCAGCAGCAGCATTAAAGAATTTCATATTTTCCAATATGGTTGGTTAAAAAACATCTGTGTATTTATTTATCTTTCTTTTGTATGCAACATTTTATCAACAACTGCTTTAGGAATGTTTTTCATGATTGATAAAATGCACGAAGAAAAAGCTGAGCTTAATATCCCTGAGAAAAACAAAGTGAGTAATGATAACGATGATGAAGACCAGCGTTAATGCTGGTCTTAGCAAAATTAAATATCCAACATACTCCGAACCCCAGCGATAAACCCAAGTGCGGTCTGTAAATCTTTCCTTATGGTGCCATCCGAGCAATTTCTCGTTTTTGCAATTGAACGCAAAGATATACCTACCACGAAGTGAGCTATAACAAGCTCATACTCTTCTGGCTTATACTTCCGCAAACGCGCCACACAACCGTCAATCATGATCCCTTCATCATCATCGCACTGAAGGCGTGATTTCTTACCATGTGGCAGAAGTCCTTTGAATCCGGCTGCGATTGGTTGCCAGTCGACCCCGTTACTATCAGCAGCGGCCCAGGCTCCCCAACGATCCATAACGTCGTACATATCACGCATTAGTTTTTCCTTCACTTGTTCTTTTTCGCTGATGAGTGTCCCCTGAGGGCTAGATTGTTTTAGCGATGTTTCCTGTTCCATACCTCAAACCCTCGTCACGTTGCTGGCTTCCCAATCGAGATCAAGCTCGCTTTGCGGCTTACCGACCAGGTAGTTAAATGGTTTTTTCTCGCCTTCCAGGAACTGGTGAGAGCGAGAGTCGAAATTAGCTCCGATGTCACCGATCCACCCTTCCCCTTCTCGTTGCTTCAACAAACGAATCATTGAGGCGGGAAGATTGATTGCGGCCTTTTCGTCTTTGTCGAGGCTCTCATAACCCATACGATCCGCTTTTCTCTGCGCCAGCTCACGGGGAATGTTGCGCCAGACGGCCATAACGTTGTCGGGCATGTCAGTCAACGCACCGGTGCCTTTTACGTCCATCTTTCCAGTTGGAGCGGAGTCGTTTGTTTTTCTGGCATGGGTAACCAGCAGGACGTGACAGTTATGCTCGTTCTTGAAGTCGCACAGTGTATCGATGAAGTCCTTCTGACCTGTGTAGTCTTCTTCGTCTAACCCACATTTAGCCAGGTTATCTATGACGAACAGCTCAATGCCATAGCGACGCCGGGCATAGGCAAAAATCTCAAGAAGCCGGTCGGCTTTGGCCGTTCCAGTGAGTTTGAATACCCAAAGGCGGTCAGAAAACCATTCGTTGGTCATAATGATTTCTTCACGCTTCGGTGAGGAGGTGCAGATGGTTTGCCGCGTGAGTCGGGCAAGCATTTTGCCTGGTTTAAGCTCCAGAGAAGCAATACAGGTCCTGACGCCCTGACTCATAGCATCAATCGCAATATGTCCAACGAGCTCGGTTTTGCCATGCCCATTCACGCCATTGACGAGGGTCAGCTCACCGGCACGGAACTTAAAGTTGTTGTTCAGCGAAGCCCATGGGCTTGTAAACAGGCCAGTATCCCGATGTTCGAATGCCTCGATAGTTTCCTGAAGCAAATCCCCTGCTGAGCAAAGCTCATCGGGATCGAAGAATTTAGCGCGCTCCATGTATTCCAGAATGGAGTCGCTGTCCATGCCGTTCATCAGGCAATCGTTGATATCTTTGTGCGGAAGTTCAACCATGCGGCAACGATGTTCACCAAGACGTCTGGCGATTTCTTTTGCAGCTTCACGGCCCACATCATCGTTGTCCAGGCACAGCCAGATTTCCTGAAAGCGATCGAGGTTGTGGTACTCATATTCAATCCACTGCTGCTTGGCACCCTTCCCACCGCCAAATGGAACAGACAGGGCATCATAGCCAAGCTGCGTAAAGGTCATGCAGTCAATCTCACCCTCGCACAGCACTACCAGACGGGTGTTTTTATCCAGTGCCTGCCAGCCAAATAGGCATGGTTCACAATCAGCTTCAGCCATGATCAGCTTTTTGCCGTTTGGCCGTTCGGTACCAATACGTTTTACCTGCAGCAGTTCGCCGTTCCGAATGTACGGGAATGCCACGGCAGGCACTTCGCGGTTTTCGTCGTGGTACCAGACCACCGCGTCTGTCACTTTAAAACGATCGGCTGTTTCACGGGTAATGCCACGCGAAGCAAGGTAGTCGTAGCATTTGCTGGCCGATTTAACGCCCTTCCTCGTCGGACGCGAGAACGTTTTTTTCTTCGCTTCGAAGTGGTAATCGTCATTTTTCAGGCCAAGAAACTCTTTCGCTTCTCGCATAGCGTCATGCAGCTGACAGTTACGCACTAGCACCCAGAGATCCAGTAGGTCACCACTGTCACCGCTGGCGAAATCAGCCCATGACTTTTTACCACCGATATTAACCTTGAGGCTTTTGCCTGAGTCACCGTTAATATTGCCAGCACACCACTCTTTGCTTTCGAGGTGTCCCTTCGGAAGGAGAAACTTAGCGACGCGTTCAGCGTTATCCCATAATTTTTCCGAGAGTTCAGCAGGGGTCATTACACACTCCTCAAATCAAATTTAACAAAACACCACGACACAAAGTCCTTGCGCAAAACACCATGGTTGTATCCGGCCACAAGCAACCTTTTGATGAGTGTTTTCATTTGCGTTGTCCGCCACGATTCAAACGCTCAATAGCCGCCTGATTAATAAAAACCTCAGATGAACCGTCATTTGACGGAGTGAACCATGAGTTTGATGCTGAGCCTCCCGGAGTGGAGGCTACTGAAGGATTCGACGTTACGACTGGTTTCTCATCATTCCAGCGCTCACCGTTCAAATACGTAGCAGGAAGTAACTTGTCGAACCCAAGTTGCTGCGCCCTAGCTCTTATTCGAATGTCATCAGCTAGCAGTGTGGCGAAGTCCTCTGGTGTGCCATGGTTAGATTTTTTCCATTCCTTAAATTTTGTTTGAAAAGCAGACCTAGCCTTGACCTTTGCATCCTTACGAAGTCCAGCCATCCAAAAGATATTTTCAAATGCTGCTTCAACTGGATCACCGCTGTCGTCCCCATTCTTTAGTTCTGACTTTTCCTGTGCAGGTAAACTTTTCTGTTCATCTGGAGCATCACAATTTGTCCGAGGAAAATCGGACATTGTATTTAGTTCCTTTCCTTTCCCTTCCTTTCCTTCCTTCCTTTCCCCTTGGTACGCGCCATCATCGCGTGGTTCACGCGTGCTCATCGCGCCACAACCCGCATCAGATAAGGGTTTCAGAATTTCACAGCCAGAAATGGCCGGAAGCTCAGATTTTGACTCTTTATTGTTAATAACTTGGTGGTTTTTGAACGAAGGAATCACACCATACTCACCCGTGTTATTAGCGTACTTAACGAGAAAACCACGCGTATTTAACGCGTGAAGTACGCGTGACATATCAACTTCGTCGTAAGGAAGAATCGCAGCTTTAAGCCTTAAAGGCCGCCATTTAAAGCGACCTTCCCGGTCGCATTGAGTCCAAAGACCTATAAAGGTCAGGCGAACTGGCAACCCTGTTTCTTTCTCAAGTTCGAATAACTCATCATGCAGGAAGAATTCGGGTTTAATTGTTCTAATGCGCGCCATAGCTCCCCCTTTCAGAATGGAAAGAAAGGACCATGTAATAGACTACGAAGTATTGTCTCTTTTTTATGAAGCTCTGTTTTTCAGGTTTCATAATTACGCTTCTCCATTTATCAGGCCGAGTAAGTCCCCAACCTGATGGCTGTATTTGTTCTAATAGCGGGTTATAAATTACTGGTTCAGTTTTTCTTGCGTCTGGCTTCTCTCAAAACTGAATCAGCTTCACCAGCGTTGAATTTCAATGCAGCGGCAATGCCAGGGAGATACATCAGCATTTCACCGATATTGCGGAGATCTTCTCTAGCAGATTTATCATCGTAATCGGCATTATCACATGCCCAGAAAATCACGTTCCCCATGGAACTGAGACCAGAAATAATTCCATCAAAGGCATCATGAGAGTTTGAACTTATTTTATTGAGTTCATCCGTAGATTCATTCCTTGAACAGGACCTAGTGAGAATTTGCTCAATCTGACTCATGATTAACCTCCGCGTCCTTCACTGACAGCCAATGGTTTGCGTACTTGAGCAATTTTGGCTCTTCAAGATTGTCTAGCTTATGGCCTCCATGCTTTACAGCTTGTTCCAGCCAATCTTCTAACAGTGTGAAAAAACCAACAATCTGTCCTTTAAGCGCATCCTGTTCGTCAGTAAGTCTCCCGGCAGAAAAACCTAAGCCACACATATCCATGACAACAAACTGTAGATTGCCTCCTAACCCTCTCCCATTCTCACGTAAATATTTGAGGTAAATCATTCCAAGTGCCTTTCCTGACTCACAACCGCCAAAATAGCCACCATCTCGCGGAACGCACCAAGAGTTGTAACCTGGCTTACCCTCAATTCGGTCTACAAAAGGAAGTCTTGCCCAAATAGAGCAGCGATTTTTGTGAAACTTGAGTTGAGTTGATTTAGACATTAGCCACCTCCTGAATACGAACGCGACCAGTGGAAGAGAAAGCGTAAAACTGCATAGATGCCGTACCAGCATCAAAACCAGATGATACTTCGACAATCAAGCAGCAAAAGTTTGCTAAAAAACCAGTTTGGCGTAATACCAGAAAGCAACAATGATATTTTTTTTCAGGGCGAGTTTGGGTATCATGAGAACATGCCATAATGTAATCCTTAGTTACGTTTTGGTTAGAGGCCCAGCCCGGACGGCCATCCGGATGGGCTTCGCACTGCACTAGGTGTATTTCACCTTCACTAAAAAAGCTACTCCATGGTGAAATACACTGCAAGCTTTTTTTAAATATTTTTTTAGCGTATACTGACATACACCTAATCAAAGGAGTGTCAGTAATGGCAACAGGTGCAAAGAACGCGAAGTCGCAAATGACTACTGTACGTATTCCCCATGAAGTGATGGAGGACATAGAGTCACTCAAAGAGGATGGCGAGAGTACCGCTGGTTTTTTAGTTACTGCAGCAAAAGGCGAAATCAAGCGTCGGCTACGCAAGAAATCTAAAGACGATCCCGAATAGTGAACATTCGGGCCCCCAAAGGCAGCGTTCCTGGCGCTGCCTTCTTCCTGCCCAGAGTGGCCAATAAGCATTAGCGAACCTCCAAATTTTTACCGCCGCCAACGAAATCAAGCTTCAACTGACTGAGGCTTTCTACCAAAGATTCCGCTTTTTCGAGCAGTACAAGATCGTCCTGACGTTTACGCAAACGGCGGCCGGCGTCACTTGAGTCTTCATCCGATACCTTACGAGCTCCAGCCACAATCGCCTGCAGTTCTTGAACTGAGTAATTGAGGTAGCCATGGGCCTGACGATCTAACTCTTCCATGTAATCGTAAACCTTAGCCTGCAGCTCGTAGCTATAACTCATTGCCATCAGGCAGGCCTCGCGTTTGGGGAAGTTGTAGCAAGACTGGGCTCGCCCTTTGCCATCAATGTAATCTCCAAAAAATTTTGGAGATTGAGTTTCACCCAAGACTTTTGGCACTTTCGCCATAAAACTGTCGTGGCGAAGCTTACGATATTTTTTACATGGGAAGGACATCCCCTCCTCTTCCGCTTTCACCTGACGTTCGGTATTGATGTAATCGACCATTTCTAAGCTACTCATAGTCGGCGTAGAAATGCCATGCAGGCCGATTTTAGGTTGAGAGAGGTCCTCCCCAATAGGGGCATATAATTTATTCATGATGGTTTACCTATCTTTAATTAGTTGATAGCTGTCGCAACAATTAGATCTTAACCAGATACTAATTAAACGACACGCAACAAATGCACATAGGGGATTCTTTATCAGGCTACCTCCATCCGAGACTCTTCGATGCGCTGGTTAATCCAGTCATCGATTTCACTTTCGACAAAGGCAATGGAGCGGGAGCCAATTTTGATGGAAGATGGGAATTTACCCTGACTCATAAGGCGGTATAACCAAGCCTTGGAGTAGCCGGTTCGGCGCTGAACTTCAGAAAGCCGAATTAAAGATTGAGACATGATAACTCCTTAGTATTCCAATGTAGTACACAGAAGAATACTAAGAAGGTTGAAAGCCATTTGAAATACCAAAAGCACTCCATTAATGACTTGTTTTGACTAGACAAAAAAACGCGAACCAATCTAAATTACGTCAGGACAAAAATGGACAATAATCATCTGTTTTTGTCCACAGATGAGGATAATGAATCCCAACATCTTTGTATTGTTTTTCTTTCAATATCATTTTGCATAAAATTTGATCGAGTAAATCTATAAACAGCCGATGCAGGATTAGAACCACCATGATTATAAAAAAGCTTAAGCAATTCAGTAACGAAGGCTCTTTCAGCAAGAGAATTGTCATTTCTGGTAGAAATTACCCCAGCTCTTGCTTTATCTATTTCGGCAAGGACTCTTATAAGACTATCATCTTCACCATGAAATACTCTTCCATGCCACTCAGGTAGGTAACTAAACAAACTATTTTTTTCGAGCTCGCAAATTTCTTTTAAAAGCTGTTTATACTTATCAAGTGTTTCAATTCCATCCGCATAAGCTTGTCTTATTTCTCCTGATGCATAACCATACATAATATATACTAATCTTTTATGAAATTTATATGGTCTGCCATTGAATAATTCACGCTCCTTGTCAGTGAAGTCATTAATCTGCTGCCAATATGCAAACATATCAGCTGCATGCACCCCAGATATAACTCTATTCAAGGCCTTAAATTTTATATACCTATTAGGATCAATAACAGGGAGAATAACCACTCCCCCATCTAACAACGCTCTCGCGATGTATTTGTCATTCAATATTTTAGATAAGATGTCATTACAAAAAATGATTTCTTCATGTGAGCAGATAGTTTCATGTTTTTTCTCTAGATGGCGTAGAAGTTCGTCAAAATCCTCATGAGTCTTAATATTACTATAAATAGCATCAATTTTATTTCTTTCATCAACCCAACGTCGAAAATCATATTTGCCAGATATAAAGCTTAGATTTTTCGCTTCGGGAAAAGAAGGAATCCATAACGGGTTGCTATCATCAATTTTTTTTATGATTTCAAAACATTTTTTTAGAGAATCTGCGTTCACCATTAATACCCCTCACAATCCTGACTTTAGCAACTATATTACCCATTAGGATAATGTTTTTTCACAAAGCTAACTAGAGGAAGCCATTTAGTTTAAATATATTATCGTCTACTGAGGTAAACATGTCCATCCCTAACCGTATCCAAATACAGCATTATGAAAATCATGGGTGACTATTATCGGATACAGAATTAACGATATTCCAGCCTAACCATACGATTCACTAATTTCCTGGCTTATCCATTCATTAAATTTAATTTCGATGAATTTGTATAAGTTGCAGACATGACAAAAAAACCTAGTCACGAATGACAGGTTTGATAAATGATTTAAATTTTATAGAGAGATGTATTTAAAATGATACACAAAGTTTTAAGATAAAAACCTTGATATATGATATAAGAATCGAATAAAAAATACTACTGCAGTTAGTTTTAACTGGAGAGAGGGACGAAACATCCCTAACCACATGGATTCACGAAGCCGCAATACACAGCTTACTTGTATCCTTAATAAGAATACGAATCCAAATTTTAAAGAACTATCAGTATTATCGCTTAGCTTCTTCCAGTTTTTCTAGGAGAAACTCATGAACGAGTTTTGAAGACAGTGCAGCCTACATTTCGGTAGGCCAACCCATTCATTTTAAAGAGCAGCGTGCTAAAAACGCTATGGTAACTCGCTTTTCAGCGACGTAGATTGCTATAGCAATCATTGTCTGTACAAGTACAAGATAGATCACTACTGTCTACATGTCCAGTTATCATTGATTTTAGTTGTGGTTAAAATGTTGGAAAAGCTTAACCCCCTATCGAACCAAAATTTACTTATACCTGTAACCTCTTTTAAGGCGCAAACAATGAGTGAAGAACGTGAGTACAAGAATCTAAACCTCAACAGAGACTGCATTGAGCCTCTTACAAGAGAATTCTGCGCCCAAAATGGGTTAGAACTTCGTTTTTTTGGTCCAAAGCCCGGTTCGCCAGGACTTAGGATTTGTATTGGTAAAGTTGGTATTGAGGATGGGACACTTGATGTTCACTTCATCAAAAATGAGGGCACTACAACCCTTCAGTGGAATACAGGTAAAAACCATGACATTAGTCATGCGCTAGCCGACGTGTTGCTTGACACAATTAACCCTGATGAGTTTAAGAGCGTGAACATGACGCTCATAGGATTTGAGAGGGAGCAAATACGAACAGTTATAGAATTGATGACAGAAGGGGATGATGCTGAGTTCACACTTGATACTGCTGAGAACAATGGGAGCTTAGTTTTCAAACTAAATTGTAAGGCTCACGGAGACCACCTTGTGGTAACGCATCATTCAACAAGACGCCTACAGATCCAGGGGCGTCCACTGACCTGCTATAGAAAACTGGTTTATCTTATGGCGGATATGTTGGATATGGCAGGTCTGGAACTGGTGCTTAGCCGACGAGATGAAAGCGTCGCTGAAATTGTAAGAAAGGAAGTTGCAGCAGAGTTCTTAAGGAAATTATTACCGAACTCCTACGATAACCTGCCTAGTATCACGAGGAATTTGCTACTTGCTGGCCAGTGTGTCAAAATCTCAAGCCCACAACTACCTGAGTACTCCATGCTCTTTTTCCCAGAGCTTAGATCGCTTGAAGGGGCATTAAAAGGTAAGTTAGCTAGCTTCGGTTTTGACTCCGATCAGAACGATTTTGGATATTTCTTCTCTCCTGCCGGGGGTGGGGGTTTCGAACTTAAATCGTCATTCGATGGTCATATCAGCGATGAGCAAACTAGAAATTTGCTGGGTAAAGCCTACACTTTTTTCAACAAACATCGCCACGGTCTCTTTCACATGCAAAGCGTTGAAGATGCTAGCAGACAGATCGGTTCCATAGAGCAACTTCTAAGCCTCTCCGCAGATGCTTATACCCACTTGGATAATTTGTATAGATAATATGTTTAATATCAGACAGATAGATAACAATATGTTTCCAATAGTTGTTATAGCCACAAGCTACAACAACCCTTTGTCTTGTCTGAACTCTATCGCTGAACATCTCCATGACCAAGAGTTTAGCGGTAAGGTACTTTTTGATTTACTGTGCTCTAATGGTCTGGAGAGCAATAGGTTCATGTCGGCTGTTTTTGACGGTGATAAGTTTAGTAAAAGCACGTTCAAAGTTGAATCCCTAGACACATTCCCTTTAGAGATTGTTGAAAACCAAAACGCTTACTTTTCAAACCATAAATGGTTGCTTGCGAATTCAATTCTAAGCAACCATCAAGTTCTTAATTTTCAATAAAATACCTAGAATATAAAGATACATTTAATATAAATTATCTAAGTAATCAGCATACCACTGAAGCATCTCACGCCGCCCATCAATGTACTGAGCATGATTGTATGTGCCACGTATCGTATTTCTATCAGAATGCGCCAGCTGCGCCTCTATCCAGGCAGAATTGAATCCCTGTTCATGTAACACAGTGCTCATGGTGTGCCTGAAGCCATGGCCAGTAGCTTGACCGGCATAGCCAATACGTTTAATCACCTGGTTAATGCTGGCTTCGCTCATCGGCTTCCCTGCGTCATTACGCCCCGGGAAAACATACTTTCCTCTACCGGTAATCTCTTTGAGTTCGAGCAACAGCTTCTTGGCTTGTCTCGGAATAGGAACGAGGTGTGGTCGGCGCATCTTCATGCGCTCTTTTGGGATTAGCCAGAGATCTTTGCTGAGATCAAACTCGGACCACTCCGCGGCACGAAGTTCGATAGTTCGAACACTCAGGTACATGAGAAGTAATGTCGCGATGCGGGTAATTTTACTGCCGCTGTATGCGTCGACAGCTTGTCTGAAGGGACCAAGTTGAGCTGGTGAGAGATGAGGGAAATGTTGCTGTTTGGGGGATTTGAGAGCCCCAGCCAAATCAGTCACTGGATTGTACTCGGCCCTTCCGGTGATGACAGCATAAGTGAATATCTGGCGGCAAGCCTGTCTCGTTTTCTTGAGCTTATCCAGGACACCGCGTTCCTCCATCTTCTTTAGAACAGAAAGCATGTCCATGGGTTTAATATCGGTAATCGCCTTTCTACCGATATAAGGGAAAATATCTTTTCGCAGATATTCGAGAATGTCGTCAGCATAACCGGAAGACCAATTCGGTTTCTTATGTTCATGCCATTCAAGTGCAAGAGACTCAAAACTGTTATTCACCGCGAGTATTCTGGCTTGCTTCTCCGCCTGCTTAACCTCAGACGGATCTTCACCATTAGCGAGTAATCGCTTGGCTTCATTTCGCTTATCTCTCGCCTCAGCGAGGGTTACATCAGGGAAAACGCCAATAGACAGGAGTTTTTCTTTTCCTGCCAGGCGGTACTTCAGACGCCAGTATCTGGAACCATTCGGGTTAACTAGCAGGTACAGGCCACCGCCATCCGTCAGTTTGTAGGGCTTGTCCTGAGGCTTAGCTGTGCTTATCTGGCGTGCCGTTAACTTCATTGGGGGTATCTCTTTTCATTGAACCTGCATATACCCCCGAATGTACCCCCACTTTGGTGTGGATTTCAATACAATTTAGTAGACGTAGGGAGAGCGAGATTTAGCTTGATTGCTTGGTATTACTGGATTGAGTAGACTTTGAGAGACGTTAGTAGAAGTGATAATGGCACGCCCTGTAGGATTCGAACCTACGACCTACGGCTTAGAAGGCCGTTGCTCTATCCAACTGAGCTAAGGGCGCACTGAGAAGTGTGTACTTCGCGGTGGTGAAACGCGAAGAATTATACGGTCAATGGCAGGTGAGTCAATGCCTTTTCCGTTTTCAGAGTCAATTACCGCTAGCCGATTGTAAATACGGCTATTTTCTCAACATTTTGTCCTGTTTCACCGTAAAATTTAGCGCTGCGAAAAGGCTTAGTTGCATTTAAGTAACGCCTGCTGTTTTCCCGAACCTCAGCTCGTCACACTAGAGTCAGGTATCCCGGCCGCCTGGAGGCTGACAGACAACAGGACAATGGAGTGACAGCGCAAAACCTGATCGATACGCCCCCCCGGTTACAATACATATCTCAGGACATCGTCGGCATTAAGCTTGAGCCCATCGTCGCCCTTACCTCCTTGCGCCAGGTTGGCGTCGAGGTCCTTAGCGTTCTGGCCGACATGCGGCACAGTGAGGACTTTTTTTGCGATCGGTCCGCAGACTGGTCGATAACGCTGCTTGAAGCGCAGCTTGCCGCGTTAAAAAATACGCCGCACGGTCATAACCTTTTTATTAATCTGCCGATAACCGTTCTGACAGAGCCCACGTCTTTTCAGCGACTTATAAGATTATCCTGCGTGCCGCTCAATATTGAGTTTGTCGACCCCGCGTCCATTTTGGCGCTTTCCGTCGCACAGAAGCAGTTCGTGGTTCAGAATCTCCATCAGTTGAGCAGACGAGGGCACGCAATCTGGCTGGACGACATAGATGACGTCTTAGTGCAGTCGTTTTTATCCTTTCGACTCCCGTTAAGCGGCATCAAAATAGATAAGGAAGCATTCTGGCGTTTACGCGACACCCCTGAGTTGAGGCAACTGGTTTCCCTTTGCTTTCAGCTTGCCGGGAAAGTGCTTATTGAAGGTATTGAGACTGAACGCGATCGTACCTGTGCACTGCAGGCAGGCGCAGATCTCGGCCAGGGGTATTACTGGCCGTCCTGGACATGGCCGGAGGATTAGAAAGCCATTTCCAGGAGGGAGACCATGCGAATGACAGTGCGCCGTTACCGGCGGCGGCGTACAGGAAGTGATGCACTGGGATTTACGCGCTCACCTTTTGCTCCCCCCTTTTTCGACCGGCTCGAATTCTTGAGCCAGTCCATCAGCCAGCCCCGCAAAACAGACGCCCCTTTTATCCTTCTGGTGACTGAGGATCACTACCTGCGCACCGGTTTTCTCAACGGGCAATTTCCCCTGAGCAGCTGCTGCGACTACGCCACGCTGGACGATGCCCTCATCGCTCAGACGCAGTGGCCCTCAGCCCGTCTGGTCGTGGATATTGAAAGCCGGTCCACGGGGCTTCTGGAGAAACTGGATCAGTTGAGACGGCATAGTCTGTTTCCTCCGTTCCTGACGCCCTGGCTGTTGGTCAGGGCCGATAATTACGACACCCGCCTCTTCTGCAAAGCGGCAGGTCCCTTTCATGTTCTCGAACGCCAGCTGAATGCCGCTGCGCTCCAGCAGAGCCTGCTGGATACCCTCCCTCCGCAGGGTACGGAGAAAGACTGGTTTTCACGCAACGAATGGCCCATCCTGCAGGAGCTTTCCCGGGGCAAGACATTACGTCAGATTGCCCTTATGCAGAATCGTCCCTATAGCCGTATTATCTATCGTCTCAGCTGCATCCTGGTGAAGCTCGGGCTGAGCCATCGTCAGGAATTGCTACATCTTCTTAATAACCTCTCAGACTGCACATTTTCACTCACGTCCTAACCCCTTATTTCCTAAAGCTGTTTAGGAATTTACTTACCACTTGCGTTGCATAAATGTTAATTTTTAACAATTAAATCGAATTTATAACTATTCCTAATTTAAGGACGCGAACATTGTGAAATGCCACAGAATGAACAAACGGCAGCACTTTACTCCATCCGTTAAGTGAATGCAGATAGCGTTAACAAGATGATAATGATGTAAAAACAAGCAGCTTAGCGACAACGTCCGGGAGGAAAAAGCAAAGCGGATAGCATGTTCTCCTGTGCAGGAGATGCGGACCCTCTAATCAACCAGCGCGCTTTCAGATGAAGGACTGGCGGCCTGCGAGGGCAATTGTTGAGCTCATCAGCGTGGGTTAGTCCCCCTAAATGATGGGTATTTTCGTTAACAATTAATCAACATAAAGAGATATCTGTTATTTTTTGTTATTACATAAAGATGAAAATATGCGGTAAATGAGATAACAGGATATTTCCGCTAAATTTAAAAAAATAGCGATTCAGATCCAGAAGATAATACAAACCCATAAGCGGATATTAATTTACAGGGTTTTCGGAAAAAACTTACCCTGTATAATAAGATGCGTATCAAATCTGAATAAGAAAAACCTTTTTGCCAACACCAGCCTAATGAGATGACCGCGCTGAGGCATAGTTCTTTTCATTACGTAAACAAGGATGCTTTCGCTCTTTCCAGGGAAATACTACGGTATAGGGATCTGCACATTATATCCTTCCGGCATTTCGAGAGTTTTACAAACTCTGCACAACGCTTTTAACAATCTGAGGCATTAAAAATGAAACCGGCATCCGTTATCATTATGGACGAACATCCTATCGTCAGAATGTCGATAGAAGTCCTGCTACAGAAAAATAAGAATATCACAGTCAAGCTCAAGTCTGGCGATAGCCATGAAGTTCTTGACTGTATCCGCAATCACCCTATCGACCTGGTGATCCTTGACATTGAACTCACGGGCACGGATGCTTTCGCTTTGCTTAAGAGAATCAGAAACTTAAACAAAGACATTAAGGTTCTGTTTCTCTCGTCTAAATCAGAGTTATTTTACGCGGGTCGCGCCATTCGCGCCGGGGCAAATGGCTTCGTCAGTAAGCGTAAAGATTTGGGTGAGATCTACAACGCCGTAGAAATGATCCTGATGGGCTATTCCTTTTTCCCGTCAGAAACGCTGAACTTTATAAACCATTTGGGTTCAGGGAAAGGGATGGCAGTAGATATGCCATTATCGAACCGCGAGGTCACGGTATTACGATATCTGGCGAATGGTTTATCCAATAAGGAAATTGCAGAACAGCTACTATTAAGCAACAAAACCATTAGCGCGCATAAATCCAATATTTATTCCAAGCTGGGTGTGCAAAGCATCGTGGAATTAATTGATTACGCCAAAGCGCACGAACTGCTTTAACCTGAATTCACTCCCTGCAGCTTATCTGAGCTGCAGGGAGTGCGGTCAGTGCTAATTATAGTTAATCATAAAGGTGGCATCCGCATCGGCTCGTCCGGGCTGAGGGTTATCGGCAGTGGCAATATAATTAGCATAAAACGACAGTATCGCATTCCCCTGCGCATCAACCGAGACCGGCTGGCTGGCCTGCTGGAGAGCCAGGCGCGTTTTATCCGCATCCCTGATCTCTACCGCGACACGACTTGCAGTACTGGCGTCATTCAGCGCCAGCAGGCCGCTATTGCTCCCGTCGGCTTTACCCGAAAACGTGATGGACGCCGAGCCCGGCGGACAGCCGGTCAGCTTCAGCGTAAACGGCATGGGCTGCGTGCGGCTCCCGGTGGTGCTGAGCTGTTTGGTGGGCCAGGTGCCCAGCGTGACGGTCTTGTCGCTGTCGCTGCCTTCCGCGACGCAGGTAAAATCGACAATATTGCCGTAGAGCCGAATGTTGATCTCGCCCAACGCGGTGTCCGCCTGGGCCTGTGTGCAAAGCGCAAAGAGCGCCACGGTGATTAAACAGATCCCGTTTCGCATATCGGCTCCTTAATCGTAATCCACGCGCAAATACCCGCGCGAGGTGAAGCGCCCTTCCGCAGGCTTGTTGCCCGTCACGCTCACCGGCCAGACCCGGATCCCCACCTGCGCCTGCGCGCTGTCGTCAAGGCGGAACGGAATTTTACTTGTCAGGTTGTTAGGCGTCAGCGGCGCCCCGCTCTGATTAGCAATGATGAATCCCACATCCGGGTTATCCGATACCAAAACATTATCAGAGACTTTTTCCGCCTCGACGCGCATCGTCAGCATGGCGTTCGCCTCTACATTGGTGCATTTAATGGCGATGGTTTTGCTCTGCGATGAGACGCCCTCCGGTTTGTTACCTACGCCCGCCTTGCTGAACAGGGAGGCGCCAATGTCGCCGAAATCAAATTCCACCACGTTACCGGCATTAATGGCGCAGCTTTGCGGCACCTGAATGGTTCCGCTGTAGCTAATGGTATAAACCGGCGTGGTTAACGGATCGGATGAGGTGGTGGTGACGTAGACGCGGAACATGGTGGCGCGCGGGATAACGACCATGTTAATAAAACGCCGGGTCACCTTAAGGCGGAAGACAAGGCTGGAGTCCTGAACGCCAAACGGTTTGTTTTTAGAGACGTTAGGATGGCTCCCCATCTGGATATAGCTTTTTGGCGGATAAAACACGCCAGCATAGCTGTCCGTGATTTTCATGGCCCCGTCCAGATAGTCGTTAAGCTTCAGATACTGGTAGCCATCGCTCGTTCCCGTTACCTGATAATCGGTCACATAGCTACGCTTGGTGGTATTCCCGACGGTGCCCTTCGGGCAGACGGCATTGACCCCTACCCACTGCGACTTCTCGCTGAGCGTCACGACCTGTCCGATCTGGTTATTCGAGCTGTTGAATTTATCCGTCAGATCGTAATGCACTTCCGTCGGCACGCCTTTTTCATTGACGCACACGGTCGCTAATGCGTTTGTCGCGGGCAGTAACGCCAGAAGCGACAAAGCAAAGATTTGAGTTTTAATCACAGCCGATCCCCTTAAGTGTGATTGCCTGTTGCAGGCTCTTTTCAGGCAAGCTATAAGGCGCGCGACACTGGGACTGCGCCCCGTCGCCCCACTGGATCAGCAGTTCGCCTTCCAGAGGCAGCCCGCTCAGGTAAATTTGCCCGTCATCCCCCACCATGCTGGTCACGCCGCTTCGGTTTTCGCGAACCACCGCGCCGAACGGCACCGGCTGGTTGCCGCGCATCACCGTCAGCAGGGCGCGCACGCCGATGCGGGTATCAAAGCTGGCGCGCACCAGCGCGCCTTTGGTCGGCACCACGCTGCTCACGTTGTTTTCGATATCGGTATTGTTGCTCATGGTGTTGGTATCCAGCGCCACACGGTTGTAGCGGTAGACGGTGGCATACGGCATCACCGCGTAGCCACGCCAGTCGGTTCTCACGCCGGTCTGGTTTTCCACGCTGACGCCAGATGCCCCCGGAGCTTTGATCAGCACGTTGGTGTCCCCCAACGGCTGGCTGAAGGTCACGCCATCGGCGTGGCCGACCACCCCGCCGGAGAGCTGCCAGTTGAGATCGTGCTGATCGTCGCTGTAGTTGTAGCCGACGCCCAACGTGCCGTAGGTCGCCTGCCAGTTGGCGCTGGCGCTTCCGCTTGAGCCGTTGGTGCTGGTGTGTCCCTGGGTCACACTGTAGTTCAGGTTGCGGTCTTCCAGCAGCGTGCCGCTGACGCCGGTTTGCCAGCTTGTATCGCCATCGCTGTTCCGGCTGGCGGATGCCGTAGCGTAGGCGCGGTCAATCGCGCTGTCCCGGCGATAGCCCTGACGGGTAAAGATACTGAACGGCACGGAGACGTTAAACGACGCGATGCGGTCGGTGCCGTCGATCCCGACGGATTTGTTCCACGACCACGAGACGGAGTAGTTGATCCCCTTCATGCCTCCCGCGTAGCCCAGCTGGTACCAGAGATTCGTCTCGTCTGTTCCCCAGTAGGTCTGCTCGCTACCGGAGATATAGACCGAGCCATAGTCCCCCAGCGACTGAGAAACGTTGAGCTGGAAGCGGCCTTTTTTATTCCACGTCAGGTTGTGATAACTCTGCACGTCCGGCACATCGTTATCGTTCTTGCTATCGGCATACTGATAGCCCTCCATTGAGCGCCAGGCCACATCGTCAAGGGTGTAAAACCCTTTTGTGGAGTAGCGGTAGCCCAGCAGCTGGAAGTTGGTGCCGAAGCCGTTAAGGGATTTCGCGTAGAGGAAGCGCAGAGACTGCCCTTCATGCTTGCTGTCGTCCACGAGCTGGCTGCGGGCGTGGGTGATATCGAGCGAGACCGCGCCCCAGTCGCCTAGGTTTTTTCCGGCCCCGACGGCCACCGCGGTATAGCGCGATGCCAGCTGAGTTCCGCCGTAGAGCGTGTAACCGTTGGCGAGACCGGTAATCAGGGTTCCCTGGGTGAAGAATGGCGTATCCTGATCGCTGTTACCGCTGCGGTAATCCCCCGCCACGAGGTCATACTTCCAGCGCCCTTCACGCTGCAGAAGCGGCACGGTGGAGTACGGCACGGTATAGCGCTGCTGGGTGCCGTCTTTCTCTTCGACCGTGACTTCCAGGTCACCGCTTGAGGAGGTGGGGTTAAGGTCGGTGATGGCAAATGCGCCCGGCTGCACATAGCTTTGATAGATAACGTAGCCATTCTGTCGAACGACCACTTTGGCGGGCGTACGGGCGATCCCGCGCACGGTCGGCGCGTAGCCCTGCAGGCTGTCCGGGTACATGCTGTCAGACGAGAAAAGCCGCCCGCCGCGAAAACCCATGCTGTCGAAGACGTCATTCCCGGTATTGCTGTCGCCCAGCACCAGTTCACTTTTCAGCGGGATGACGGTGCGCTGCGCCCAGGTGCCAATATTCTGCCACTCGCTGTGCCGCTGCCCGTTATTCTCCGTGTACCGCCATGCGCCGTTGTTACGTAAACGCCAGGCGCCATAGTTCAATCCGCTTTGCAGGTTGAGGTAATAGCTGTCGTCTTCGCTTCCCCGGTTACCGGAGAAGCTGTAGTTCACCAGTGCGGCGGGGATACCTTCATCCCATTGTTCAGGCGGAATATAGCCCCGGGCGCTGTTTTGCAACGCCACCTGCGGCAGGCTGACGTCCAGACGCTGCGAGGCAAAGTTGAATACCGTTTCGCTGCCGGGTATAGCCGTGGTCAGCGGAACGCAGGTCTCGCCCTGCACCTTCGCCAGCTCGGGAAACGCCGCGACGTTGACGCCAAAGCGATCGAGCATCGCGCGCGTAATGCACGCCGACAAACCGCCCGACACCGGCGGCGTGTTCTCTGCCTGCTCAAAACGCACGTCCTGGGTACCGATAAACTCATCGTTACGCCAGATATCCACGCGATAAACGCCGGGTGCCTGCTGGTGTCCCTGTTCAAAACGCGACAAATCCGCCACGCTGGCGGTATCGTCGGACAAAAAGGCCGGGTTGAAATAACTTTCGCTCCAGCCAGCCTGCGGCCAGAGCGCAGCCATCAGCGCCAGCGCAACCGGGCAGTAACGTCCCTGGTGGTTTTTCATCGCCCTGACTCTGCTCACAGGTTGACGCTACGCGCCGGGGTGATGGCACCGTAGTCATTCACGCTCTGCCAGGAAAGCGTACCGCTGGCACCGGCTGGCAGCACCTGCTGAGACGAACTTTTCGGCGCAACCATCAGGTTGTCCAGCGTCTGCCCGCCCAGCTTCAGATTAACGAGCGTGATGTAATACGGCGACGCGTTGCTGACTTTGAGATGGTTGCCCGCGCGCTCAAACCGCAGCTGGGAAAGCGCCTCTTCCGGCTGCATCGCCAGGTTGTTCGGGCGCACAAACAGCTTGATGCGTGAAAGGATAGCCAGCTGCAGCACGTTATTGTTTTCCGTTTTCGCTTTGTTCACCGACGGGATCGCCTTCACGTTCATGTAAAAGAGCGATTCGCGATCGGCAGGCAGCGCCGGCCCGGCGTAAATAATACGCAGCGTGTTTTCGCTGTTCGGCTCGCTAACAAACAGGGGCGGAGTGACGGCAAACGTTTTTTCTTTTTGCCCGCTCGCATTTTCGATCCACGCGTTAATTAAATAACGTTCCTGTTTGTTGCTGTTGGTGATCGCCAGCGACGTTTGCTTCGCCTCTGCCGGATAAATAACGCGCGTGGCCCCCAGTGCAATACCGCCGGATGCATTTGCGCATGCAGAAACCATCATCAAAATAAACGATAAAAAAAGTCCTGGTTTAATTAGGGTATTCATCACAACCGTACCTTTAATAATGTGTTCGCAGGTGTTACGGATAAATCAACGTAAACCAGACATCCGACTGAATTTTGCCTGGCTCGAGATGTTCGGAAATAGCCCGATAGCGGGCGCTAAAATGGAACGCGAGCTCGCGGGTATCGACAGGCAGCCAGCTGACGGCCGTAGCGTTTGGGATTATCTGACGTTGCTGTTCGTCAAAGAGCGCCAGCCCGACGCCGCTGCTGACGGATGTTTCACCCGGCCGCGATGTCGCCAGAAAGACCTGCGGATCCTCTGCGGGCGTGACGCCCTGAAACTGGATCCCCACGGTGCGCGAAACATCAACGCTGCAGTCCAGCAGCCGTACGGTGAAAGGCACATTCACCGTGGAAAAACTGCCCACACCGGAAAATGAATTGGTTCGGTACTGGCCCATGTCGATGCGCATATTCTGGCTGTCGGGCGCCACGGCGCAGCCGCCGTTCACCAGTTCACCTCTGAGATGAACCTTGCCGCCTTCGATCACCACGGTATGCGCTGATGCCGGGCAAGCCATCGCAAGGGTTAACAGCAGTAGTGTTCCAGTCCTTGTCATCCTTCGTTCCTGGCATTAGCGTATGACGGGCCTCGTCCCTGAGGCCTGAACATCCCTGTGCGGAGGAATTACTCGTATTTCATTACGAAGGTGGCGTCAGCGTTCGCCTGGCCTGGCTCAGTGGTGGCAGCCGTTGATTTGTAACGCGCGGTGAACTTCAGGGTGTTCGTCCCTTCGATCAGCGTCTGCGCAGCAGAGAAGGTCGCGCCGTCCGGGGTCAGAACGCTGGATTTGCTGTCGAGGATCTCGATACCCACGCCTTTCGCGGTGTTGTCGTTGTTACCGGAGGTGACGGCCAGCAGGGTTTTGTCGGTTGGGTCGATCTGACCGGTGAACGCAACGGCTGCAGTTTTGGCAACCAGCGGATCGCAATCGTTCAGTTCAATGTTGAATGGGATATTAGAGGTGGTGTCGCCCACTTTGGTGAATTTCGCGGTACGATACTGACCCAGATTAACGGTCTGCTCGGAAGAATCAGTATTTACTGAACAAGCAGCATTAACCAGCTCACCTTTAAAATGTACGGTACCGCCATTTACGGAAACCGGCGCAGCAGGATCCGCTGCATTTGCGGCACCCGCAACCAGGGCCAAAGTTGCAATAACAGTAGAAGCAATGTTGCTGAGTTTCATGTCTATTCCTTTAAAATGTAAATAACCCTTCCCGCGAATAATCGGGAATAAGAAATACGTTCAATTGATGAATTGAAAGCTTATTTCGGAGGAGACAAAGTAGCTCAGGACACGGTTTTTAAATATGTCAAAACGCTGCCATTTCGCCAGGTCACATCCTAATCCCGCCTAAGAAATTGACCATCCCTTAAGAAGGGTTTTTGCGTCACGCTGATAAAAACGCGTAAAGGGTGACTGACAGCGACGCTCGCTTCTGACAAAATACACGCCATCCCCCCTTTCAAACGTTACAGACGGAATCTTCTCTCTGATGGCAGCAAAGATTATTGACGGTAAAACGATTGCGCAGCAGGTGCGCTCTGAGGTCGCGGAAAAAGTGAAGGCGCGTAAAGCTGCCGGAAAACGCGCCCCCGGGCTGGCCGTTGTGCTGGTTGGCAGCAACCCGGCATCGCAAATTTATGTCGGCAGCAAGCGCAAAGCGTGTGAAGAAGTGGGCTTCGTCTCCCGCTCTTACGATTTGCCGGAAACCACCAGCGAAGCAGAACTGCTGGAACTTATTGACACCCTGAACGCCGATAAAGAAATCGACGGTATTCTGGTTCAGCTGCCGCTACCCGCCGGTATCGACAACGTGAAGGTGCTGGAGCGTATCGCACCGGATAAAGACGTGGACGGTTTCCACCCGTACAACGTTGGCCGCCTGTGCCAGCGTGCGCCGCGTCTGCGCCCGTGCACGCCGCGCGGTATCGTGACGCTGCTTGAGCGTTATAATATCGACACCTACGGTCTGAATGCCGTGGTCATCGGCGCGTCCAACATCGTGGGCCGTCCGATGAGCATGGAGCTGCTGCTGGCCGGCTGCACCACCACCGTCACCCACCGCTTCACCAAAAACCTGCGTCACCACGTCGAGAACGCCGATCTGCTGATCGTCGCGGTCGGCAAGCCGGGCTTTATTCCGGGCGAGTGGATCAAAGAGGGCGCGATTGTCGTGGACGTCGGAATTAACCGTCTGGAAAACGGCAAAGTGGTCGGCGACGTGGTGTATGAAGATGCCGCCGCGCGCGCCTCTTACATTACCCCAGTACCGGGCGGCGTAGGCCCGATGACCGTAGCAACGCTGATTCAGAATACGCTGCAGGCGTGCGAAGAATATCACGACGTAGAGGACGCGTAAGATGGCGACTTTTTCATTAGGTAAACACCCGCACGTTGAGCTGTGCGACCTGCTCAAGCTGGAAGGCTGGAGCGAAAGCGGCGCACAGGCGAAAATCGTTATCGCCGACGGGCTGGTAAAAGTCGACGGCGTGGTAGAAACGCGCAAGCGCTGCAAGATTGTCGCGGGCCAGACCGTGAGCTTTGAAGGACAGAGCGTAACCGTTACGGCCTGAGCCGTTTGATGCCCTCACCCTAACCCTCTCCCACAGGGAGAGGGGATATAAAATCCCCTCACACCCATCGCGGTTATTTATCGATCCACTTCAAATAATCACTATTTCATCTGTTGAAAAGTGAAAATTCAGTTGCGCGTTTTTCACTCTTTGCCCACGATAAGTAGAACGTTCTACTAAAACGTTCTACTTACAATAACAGCGCAAAAAAAGCGCTACTCGGGGGAAATCAGCATGAGTCTGATATCAGGGTTTGTTAAATCGCTGTCTAAGTTATCGATGATTGGTCGCGCCTTAATGCTGCCAATTTCACTGCTCCCCGCTGCGGGCCTGCTGCTGGCCTTCGGCGATAAGTTCCACCTGCCGCTGATGATGAACGCGGGCGGGGTTATTTTTGATAACCTGCCGATGCTGTTTGCCATTGGCTCCGCCGTGGGTCTGGCGTCAGAATCCGGTATTGCGGCGCTGTCTGCGGCCGTTTCGGTGTTTGTCACGAATATCACCATCAGCACCGTGCTGAGCATCACGCCGGAAATGGCCTCTCAGGGCGGGAAATACGCCATGGTGGTGGGCATTCCGACGCTGCAGATGGGCGTCTTCGGCGGCCTGATCTGCGGTATTCTCGCGGCCTGGTGCTATAACCGCTTCCACACCATGCAGCTTCCGGAATTCCTGGGCTTCTTCTCCGGCAAGCGCTTCGTGGCGATTGCAACGGCGTTCCTCTCGTTCCTGATGGGGCTGCTGCTGCCATACGTCTGGCAGCATATTCAGGCCGGTATCGACGCGCTCTCCGTGGTGGTGAACGGTGATAATCAGGCGGCGTCGACCTTTATCTTCGGTCTGGTAGAGCGCGCGCTGATCCCGCTAGGTCTGCACCATATCTGGTATCCGTCCTTCTGGTATTCGTTTGGGGATTACACCACCCAGGCAGGCCAGGTGATCCACGGCGACCAGACCATCTGGTTCAAGATGCTGGAAGAAGGGGTGAAATCCTTCAGCAGCGACACCTACCAGAACGCTGGTAAGTTCATGCAGGGTGAATTCCCGCTGATGCTGTTCGCGCTGCCTGCGGCATGCCTGGCGATGTATCACGAAGCCCATACGAAGAATAAGAAAATCGCGGCCGGTATTCTGTTCTCCGCGGCGCTGACCTGCTTCCTGACGGGGATCACCGAACCGGTTGAGTTTACCTTTATCTTCGTGGCGCCGATCCTGTACGTCTTTAACGCCATCATGGCGGGCCTGGCCTACATGACCATGTACCTGCTGCATGCGCATATCGCCAAGTCGTTCTCCGCGGGCTTTATTGACTATCTGTCATTCGGGATCCTGCCGTCCTTTAACGGCTACCAGACCCACTTCCTGAGCGCCATTATCATCGGCATTCCAATGGGCCTGATTTATTACTTCACGTTCCGCTTTGTGATCCGTCGTTTCGACGTGAAAACGCCGGGCCGCACTGAAGTGACCGCTAACGCGGATGAGAAATCGGATTCCGAACTCGCGACAGAGATCATCACCCTGCTGGGCGGTGCGCATAACATCGACTCCGTCGGCGCCTGTATCACCCGTCTTCGCCTGGAAGTGACAAAAAGCGAGGTGGTGGATAAAGACGGTCTGAACGGACTCGGCGCGCGCGGCGTGGTGTTTGTCGGCGACAACGGTATTCAGGTGATTTTCGGTGCCAGAGCACAGTTTATCGCCCAGACCATGTCCACCATGATCGGCAAATAATAAGATGCCTGAACGACACGTCTCCTGTACGCTGGGAGACGTGTTTTATCTGGCTGATAATCGGTAAATTTCAGGGAGCGGTTTTGAAGAAAGTCAGCATTATTGATGTCGCAAAGCACGCGGGCGTGTCGGTCTCAACCGTCTCGCTGGTGCTGCGCCAGAAAGGGAAAATCTCAGAGGCAACGATCGAGAAGGTCAACGCTGCCATCAATACGCTGGGCTATGTTCATAACGTTGCCGCTGCCAACCTCCGCGCCAATACGTCCAACCTGATTGGCCTGATCCTCCGTGACTTTAGCGACAGTTTCTCCATCAAGGTGATGGCGAGCATCGTTCAGGATCTCGAAAAACAGGGGTATATGGTTTTTCTCGGTCAGCCCCAGAACGACCATGACCATCTTGAGCGCTGCCTGCTGTCGTTTAAGCAGCAGGGCGTCGCCGGAGTTATCTATCTGGCCTCGGATACCCGCACGTCTACCCTGCCGGAACAGATTCGCCGCTGCCCGCTGCCGCTGGTGGTGGTCTCGCAGTCGCTGCTGGATGAAAAATGCAATCTGGTGATGCGCGATAACCGACAGGCGGCCAGTCTGGCGGTGCGTTATCTTATCGAGCGCGGTCACCGCAATATTGCCTACATTGGCGGACGCGAAGGCTGCCTTATCCGCGCACAGCGCCTGCTCGGTTTTCGCAGCGCGATGGCGCAAAACGGGCTGGTCTGGCGCGATGAATACTCTCCGGCCTGCAGCGATGACACGCTGGCCGCGGGTTTCGCCACCCGCCAGCTGCTGGAAAAAAACAATACCATCACCGCCCTGCTCTGCCACTCGCCGGATGCCATGATCGGCTCCATCTCCGGTATTCATCAGGTCGGGCGTACGGTGGGTAAAGATGTCTTTCTGACGCAGCAGGTCGCGCTGGTCGGTTTCGAAGATATGCTCCACGTTAACCTCACCTCACCCTCGTTTACCTACGTCTCGTCCGCCAGCGAAGAGACGGGGCGTCAGGCGGCCGGGCTGATTATCCGCACGCTGAAGGAGCCGACGCTGCAAACCCAGCGTATTACGCTCTCCGGGCAGCTTATCGCTCGCGAGTCGGCGTAAATTCAGAATTTCGCACAGATTTTTTAGCGCGGGATGACTGCTATATTTCCATGATTTGCCATGGATAATTACAATGCCTACCGTTATTACGCACGCTGCTGTTCCGCTTTGCCTGGGCTTAGGCCTGGGAACCAAAGTGATTCCTCCCCGCCTGCTGTTTGCCGGGATTATCCTCGCCATGCTTCCGGATGCCGACGTGCTGGCATTTAAATTTGGCGTCGCGTACGGCAATGTTTTCGGCCACCGCGGCTTTACCCACTCCCTGCTGTTTGCCTTCGTGGTGCCGATACTTTGCGTGCTGACTGGACGACGATGGTTCAGGACCAGCCTGACGCGATGCTGGCTGTTTTTAACCGTGTCACTGCTGTCGCACAGCCTGCTGGATTCGATTACCACGGGCGGGAAAGGCGTCGGCTGGCTGTGGCCGTGGTCAGATGAACGTTTCTTTGCGCCTTGGCAGATGATTAAGGTGGCGCCGTTTGCGCTGTCGCGCTATACCACGCCGTACGGGCATGAGGTCATTATCTCGGAACTGCTGTGGGTGTGGCTGCCGGGGGTGGTGCTGATGGGAATGTTGTGGTGGAAAAGAAGGTAAAAAAAAGCCGGGTGGCGGCTGCGCCTTACCCGGCCTACTTTTGCCTGTAGGCCCGGCAAGCGTGAGCGCCTCCGGGCGTTACAGACTTACTTACGGCGCCAGGTGGTTCCCTGCGGGCCGTCTTCCAGGATGATGCCCATCTCGGTCAGACGGTTGCGAGCCGCATCTGCCGCCGCCCAGTCTTTCGCCTGACGCGCTTCCAGACGCGCCTTGATCAACGCTTCAATTTCCGCCACTTCACCGTCATCTGCCTGCGCACCGCTCTGCAGGAACGCGTCCGGCTCCTGCTCCAGCAGGCCAAGCACGGAAGAGAGCTTACGCAGATGGGACGCCAGCGCATTCGCGGCCGCCACATCTTCTGACTTCAGGCGGTTCACTTCGCGCGCCATGTCGAACAGCACGGAGTAGGCTTCCGGTGTGTTGAAGTCGTCGTTCATCACCTCAACGAAGCGAGCTTCGAACGCTTCGCCGCCTGCAGCAGGAACAGACCTGTCGGTACCGCGCAGCGCGGTATACAGGCGCTCCAGAGCCGAGCGCGCCTGTTTCAGGTTCTCTTCGCTGTAGTTCAGCTGGCTGCGATAGTGGCCGGACATCAGGAAGTAGCGAACGGTTTCCGCGTCGTAGTACTTCAGCACGTCGCGCACGGTGAAGAAGTTACCCAGCGATTTCGACATCTTCTCGCGGTCAACCATAACCATCCCGGAGTGCATCCAGTAGTTCACGTACTCGCCGCCGTGGGCGCAGGTGGACTGCGCGATTTCGTTTTCGTGGTGCGGGAACATCAGGTCTGAGCCGCCGCCGTGAATGTCGAAGTGTTTGCCCAGCTGTTTGCAGTTCATCGCGGAACATTCAATGTGCCAGCCCGGACGGCCTTCGCCCCACGGGGATGGCCAGCTTGGTTCACCCTCTTTGGACATCTTCCACAGCACGAAGTCCATCGGGTTACGCTTCACGTCAACCACGTCAACGCGGGCACCGGCCTGGAGCTGATCCAGATCCTGACGGGAAAGCGCACCGTAGGTGGGGTCCGTCGGCACGGAGAACATGACGTCGCCGTTGTCCGCAACGTAGGCATGACCGCGGGCGATCAGCTTTTCGGTGATCTCGATGATTTCGTGAATATGGTGGGTCGCGCGCGGCTCGCTGTCCGGACGCAGAATATTCAGGGCGTCGAAGTCTTTGTGCATCTCAGCGATCATGCGATCCACCAGCGCGACAAAGCTTTCGCCGTTTTCATTGGCGCGCTTGATGATCTTATCGTCGATGTCGGTGATGTTGCGCACGTATTTCAGGTTGTACCCCAGAAAACGCAGGTAGCGAGACACCACGTCGAAGGCGACAAAGGTACGGCCATGGCCAATATGACAGAGATCGTAAACCGTAATACCACACACGTACATGCCAACTTCCCCGGCATGGATAGGTTTAAATTCCTCTTTTTGGCGCGTCATTGTATTAAAGATTTTTAACATCGAAGATTCCATGTAAACACGTGTGTGGTTGAAAACCGGCTATTCTACCCGTAATTCAAACCCGAAGCAGCACACAATGCAAGGTGATCGCATCCTGTGGTTATGCTATAACAAGCCCCTATAGATGACCCGAAGGCGGGTCGACGTACCACAATAACGGAACAGGATGCAAAAATGGTTACTTTCCACACTAATCATGGCGATATCGTAATCAAAACCTTTGATGACAAAGCGCCTGAAACAGTTAAAAACTTCCTGGACTACTGCCGCGAAGGTTTCTACAACAACACCATTTTCCACCGCGTGATCAACGGTTTTATGATCCAGGGCGGCGGTTTCGAACCTGGCATGAACCAGAAAGCCACCAAAGAAGCGATCAAAAACGAAGCGAACAACGGCCTGAAAAACACCCGCGGCACGCTGGCGATGGCGCGTACTCAGGCACCTCACTCTGCTACCGCGCAGTTCTTCATTAACGTGGCTGACAACGACTTCCTGAACTTCTCCGGCGAAAGCCTGCAGGGTTGGGGCTACTGCGTATTCGCAGAAGTGGTTGAAGGTATGGACGTGGTTGACAAGATCAAAGCCGTCGCTACTGGCCGCAGCGGTATGCACCAGGACGTTCCTAAAGAAGACGTTGTGATTACAAGCGTGACCGTCAGCGAGTAATTGGTGGCGACACTCTTTATTGCAGATCTGCATCTGCAAACAGAAGAACCGGCGATTACCGCCGGTTTTCTGCGTTTTTTACGCGGTGAAGCGAAAAGCGCCGATGCGCTGTACATCCTGGGCGACCTGTTTGAAGCCTGGATTGGCGACGACGACCCTAACCCGCTGCACCGTGAAATGGCCGCCGCCATTCACGCGCTGGTAGATTCCGGTGTCCCCTGCTACTTCATTCACGGCAACCGTGATTTTCTGATCGGCAAGCGCTACGCCCGCGAAAGCGGCATGACGCTGCTGCCGGAAGAACGGGTGCTCGATCTCTATGGCCGCAAGGTCCTGATCATGCACGGCGACACGCTCTGCACCGACGATACCGGCTACCTGGCGTTTCGCGTCAAGGTCCACACCCCGTGGATCCAGAAGGTGTTCCTTGCCCTGCCGCTGTTTATCCGCAACCGTATCGCCGCCAGAATGCGTGCGGGCAGCAAAGCCGCCAACAGCAGCAAATCCATGACCATCATGGACGTGAATCCGCAGGCCGTGGTGAGCGTGATGGAAAAGCATGGCGTTCAGTGGTTGATACACGGTCATACCCATCGTCCAGACGTCCATTCCCTTATCGCCAACGGCGAACCGGCCCATCGCGTGGTGTTGGGTGCCTGGCACACCGAAGGCTCCATGGTCAAAGTCACGCCAGAGGGCGTCGAGCTGATCGCTTTCCCGTTTTAATCCCCCTCAAAATTCATTCTATTTTTTTGAACAATATTGGCAAATTGTTTCGATTTTAATCAGTCCATGGTCGGTCTACTATTTATCACATCAGGGCAAAACACCCTATCCCAAACAAAATACTTAAGGAATACGACCATGAAATCCATCAAAACTTTCGTTGCAGTTGCTGCTCTGTCTCTGGCTTCTTTCGGTTCTTTCGCTCAAAGCGTGAGCGCAACTGCCTCTACCCTTGACCGCGCAGAAGCGAAAATCGCTGCACAGGCTGCTGAACAGGGTGCGTCTTACAAAATCACCAGCGCGAAGGTCGACAACCGCGTCTATATGACCGCAGAACTGACGAAATAATGATTGCCCATCGACGAAAACAGACCGCCAGAATGCGGTCTGTTTTGTTATGAATTGACGGCAACAACGGCTCAAGATTTAACCGCGCAACCGTTTTCCTTGCCCGTATAACATGCTATTCTCTGTGCCCTCGAAAGCAGTGTGTTTCGCACCACAGGAGTTTTAAGACGCATGTCTTCCCGCAATAATCCGGCGCGTGTCGCCATCGTGATGGGGTCCAAAAGCGACTGGGCTACCATGCAGTTCGCCGCCGAAATCTTTGAAATCCTGAATGTTCCGCACCACGTTGAAGTGGTCTCCGCGCACCGTACGCCTGACAAACTGTTCAGCTTCGCAGAAAGCGCCGAAGAGAATGGTTATGAGGTGATCATTGCCGGCGCGGGCGGCGCAGCACATCTGCCGGGCATGATTGCCGCCAAAACCCTGGTACCGGTTCTGGGCGTCCCGGTACAAAGCGCCGCGTTAAGCGGTGTGGATAGCCTCTACTCCATCGTCCAGATGCCGCGCGGTATTCCTGTCGGCACGCTGGCGATTGGCAAAGCGGGTGCCGCCAATGCCGCCCTGCTGGCTGCGCAGATCCTGGCGACACACGATAAAGCGTTGCATCAGCGTCTGGCGGAGTGGCGTAAAGCCCAGACCGACGAAGTGCTGGACAATCCAGACCCGCGGGGTGCGGCATGAAGCAGGTTTGCGTCCTCGGTAATGGCCAGTTAGGCCGCATGCTGCGTCAGGCCGGTGAACCTCTGGGGATTGCCGTCTGGCCCGTCGGGCTGGACGCCGAGCCGGAAGCCGTCCCATTCCACCAGAGCGTGATCACCGCCGAGATCGAACGCTGGCCGGAGACCGCTCTGACCCGCGAGCTGGCGCGTCACAACGCTTTTGTTAACCGCGACGTGTTCCCAATCATTGCCGACCGTCTGACGCAAAAGCAGCTGTTCGACAAGCTCGGTTTGCCGACCGCACCGTGGCAGCTCCTGTCCGATAAAAGCGAGTGGAACGACGTCTTCGCCATGCTGGGCGAGCTGGCGATCGTGAAGCGCCGCGTGGGCGGCTACGACGGCCGCGGCCAGTGGCGCCTGCGCGCAAACGACACCGCCGAGCTGCCGGACGACTGCTACGGCGAATGCATTGTTGAGCAGGGCATTAACTTCAGCGGTGAAGTCTCGCTGGTTGGCGCGCGCGGGCACGACGGGCATACCGTCTTTTATCCGCTGACGCATAACCTGCACCAGGACGGCATTCTGCGCACCAGCGTCGCCTTCCCGCACGCCAATCCTGACCAGCAGGCGCAGGCGGAAGAGATGCTCTCTGCCATCATGCACGAGCTGGGCTACGTGGGCGTCATGGCGATGGAGTGTTTTGTGACGCCGTCTGGCCTGCTAATCAACGAGCTGGCACCGCGCGTGCACAACAGCGGCCACTGGACGCAAAATGGCGCGTCCATCAGCCAGTTCGAACTGCACCTGCGCGCCATCACCGACCTGCCGCTGCCGCAACCGGTGGTCAATAGCCCGTCGGTGATGATCAACCTGATCGGCACCGATCTGAACTACGACTGGCTGAAGCTGCCGCTCGTGCATCTGCACTGGTATGACAAAGAGGTTCGCGAGGGTCGTAAGGTCGGTCACCTGAACCTGAACGACAGCGACACGGGCCGCCTGAGCGCCACGCTGGAAGCCATGATCCCGCTCCTGCCGCCGGAATACGCGAGCGGTATTGTCTGGGCACAGTCAAAGCTAAAATAGTTCTCCCTCCGCCGGGGAGTTGACCTTCCCCTTCCCCGGCGTAAAATCCCCGCCCATTGCTGCTGAGTTTTCTTCTGGAATAACCATGAACGATGGAACGGACTATCGCGCGATCCTCGCGTCTGATACCCCTTTAATCGACGTTCGCGCGCCGATCGAATTTGCCCAGGGTGCGATGCCCGCCGCCATTAACATGCCGTTGATGAATGACGACGAGCGCGCCGCCGTCGGCACCTGCTATAAACGCCAGGGCCCCGAGGCCGCGCTGGCGCTCGGCCATCGTCTGGTGAACGGCGACACGCGTGAAGCACGCATCAACGCCTGGCGGGAAGCCAGCCTTGCCCATCCTGAGGGCTTTCTCTGCTGCGCGCGCGGCGGCCAGCGCTCGCATATCTCGCAGGCCTGGCTGAAAGAGGCGGGTATCGACTACCCGCTGATCCGCGGCGGCTATAAGGCCCTACGCCAGACGGCGATTCAGGTGACCATTGAGCAGTCGCAAAAGCCGATGGTGCTTATTGGCGGCTGTACCGGGAACGGTAAAACCCTGCTGGTGAAGCAGCACGCGCAGGGTATTGATTTAGAAGGGCTGGCGCACCATCGCGGTTCGTCGTTTGGCCGCACGCTCACGCCGCAGCTTTCCCAGGCCAGCTTTGAAAATCACCTTGCGGCTGAGCTCCTGAAAAAAGACGCCGCACGCTGGGTGCTGGAAGACGAAGGCCGGATGATTGGCTCCAACCACCTGCCGGAGTGCCTGCGCGACCGCATGGTTGAAGCCCCTATAGTTGTTGTCGAAGACCCGTTTGAGATCCGTCTTGAACGGCTGCGCGAAGAGTATTTCGACCACATGTGGGCGGATTTTTCTGCGGCCTACGGTGAAGAAGCGGGATGGAAAGAATACAGCGAGTACCTGCATCACGGCCTGTTCGCCATTCGCCGCCGCCTGGGGCTGCAGCGCTTTGCGGAATTTACCGCGCTGTTAGATTCCGCGCTGCTGGAACAGCAACGATCTGGCCGTACGGACGCGCACTTCAGCTGGCTTGCGCCGCTGCTGAACGACTATTACGACCCGATGTACGGCTATCAGCTGGAGAAAAAGGCGGAGAAGATTGTCTATCGCGGGACGTACGGCGAGGTCGCTGACTGGCTTAATCGCTGAAAAAAGCCGGGTGGTGGCTACGCCTCACCCGGCCTACGCGTGCATTTGTAGCCCAGGTAAGCGCAGCGCCACCGGGGAACAGACGGCTTAGAAGTCGTAACGCAGACGCACCAGGTTCATGTCGCCCAGGTTGTCGGTGCTGGAAGTGAACACGTGTTCGTAATCCACGCGGAAACCGTAATCCAGCTGGAAGCTGATACCCACGCCGTTGTCGATGCGCTGGTAGTTACGGCCGTTCACGTACTCAATGCGGTCACCCATGAAGTAAGGCTGGATGGATTTAACCGCGTACTGACCGACTGGGAATTTATAACCGGCGAAGTACTCAATACCCCACGCGTCGCCCGCAAAGTAATCGTTAACAGACACTTTTTTGGTGGTCAGGAAGTTCTGATACCAGCCGCCGCCTGCGGAGAAGGTCCAGTTGTCCGGGGTCCAGCTCAGCGCGGTACCGAGAATGTTCTGGTCGTAGGTTTTGCTGTCGCCGTTGTCCGGGTTACGCATGTCGGCGCGGGTGTAGTTCCACGCGGCGCCCCAGGTCAGGTCGGTAGTCAGGTGGTAATCCAGACCCAGCGAGCCGCCGCCTTTACGCTTGTAGCGCAGGCCGTTGCCCGGCAGGTATTCACTGTCTTCAAACAGGTAGGATGCATAAATGTCAGCATCGCCCACGGTTTTCTTATATTTCAGCATTTTACGTGAACGGTAAGAACCGTCGTAATCGCCTTTGATCCCGTTACCCGGCGCCTGACCAATCATGTCGTAGTCCCAGATATCGGTTTTCGCGCCCACCACATCATAGTAAACGCTGTTCTGTTGACCGAAGGTCAGCGTACCCCAGGTATCGCTCTTGAGACCGGTGTAGAGCATACGACGCGTCGTGTCGTGATCGCTCTCGCTGTAGTGGTTATCCCAGTTGAACATTGCAGGGAAGTTCACGCCCAGCTCGTAGTAGCTTACCCAGCTGATATCATCAAACAGGTAGTAATCTGCAGCGAAACGGAAGCGGGTACCGCCGTCAAAACCGTTACGCTTGTAGCTGTTTTTACCGTCGTCGCCGGTCATGTTCTGGAACTGAGGACGAATGCTGCCGCCAACGGTGAAGTTCAGGCGGCTCAGCGGGTTACCCGCCTGAGGATCCTGCTTAAGAACCGTGATTTCCGCCTGAGAAGCGAAGGTAGTCAATGCCACTGCCGCGCCGATCGTTGCCGCCAGCGCTGATTTTTTTATAGTCATTATTTTTCCCTTAATAGACACGCTGCTAAATATTTAGCGGGTGAATATTAACTGGAAATAATCGGGCCGTGTGGTCGGTTTTTTAATGTTTTGTGCTACTAAATGAGTGGGTATTATCACTTTGTGCCATTTTAATACTACGCGCCGGAATTAAAAACCGACGCGTAATTATCACAGTGCTAAATCAACTGGCAAACTGACGGAACAGGGCTTTGCCCTTTAACAGCCGCGTGCCGAGCCAGCCTCCGCAGAGAGAAAGCAGCGCAGCGCCGCACAGAGGCAGGATCAACCAAAGACGCCAGTCAGGCTCCCACGGGAAGTCGAAGACCTTTGTCTGCAGCACCGCCAGCGCAGTCTCTGCGCTAATGGCGGCCACCAGACCGGCCACCAGCCCCAGCAGCGCAAACTCGCTCCAGAGCGTCATTCGCAGCAGCCGCTTTCCGGCCCCCAGCGTACGGTAAACCACCAGCTCCTGATGGCGCTGGCGCATGCCCACCTGCACCTGGGCCAGCAGCAACAGCACGCCGCAGATCGTTACCAGCACCACCATGACCTCCAGCGCGCGGCTTACCTGCTCCAGCACCTGCCCCACCTGTTTGAGGATCGCGCCGATATCCAGCAGGCTGACCGTCGGAAACTCCCGGTTAAGCTGGGTCAGCATGCCGTTGCCGTTCTCCCAGCGGAAGCTGGTCAGCCAGCTCTGCGGCTGCCCGTCCAGCGCCCCCGGGGGGAAGATAAAGAAGAAGTTGGGCCGCAGGCTCTCCCAGTCCACCTTACGCAGGCTGGTGACCTTCGCGGTGAAATCCTGCGTATCGCCTGTGAAGGTGACGCTGTCCCCCAGCTTCACGTTCAGGCGCGTCGCCAGCCCCTCCTCCATCGACACCTCCCCCGCTTTTGGCGGCCAGGTGCCGGCGGTTATCGGGTTGTGGTCAGGGCGTTTCTCCTGCCAGGTCAGGTTCAGCTCGCGGTTAAGCGACTCGTCCTTGTTCCCCTCCGTTGGCTGCCCGTTGATCTGCGTCAGACGCGCACGCACGATGGGGTAGAACGACTCGGGAATAATGTGATGCTCCGCCAGGAAGCCCTTCAGCGGCGTAACCTGCTCAGGCGCGATATTGATCAGGAAATAGTTCGGGCTTTCCGGTGGAAGCTGCTGCTGCCAGCGGTCGAGCAGATCGCCGCGCAGCACCAGCAGCAGCGCCAGCAGCATAAACGACAGCGAGAACGCCGACAGCTGGCTGAGCGTAGACCAGGGCTGGTGCAGCAGTCGGTTGACCGCCAGGCGCACGGGCAGCGATTTTACCGTCACCCTTTTCAGGAGGTTGAGTAGGATCCAGCCCAGCACGCCGCACAGCAGCGCCAGCACAACCGCTCCGGCCAGCACCGCCCACAGCAGCGTGCTGCCGCCCATCAGCCACGCCAGCAGCCCCACCGTCACCGCAATAATCACCGGAAGGTAGAACTTCAGCGGCCAGACGTTCGCCACGACATCGTTGCGGAGCACGCGCAGCGGCTGAGTGGCGAGCAGCAGGCGGTAGGGTCGGAGCCCCACCAGCACCGAGATCACCGTCATCGCGCCCATCGCCCACAGCCACGGCCAGAGGCTGGCCGGCGGCAGTGCGGCCGGGAGCACCGGTTTCAGCATCATCATCAGCAGTTTTTCAAACAGCAGCCCTATTATTCCGCCGGTCAGCGCGGACAGGACCAGCAGCATCAGCCACTGGCCGACAATCAGCTTGCGCAGCTGCGCCCGGCCCGCCCCGAGGGTTTTGAGGATCGCCACCAGGTCGTAGCGGCTGCGGCAGTAGTGCCCCATCGCCACGGCCACCGCCGCCACCGCCAGCAGCAGGGTCAACAGGGCCGAAAGCAGCAGGAACTGCTGAGAGCGCTCCAGAGATTTACCCAGCGCCCCCTCATCCTGCTCCAGCCCGTACCAGCGGTGCTCTGGTTTGAGCTGCGGCTGAAGCCATTTTTCATACGCGACAAGCTGGGCGGGCGTGCCGCCAAACTTATAGCGCCAGGTGACGCGGCTGCCCGGCTGTACGGCATGGGTGGCCGCGACATCAGCGGTGTTCATCAGCAGGCGAGGCGCAAGCTGGAACGGGTTAAAACCGCCGTCGGGCTCCTGCACCACTTCTCCGGCGATTTTCAGCGTGGCGTCGCCCACGTCGATACTGTCTCCAGGTTTCAGGTTCAGCAGCGCCATCAGACGCGATGCCAGCAGCACCGTACCGGGCGTCGGCTTTAATCCCGGCGGGCTGGTCTGTAAGTCACCGTACATCGGGTAGATATCATCGACGGCCTTGACGCTCGCCAGCTGCGGCGTGTCGCCCGCGAAGGTCATGGTCTGGAAGGTGATTTGTTCCCCCACCTTCAGCCCTTCTTTGCGCGCTGCTTCAATCCAGCCCGACGACACGGGGCGGGAGCTTTCCAGCGCCCTGTCTCCCGCCATAAACTCCCGGCTCTGCTGGCCAAGCCCTTTTTCCATGCGGTCACTGACGCTGCCGAGCGCCAGCACGCAGGCCACCGCCAGGCTGAGCGCCAGCCAGACAATCAGCAGCGAGGGCGAGCGCCACTCGCGCCAGAACCAGCGGGTAATCATGCTTCCTCCTGCAGAACACCGTTGACCAGCCGCAGGCGACGGTCGCAGCGCACCGCGAGCTGCGGATCGTGGGTCACGAGGACAAGCGTAGTGCCGTGCTCGCGGTTGAGCGAAAATAGCAGGTCGGCAATCCGGTCTCCGGTTTTACGGTCAAGGTTGCCGGTAGGCTCATCGGCAAACAGCACCTCAGGGCGGCCGTTAAACGCGCGGGCCAGCGCCACGCGCTGCTGCTCACCGCCGGAAAGCTGGGCGGGAAGATGGTCGAGACGTTTACCCAGACCGAGCTGCTCCAGCAGCGCCTTCGCGTGAGCGCGGCTTTCACGGCTATTTTTACCGCGCAGCAGCGCCGGGAGCTCAACGTTTTCCAGGGCGTTCAGGGTCGGGATCAGCATAAAGGACTGAAAGACAAAACCAACGTGACGCGCGCGCAGCGCGGCCCGCGCCTCTTCATCAAGCTGATGCAGCGGCTGCCCGACAAGGTGGACCTCGCCGCTGCTGCCGTCGTCCAGACCGGCTAAAATCGCCAGCAGCGTGGACTTGCCGGAACCGGATTCGCCAATCAGCGCGATGGTTTCAGCGCGTTTGACAACGAGTTCAACTCCGGTAAGGATGGAAAGCTCGTGCTCCCCCTGACCGACGGACTTCTTAAGATGATGAACTTCAACACTGTTTTCCGCTGGCATTTGCCCTTCCTGTTTTTGATTCTGATGACCTTCCGCGCGGCGGCAGCGGACACGTTACTGGTTCTCGGCGACAGCCTGAGCGCAGGCTATCGCATGGCGGCCAGCGCGGCCTGGCCCGCCCTGCTCAATGACAAATGGCAGAGCAAAACGTCTGTAATCAACGCCAGCATCAGCGGCGATACCTCGCAGCAGGGTTTATCGCGCCTGCCTGCGCTGCTCAAACAGCATAAGCCGCGCTGGGTGCTGGTTGAGCTTGGCGGTAATGATGGGTTGCGCGGTTTCCAGCCTCAGCAAACCGAGCAAACGCTGCGCACCATTCTGCAGGACATCAAGGCGGCAAACGCCCAGCCGCTGCTGATGCAAATTCGCCTGCCCGCCAACTACGGTCGTCGGTATAATGAGGCCTTTAGCGCGATCTACCCTAAGCTTGCCAAAGAGTTTGATATTCCGCTGCTGCCATTTTTCATGGAAGAGGTCTATCTCAAACCCCAGTGGATGCAAGACGACGGGATCCACCCCAATCGCGATGCGCAGCCGTTTATTGCCGACTGGATGGCAACGCGGCTGGCTCCTTTAGTTAAACATGACTCCTGATTAAGCGGAGATCCTGACAGGTAAAGTTATGCAAAAATCGGTCTTAATTACAGGATGTTCCAGTGGAATCGGCCTGGAAAGCGCGCTCGAACTGAAGCGCCAGGGGTTTCGGGTTCTGGCGGCCTGTCGCAAACCCGACGACGTCGAACGCATGAACGGCCTGGGCTTTACCGGCGTGCTGCTGGATATGGACTCGCCGGAAAGCGTTGAACGCGCCGCCGATGAGGTGATCGCACTGACCGCTAATCGTCTGTACGGGCTCTTTAATAATGCCGGCTACGGCGTGTATGGCCCGCTGGATACCCTCTCCCGCGAAACGCTGGAGAAGCAGTTTTCGACCAACTTCTTCGGCGTGCATCAGCTCACCATGCGTCTGCTCCCCGCGATGCTGCCGCACGGTGAAGGGCGCATCGTGATGACGTCGTCGGTGATGGGACTGATTTCCACCCCGGGCCGCGGCGCCTACGCCGCCAGCAAATATGCGCTGGAGGCCTGGTCCGACGCCCTGCGCATGGAGTTACGCCACAGCGGCATTAAGGTCAGCCTGATTGAGCCCGGCCCGATCCGCACCCGCTTTACCGAAAACGTTAACCAGACGCAGGCGGATAAACCGGTCGAAAACCCCGGCATCGCCGCGCGTTTTACCCTCGGGCCAGAGGCGGTGGTAGCCAAAGTGCGCCATGCTTTTGAGAGTGAACATCCCAAAATGCGCTATCCGGTAACGCTGGTCACCCACGCCGTAGGCTGGTTAAAGCGCCTGCTGCCGGGCCGGATAATGGACAAAATTTTGCGCGGTTGAGTTGAAGCGACGACGCTCATCCCCATGTAAAGAACAAACCGACAAAAGAGAAAGCCGCATGTCCGTACAGAATATCGTCAATATCACAGAAGCTAACCTGCAACAGACTCTTGAACAGTCGATGACCAAACCGGTCCTGTTCTACTTCTGGTCTGAACGCAGCCAACACTGCCTGCAGCTGACGCCGGTGCTGGAAAGCCTTGCCGCCCAGTACAACGGTCAGTTCATTCTCGCGAAGCTGGACTGCGACGCCGAGCCGATGGTCGCGTCTCAGTTTGGCCTGCGCGCCATCCCGACCGTCTATCTGTTCCAGAACGGCCAGCCTGTTGATGGTTTCCAGGGGCCGCAGCCGGAAGAGGCGATCCGCGCCCTGCTGGATAAAGTGCTGCCGCGCGAAGAAGAGCTGAAAGCGCAGGAAGGCATGGCGCTGATGCAGGAGGGCAAATACGACGAAGCGCTGCCGCTGCTCAAAGAGGCGTGGCAGCTGTCGAATCAGAACAGCCAGATTGGCCTGCTGCTGGCGGAAACGCAGATCGCCCTGCACCGCTCAGAAGACGCGGAAGCCGTACTCAAGACGGTTCCGCTCCAGGATCAGGACACCCGCTATCAGGGGCTGGTTGCACAAATTGAGCTGCTGAAACAGGCCGCGGACACCCCTGAAATTCAGCAGCTGCAGCAGCAGGTTGCCGACAACCCGGCCGATGCCGCGCTGGCAAGCCAGCTGGCGCTGCAGCTGCATCAGGTGGGGCGTAACGAAGAAGCGCTTGAGCTGCTGTTCAGCCATCTGCAAAAAGATTTAGCCGCCGCGGACGGTCAGGCGCGCAAGATGTTCCAGGAGATCCTGGCCGCGCTGGGCACCGGAGACGCGCTGGCGTCGAAGTATCGTCGTCAGCTGTACGCGCTGCTGTACTGATAAAAAAAGCCCGGTGGCGGCTTCGCCTTACCGGGCCTGGAAAAGCCGATATTACCCCATCTTTTTCAACTGCGTCACCACCAGCTGGTGGCGCGCGTTGTAGAACTTCCGATAGGTCAGGTAGCAGGCAATGATGGTCGACAGGCTTGCCGTGGAAAGCAGCATAAACGTCACCATGATCTGATACTTAATCGCTTTTACCGGATCGATACCGGCAAAAATCAGCCCCGACATCATGCCCGGCAGGCTCACAAGCCCCACCGTTTTGGCGGAATCCACGGTCGGGATCAGCGATGAGCGAATGCTCTCGCGAATCAGCCGCGCCGAGGCCACTTTAGGCGTCGCCCCCAGGCTTAGCTTTTCCTGCAGCTGCTGCTGTTCGCTGCTGAAACGCTGGCCGAGATTGTTGTAACAGAGCCCAACGGCCACCATCGCGTTCCCCGCGATCATCCCCGAGATAGGGATAACCTGCATCGGCGTAAACTCAATCGAGCCGGAGAGCACCAGCACCGCCAGCGTGAGCGCCGTTCCGGTGGTAATCGCGATAAACGACGAAACAAACGCTTTATCAATGTATTTGCTGCGCTTTTGCGCATTCCACGCCGCGTTAAAGCAGATAAAGAGCACCATCAGCAGCGTCAGCACCGCGTGGTTAACGTTGAAGATATACTTCAGCACATAGCCGACGATGATGAGCTGAACCACCGCGCGGCAGATACTCCACACGATATCTTTTTCCAGCCCCAGCTTTTCCCGGTAGCTGACCACAATCGCAATCAGCACCAGCACCATCGAAAAGGCCAGAGATTCGTTGGTAATGTTATGTTCACCCACGGTTTGCCTCCTGCATTTTTCCGCCGTGCGGCTGGAGCGTAATCACGTCATCCGCATGGGTTATTTCGTTAGCGTCGTGCGTCACCCACAGCACGGCAATGTTCTGCTCCCGGGCGTAACGATGAATAATCTCGTTAACGTTGCGCTTGTTGACGTCATCGAGCGCGCTGGTGATTTCGTCCAGCAACAACACCTTCGGTAAAAACTGCAGGTTGCGGATCAGCGAGACCCGCTGCTTTTCGCCGCCCGACAGCGCGTTGATGGATTTGGTCAGCGTCTCCTGCGCCAGGCCAAAGCGGGCCAGATCCTGGATAAACTTTTCCGGCTCCGGCGTTTTATTGCGAATTTGCCACGGGAAAATCAGGTTGTCGTAAACCGTATCGCCAAAAAGCACGGGCGTTTGCACGCAGTACGAGACCTGCTGGCGATAGCTTTCCGGGGAAAGCGACGCGATATCCTCGCCTTCAAACAGAATGGCTCCCTCCGTCGGGCTGAGGAGTGACGCCACAATTTTCAGCAACGTGCTTTTACCACAGCCTGAGGGACCCGTGATTAATTTAAACTCGCCCGGCGACAGGCTAAACCCGACGTGCTGCAGGATCGTGTTTTCCCCGACTCGAAACCCGACGTCCCTGAGATGCAAAAGGTTTTTTTTATCGTTCATTGCGCTTCCGTTAACCGCTTCGTGTAATAACCGCCTGTAGCATAATCCTTTCGCCCGCACAGCGCGAATAGCCTCACGCTGAAGCAAGTGTTAAACTTTTTGTTTATAAATTGTCACCACCATCACTACAGGAAGTATGCAGCATGGCACATATATTTTATGAGTTTCCTTCCCTGAAGCCTGGTGTTCCTGATGTCGAAACATTAATGGAAGTCATCAAATCGTCGGAGCTCACGCGGTTTGTGATAGGTGCAGAGGTGGTGGACTTTGTTAAGAAGGCGCTCATCGTGAACACCACGATCGCCAGCTTCAAAAATTGCTATTTCGCCTTCGACAACGGGACACACTTCCTTGAATTTGACGGTAAAGGCAAATCAAAACGCTTCAATGAGGTGCCGGACTGGTTCGTCTCTCCGGCGGAATTTTCACGCACACAGTGGCTTATCAACCACGATCTTGCGGATGTGAAAGCCACCCGGTTCATTGAGGTCCTGATGTCCTACCCGCTGAAAGCGCGCCGCGCGCACTGTAATTTGTTATTCGGGCTGGAGCTGGAAAAGGTGAATGCGGTTCCGGCCGCGGCGTCAGCGGCAGGTAAAATCGGCAATAAAAACGGAAAAACGACCAAACCCCGCGTCACCGATCTGGGATCGTTCGAGCTGTTCAGCCAGTTCTTTGCGCGCATGAAAACCGCCGTGCTGGCCGATGAGTTCCCTACCCTGCAGATCCTGACGGGCATGGATAACCTGGCAAAAGCGCCGCATAATTTAAAGCAGGGTATCAGAACCTGGTTTAAAGCCATCGCGGGCGACCTTCCACCGAATAACAAACGCGTTGAGGCGGGAAATGCCGTTCTGTTCTGCGCCCCCATTCGCGAACAGATCCAGCGTATCGAAGGGCTGGGGCTGGAGAATTACTATCAGGGATTATCGAAAGCCATTGCCGAAGCGGGTGATGGATTCATCTCTGACTTTACCTATACTTACGAGCAATAAACACACACTTTCACTCGTCACAGCATGCAAAACAGGAGGTTTTTATGCTTATCGTTGTTCCTGTCCTTATTTTCGTTGCGCTGGTTATCGTAGGCGCTGGCGTCAAAATTGTCCCTCAGGGCTATCAGTGGACCGTCGAGCGTTTCGGTCGCTACACCAATACCCTCCAGCCAGGCTTAAGCCTGATTGTTCCGTTCATGGACAGAATCGGTCGCAAGATCAACATGATGGAGCAGGTACTGGACATTCCTTCACAGGAAGTAATCTCCAAGGATAACGCCAACGTCACCATCGACGCCGTCTGCTTTATTCAGGTGATTGACGCGCCGAAAGCGGCCTATGAGGTCAGCAACCTGGAGCTGGCGATCGTCAACCTGACGATGACCAACATCCGTACCGTGCTCGGCTCGATGGAGCTGGACGAGATGCTTTCCCAGCGCGACAGCATCAACACCCGCCTGCTGCACATTGTCGATGAGGCAACGAACCCGTGGGGGATCAAAGTCACCCGCATTGAGATCCGCGACGTGCGCCCGCCGGCGGAGCTGATCGCCTCCATGAACGCCCAGATGAAGGCCGAGCGAACCAAGCGCGCCTACATTCTGGAAGCCGAAGGGGTACGCCAGGCGGAGATCCTCAAAGCGGAAGGGGAAAAACAGTCGCAGATCCTGAAAGCGGAAGGCGACCGTCAGTCCGCGTTTTTACAGGCGGAAGCGCGTGAACGTTCAGCCGAAGCGGAAGCCCGCGCCACCCAGATGGTGTCCGAGGCAATCGCCGCCGGTGATATCCAGGCCGTGAACTACTTTGTGGCGCAAAAATATACCGACGCGCTGAAAGAGATCGGCTCGGCGAACAACAGCAAAGTGGTGATGATGCCGCTGGACGCCAGCAGCCTGATGGGCTCTATCGCGGGCATAGCCGAACTGATCAAGGACAGCGGAAACGAGCGTAAAAAATGATTGAGCTGATTGTTGCACATCCTCACGCCTTCTGGCTAAGCCTCGGCGGCTTATTGCTGGCGGCGGAGATGCTGGGCGGCAACGGCTACCTGCTCTGGAGCGGTGTGGCCGCCGTCATTACGGGTCTTCTGGTCTGGATCCTTCCCCTGGACTGGGCGTGGCAGGGCGCGCTGTTCGCCGCGCTGACGCTGGTGGCCGCCTGGCTGTGGTGGCGCTGGCTTAACCGGCGGGTCAAAGAGCAGAAACCGGTCGACGCCCACCTTAACCAGCGCGGACAGCAGATTGTCGGCAAGCGTTTTACGCTCGACACCGCGCTGGTGAACGGACGCGGGCACATGCGGGTGGGCGACAGCTCGTGGCCGGTGGTGGCCGACGATGACCTCAGCGCCGGCACGCGGGTGGAGGTCATTGCCGTGGAAGGCATTACCCTGCGGGTGAAAGCCTGCTAAGCGTGGGTTTTACGGTGGCAGCAGCCGGCAAGGTTATCGATAATCGGGCAGTCGGCGCTGTCATCCCCCGGACAGGAGTCCGCGAGCTGCAGCAGCTGTTCGCGCATCGCCTGCAGCTCGACGATGTGGCGTTCAATTTCGGCCACCTTTTCCAGCGTGCGTTTTTTCACGTCGGCGCTGTGACGCTTCGGATCGTTGAACAGATTAACCAGCTCGCCGCACTCTTCCAGATTAAAACCAACCTGTCTTGCCTGGCGAAGCAGCGTCAGCTCATCCAGATGCAGCTGCGTGTAGCTGCGGTAGCCGTTTTCACTGCGCAGCGGCGGCGTGACCAGCCCCTTCTCTTCATAAAAGCGAATCGCTTTGCTGGTTAAGCCGGTTTTTTTTGCCACGTCACTGATATTCACAATTCCCCCTTGACCTTCCCCTTGATGGAAGGTTTAACCTTCATAACAGTTAGCGAAAAGCGTTACTCCGGTCAACTACTGACCAGTTCATTATACGGGAGTTTTGTTATGTCTCACACTATCGACCTGACGCTGGACGGCCTCTCTTGCGGCCACTGCGTCAAACGCGTTAAAGAAAGCCTGGAACAGCGCCCTGATGTGGAAAGCGCTGACGTGACTATCGATCATGCCGCCGTCACCGGCAGCGCCAGCGCGGATGCGCTGATCGATACCATCAAGCAGGCCGGTTACGGGGCGGAGTTAAGCCACCCAAAGGCTAAACCGCTGGCAGAGTCATCATCCCCGTCGGAAGCACTGACAGCGGCCACTCCTGAGCTTCCGGCAGCGGATGATATTGATGACAGCCAACAGCTGCTGATCAACGGCATGAGCTGCGCCAGCTGCGTCTCCCGGGTACAAAACGCCTTACAGGCTGTACCAGGCGTCGCGCAGGCACGGGTTAATCTTGCGGAGCGTACTGCGCTGGTGATAGGCAGTGCCTCCGCCGCAGAATTAGTGCAGGCCGTTGAGAAAGCAGGCTACGGCGCGGAGGCCATCGAAGACGATGCCGAGCGTCGCGAGCGCCAGCAGGAAACGGCTATCGCCACCATGAAGCGCTTCCGCTGGCAGGCCATCGTCGCCCTGCTGGTGGGTATTCCGGTGATGGTGTGGGGCATGATGGGTGACAATATGATGGTCACCGCTGACAACCGCACCCTGTGGCTGGCGATCGGTCTGATTACCCTGGCGGTGATGGTATTCGCAGGCGGTCATTTCTATACCAGCGCCTGGAAGAGCCTGAAAAACCGCACCGCGACGATGGATACGCTGGTTGCGCTCGGTACCGGCGCGGCGTGGCTCTATTCGATGAGCGTGAACGTCTGGCCACAGTGGTTCCCGATGGAAGCGCGGCATCTCTATTATGAAGCGAGCGCAATGATTATCGGCCTGATCAACTTAGGCCATATGCTGGAAGCCCGCGCCCGCCAGCGCTCCTCGAAAGCGCTGGAAAGGTTGCTTGATTTAACCCCGCCGACGGCCCGCGTGGTCACGGACGAGGGGGAAAAGAGCGTTCCGCTGGCCGAGGTTCAGCCCGGCATGACGCTGCGTCTGACCACGGGCGACCGGGTTCCCGTTGACGGCAAGATAACGCATGGCGAAGCCTGGCTGGATGAAGCGATGCTGACCGGGGAGCCTATCCCTCAGCAGAAATCAGACGGCGACGCCGTGCATGCCGGTACGGTCGTGCAGGACGGCAGCGTGCTGTTCACCGCCAGCGCCGTCGGCAGCCATACGACGCTGTCGCGTATTATCCGCATGGTGCGCCAGGCGCAGAGCAGCAAGCCGGAAATTGGCCAGCTTGCTGACAAAATCTCGGCCATTTTTGTTCCGGTGGTGGTCGGTATTGCCCTGCTGAGCGCGGCGATCTGGTACTTCTTCGGCCCGGCGCCGCAGATTGTGTATACCCTTGTGATCGCCACCACGGTGCTGATCATCGCCTGCCCTTGCGCCCTTGGTCTGGCGACGCCGATGTCGATCATCTCCGGCGTAGGCCGCGCGGCCGAATTTGGCGTGCTGGTGCGGGATGCGGACGCGCTGCAGCGGGCCAGTACCCTGGACACGCTGGTGTTTGATAAAACAGGCACGCTGACGGAAGGCAAACCGCAGGTGGTCGCCGTCCACACTGTGGGCATTTCGGAAGAGGATGCACTGCGTCTCGCCGCCGCGCTGGAGCAAGGCTCCAGCCATCCGCTGGCGCGCGCCATTCTTGATAAAGCCAATGCGTCTGCCCTGCCGCAGGTGAATCAGTTCCGCACCCTGCGCGGGCTCGGCGTGAGCGGTGAAGCAGAAGGCCACGCGCTGCTGCTGGGCAACCAGGCGTTGCTCAATGAAAACGGTGTTGATACCGCCGCGCTGGAAAACGAGCTGAAGGAGCAGGCGTCACAGGGCGCCACCCCGGTTCTGCTGGCGGTGGATGGCAAAGCCGCCGCGCTGCTGGCCGTGCGCGATCCGCTTCGCCAGGACAGCGTGGATGCCTTACAGCGCCTGCACCGTGCGGGCTACCGTCTGGTGATGCTGACCGGGGATAACCCGACCACTGCCAACGCCATCGCAAAAGAAGCCGGTATTGATGAGGTCATTGCAGGCGTACTGCCGGACGGCAAAGCGGACGCCATCAAGAAACTGCAAAGCCAGGGTCGTGAGGTGGCGATGGTCGGCGACGGCATCAACGATGCCCCGGCGCTGGCCCAGGCGGACGTGGGGATCGCAATGGGCGGCGGGAGCGATGTCGCCATCGAAACCGCTGCCATCACGCTGATGCGCCACAGCCTGATCGGCGTTGCCGACGCGCTGGCCATTTCAAAAGCCACGCTGCGCAACATGAAGCAGAATCTGCTGGGGGCGTTTATCTACAACTCGCTCGGCATCCCGATTGCTGCCGGCATTTTGTGGCCGCTGACCGGTACGCTGCTTAACCCGGTGGTCGCGGGTGCGGCGATGGCGCTCTCCTCCATTACCGTGGTCAGCAACGCCAATCGGCTGTTGCGGTTTAAACCGAAGGATTGAACCTTGTACCCGTACGCGCTAGCATGAACTTTTCCGTTCATGGAGCGCGTATGGGTCTGTTTCATCGTATAAAAACATCGTTTCGCGCCCTCTTTCCTCGCCGTTATGCCTGGCCCGGTCTGGATATCTCGCTTCCCGGCGGGCAGCACCTGCACCTGGTCGGCAGCATCCATATGGGCACGCGGGATATGTCTCCCCTGCCTCCGGGCCTGATAAAACTGCTTAAACACGCCGACGCGCTGGTCGTTGAGGCGGACATTTCGGGTCAGGAGTCACCGTTTGCCGGGCTCGAAAGCGATCTCACTCTGGCGGAACGCCTGGATGAAACCCAGCTTGCGGAACTGACGCGCGTCGCCGATGAGACGGGCGTCTCGCTCTCCATGATAGACACCCTGCCGCTGTGGCAAATCGCGATGGTATTGCAGGCTACGCAGGCGCAGCGTCTGGGCCTGCGCGGTGATTACGGTATTGATTACCAGCTGCTGAACGCGGCAAGGGCGCGCAGCCTGCCCATCATCGAGCTGGAAGGAACGGACAGCCAGATTGCGCTCCTGCGACAGCTTCCCGACGACGGTCTGATGCTGCTGGATGATACACTGACCCACTGGCACACCAACGCGCGCCTGCTGCAAACGATGATTGGCTGGTGGCTGGATGCGCCGCCCGCGGACGGCAGGCTGGCGTTACCATCAACGTTCAGCGAATCGCTGTATGATGTGCTGATGAATGCGCGTAACAAAGCCTGGCGAGAGACGCTGCATGCCTTACCTGCGGGGCGTTACGTGGTGGCGGTCGGGGCATTACATTTGTACGGAGAAGGGAATTTGCCGTCGTTGCTGAAATAAAAAAATGGCCAATATTTCTATTGGCCCGTCAAAGAGGAATTTCATCGTTTTTATTATGCCGAAGGAGACCTTCGGTTGAGCCGATTGTCGCTCAAAGTGACCATCACTGCCAATACTATTGCGCAAGATGGTGCTATTTTTTAGACAAACGTCAGGCGTATGCTGGCTGCATGAATTGTCTGTCGTAAGAAGGATAGCTATGACTCCCGCCGTTAAATTACTCGAAAAAAACAACATTTCTTTCCGGATCCACACCTACGATCACGATCCGAATGAAACCAACTTTGGTGATGAAGTGGTGCGCAAGCTGGGGCTGAACGCTGACCAGGTTTATAAAACGCTGCTGGTGGCGGTGAACGGCGATATGAAGCACCTCGCCGTCGCGGTGACTCCCGTGGCAGGACAGTTGGATCTGAAGAAGGTCGCCAAAGCGCTGGGGGCGAAGAAGGTGGATATGGCGGATCCCATGGTGGCGCAACGCACCACGGGCTACCTGGTGGGCGGGATCAGTCCGCTCGGACAGAAAAAACGCCTGCCGACGCTGATCGATTCTCCTTCACAGGAATTTGACACCATCTTTATCTCCGGTGGCAAACGCGGGCTGGACATTGAGCTTGCCGCGGGTGATCTGGCAAAAATGCTGGACGCGAAGTTTGCGGATATTGCCCGCCGGGATTGAGGAAATTGCCCGGTGGCGGCTACGAGGTAAAAGCAAAACGGTAACAGGCGTTACCGTTTTTTGTATTTGCGCCCTCTCCCGGTGGGAGAGGGTTGGGGTGAGGGCATCAGGCAGCACAACGCTACTGCCAGCTCACCTCACCTTTCGGCTCATACGCATTCACGTCAATCGGCGAATTCTGCTCGATATACTGCTTCAGCACTTCCGCATCGATAAAGCCGGTATTCACGTATCCCGGCTTATTATCAATATGCGGATAGCCGTCGCCGCCGGTGGCGTTAAAGCTTAACGTTGCCAGACGGTAGGTTTTCGCCGGGTCAACCGGTTCGCCTTTGATCTTCAGGTCGTTAAGCTTGCCGTCTTTCGCTACGAAGCTCACGTTGGCAAACTGTGGATAGGCCCCGGAATCCGGCTTCATCTGCGCCACGGCGGTCAAGTACTCAACAACCTCTTTCCCGCTCATGTCAGCATAAACCACTACGTTGCCGAACGGCTGCACCTTCAGAACGTCTTTATAGGTGATGTTTCCACCTTCGATGGAATCTCGAATACCGCCGCCGCTCATCACCCCAAAATCAGCCCCGGTGCGCGCCATTTGCGCCGCCAGCACCAGGTGCCCCATGTTGGTCTGCACGAAGCGAACTTTACTGCGGTCCCCCTCCAGACGCCCGTTCAGCGTGCCGATTTTCACGTCCAGCTGCGCCTTGCCTTTGTTCTGGAACGGCGTCAGCAGGGAGAGCATCTGCTGGTTTTCTGCGATTTCTGGCGTGTAAAGTACGCGCTCGCTCTTCCCGTCCGGGTAGGTCACTTTCTTCTTCAGGTTGACCGGGATAAGCTGATAATGAACCAGCTTCATCTCGCCGTTACGGAACTCAAAGTCCGCCCTGCCCACGTATTTGCCCCACTCGTGCGCCTGCACAATCCAGATACCGTTCTGACGGTCTGGCGCACAAGGCGTGCCCGGGACATAGTCCACCTGCTTTTTGTTCTCGGATGCCATACATACCGGATCCTGTGAGTGACCACCCACAATCATCGCCAGCGAGCCCGCAGGCAGGCTGCGCGCCATCTCTACGTCGCCGGGCGCGTTAGAGCCATGCTCGCCGTTGTCATAGTGCCCCATGTGCGTGGTGGCGATAATCACGTCCGGCTTTTCGTTTTGCTGCAGCTCCTGAATCACCAGCTTCGCTTCGTCTGCCGGTTTACGGAATTCGATATCGGTAAAGAACTCAGGATTGCCAATTTTCGCCGTGTCGTCGGTGGTTAAGCCGATGACCGCGATCTTCAGATCCTGACGCTTAAACAGCGCCCACGGCTTAAACAGCCGCTCGCCGGTGCTTTTCTGGTAAATATTGGCGGAGAGGAACGGGAATTTGGCCCATTTTTCCTGCTGACGCAGCACGCTCAGCGGATTATCAAACTCATGGTTACCGACGGCCATCGCGTCGTAGCCAATCAGATTCATGCCGCGAAAGTCAGGTTCGGCGTCCTGCAGGTCGGATTCCGGCACGCCGGTATTAATATCGCCGCCTGAGAGCAACAACACGCTGCCGCCCTGGGCCGCCACCTCTTTACGAATGCCATCCACCAGCGTTTTTTGTGCCGAGAGGCCATATTCGCCGTATTCACTGCGCCAGAAATGACCGTGGTGGTCGTTGGTATGCAGAATGGTAATTTTATAGGTTTTGTCTTTTTCATACGCCTGCGCGGGCAGGCTTACCAGCCCCCACGCCGCGATGAGCGCCAGCGCGACGCCCCGCTTCATTAACTTCATCTTCTCTCTCCCTGACCAATAGACAAAGGCAGAAATTACAGTGACTAATAAGAATAGACAAATAAGTTTTCGGAATTGCGACTTTCTTCAAATGTCCCGGGCGGGTATGTTAGTCGGATAATAATTACACCCTGCACCTCTAATAACTAAAGACGTGGTACTTCTCTCTATGGCAATCAGTGAATCAACTCAGCCCGTTCCGGGCGCGCCGGCGTCGCGCACCTCCTTTAAAGTCTTAGGCGCAATCAGTCTCTCGCACCTGCTCAACGACATGATCCAGTCGTTGATTCTGGCAATTTACCCGCTGCTGCAGTCCGAATTTTCGTTAACCTTCGTGCAGATCGGGATGATCACCCTGACCTTCCAGCTGGCTTCCTCGCTGCTGCAGCCGGTGGTGGGCTACTGGACGGATAAATATCCTATGCCGTGGTCGCTGCCCATAGGCATGTGCTTTACCCTAAGCGGCCTGGTGCTGCTGGCCATGGCCGGGAGTTTTGAAGCCGTGCTGATCGCCGCCGCGCTGGTGGGTACCGGCTCGTCCGTGTTCCATCCGGAGTCTTCCCGCGTGGCGCGCATGGCGTCCGGCGGTCGTCACGGCCTGGCGCAGTCGCTCTTCCAGGTTGGCGGTAACTTTGGTAGCTCTCTCGGCCCATTGCTGGCGGCGGTGATCATCGCGCCGTATGGTAAAGGCAACGTGGCGTGGTTTGTTCTGGCCGCGCTGCTGGCGATTATCGTGCTGGCGCAGATTAGCCGCTGGTATGCCGCTCAGCATCGCGTGAATAAAGGAAAACCTAAAGCGAAGGTTATCAATCCCCTGCCGCGCAATAAGGTTATCCTGGCGGTTTCCGTCCTGCTGGTGCTGATTTTCTCGAAATACTTCTATATGGCGAGCATCAGCAGCTATTACACCTTTTATCTGATGCAAAAATTCGGATTATCGGTACAAAACGCGCAGATCCACCTGTTTGCCTTCCTGTTCGCCGTCGCCGCCGGTACGGTCATTGGCGGGCCCGTGGGTGATAAGATCGGGCGGAAATATGTCATTTGGGGCTCTATCCTCGGCGTGGCGCCCTTTACCCTCATTTTGCCGTACGCCAGCCTTGAATGGACGGGCATTTTAACCGTGATTATTGGTTTTATCCTCGCCTCCGCGTTTTCCGCCATTCTGGTTTATGCCCAGGAGCTGCTGCCTGGCCGTATCGGTATGGTTTCCGGACTCTTTTTCGGTTTTGCCTTCGGCATGGGCGGGCTGGGTGCAGCGGTGTTAGGGATGGTTGCGGATCACACCAGCATCTTCCTGGTTTATAAAATCTGCGCTTTCCTGCCACTTCTTGGGATGTTGACCATATTCCTGCCTGATAACCGCCACAAAGCGTAAATTACGGGCAGCCAAAGTTTGACTTTGGCTGCCTGACACCCTGATGCCATAAGGGTTTCTTCTTTCTCCACTCGCTGAATTTATCAAAATGCGCTTTTTTACGTGCATATTGCTGTTTTATTCAAACTTCAACAATTATTCATAAACATAAGGGTAAAAATTGTCATAAACTATTACTCGGTTTTTTGGTTTTTCACCAAAAAGGAACACCCACAACGAAAGGAGACGGAATGCACCACGCCACACCGCTTATCACCACCATTGTTGGTGGACTTGTGCTCGCTTTTATCCTCGGCATGATTGCCAATAAACTGCGTATTTCTCCTCTTGTCGGTTATCTGCTGGCAGGTGTGCTGGCGGGACCGTTTACCCCAGGTTTTGTTGCGGATACCAAACTGGCCCCTGAGCTGGCGGAATTGGGCGTGATTCTGCTGATGTTTGGCGTCGGTCTGCATTTTTCCCTGAAGGATTTGATGGCGGTAAAGTCGATTGCCATACCGGGAGCGATCGCCCAGATAGGGGTGGCGACGCTGCTTGGGATGGCGCTTTCGGCCGTGCTGGGCTGGTCGTTGATGACCGGCATCGTATTTGGGCTGTGTCTCTCAACCGCCAGTACCGTGGTGCTGCTGCGCGCGCTTGAGGAGAGACAACTGATTGACAGCCAGCGCGGGCAGATCGCGATTGGCTGGCTGATTGTTGAAGATCTGGTCATGGTTCTGACGCTGGTGCTGCTGCCCGCCGTCGCCGGGATGATGGAAAAAGACAACGTCGGCTTCGCCTCGCTGGCGCTGGATATGAGCATCACCATCGGTAAAGTGGTGGCGTTTATCGCCATCATGATGCTAGTGGGCCGCCGTCTGGTACCGTGGATCATGTCCCGCAGCGCGGCGACCGGCTCCCGCGAGCTGTTCACCCTCTCCGTGCTGGCGCTGGCGCTGGGTATCGCCTTTGGTGCCGTTGAGCTGTTTGATGTCTCCTTTGCCCTGGGTGCGTTCTTCGCCGGGATGGTATTAAACGAGTCAGAGCTGAGCCACCGTGCGGCGCACGACACGCTGCCGCTGCGCGATGCGTTTGCCGTGCTGTTCTTCGTCTCCGTCGGGATGCTGTTCGATCCGCTGGTGCTGATCCAGCAGCCGCTGGCCGTGCTGGGCACGCTGGCGATCATTATTTTTGGTAAGTCGCTTGCCGCCTTCTTCCTGGTGCGGATGTTTGGCCACTCCCCGCGGACGGCGCTGACCATTGCCGCCAGCCTGGCGCAGATCGGTGAGTTCGCCTTTATTCTGGCCGGTCTGGGCATGGCCCTGAACCTGCTGCCGCAGGCGGGACAAAACCTGGTGCTGGCGGGGGCGATCCTGTCGATTATGCTGAACCCGGTGCTGTTTGCCCTGCTGGAAAAATACCTCGATAAAACCGAAACGCTGGAAGAGCAGACGCTTGAAGAAGCCATCGAAGAAGAGAAGCAGATCCCGGTTGATATTTGCAATCATGCCCTGCTGGTCGGCTTTGGCCGCGTGGGCAGCCTGCTCGGCGAGAAGCTGATGGCGCAGGGCATTCCGCTGGTGGTGATTGAAACCTCACGCACCCGCGTCGACGAGCTTCGCGAGCGCGGTATTCGTGCGGTACTGGGCAACGCGGCGAACGAAGAGATCATGAATCTGGCGCATCTGGACTGCGCCCGCTGGCTGCTGCTGACCATACCCAACGGCTATGAAGCGGGTGAGATTGTGGCCTCCGCGCGCGCGAAGTGCCCAACGATTGAGATTATCGCCCGGGCGCACTATGACGACGAGGTGGAGTACATTACCGAGCGCGGTGCAGATAAAGTGGTGATGGGCGAGCGCGAGATTGCTAACACCATGCTGACGCTGCTGGAGAAACCACCGGTTGAAGAGGCGGTGACGGGGTAAGTTTGGTGCGATCTGGTCCCCTCACCCTTGCCCTCTCCCACAGGGAGAGGGAATAAACACTAAAAACGGCAACCTGGGTTGCCGTTTTGATTTTACCTGTCCCAATACGCCTCTTCGAGGCTGTCTTCCCGTTCAGGCAGGCCACGCGTTAAGCGCGGTGAGTGCTGGTTCAGCACCTGATAGCTTACGCGGTTGGCGTACTTGCATACCTGCGCCAGCGACGAATAGGTCAGCCAGCTGAACTTATGCTTGCTGGAATTTGGCACGTTGGTTTTGTGGTAGGCATTGGCGGTAATGTCGTGCAGCAGCGCGGCCAGCGCGCCGTCGCCCGCACCGTTGGTGTTCATGATCTTCTCCGGTCCGCCCATGTAAGGGGCGATGTGCGAGTAGATGCGCAGCGGGTTAATGCAATCTTTATAACGCATGCCGCGGCTGAACTCGTACTGGTTAAACTCGGCAATCGCGCCGGGCAGCAGCGGGTGCTGGGTTTTGCGTTTGCTCTCTTCTTCCGTGAAGCCTGCCATATACAGCCCAACCGGGCCCGCGGTGCAGAGCACCAGATCCACCCAGTCCAGCGCTTTGTCAGACGCCAGCAGCGGATCGCTTTCGCCGGTCAGCGCTTCGGCCTCTTCTTCGTTCATCGCCAGAATCGAGACGTGCTCTTTCAGGAACGCCTGCCACCATTCAGGATTATCGGCGATAACGAATTTAGTACCCAGTGTAAGAACGACGGGCACGTCGTACTTCTTCGCGTACTCAATCGCCTTCATGGTCGCTTCCGGCATCGGCTCGCCCGGCTTACAGCGCACCAGATAGGAAGTCAGCACCAGCGCCGAGGCACCCGCAATCACCTCTTCCGGAATACTCTCGGCGCGCAGCTTGTTCATATGACCCGGGCTGATGGCGAAGGTGCGCTCGCCGGATTCACCGATCAGGGTAAAGCAGCGGCCAATCGGGCCGTCGACGCCCTGCAGGTAGTTCAAATCGGTGCGGCTGGAGGTGTTGCAGAGATAGCGGTAGGCATAGCCGCCGATTTCAATGTTGCTGCACATCACGCCGAGCAGCACCGAACGGTCGTCTGCCAGCACGGAGTAGTTGTGCATGGTATTGCCGATGGTACCGCCGGCGAACTGGTGGGTAATCAGGTTTTCGCGCACCAGCTCCTGATACAACGCTTCGGCAACGTCGTCTTCAATGACCAGCGAGTGGCCGGCACTCAGACCATAACGGGCGACAAACGCATCATCCACTTTCGCTTCAATGTCCACCAGCGTCTGGTCGATACCGACGACCCAGGCCGCGCTGGTTTCATTTTCTGGCTGGATTTGCTGCAGGAGCGGATCGCGGGCATCGACGGGGAAGTAGTGTTTGGATTTGCGTTTACCGGGAAATTTCATGGTCTGAACTGTACGAAGAATATGGGCCGGGAATGGTAGCACAAACCCGGCCCGAAGTGCGATTAGCGACCGTTCGTTACCAGCGAGACCATCATGTCAATATGCTCAGGCGAGTCGTTAAGCGCCGGAATGTACTCGTACTTTTCGCCGCCAGCCTCCAGGAAAAATTCCCGGTTTTGCACCGCGATCTCCTCCAGCGTTTCCAGACAGTCTGCCGAGAAGCCCGGCGACATCACCTGAATATGCTTCACGCCCTTCTCGCCGAGCATTTTGAGGGTTTCATCGGTGTATGGCGTCAGCCACGGCTCGCGGCCGAAGCGCGACTGGAAGGTCATCATCACCTTCTCCGGCGGCAGGCCAAGGGCGGAGACCAGCTCGCGGGTGGTATCGCGGCAGCGCTGCGGGTAATCATCCCCTTCATTGGCGAAGCGCTGCGGGATCCCGTGATAGGAGAGCAGCAGCAGATCCGGCTCACCGTGCTTTTCAAACGACGCGCGCGCGCTGTTAGCAAGCGCCTTGATGTAGAGCTCGTTATCCGCGTAGTCGCGAATAAAGGTCACGCCCGGAATGCGGCGGCGGGTCGCCAGTATGCGGGCCAGCTCGTCCCAGACGGCGGCCACGGTCGAGCAGGAGTACTGCGGGTAGAGCGCCAGCACGACGATATGGTCCACGCCCTGCGCCAGCAGTGATTCCACCGCGCTTTCCAGAGAGGGTTTGCCGTAGCTCATGCCGAGCGCGACAGGCATCTCCGGCAGGCGGGCGGCCAGCGCTTTTTCCTGACGACGGCTGTAGACCATCAGCGGCGAGCCCTCTTCCATCCAGACGGACTGATAAAGTTTGGCGACGCGCGGGGAACGAATCGGCAGAATGACGCCACGCAGCAGCGGCCACCACAGCAGTCGCGGGAAATCCACGACGCGCGTGTCGCTTAAAAATTGTCGCAGGTAGCGTTTTACCGCGTCTGATGTAGGTGCTTCTGGAGTGCCCAGATTGGCAAGCAGGATGCCGGTTTTCGCCTGACTCATTCACGCCTCTTAACCATTTGATAGGTTGTCAATTGTAGCGGAAATGCGTTTAAACGAAACCCATTGCTGTAATAGGTAAGATGAGAATATTTCTCACCCGGGAGCCCGGGTGAGAGGCGCGCGATTAGCCGAGGATTTTTTCCAGCTCTGCACGTACGTCAGCCACGGCTTTGGTGCCGTCAACTTTGGCGTATTTGGTGTTACCCGCCTGCGCTTCTTTGGTGTAGTAGCCGATCAGCGGCGCGGTCATCTGATGGTATTCCACCAGGCGTTTACGCACGGTCTCTTCCTGATCGTCTTTACGGGTGGTCAGCTCTTCGCCGGTCACGTCGTCTTTGCCTTCAACCTTAGGCGGGTTGAATTTGATGTGGTAAACACGGCCAGAAGCAGCGTGTACGCGACGGCCAACGATGCGGTCAACGATCAGCTCGTCCGGTACGTCGAACTCCAGAACGTAGTCCACGTTGATGCCCGCTTCTTTCATGGCGTCAGCCTGAGGAATGGTGCGTGGGAAGCCGTCCAGCAGGAAGCCGTTACGGCAGTCTTCCTGAGCAATGCGCTCTTTAACCAGAGCAATCACCAGCTCGTCGGTCACCAGCTTGCCTGCGTCCATGATGTCTTTCGCCTGTTTACCCAGCTCGGAGCCAGATTTAACAGCGGCGCGCAGCATATCACCGGTGGAGATTTGCGGAATACCGTATTTCTCCATGATGAACTGAGCCTGAGTTCCTTTACCCGCGCCCGGAGCGCCAAGCAGAATAATACGCATTGCGAAAATCCCCTCAAAAGTCGTTTCAATTTTTCAAAAGCGCTAAACAATACCACCAGAACGGGCATCGCTCAAGGAAGGCGGGAAGGCTGAAACGGTTAATGAGGGGTGATTATTTGGAGTTGTGCGGTCTGATCCCCTCACCCCGGCCCTCTCCCACAGGGAGAGGGAGAAGACCAGGGGAGGCGTGGTCAATTACGCCAGCAGCAGCGCATTCACACGTTTAATGAAGAGGTTAGGATCTTCCAGCGTGCCGCGTTCGGCCAGCAGGGACTGATCCAGCAGCAGTTCAACCCACTCGGCAAAGCGGGCGTCGTCCTGGGTATCCGCCGCGCGTTTCACCAGCGGATGATCCGGATTAAGCTCAAAGATATATTTCACTTCCGGTACCGCCTGGCCCGCCGCCGCGAACAGCTTCGCCATCTGGGTGCTCATTTCGTCGGCATCGGTCGTGACGATGGCCGGGGTGTCGGTCAGACGGTGAGTGAAACGCACCTCTTTCACGCGGTCGCCCAGCAGGGTTTTCACGCGCTCAACGAACGGCTCCAGCGCCTTCTCGGCTTCTTTCGCATTTTCATCCACTTCATCTGCCAGCTTGTCGATGGACTCATCGGCTTTGGCAACGGACTGGAACGCCTTACCGTCGAACTCGGTCAGGTAGTTCATCATCCACTCGTCGATGCGGTCAGAAAGCAGCAGCACTTCGATGCCTTTCTTACGCAGCAGCTCCAGGTGCGGGCTGCTCTTCGCCGCGGCGTAGCTGTCGGCGGTGATGTAGTAGATCTTCTCCTGCCCTTCTTTCATGCGGGAGACGTACTCTTCCAGCGACACGGTCTGGGCGGAGGAGTCGGTGTGCGTAGAGGCGAAGCGCAGCAGTTTGGCGATGGTTTCAACGTTCGCCATGTCTTCAGCCGGGCCTTCTTTCAGCACCAGACCGAACTGTTTCCAGAAGGTCTGATATTTTTCCGCATCGTCTTTCGCCAGTTTTTCCAGCATCTGCAGCGCACGTTTGGTCAGGGCGTTGCGCAGGTTACGGGTGACGGCGCTGTCCTGCAGAATTTCACGGGAGACGTTCAGCGGCAGGTCGTTGGAATCTATCAGACCACGCACGAAGCGCAGGTAGTTCGGCATGAACTGCTCGGCATCGTCCATGATGAAGACGCGCTGCACGTACAGCTTCAGGCCGTGCTTGTGATCGCGGTTCCACATGTCCCACGGCGCCTGTGCCGGGATGTACAGCAGGCTGGTGTACTCCTGCTTGCCTTCCACACGGTTGTGGCTCCAGGTCAGCGGGTCGGTAAAATCGTGGGCGATGTGCTTGTAGAATTCGTTGTACTCGTCGTCCTTAATTTCAGCCTTGTTGCGCGTCCACAGCGCCTGCGCCTTATTGATTTTCTCCCAGGAAACGATGGTTTCACCGTCTTTCTCTTCCTGTTTTTCAATCTCAACCGGCAGGGCGATATGGTCGGAATATTTGCTGATGATGGAGCGCACGCGCCAGTCGTTCAGGAAATCATCTTCCCCTTCACGCAGGTGCAGGGTGATTTCGGTACCGCGGTCCGCTTTAGTGATGTCATCAACGGTGTATTCGCCTTCCCCTTTGGATTCCCACAGCACGCCGTTTTCAGCGCTGTCGCCCGCCGCGCGGGTGCGCACGGTGACTTTATCCGCCACGATGAACGCCGAGTAGAAACCGACGCCGAACTGGCCGATCAGCTGGCTATCTTTCGCCTGGTCTGAGCCCATGGACTCCAGGAACGCCTTAGTGCCGGATTTCGCGATGGTCCCGAGGTGGTCGATCACCTCGTCGCGGTTCATCCCGATGCCGTTATCGGCGATGGTCAGGGTGCGGTTCTCTTTATTGAACGAGACGCGCACGCGCAGCTCGCCGTCGCCTTCGTACAGATCCGGGTTAGACAGCGCGCGGAAGCGCAGCTTGTCCGCCGCATCCGAGGCGTTGGAAATCAGCTCACGCAGGAAAATTTCTTTGTTGGAATACAGGGAATGGATCATCAGATGCAGAAGCTGTTTTACTTCTGACTGGAAACCACGGGTTTCTTGTCCTTTCATCTATGTCGACCTCAACAATGCCATTTAATGGGGTTTTAAAACGTTGAGTGAGAGATGGGGATACGGGGGGAAATTTTCAAGCGGAGGCCGCGCGCGCAGCCTCCGTTTGGTCAGAAAATAATCTTGTGACGTCCGGCCAGAGAGTGTGACAGCGTGGTGCCGTCCACCATCTCCAGCTCGCCGCCGACCGGCACGCCGTGGGCGATGCGGCTGGCGTCAACGCCATACTGCGAGCACAGCTCGGCGATGTAGTTGGCGGTTGCCTCCCCTTCCACCGTGGGGTTAGTGGCGAGGATCACCTCTTTGATCGTTTCGGACTCAAGACGCTGTTCAAGGCGGTCAAGACCGATATCGTCCGGGCCAATACCGTCCAGCGGGGAGAGATGCCCCATCAGCACGAAATAGCGCCCGGAAAACTGCCCGGTTTGTTCGATGGCGTAGATGTCCGCCGGACTCTCCACCACGCAAATCTGGCCGTTTTCCTGACGACGCGGGTTCGTGCAGATGTTACACACGTCCTGCTCGGTAAAGGTACGGCAATCCGCACAGTGACCAATTTCTGACATGGCGCGGGTTAAAGCCTGCGCCAGGCGCATCCCGCCGCTGCGGTCGCGCTGCAATAGCGTAAACGCCATGCGCTGCGCCGACTTCGGGCCAACGCCCGGCAGGCAGCGCAGTGCTTCCATTAACTGCGTGAGCAGCGGACTGGTTTGCATCAGAATGGCATCTTGAAGCCAGGCGGCAGCTGCATGCCGCTGGACACGGAGGCCATTTTCTCTTTCTGGGTTTCGTCGATACGGCGAGCGGCATCGTTAAACGCGGCTGCAACCAGATCTTCCAGCATCTCTTTGTCGTCTTCGAGCAGGCTCGGGGCGATTTCCACGCGACGGCAGTTGTGCGCACCGTTGATGGTCACCTTGACCAGACCGGCTCCGGACTCACCCGTGACTTCCAGCTGAGCGATCTCTTCCTGCATCTTCTGCATTTTTTCCTGCATCTGCTGAGCCTGCTTCATCAGGCCACCCAGACCGCCTTTTCCACCAAACATAGGCTTCTCTCTTCTTTCACGTTTAAGGGATTACAACCGTAAGTCAGACTCACGATCAAATGGGGCGAATACTCTCTTCATCCAGATCGGCGTCGAAGAACCGGCGCAGGGTCTGAATGTTGTTATCCGCAATAATCGCCTCGCGCGCCTGCGCGAGCTTCTCTTCATAAATGGCCTGGCGCCACTCAAGCGGCGTTTTCACTGCCGGATTATCATCTTCAATGATAGTCAATTCAACCGGCGCACCCTGTAATGCGGCGAGCGCCTCGGCCAGCGCCTTTTGCGCGCCAGGGGAATTGAGGTGCCGCTGGCCCGGACGCAGGTGCAGACGTACCTGATTGCCGTCCTGCTCTTTCCAGGCGTTCAGCGCGACCTGCTCCACCAGCTTAGGCAGCTGAAGTTTGCTGACCTCGGCGGCCCAGGCGTCGCGCGCGATGGACTCTTCGGCAAGCTTCGCGGAAAGCTCCGGCGTTTTTTCATGCTCCAGCGCCTTTTTCAGCGCTTTCGGCGTGGCGACCTCTTCCTTCACCGCTTCGGTGATGGTGGTTGCCTTCCAGCGGTAAGCCTCTTCTTTCACCGGGGCTTTCTGCTCGAGCGAGGACGGTGCCGGACGCGACTGTACGCGCTCCGTTACCGAGGCCAGTCGTTCAAGCGCGGCGTTGTTCACCGGCCGCGCTCTTCCTGGCGCTGCCGGTTCACTCTTTTTTGGTTTGGTTACTCCTTGCGCACGCTGCAGCTGGCTGCGTGCGGCAAGCACCGAACTGGTGGCATCCGACAGCGGTACGTTTTGCTGCGGCGGCGGTGTCGTCTGCGGTGGGACCTGCTGCGGCGACATCACCGCCGTAGGGGCGACCGGCGCGAAAGACTGCCGCGGCACTTCCGGCTCCGGCAATGGCATACGCGGATGAAACGCCAGCGCGCGCAGCAGCGTCATTTCAACACCCATCCTGGGGTCCGGCGCGAACGGTAACTCTTTGCGGCCAATCAGCAGCGTCTGGTAATACAGCTGCACGTCGGCAGGCGGCACGGTGCGCGCAAGCTCACGCATCCGCTGTTCAATGGCCGCCATATCCGCACCGATGGCGGACGGAGAAAGCTGCAGCATCGCCACGCGGTGCAGCAGGCTGAGCATCTCAACCAGCAGTCCTTCCCATTCAATACCCCGGGCAGCGGCGGTATTCACCAGCGACATCACGCGTTCGCCGTTGGCGGCAATCATCGCTTCGATAAGCGACAGCGCCTGATCGTCATCCAGCGTGCCGAGCATGGTGCTGACCGCCTCGGTGGAAAGCTTCCCGTCACCGCTGGCAATCGCCTGGTCGGTCAGGCTGAGCGCATCACGCAGGCTGCCGTCCGCCGCGCGGGCCAGCAGCTGCAGGGCGCGCGGTTCGTGGACAATCTTCTCTTCATCAAGAATATGCTCAAGCTGCGCGCGGATCTGCTCAACGTCCAGCGCCTTCAGGTGGAACTGCAGGCAGCGCGATAAAATCGTGACCGGCAGCTTTTGCGGATCGGTAGTCGCCAGCAGGAACTTCACGTGCGCGGGCGGCTCTTCCAGCGTCTTCAGCAGGGCGTTAAAGCTGTGGCGCGACAGCATGTGCACTTCATCGATCAGGTAGACCTTGAAGCGGCCGCGCGCCGGGGCGTACTGGACGTTGTCCAGCAGGTCGCGGGTATCTTCAACTTTGGTGCGCGAAGCGGCGTCGATCTCGATCAGATCGACAAAACGCCCCTGTTCGATCTCCCGGCAGTTATCACACACGCCGCACGGCGTGGCGGTAATCCCGGTTTCGCAGTTGAGACCTTTTGCCAGCAAACGGGCAATAGAGGTCTTACCGACGCCGCGGGTGCCGGAAAAAAGGTAGGCGTGATGGATGCGACCTAGCGACAAGCCGTTCGCCAGGGCCGTCAGCACATGTTCCTGACCGACAACGTCAGCAAAGGTTTGTGGTCGCCATTTACGGGCTAACACCTGATAACTCATGGGCAGGCTCTGCAACGCTGGAAGGTGAATTTATGGAGGGGAATGCTATCACAACCTCACCCATTGAGCGAGGTTGTGAAAACCGGGATTAGTGACCCGGGAAAGGCACCAGGCTGTAGCTGGTAATACCCTGTTTTTCCAGGCGCTGTTCACCGCCGAGATCGAACAGGTTGATGATGAAGGCCGCGTCGGTCACTTCGCCACCCAGACGGCGGATCAGCTTCACGGTCGCTTCAATGGTGCCGCCGGTCGCCAGCAGATCGTCAACCACCAGCACTTTGTCGCCAGGCTTGATCGCGTCAACGTGGATCTCAAGCTGATCGGTGCCGTACTCCAGCTCGTAGCTTTCTGCGATGGTTTCACGCGGCAGCTTGCGCGGCTTACGCACCGGCACAAAACCCACGCCCATTGCCAGCGCAACCGGTGCGCCAAACAGGAAGCCACGGGCTTCGGTACCTACTACTTTGGTGATCCCGGCGTTTTTATAACGCTCGACCAGCAGTTCAATGCTGAGCGCGTACGCTTTCGGGTCTTCCAGCAAGCTGGTGACATCACGGAAAAGAATGCCAGGCTTTGGATAGTCCTGGATGCTTTTGATGCTGTTTTTCAGATATTCAAGCTGCTGTGCAGTTGCGGTCATCGGTTTTGCCTAAATGAAACAGTGTTACTCACAGCGCGCAACGAGTCGGCCAAGGCAACAATTGTTTAACCTTTGACCAGGCGCACCTGTGCTCGAAAACGGTCGAATTTACTGGCTGCGCGTGATAATTGCAACAGCCATGATGAGGCTTCAGTGCTTTTGTTGCTTTTCATCAACCACGGGGATCCGCCACATAAAGATAAGCAGACAGATCAGGATGACCAGCAGCAGGATCCGCACCCACATCATTTTCACCAGCCATAATGAAATAGCGAAGGTGATAAGGATCACTGCGATCGCGCGCGGCTTCGCGCCGGGCGGCATGGCCCGGTGTTTTTGCCAGTGCCGCAGATAGCCGCCAAACCATGAGCGGTAGAGCAGCCAGTGGTGAAAACGCGGCGACGAGCGGGCGAAGCACCAGGCCGCAAGCAGGATAAACGGCGTGGTCGGCAGCAAGGGTAAAAACACCCCCAGCGTGCCAAGCACTACCGCGAGCCAGCCAATGATGATTAAAATAGTACGCTGCATAATGCGAATCGTTATCAAACTGAACGGCTACTTTACCACTGGAGAGCGCCTTGAAAACAGCACTGCTTCTTGAGAGGCTGCAAAATCAGCTGATTGCTCTGCGGGAGCAAGCCACGCCGCTAATGGGGCACGTCACGCTGAAGCCGCGCTTTGACCGGCAGCTTTTTCGTACCCGCAGCACCGTCATTCAGGATTATCTTGCTGAAGCGCAGACGAACCTCGACGAGCTTCGCCATGCGGTGGAGAGTGAACGGCAGGAGCAGGTGGCGTGGCTTGCGGAGCATCTCACTGAGCAGATCACCGCCCTGCATCGCGAAATTACCGCCTGGCCGCTGCGCGCCTGGGACAGCGCCTCGCCGGGGCTCGGTAAATGGCAGCGCAAGCGGCTGGAGAACCAGGAGTTTGAGCGCCGGCTGTTTGAGATGAAGCGCGAACGCGAGGTGCGTCTGAACCACAGCGAAACGCTGGAAGAGCAGCAGCTATTGATGCGCGAGATTAGCGCGCTGGAAGGGCGCATCGTCCGCTGCCGTCAGGCGCTGGATGAAATTGAGCGCGTCATTGAACGTTTGACCCGTTAACAGGAGCCACACCCATGTCACTGGAAAATGCACCCGATGAGGTCAAGCTGGCCGTCGATTTGATTATGCTGCTGGAGAATCATCAGATCCCCGCCGGGACGGTGCTTAAAGCGCTGGAGATTGTGCGGCGGGATTTTGAGGGGAAACTTCCCCCTCACCCTAACCCTCTCCCTGTGGGAGAGGGAAAATAGATTAAGCCGGAGTCGGGTCGTCGCCCTTAATGTCGCGCTTCACTTCCGTATGCTCATCACCTTTCTCGTTACGCAGGTGAACCTCAAGCTGGTTGAAGGCGATATTAATATCGTTTTCACGACACAGACGATCGATAGAGCGATTAAGCTCATCCACCGTGTAGCTGCGGTCGCGCAGTTCACGCACGTATAAACGCAGCTCGTGATCCAGCGTACTCGGCCCAAAGGTGGTAAAGAACACCGCCGGAGCCGGATCGTGCATCACTTTCGGATGCTCAGACGCCGCCTTCAGCAGCACCTCTTTCACCTTATCCAGATCCGATCCATAGGCTACGCCCAGGCGGATCACCACGCGCGTTACCGTATCCGAGAGCGACCAGTTGATCAGACGCTCGGTCACGAACGCTTTGTTCGGGATGATCACCTCTTTACGATCGAAGTCGGTAATGGTGGTAGCGCGAATACGGATCTTGCTAACCGTTCCCGAGAACGTGCCGATAGTGACGGTATCGCCGATACGTACCGGACGTTCGAACAGGATGATCAGGCCGGACACGAAGTTACCGAAGATCTCCTGCAGGCCAAAACCAAGACCGACCGAGAGGGCCGCCGCCAGCCACTGCAGTTTATCCCACGAGACGCCAAGCGAGCCAAAGACCGTCATCGCCCCAACAATAATGATCACGTAGTTGAGGATCGTGGTAATGGCGTAGGACGCCCCCTGGCGGAGATTCAGACGTGACAGGAGCAGCACTTCAAGCAGGCCTGGCAAGTTGCGGATCAGAGCCCAGGCGACCACCGACGACACCAGTGCAAACAGCAGGCTGCCCATGGTCACGCTTTTCATGACCGCAGCGCCCGCTTCGGTACCGTTGTATTGCCAGAGGGTAATACTGTCGAGATAGGCGAAAACGGTAATAAGATCGGACCAGATAGCCCAGAACATCACCGCAAACAGGGCGATCATCACCAGCATGGTAATGCGCAGCGTCTGCTGGTTAACCTGCTCCAGCGCGATGGTCGGCTCTTCCTGCGGCTCAGCGCCTTCGGCCCCCTCTTTCACCTGATGCTGACGACGCGCGATGGCGCGGCGATAGGCAATGCGGCGGGCCGCCACGCTCAGGCCGCGCAGCACGGTCTGATAAAGCAGGTTCCAGACGATCACCAGATAGACCGTTTCAATCCAGCGCCCGGACAGGCGCAGCGTGGTATAGAAGTAACCCGTTGCCGTCAACACCATCAGCGCCAGCGGAATGATCGCCAGCACCGTCACGGTGACCAGGCGAATATTGTGGGACTCTTTATCACGCCAGCTGTCGCGGCACATCGGCCACATCAGGATCGCAATCAGCAGCAGGTTCAGCAGGATCACCAGCTGGCCCAGCACATCATCCATCAGATGCAGCGGGGAAAGCTCAGAAACAACCGACCAGAAGTGCAGCGGCAGGAGCGCCAGGCTGATGCGCACAATCTGCCGACGCCAGTGGCTGGTCAGCTGCGCAGGCATGTTGAAATGACGCACCGCCACGCCGTCTTTTTCCAGCACCTTCCAGCACACGCCAAACACCAGCCAGAACAGCGCCAGTTTTTTACTGAACGCCCACAGCAGGTCGCTGACGTTGAGCTGCATGGTGAGCAGAATCAGCCCCACGGCCAGAATAATCAGGCACACCGGCAGGGCGCGGATGAGATCGATCAGAATCGCTTTTGGCGTATGGAGCTGGCTATCGTTGCGCAGCTGCCCTACTTCGGAGGCCAGCTTCGCCTGGTATTTTTTCAGCCAGCCCAGACGCCAGCGGATCAGGCCGGCAATCAGCAGCAGCGGTAAACCGGCCAGGAAAGCAATCATTACCGCAGGCCAGGCTTTCTCCCAGTTTACGGTGATCTTCATGCTCTTGATCTGCGTTTTCAGCGTCTCAGGGAAGGATTTGACCCAGTCCCAGTCCATCGGCTTGTTGCTGTTCACCCAGAAAATCTGCTGGGTCAGGATTTCCTGCAGACTTTTCGAGACGCTCACCAGCTGCTGCTGGTTGATTTGCAGGTTAATGGCCATCATTAGCTGGTTACCCAGCTGTTTATTGAGCTGGTCCAGCAGTTCGCGACGCATATCCACGACCTGGAGCAGCGCGTCGTGCACTTCCGGGTTCACGTCGCTGGAATGCCCCTCTTCAATTTTGGCGACAAAGGTATCGCTCTGAAAAAGGGCATCGCGCTGCTGGTTGACGTCAAACTGTTCCAGACGTAAATCCGCAATGCGGTTGGTCATGTCCTCCAGCTCGTCGGCGGACGGAAGCGTCTGCTGCTGCTGGTAGAGAATACGCGACAGCAGGAGGCTGCCCTTCAGGACCGCGATCTGCTCTTTGATGTTGCGTTCAGCCTGCAGGGCGCGATCCAGCCAGTTCTTCACCTTGATATTTTGCTGAACCAGCGAGTTGCCGTTTTCCGTCGCCAGTATCAGGCGCTGGCTAAGCTGGTGGTTGGCCTCGAGCTCCTGTTTCACCAGCGGATTCGCCTGAATGCGGGCGGTTTCGTCAGGCGATACGGCCTCCTGGGCGGTTTTTTCCGTTAGCGTCAGGCGCTTGCTGTTGACCGCTTCCTGCAGCAGCTGAAGCTGGTGTTCGAGGCGATTAATATTCGCGGTGACGTAATCGCGCTGTTTCTGCAGGGTGTCCTGCAGCACCGTATTCCCTTCCAGGCTTTTACGCTGCTGTTCGATTTGCGCATTGAGCAACGTCTGCTGCACCAGCAGCAGGGTATTCTGCGTCGGGCGCAGCGTGCCTTCGCCTACCGTCGTGCCGTTGAGGCGGTTGCGGATTTGCTGCAGCTGCTGAGACGCTGCGTACATCGCGTTTTGCACGCGCTCGGGCTGGGTCTGCAAAGAGACAAGCTGGCTGTTATACGTTGCGAGATCCGACTGTGCGGTTTGCAGGTCGTCGAGCAGTTGAGCCACGCGGGACTCGAGCTGACGTAAGGAGAGCGTCGAGAGCGTCTTGCGCGTCTCGTCGTCGTTATCCACATCGCTGAGGGCATTCAGCGCTTCGGTGGCCTTACGCATGTTTTCAGGTGCCTGCGCCACCTTCTGGCGAAGCTGGACCGTTTCTGCTTTTACGCGTTCAATTTTATCCAGCGTTTCCAGCGTTTCTGTCAGATCCTGCTGGATGAGTTTCTCCTGCGGGGAGAGATCTTTTTGTTTGTTCAGCGTGTCGAGCTGCGACTGAACATCGCCGCGCGAGGGAATATCGTTGCTGTTATCGGCGCGGGCCCAGGTCAGCGGCGCCGTGGCGAAGAAAAACAGCATCGCAAAGAGCAATGCAAAAACAGGATGTTGCGAGCGATTGATGGGCAGCATAGTTGTGAATGATGTCAGAAGATGACCGAAAATAGTCCGGCGTGAAGAATATCACGCTCGCCGAAAGCAGAATAGCGCGAACGTTATCCTCTGAGATAAATCCTGGAAAGGGATCAGGCCGTTAGCGAAGGCGCGTCGCTGCGCAGCGTGGGGCAGAGCTGTAGCATTTCCAGTAAAATCGCCACGTAGCTGCGGGCTTCCTCTTTAAGGTCAAAGGATTGCGGCGCGAAAAGCCAGTTTTCCATCAGACCGGAAATGTAGCTGCGCATCAGGATTGCCGCCCGTCGGGTCAAGAGATTGGCCGGTAATAGTTTTGCCTGCATACACAGGTTCAGGTTCTGTTCAATACGGTCATAGCTCTCCAGGCTTAGGCTGCGCTGTGCCTGCTGCACAACCGCCATCTCGCCCACGAACTCGCATTTATGAAAAATAATCTCCATCATTAATCTGCGACGTTCTTCAACTACCGTTGCTTCAAGGATATATACTAATATTTCTCTCAATACTGAGAGTGGATCGTCAGGGAATTTTGCCCGATACTCACTCTCTAGATCGCTAATGCTGGACTCTGAAAGCTCCCAGATTTCACAGAACAGATCTGACTTATCTTTAAAATGCCAGTAAATCGCTCCTCGCGTCACACCGGCAGCCTGAGCAATCTGCGCCAGCGAGGTGGATGAAACACCCTGCTGCGAGAACAAACGTATTGCCACATCCAGAATGTGTTGTCGGGTTTCCAGCGCTTGTTGTTTAGTTTTTCGTGCCATAGGTGGGTGAATTTACAGGAGTCAGATTTACATACATTTGTGAATGTATGTACCATAGCATGACGATAATATAAACGCAGCAATGGGTTTTAGACTCAGGACCCTTGATCAATTTGAAATCGGACACTCGAGGTTTACATATGAACAAAAACAGAGGGTTAACGCCTCTGGCGGTCGTTCTGATGCTCTCAGGCAGCTTAGCGCTAACAGGATGTGACGACAAACCGGCTCAACAAGGAGCTCAGCAGGCGCCAGAAGTAGGCGTTGTTACGCTCAAATCTGAACCTCTACAAATCACCACCGAATTACCCGGCCGTACAAATGCTTACCGCATTGCGGAAGTGCGTCCTCAGGTTAGCGGCATTATCCTGAAGCGTAACTTCACCGAAGGCGGTGATGTGAAGGCCGGTGAGTCTCTGTATCAGATTGATCCCGCAACCTATCAGGCATCGTATGAGAGTGCGAAGGGAGACCTGGCGAAAGCACAGGCCGCGGCCAAAATTGCTCAGCTGACGTTGAACCGCTACCAAAAACTGCTCGGCACTAAGTACATTAGCCAACAGGATTACGATACCGCCCTGGCAGATGCACAGCAGGCTAACGCAGCCGTGGTGGCAGCCAAAGCGGCCGTCGAAACCGCGCGCATTAACCTTGCCTATACCAAAGTGACCTCCCCGATTAGCGGTCGTATTGGTAAGTCTTCCGTCACGGAAGGGGCTCTGGTGCAGAACGGTCAGACCACTGCGCTGGCGACCGTGCAGCAGCTCGATCCGATCTACGTTGACGTGACGCAGTCCAGCAACGATTTCCTGCGCCTGAAACAGGAGCTGGCTAACGGCACCCTGAAACAGGAAAACGGCAAAGCCAAGGTGGAGCTGATTACCAACGACGGTATCAAGTTCCCGCAGGAAGGTACCCTGGAATTCTCTGATGTGACGGTCGACCAGACCACCGGTTCCATCACCTTACGTGCGATTTTCCCGAACCCTGACAAAAATCTGCTGCCAGGTATGTTCGTTCGCGCACGTCTGGAGGAAGGAACAAATCCAACTGCACTTCTGGTTCCACAGCAGGGTGTGACCCGTACGCCACGCGGCGATGCGAGCGCGCTGGTTGTTGGGGCTGATGACAAAGTCGAAACGCGCAATATCACCGCCACCCAGGCGATTGGCGATAAATGGCTGGTGACGGAAGGTCTGAAAGATGGCGATCGCGTGATTGTTACTGGTTTGCAAAAAGTTCGTCCTGGCGCGCAGGTTAAAGCACAGGAAGTGAAATCTGACGATAAACAACAAGCTTCGGCCGCTGGCCAGTCAGAACAAACCAAGTCTTAACTTAAACAGGAGCCGTTAAGACATGCCTAATTTCTTTATCGATCGCCCCATATTTGCATGGGTGATCGCCATTATCATCATGCTGGCCGGGGGACTTGCGATCCTGAAGCTGCCTGTCGCGCAATATCCAACGATTGCGCCACCGGCGGTGACAATTTCCGCAACCTACCCGGGGGCTGATGCGAAAACGGTGCAGGACACCGTCACCCAGGTTATCGAACAGAACATGAACGGTATCGATAACCTGATGTACATGTCCTCAAACAGTGACTCTACCGGTACGGTGCAGATCACCCTGACCTTCCAGTCAGGTACGGATGCTGACATTGCGCAGGTTCAGGTGCAGAACAAACTGCAGCTGGCGATGCCTTTGCTGCCGCAGGAAGTACAACAGCAGGGCGTGAGCGTCGAGAAATCGTCCAGCAGCTTCCTGATGGTTGTCGGCGTTATCAACACCAACGGCACCATGACGCAGGAGGATATTTCCGACTACGTGGGCGCCAACATGAAGGACGCCATCAGCCGTACTTCCGGTGTGGGTGACGTGCAGCTGTTCGGTTCCCAGTACGCGATGCGTATCTGGATGGATCCGAACAAGCTGAACAACTTCCAGCTGACCCCGGTTGACGTGATCAGTGCGATTAAAGCGCAGAACGCCCAGGTAGCGGCCGGTCAGTTAGGCGGTACGCCGCCGGTGAAAGGCCAGCAGCTTAACGCCTCGATCATCGCGCAGACCCGTCTGACCTCTGCCGATGAGTTCAGCAAAATTCTGCTGAAAGTGAACCAGGACGGCTCGCAGGTTCGCCTGCGCGACGTGGCGAAAGTCGAGCTGGGCGGTGAGAACTACGACATCATCGCGAAGTTTAACGGTAAACCGGCTTCCGGTCTGGGTATCAAACTGGCGACAGGCGCTAACGCCCTGGATACCGCCACGGCGATCCGCGCAGAGCTGAAGAAGATGGAGCCGTTCTTCCCGTCAGGTCTGAAAATCGTTTACCCGTACGACACCACGCCGTTCGTCAAAATTTCGATTCACGAAGTGGTTAAGACGCTGGTTGAGGCGATCATCCTCGTCTTCCTGGTTATGTACCTGTTCCTGCAAAACTTCCGCGCGACGCTTATCCCAACGATTGCCGTGCCGGTTGTTCTGCTCGGGACCTTTGCGATCCTGTCGATATTTGGCTACTCGATAAACACCCTGACGATGTTCGGGATGGTGCTCGCCATCGGCCTGCTGGTGGATGACGCCATCGTGGTGGTCGAGAACGTCGAGCGCGTGATGGCGGAAGAAGGTCTGCCGCCGAAGGAAGCCACCCGTAAATCGATGGGTCAGATCCAGGGCGCGCTGGTCGGTATCGCGATGGTGCTGTCTGCGGTATTTATTCCGATGGCCTTCTTCGGGGGCTCTACCGGTGCGATTTACCGTCAGTTCTCCATTACCATCGTTTCCGCGATGGCGCTGTCGGTGCTGGTGGCGTTGATCCTGACCCCTGCCCTGTGTGCCACCATGCTGAAGCCGATTCAGAAAGGCGGTCACGGCGAGCATAAAGGGTTCTTCGGCTGGTTTAACCGCATGTTCGATAAAAGCACGCACCACTACACCGACAGCGTGGGTAACATCCTGCGCAGCACCGGTCGTTACCTGCTGCTCTATATCATCATCGTGGTGGGCATGGCTTTCCTGTTCGTTCGTCTGCCAAGCTCGTTCCTGCCGGATGAAGACCAGGGCGTGTTCCTGACGATGGCGCAGCTTCCGGCAGGTGCCTCGCAAGAGCGTACCCAGAAAGTGCTGGATGAAGTGACGGACTACTATCTCACCAAAGAGAAAGACAACGTTGAATCCGTGTTTGCGGTTAACGGCTTTGGCTTTGCGGGTCGTGGTCAGAACACCGGTATTGCCTTCGTTTCTCTGAAAGACTGGTCTGAACGTCCGGGCGAAAAGAACAAGGTTGAAGCCATCACCGGCCGTGCAATGGGCACCTTCTCGCAGATTAAAGATGCAATGGTCTTCGCCTTTAACCTGCCAGCGATTGTTGAACTGGGTACCGCGACCGGCTTCGACTTCCAGCTGATTGACCAGGGTGGCCTGGGTCACGAGAAACTGACGCAGGCGCGTAACCAGCTGTTTGGTGAAGTCGCTAAACACCCTGACCTGCTGGTCGGCGTACGTCCAAACGGCCTGGAAGATACGCCGCAGTACAAAATCGACATCGATCAGGAAAAAGCTCAGGCGCTGGGCGTATCCATCAGTGACATCAACACCACGCTGGGCGCAGCCTGGGGCGGTAGCTACGTTAACGACTTCATCGATCGCGGTCGTGTGAAGAAAGTGTACGTGATGTCAGAGGCGCAGTACCGTATGTTGCCGAACGATATCAACAGCTGGTTCGTGCGCGGCAGCAATGGTCAGATGGTTCCGTTCTCGGCGTTCTCAACGTCACGCTGGGAATACGGTTCACCGCGTCTGGAACGCTATAACGGTCTGCCGTCTATGGAGATCCTGGGTCAGGCCGCACCGGGCCGAAGCACCGGTGAAGCCATGAACCTGATGGAAGAGCTGGCGAGCAAACTGCCTGCGGGTATCGGCTATGACTGGACCGGTATGTCCTATCAGGAACGTCTGTCCGGTAACCAGGCCCCTGCTCTGTACGCCATTTCACTGATTGTGGTCTTCCTGTGTCTGGCGGCACTGTACGAGAGCTGGTCGATTCCGTTCTCCGTTATGCTGGTGGTTCCACTCGGGGTTATCGGTGCGCTGCTTGCGGCGACGTTCCGTGGGTTGACCAACGACGTTTACTTCCAGGTAGGCCTGCTGACAACCATTGGCTTGTCGGCGAAGAACGCGATACTTATCGTTGAATTCGCCAAAGATCTGATGGAGAAAGAAGGCAAAGGTCTTATTGAGGCGACGCTTGAGGCGGTTCGTATGCGTCTGCGCCCGATCCTGATGACGTCACTGGCGTTTATCCTCGGCGTACTGCCGCTGGTTATCAGTTCCGGAGCGGGCTCCGGTGCGCAGAACGCAGTAGGTACTGGTGTGATGGGCGGTATGGTTACCGCGACCGTATTGGCCATCTTCTTCGTACCGGTGTTCTTCGTGGTGGTTCGCCGCCGCTTTAGCCGAAAGAATGAAGATGTTGAACACAGTCATTCGGTAGAACCTCACTGATACCGGTTTCACATGATAAAAAGGCCGCATTAGCGGCCTTTTTCATTTTCAGAAAAAATCATAAATTACGCTTATTGTGGTTCAATTTATTTTCTGCCATCTTAAATAGACATATCATAATTAACTGATAACTTAATCGGTGAAATCGGGATTTTTTTAATTTCATTTCCCCGCTTAAAGTATTAGGAATATTCCTAATAAGAAGTTCTTACAAAGATAAGTCTGAATCTAAACTTTTCTCATCATTTTTGCTAAGCCAATGAAACGTAAGGAAGCGATAAAGCACCGTCGTTAATTTGGATAAAAACGTTGAGTCCAGGACGACCATTTGCGTTCTAGCTCCCAGCCTGCGGTTTTATTTGTAATTTTTCGTAATAGCGCGGTGAAATCCAGGAAGGAGTGGCTTATAGTTAGGTTATCAGGAACACAGCACTCATGTAGCTAAGTCAGTTGTATCCATCCCGACAATGATGTTCGGTGAGTAAGAAATCACTCAGAAGGGGATGCGCTATGGACGAGTACTCGCCAAAAAGGCATGATATCGCGCAGTTGAAATTTCTCTGCGAATCCTTGTACCATGACTGCCTTGCCAATCTTGATGAAAGTAACCATGGCTGGGTAAACGATCCAACGTCTGCCATCAATTTACAGTTGAATGAGCTGATAGAGCATATCGCAACCTTCGCACTTAATTATAAAATTAAGTACAATGAAGATAATAAGCTCATTGAGCAAATTGATGAATACCTGGACGACACCTTTATGTTGTTCAGCAGTTACGGCATTAACGCTCAGGATTTGCAAAAATGGCGTAAATCGGGAAATCGGCTATTCCGCTGTTTCGTCAACGTGAGCAGAGCTAACCCGGTGAGTCTTTCCTGTTAAAATTATTACAATTACTAAGGTGAATTTATGTCTGATAAACCACTCACAAAGATCGATTATTTGATGCGGTTACGACGTTGTCAGTCAATTGACACGCTTGAACGCGTCATTGAAAAGAATAAATACGAGCTTTCTGATAATGAACTGGCGGTATTTTATTCAGCCGCTGACCATCGTCTTGCTGAACTAACAATGAATAAGCTGTATGACAAAATCCCTACTTCTGTGTGGAAATTTGTCCGTTAATCTTTGAAGGGTGTCTGTAGAGTTCTACGCCTCGTTCTGAGTTTTACCTATCCCGTTATGCCCCCTGTGCGTAAGCCAGGTCTCCGTGTAAAACGCGTTCAACAACAGCAATGTTGTGACGATGGTCACATCGGCTTTCCGGGAACGTTCCCCTTCTGGCCTGTTCCGATTAATCTGGGGTAATAACATCCAGAGAGGTTTCCAGTGAGCTTAGAAAAACAGAAAATGATTGCCGGTGAACATTATCGCCCCGGCGATGAGACATTACGGGCTGACCGACTGCGGGCCCGCCATCTGGTTTACCGCTATAACCACACTGCGCCTGATGAAAAAACAGAACGCCAGAACATTCTGGCGGAACTTCTCGGACAAAGCGCAGGCGCTTATATAGAGCCGAGCTTCCGCTGCGACTACGGATATAACATTTATCTGGGCAAAAACTTTTACGCTAACTTCGACTGCGTAATGCTGGATGTCTGCCCTGTTCATATTGGCGATAACTGTATGCTCGCGCCGGGTGTTCATATTTATACGGCAACCCACCCGCTGGATGCGGAGGAGCGAAACAGCGGCGTGGAGTTTGGAAAACCCGTCAATATTGGAAATAACGTCTGGATTGGTGGCCGGGCGGTCATTAACCCTGGCGTCACCATTGGTGATAATGTGGTGGTGGCCTCCGGCGCGGTCGTGACGAAAGACGTCCCGGCTAACGTCGTCGTTGGCGGCAACCCGGCAAAAATTATCAAAACGCTGTGAGGTCGCGGGGAGTCAACTGTTATAGTCTTTTAGCGCCAGACTGTTACTTTTTTCAGCCTGATGGCTCCCCTAAAATTGGCAGACACCCTGTATTGTCAACTCTCATGAAGGCAAAAAATGACCGAGATACAGCGCCTGCTTACCGCCACCATCGACGATCTTAACCTCCGCGAAAAGCGCGATAATCGCCCGCGCTTTAGCATTAGCTTTATTCGCAAACATCCTGGTCTGTTTGTCGCCATGTATGCCGCCTGGCTGGCGACGCTTATTGTTATGCTGAAGTCCGAAACGCTGGTGGACTCCGTCTGGCTGCTGGTTGTACTGTTTGTCGTCTTTAACGCCTTTTTCTTTTTCGACGTGAATCCGCGCTACCGTTACGAAGATATCGACGTGCTCGATTTTCGGGTCTGCTATAACGGCGAATGGTACAACACGCGTTACGTGCCAGAGGAGCTGATCGAAAACATCATGCACTCTCCGGCAGTTGAAGCCGGGCAAAAAGAGAAGCTGCAGAAAATGGTCTCCACCAAAGGACAGCTCTCATTCTATGATGTCTTTACCCTTTCCCGCCCTGCTGCTGCGTAATTAACGCCTGCAGACGTCGGATCCCCGGCGCAAACTGAGAAGCAGAGGTATTACCGTAACCTAAAACCAGCCCGGTTTGCCCCTGCTTCGCCTCCAGGTAATACCCGCTCAGTGCAGCGGGTGCCAGCTGAAACGCTCTCGCCTTCGCCACCAGCCTCTGGTCGTCAATACCGTCTATCGCCAGCGTCAGATGCATCCCACCTTCGCCTGCCAGAATGCGGTGCGGAGAATGAAGCTCGGCGCCCAGCACCTCCCGCAGTTGGCGGTAGCGTTTACGGTAGAGCCGACGCATGGCGGCAAGGTGGCGAGCGTAATGACCTTCTTCAATGAACAGCGCCAGGGTACGCTGTTCGGCACGATGCCCTCCGCGCAACAGCGAGCCGATGGCCGGGCGAGCCGCCTTAGACAACGCTGGCGGTAACACCATGAACCCCATGCGAAGTGACGGAAACAGCGTTTTACTGAACGTCCCCAGATACACAACGGGCGCATTGTTAACCATTCCCAGCATCGCCGGTACGGGCTCACCGGCATAACGGAACTCGCTGTCGTAATCATCTTCAATGATCCACGCGTTGTGCTGCCGGGCCAGGTCCAGCAGCGCCAGCCGCCGCCGCGCGCTAAGCACGCTCCCGTAAGGGTACTGATGCGAAGGCGATGTAAAGATCATTGAGGGGGCAGGCGCATCCAGCCCTTCCCAGCACATTCCCTCGTCATCAACCGGTATTCCCGTTATCGCCAGGCCGGTTTTAACAAACGCACTCTTTGCCCCGCTGTAGCCAGGGTTTTCTACCCAGGCAACATCGCCAGGCTCGCTTAACAGCATCGTGCAGAGATTGACCCCCTCAAGTGCACCTTCGGTGAGCACAATCTGGCTGGCGTCGCAGTCGATACCACGGGACAAGGCGAGATGCCGGGCAATCGCTGCCCGAAGAGACGGTTCACCGGCCGGGTCACCATAGCCTAACAGGGCACTTCCCTCCTCACGCAGAACGCGATCGTACAATCGCCGCCACAGCGGCAAGGGGAAATAGTTAATGGCAGGCGTTCCCGGCGTGAACGCCATCACAGGGGTATCGCGCGGCACAGGGGCGGGCAGCAGGGCGACACGTTTTGTCAGCCTGACGTCAGGATCCGGCAGCGTTCGGGCAATCGTACGATGAGCGAATTGCCCCACCCGTGTCCCCTGACGGTTACGCAGCAAATAACCTTCGAGCGTGAGCTGGTCCAGCGCCGCATTGACGGTGTTTCGGGAAACCGAGATCTGCTGCGCCAGCGTTCGCGAACCGGGCAGCAGGCTGCCGGACCGAAGCCTGCCGCACAGTATCGCCTCCCGCAAAGCATGATAGAGCGTGCGCTGGAGCGTCTCATGCCCACGCTTTTTCAGCGCAGCATGGAGCAAAGTGTAAAGCTCATCACCCGGTATATTCATCTTCCCTCCTGGTGGTACCAGAAAAACATAGCCTGGTGGTTCTTTTTAAGGAACCAGCAATTCACTAATCTGGAGTTCTTTTCAACGACATGGAAATAAAAATGAATACATTCAATGAGTTTGGACAGCCTGTAGGTGAAGCCCTTATCGACTGGCAACCTCGTCAACATCCGTCCCGAGTGGTCCTTCAGGGCCGCTATTGTCGGCTTGAGCCGCTGCGCGTGGAGCATGCCCACGCGTTGTTCTCCGCCTATTCCCTGGCCGAAGATACCCGCAGCTGGACGTGGCTACTGCGTGAACCCGATGCCACCGCAGAAGAGTTTGCCAAATGGGTGGCGAGCGTAAGTGAGTTATCCGATCCCATCCACTTTACCGTTATGGATAACCAGACCGAGTCTCCTGTCGGGACGCTGTCCCTGATGCGGATCGATCCTAAAAACGGGGTCGTGGAAGTGGGGCACGTTCACTTCTCTCCTCTGTTAAGCCGCACGCCAGGGTCGACAGAGGCGCAATATCTGCTGATGCGGCACGTGTTCGATACCCTGGGCTACCGACGTTATGAATGGAAGTGCAATAGCCTGAACGAGCCTTCCCGTAAAGCAGCGCTGCGTCTGGGCTTTCAGTTTGAGGGGCGCTTTCGCCAGGCGCTGGTCATAAAAGGCCGTAACCGGGATACCGACTGGTTTTCTATTCTCGACAAAGAGTGGCCGGCGCTGGCGAGCGCCTTTGAAAGCTGGCTTGCCACCGACAATTTTACTGCCGATGGCAAACAGAAAAGATCCCTGGAAAGCTGGCGAGAAACGCGCGTCTAGCGTCTTTTTTTACGTCCCTGAACCGCCTTAAAGCGCGGATTAGATTTGCAAATCACGTATAAGCGTCCCTTGCGTTTGACTATCTGGCAATCCGGGTGACGCTGCTTTGCACTGCGTAATGAGTTAAGTACCTGCATGGTTAGCCCCGCTTCGCATTGAGAAAACCGCCAAAACGCTTGCGGAAGCGCGCGGCGCTACCGTCCGTGGAGAACGTTTTCTGCTTGCCGGTATAAAACGGGTGCGATTTTGAAGAAACCTCAATGGTGATGTACGGATACGTTTCACCGTCGAGTTCAATTTCGCGGTCGGTCTTAATGGTTGAGCCAACCTTGAAGTATTCATTAGCGCTGGTGTCGTGGAATACCACGGTGCGATAGGCTGGATGGATATCAGGCTTCATCGTAAATCCTTTGTGTTTTGTTATAACATAACAAAATAATATCCAGGCCAGTTCGAAAAAACAACCCCCTCTCGCCGGGCGATATTTTCTCGTTTGCCTGAGATAAAATGAAAACCTGGCTGCCCACGTGCTATAACTATATCATTTCGCGGTAAAATCTTTCTCTTCAGGCAAGGAACTCAATGCCCAGGAACGGGTATACGAGGAAGGACACGACAGCATGAAAACCCGACATCTGGTCAGTCTGGTGACTGGCATACTTATCTTTTCTGTGCTGGTTCCCATTTGCCTGAGCATCTGGCTGGCCCATCGCCAGGCGGAAGATAAGTTTGCCAATGCGCTGGATAACTATGCGTCACGCGTGTTGGTAAGAACCGACAGAGTTGTGGATCAGGCAAAAGAAGCGCTCGATCACCTGCAGGCCTTTGAAGGGGTGCCGTGTAGCCCGTTGCAGTTAAGAGAGATGCGCCGGGTCGCTTTCTCGTGGCGATATGTTCAGGAAGTGATTTATATCGATAACCTCCAGCCGCTCTGCTCCTCCCTCGAGCAAACCAGTCATGCTCCCCCTTTCCCCCCACCGATGCGCATTACCGAAGATGGTTACAGCGCATGGCTGACCACGCAAAACGATCTTGGGTTTAACCGCTACATGGCAGTGCTGGGAAAAGGTCACTACCTTGTCATGGTCGATCCTGCCTCGCTGGTGGACGTTATCCCTTTCGGCGAGATAGCGATTGATGCCGCCCTGGTAGGCACTACAACACACCGCATATTCGCCAGCAGCAGTAAGCTTAATTCTCACATCCGCGACATGGTCCAGGAGCGGGATGTTAAAAGCGTGCAGTACAACGGTTCAATGTACGTCATGAAGTCTGTACCTGAGCTTGGATTTACCGTCGTCGCATGGGCAACGCTCAAACCGCTGGCTGAAACCTGGCACCGGCAGCTTCTTTTCTGGTTACCGTTCGGCATGTTAATAAGTCTGCTCGCCGCGCTGTTTGTCCTGCGGATCCTGCGTCGTATCCAGTCGCCGCGCAATCGCCTGCTTGACGCCATTAACAGCCGGGATTTTGTGGTTCACTATCAGCCCATCGTGGCGCTCAGTAGCGGAAAAATTGTGGGCGCAGAAGCGCTGACGCGCTGGCCACAGCCAGACGGAAGCAGCCTATCGCCGGATATTTTTGTCCCCCTTGCCGAGCAAACGGGGCTCATCTCACAGCTGACGCAGTTAGTCATCGAAAAGGTGTTTGAAGATATGGGCCACTGGATGCAACGCCATCCCGATCAGCATATCTCCATTAACCTCGCCCCTGCCGATTTAACCTCCGGCATCCTGCCACCTTTACTGAGTCAGCTACTGAATAAGTGGCAAATACAACCCCGACAAATCGCCCTTGAGCTCACCGAGCGCGGCTTTGCCGATCCCAAAATCAGCGCGCCGGCTATCGCCGCATTCCGCCGTTCGGGGCACCCTGTCTATATTGATGATTTTGGCACGGGCTATTCCAGCCTGAGCTATCTGCAGGATCTGGACGTCGACACGCTAAAAATTGATAAATCGTTCGTCGATGCGCTGGAGTATAAAAACGTGACGCCGCACATCATTGAAATCGCAAAGTCGTTGAAGCTGGCGATGGTGGCGGAGGGCATCGAGACCGCAGGGCAGCTCGCCTGGCTACACCGTCATGGCGTGCAGTACGGGCAGGGGTGGTACTACAGCAAGGCACTGCCAAAAACGGAATTTATTCTTTGGGCAGAAAATAACCTCGGCACGCACGCTACTTGAGATAGGATTTGATCACCCGCAACACCACGCCAAGATCGGCTTCACGCTGCGCTTCTTCAGGCTCTTTCACCACGTGATCGGTTAAATGTCCTTCGATCACCTGCATCATCATGCCATTGACCGCCCCGCGGATCGCCGCCAGCTGCTGTAACACCTCGGCGCATTCGTGATCGCTGTTAAGCATTTTTTCCAGCGCGGTGCTTTGCCCCTGAATTTTCTTCAGGCGAGTCAGTAACATCTTCTTGTCTCTAACGGTATGTGACATCTCTGTATCCCTAATTTTTTAGCTTTTAAAGCATATCACGCTCTACTCCCCCTGAGTATTTTTCTACTGGGGGGTAGTATTACGCTACTGGGGGGGAGTAGTATCTCCGCACGCTTTCCACTCCGGAATTTCCCATGACCGATTTTGCTTCACTTCTTCAGCAGGGCAATGCCTGGCTGTTTGTTCCCAGCGCTATCCTGCTCGGTGCGCTGCATGGCCTGGAACCAGGCCATTCAAAAACAATGATGGCAGCCTTTATTGTTGCCATCCGCGGCACGCTGAAACAGGCGGTACTGCTTGGCCTGGCGGCAACGCTCTCCCATACGGCGGTGGTCTGGCTCGTTGCGATGGCGGGATTATGGTTTGGTCGGGGCTGGGATGCGCATACGTCCGAACCCTGGTTCCAGCTGATCTCCGGGGTGCTGATCGTTGCGATCGCCCTGTGGATGGCGTGGCGAACCTGGAAAGAGAGCCAGCCGCACGATCATCATCACGACCATGATAGCCATCACCACCACGACCATGAACATGAACATGAACATGAACATGAACATGAACATGACCACCATCATGATCATCATCACCACGAACACACGCTGATTGAAGAAGAGTGGCAGGACGCCCACCAGCGCGCTCACGCGCAGGATATTAACCGCCGCTTCAGCGGTCAAAATGTCACCACCGGACAGATTGTGATGTTTGGCCTGACCGGCGGACTTATCCCCTGCCCGGCGTCCATCACCGTGCTGCTGATCTGCCTGCAGCTGAAGCATTTCGCCCTCGGCGCGACGCTGGTGTTCAGCTTCAGTATTGGTCTGGCGTTAACGCTGGTCGCTTCCGGCGCGATTGCCGCCTTAAGCCTCAAGCACGCGACCAAACGCTGGCCCGGGTTTAGCGAATTCTCACGTAAGGCACCGTGGATCTCCGCTGCGCTGATTACCGTGGTAGGAATTTACATGAGCCTGCATGGCCTGAGCGGCATTCTGGCGTAAGCCTGCGGCCACGCTCTGTGGCCGCCTCTCCACGGTCAGTTAAGGGTTCTGCTGCCAGCTGAAGGTATAGCGCAGCTGACGTGTCTGCAGAATGAATTCCGGTGCAACGCTGGGGCTCCAGGAGTCGTCGCCGCCCACGCCCATATGGAACGCATCGAGGTTAAGCCAGCATCCCGGCTCTTCCCAGAGCAGATGATGATGGGTTGTCTCCCGCAGCTGCTGCTGGCTGTAGCGGCTCACCGAGAAGTGGAACTGGCCATTTAGCTGATGCGTTCCCAGCGTCAGCTCCCGCGTATCACAGCGCAAACCATTTTCCGTCGGGAAGATATACGGCGTGTGCATCTCCGCCAGGGGTAATGTCCAGCGCCCCTGCTGTGCCGCCAGCTTTCTGTCCGGATAGTTTTCATGCGGCCCCAGCCCCAGCCAGGAGACGTTTTCCGGCGTTTCGGCAAGATGAACGCTCAGGCCAACGCGCGCAGGCTCCGGGATATCAGATGCAATATCGACCTGAATATCGACATGCAGAACGCCTCGCTCGTCCACCCGCCAGACTTTACGGCTCATAAACAGGGCTTTGCCGCGATACTCAAGGACGTGCTGGGTTGTGACAACCACCTCGTCTGCGTGCTGCTCTGCCTCACAGTGCAGAACGCGCGAGGTGAGATCGTACATGCCCGCCGCTTTCCAGCGTTCAACCCAGGCGTTCGGATCGATCTTCGTCGCTTCACTTACGCCAATGTCGTTGTCCAGCGGCGCGCGGCTGACGTTATCCGTCAGAGGTGAAAGCAGCGTTTCAACGCCATTTCGCCACCATTGAGTCAGATTTCCGGTTGCGCGATCGAATTGCCAGCGCTGTTGACGATGGGAGATCTCCTGAACGCGATCGTTTTGCGTCAAGACCGGCGGCTCGCCCACCGGAGCTGGCGGAGCAATAAAGAGTGGAGCCGGCAGCGGCCACTGCTCCCACGCGCAGCGATGGTCAGCCGGTGACCACGGCGTTGCCCGCGGCTGGCGTACTTCTACGTTCAGCCAGACCTCACCCGGCCCGGCTTTCAGCTCCGGCAGGTCGATCTCCAGACGCTGGGTGCCTTCAGGCGACATCGAGAGCGTCACCTCGCCCTCGGCCAGCACGTCCCCGTCACGGGCAACCGTCCAGCTCAGCACTTCATTATCGGTGTGGCGGAACAGGTAGCCGCTGTGCACCTCAATCACCAGCGGCGAGGTGCTGACCCGCGTAAAGGTAAAGAACTGCTGGGCGCGCTGCGCCTCGTACAGCGCCGGGTGCGGCGTGCGATCGGGGAATACCAGGCCATTGAGGCAGAACTGCCGATCGTTCGGCTTATCGCCAAAGTCTCCCCCGTAGGCCCAGAACGCGTTGCCAGCTTCTTCCTGTTTCGTCAGGGCCTGATCGACCCAGTCCCAGACAAACCCACCCTGCAGGCGAGGGTGACTGCGAAACGCCTGCCAGTATTTCGCGAACCCGCCAAAGCTATTTCCCATCGCGTGAGCGTATTCACAGAGGATCAGCGGACGCGTTTCGTCCGGCATACCGATCCATTTTTTGATTGACCATTTAGGCACTGCCGGGAAGGGCTGATCCTGATCGACACGGGCGTACATCGGACAAACAATATCGGTAGCCGTCGTGTTCGCGCCGCCGCCTTCATACTGCACCGGACGCGTCGGGTCCGTGGATTTCACCCAGCGATACAGTGCGTCGTGGTTTGCGCCGTGCCCGGACTCATTGCCCAGCGACCAAATGATAATTGAGGGATGATTACGATCGCGCTGCACCATTCGGGTCACGCGCTCGCTCATGGCGGGCAGCCAGCGCGGATCGTCTGCAAGGCGGCTCATCGGCACCATACCGTGGGTTTCGATGTTGGCTTCATCAACAACGTACAGCCCGTAGCGATCGCAAAGCCGGTACCACAGCGGATGGTTCGGGTAGTGCGAGCAGCGCACGGCGTTGAAGTTGTGCTGCTTCATGATTTCGATATCGCGGCGCATGGTCGCTTCGTCCATCACCTGGCCGTTTTCCGGGTGATGCTCGTGCCGGTTAACCCCTCGGATCAGCAGCGGTTTACCGTTGAGCTTCAGCAGGCCATTGCTGATATCAACGCGGCGGAAGCCCACGTCGCACGCCTCAATCTCAAGCACTTCACCCTGCGGGTTGATAAGCGCAATCGTCAGGCGATACAGTTCTGGCGTTTCAGCGCTCCAGAGCGCGGGCTGTTCAACGGGCATCGCCGCCGTTAAGCGCTCTGCCCAGCTGCCGCGCTCGTCGACGATGGCTGACCCTGGACGCCGGGAAACGCAGGCGCATTTTTCCTCCGCGCGCCACAGGGTAAAAACCACCTCGCAGTCTGCAAAGCCAGCGCCTGCCAGCGCGACATCAACCTTCAGCACCGCGCGGTCCAGCTCCTTATTCAGGTCCGTCACCACGTGATAATCGGCAATCCGGGTATCGGGTTTATGCAGCAAAGTCACATCGCGGAAAATGCCGCTCATGCGCCACATGTCCTGATCTTCAAGATAGCTGCCGTCGCACCAGCGCAATACCATGACCGCCAGGCGGTTCTGCCCGGGGCGTAATGCCGCCGAGAGGTCAAATTCGGCGGGCAGTCGACTGTCCTGGGAATAGCCTATCCACTTCCCGTTGCACCACAGATGGAACGCCGAGTTCACGCCGTCAAAGATGATGCGGGTTTGCCCGCTCTGAAGCCAGGCGTCATTCATTTCAAATGTGAGCGAGTAACAACCTGTCGGATTTTCCTGCGGCACAAAAGGTGGGTTAACGGAGATGGGATAGGTGACATTGGTATAGATGGGCGTGTCGAACCCCTGCATCTGCCAGTTTGACGGTACGTGCATTGCGACGGCATCCTCGCAATCCTCAATTGCCCATGCTTGAGGAACCTGCTCCGGCGCTGAAAAATAGCTAAACCGCCATAGCCCGTTGAGAGAGCACCTGCTGGTAGATCCGGCGTCATCTCTGGCGGAAGATTCATTGCGCCAGCTGTGTAACGGCGCATGTGCGGGCAGACGGTTCCACTGGGTGACGCCGGGGTTTTCCCAGTCCCGACGGGCCAGAATGGCGCTGAGGGTCAGCGGTGAAGTGGTGGACATAGTAACCTCTTTGCGAAGCGCTCACAATTTTGGTTAACATGCCCTGGCACCCGGCGATGGTAAAGCGCCCATTCGCAGGGTAGCGAGTCAGATCACAAAGTTTTATTTGCGGGCAATCTGCTCGGCAAGGAGTGCCAGGCTTCTCAGCTGCTCCGCCAGATCCTCGCGTTCAGCCTGCTTCGGGTTGCGGCGTGCGCTTGAATGACGGGTAACCAGCGTCACCGGCAGTTGAACCTGCCAGCACGCCTCCTCCCCGGTGGGGGCCAGCAGCCATTCCACGCTGCGTTCACCCGCATCGCGAAACGCCTGACGAATGGTCGTCAGCGGCGGGGAAAACCAGGCGCTGTCGGCCGTATCGTCAAACCCGACCACCGACATCTGGCCAGGAATAGCGATCCCTTTTTCCGCGCAGGCGCGCATTACCCCGAGCGCCATCTGATCGTTAGCCACCAGAATGGCATCCGGTAATATCGTCCCCGACAGAAGGACATGCCCTTTCTCATAGCCGCTGGCGGCGCTCCAGTCACCGTAAGCCACCTCAGCGGCTTCATACCCCGCGCGGGCCAGAGCGGCTTTCCACCCCCCCAGACGCGCCCGAGCAGAGACCGAGCTTTCCGGCCCGCTCAGCAGAGCAATATGTCGATGCCCCAGCGAAAGCAGATGCTCAACGCCCAGACGCGCCCCCTGCTCCGCGTTAAACACGAGGCTGTTTACCCGCGCTGAAGGTGCCACATCGAGGAACAGCACCGGGACGGGCGACGCCAGTGCCCTGAGTTCTTCAGCGTCACGATCGTCAAGCGGAACATTCACCAGCAGCGCGTCCACCCGCTGCGCCAGCAGCGCCTGAAGCGCGACCTGACACTGCTGCGGCTGTTCCACCATGGAGATAAGGACACTCGCCCCCTGTTCCGCCGCGCGGGATTTTACCGCCGACACAATTTGCGAGGGCGCATGCAGGGCCAGATCGGTGGTGATAAGTCCCAGCGTGCGGGTGCGTTTACCCGCCAGCTGCTGTGCGCGCAGGTTAGGCACGTAGTGCAGCTCCGCCATCGCCTGCTGCACCTTTTCCCGCGTGCGGGCAGAAACATGCTCCGCGTCGTTAATGACGCGGGAAACGGTCTGATAAGAAACCCCCGCAAGGAGGGCGACATCATAGAGAGTGATAGCTTTCATGCATTGTGGCATCGCGTGAGTCGGGGCCCATTATTGTGGCACAGCGACGCCGTTAAAACATGTGAGCGCTTCGCAAAATTAAACAACCCGCTCCGGCTGGGGTATTTCCGCAATGCGCGGCTTCTGGCGAAACCAGGGCAGACAGAGCTGGATAAGCGGGCCAATGGTCAGGGCATAAAGTACGGTTCCCACGCCAAAGGTGCCGCCAAGCACGCACCCAATCAGCAGGACGGACACTTCAATTGAGGTGCGCACGCTACGAATGGACCACCCCAGCCGGGCGTGAATGCCGGTCATCAGACCGTCGCGCGGGCCTGGCCCGAAACCGGCCCCGATGTACATGCTGGTCGCAATCGCGTTCATCACGATGCCCGACACCAGGAAAGCGATTCGAACGGGTAACGATTCCAGTTCCGGGATAAGCGCCATGCTGGCGTCCGCCGCCAGACCGATACAAATCACGTTACTGATCGTGCCAAGCCCCGGCATCTGGCGCAGCGGGATCCACAGCAGCAGCACCGCCGCGCCGGTCACAATAATCACCGTTCCGATAGTCATTCCCAGCTGTAACCCCACCCCAAGGTGAAATACATCCCAGGGGTCGACGCCCAAATCGGAACGAATAAACATCGCGGTGGACAGGCCATACAGTCCTAAACCAACATAGAGTTGTAGCAGACGACGTACCATTTTTATCTTCTCCAGTGAACCAGGCTTTCATCCTGACCTAAAATGGCACTATGATTAATGTCCAGTTTTCAAATAGTGGACTGCATATGTCATCACGCCGCTTCGGAAGTCAGTCTCTGGTACGCCTTTTAGGCCACTGGCAACAAGCCTCATCCCGAACCCCGCTCTGGCGACAGCTGGCCGACGCGCTGCGTTTATTAATCCTTGATGGACGGCTGGCACTGAATACGCGGCTGCCGGGCGAGCGTGAGCTGGCCGCGGCGCTGGACGTGAGCCGTACCACCGTCAGCAGCGCGCTCGCCCATCTGCGTGAAGAGGGATATCTTGAAAGCCGCCACGGCAGCGGGTCACGCGTGATCCTCCCGGATACGCGCGCCGTTCCCACTCTTTCCGCGGCGAGCGCGGCACTGGATCTCTCCACTGCCGCCCTCAATGCCGGGCCGGAGATCCATCAGGCGTATACCCATGCGCTCACGGCCATTACCCAGCATCTCTCGCTGACGGGCTACGATCAGCTAGGGCTGCCGACGCTGCGGGAAGCCATCGCTGCACGCTATACCGCGCGTGGTCTTCCCACCCGCGCGGACGAAGTGATGGTGGTCAATGGCGCCGTCAGCGGCTTTGCGCTGGTACTGCGGATGATGACCGGGCCCGGGGATCGCGTCGTGGTCGATCACCCCACCTATCCGCTGGCGATTGCCGCCATTCAGGGCGCGCAGTGTCGGCCCGTGGGGGTGTCGCTGCCGGAAACCGGCTGGGATACGGATGGCTTCGCCGCCACGCTTGCCCAAACCGCGCCGCGCCTGGCGTACCTGATGCCGGATTTTCATAATCCGACCGGGCGCTGTATGGATATTGCCACCCGTCAGGCCATCACGGATATTGCAGCCCAAACCCGCACGGCGCTGGTGGTGGATGAAACGATGGTGGATCTCTGGTTTGATGCGCCTCCCCCACCACCGCTGGCCTCCTTCAACCCGCAGGCCACCGTCATCACTTTAGGCTCTGCCGGCAAAAGCTTCTGGGGAGGGCTTCGTCTAGGTTGGATCCGCGCCTCATCGCGCACCATCGCCACGCTTGCCCAGACGCGGGATACGCTGGATTTAGGCTCGCCGCTGCTGGAACAGCTGGCAATGCAGTGGCTCATTAACAACAGCGAGACGTTTCTGCCCGCACGCCGTAAGATGCTAGCGGAACGGCGCGATCGATGCGGTGACCTGCTGCGAGAACATTTCCCGGAGTGGAAATTCCACGAGGCGGAAGGCGGGCTCTCATACTGGATAGAGCTACCGGGCATGCTGGCGACACAGCTTGCCGCACGGGCAGAAATAATCGGGATTAACCTTGGAACCGGGACGCGATTTGGTTTATCGGGGGCGTTTGACCGCTATTTACGTATGCCCTTCTCGCTGGAATCGACAGAGCTTGAGCAGGCGTTACTGAGGATCAAACCGTTATGGCTCGCCCTGAATAAAAACGTGCCATCGTTAAAACGCAGCGTAATTTAATATTAAAAAATTTGAAGCAGATCATAAAATAAAAACTGCTGACTGTAATATATGCAGTCAGCAGTTTTCACTGGTCAGTGTTTAATGCTGAGGAGGAATAGGAAAGCCTTTTAGTGAAATAACGAAATTATCACCGTCTTTCTTTATTTTTGCACCGGTATCACACCAGTCAGACGCAATACGAAAGAACTCATCGCTTCCAACATTCCAGCCAAGACGTACGTGCTTCACGTAGCCTGAACGCAACAGATCGCAGGCCTCGTTGTAGTCACTGGCAGTTGACAGTTGTTGTTTCATTTTCTCTTCTTCAGAAGTTTACGTAGAGCTTTGATTTCTTTAGGAGTAAAAGGAGAAACACTCTCTTCTTCCGTATGCTGATTATCAATATCCTCTTCCGATACTCCCGCCTCTTCTACTGCTTCGAATGCCAGCAGCAGCAGTTTCTCTGTTGTCACGCTTAAATTCTCGTTATTGAGTTCCGCATAGTGGCGAAGCCTTTCTTTTAGCGCGTCATCAATCTTAACGTTTAATACCGCTGTAGCCATGTTTGTCACTTCCCTTCGGAATAAGTACTTTATTTAATACACGAAGTTAACAATGTTATCCAGATATAAATTTTTTCGAGTTATGGAGGAAAATAGACGTCCAATTATAAAATGACAGTCTATTATTACAGGTTTATGACAATAATATTTCAGCACGATGAAATATATATTACACGATATAGGCATAGTATTATTGTGGGATAGCAGTCAAAAGTGAGAGGTGAAAGAAGGAAGATTTTATGAGGGCGGAAATGGGTGGGGGCCCTGCCAGCTAAGCTTTTTCTAACAAAACCTATGTATTTCAATGCACTAAAAAGCGGTGGGGCAATGATTTTGTATCACCAAAAGTATACACTGGCAAGCCGTTTTCTCATGCGACAGACACAAAAAAACCGGGGCTGACCCGGCTTTGTATGGCTTTTGACCAAACTCCAGCTAAGCTACATTTTCCACTACCATGTAGGATCGCCCAACCTCTTCAATCAGTGGTTGGAGGTTCGTATTGCTGCCTTTGACTGTAAATAGGTCTTCTGGCTGTTCATCTTTTACGGCTTTTTTAACATAACCATAATACGGACGACTAACCGCAGTCCTTAAAGATACCTCCGTACAAGAAGATAAAGCGACCACATTTTCCCCTGTGTACTTGAACACTGGCGGCTCATAGTTTTTGATCACGCTCCGGCAAGAGTTCACAAATTGTGTGAACGCTTCAATTTTACCTGCCAGGGCCATACGTCGGGCATGTTCGATCTCATCTACCGTGAGAGCGGGAGCGGAATATCTGTCGCACAAATGGGTGGGCCCTTGACGGCTAGCTATACTCTTATTTTCAGTGTCATAGGGTGCGGTCATGCGGGGAAAATAGCGTTACGGATTAGCTTAATGAGATTGCCGATGCGAAAGCATCGCCCGGCAATATTGAATTCAGGGTGAGAAATAAATCGATCAGGATGCAGAAGGCGTTAACGGCTGAACGTCATTGCTATTCACCCAGCCGTGCGTCGTTTTTCCGCTACGGGCGACAAACTCTACCTCTGCCCAGCCAGCCTGGGTTTGTATTACCCCTACTACGTCTCCTTTAACGATCCAGGCTTTACGCCGGGTCGCGGCATCAGGCGTGGAGCTCAGATAAGCCCGCGGGCTGCTTACCTTCATCAGCGTTTGCCACTGTGTCTGCCGCGTCCTCTCCAGTTCCAGACCTGTCGCAATTTCAGGCATCAGCACATTCATACACCCAGCATGGTTTTGCCCATCAGGAATGGCTAATGTGACACCCGCGGTATTCGCGGCAATATGGCCCGCGAGCACAGATGAAGACCATGAAGTGATGGTGTCTGGCTGTTGCGCTGAAACATGGCCTGTCAAAAAGAAAGTGCAGGTACGTTTTACGCTGTCTTCAGCCGATTCAGAGTAATACCCGGTGATATTGCCCGTCGGTGATACGGCGAGTAACAAACCTTCATATACGCCAGACTGTAGCGTCGTGGCATACGAAGAAAACGCCGCCATTAAGACTGAAAAACCGCAAACTATGCGCATCATTTTAATTTTCATCTCCGCCCCTTCTCCAGGCTTTCATACGTTCTGCGAATTTTAACGTCATAATCACCGAAATCGCTTCCGTTATAGTTGAATGCCATATTATAAAAGTCCTTATTTACCATTGCCGACAGTAGTGAGCTGTTCTTATTGCACAAATGTAAAAAAGCATTTAATTGCTTACCGGCATTTGACTTCATATCTTTTAAAAATGTGCCGAGATCTTTATAACCGCACGATTCGTAATTAAACCCCATAATCTGGAACATCCCCCATGAACACGATTTTATCGCAGCTTCGGCATCAAGTGCGTAAGCCTTCGCCAGGGTATTCCATGCAGAAAGCTGGTCGATATTGTTTTTTTGCCATTCCGGACCCGCTTTCTTTACATATTTATAAGACAAAAAAGGGTGGGTTTGATCGTATTTCCTTTTGGTGTATTTACGGAAAATATGCCCTTCATACGCAATAATCGGTAGATTTAAAGCATTAAACCCAGATCGTCCGCCCGACTCCACAATAGAAAAAGCTTTGATGATATTCAGTTCTACCCGACGATTAAGATTTTCCCAGGCTTCAGTAAAGTCCTGTTCCGTCAGCGATACAGCCCCATCAATACCAGGTGCCATCAGCTTGCTTCGCTCAAGGGTTTCATCTGCTACGTTGTAGCGCTCTTTTCTCAGATAATCGTTAACCAGCTGACGGACGCTATTTTCATTGGCAGAAGGTTGCCTAAAAAATGAAGACGCGAAAGACGATTGTTGGGACGCAAGGGGATATTTCATCGCAGCAGCAACTAATCCACGGAAAGTCTTCCCTTCTGGCTCAATAACCCCATCGGGATGCTGGAAACGCAAATGAATGGACTGAAACTGGCTGATGGTTCTGATCAATGTCGGGGAAATAATCCCATCTTCTGGGATGTCATACTGGATGATAGGCTTAATGAGATTAAACAGGTATTGCACGATAATCACGTCGCGCTGAAAGTTTCCTGCTTTACCTGGCGTTCCTACGGCACTTTTCAATAAAGGTGACAAACGTCTGAGAGAATTATCCATTTCTGAGTACTCATAAATGAAAAAATATACGGTTAGTGGGAAACCGCATCTCGTGATCGACAGCATCAAGCTGCTCACATCCAGCAGGCATTGATACGCCACTTGTGCCGCACCAGGTAAACACTGAAAACAGGAGTTATTGGGAGCACAAATGGGTGGGGGCCCTGCCAGCTACATCCCGGCACACACGTCGTCTGCCCTGGCTGCTTCCTTCCGGACCTGACCTGGTGAACAGAGTAGCGTTGCGGGAGAACCAACAGAGCCCCCATTGAGAGCGTTGATAACCAACGCGCTGGCGCATTATCCCTGTGCTAAAGCCCAATTGCAAGTGACCAGGAACCGGATGCTGGTTTCTTGCGCAAACAGGCGCAGCAATCATGAAGATCTTCGTTTACCATAGCGTTCCAGAACCCCCCCACAGGTGAAGGTATGGACGAACACGACTCCTTTCCACAGCGCGTATGGCAAATCGTGGCCTCAATCCCGGAAGGCTATGTCACTACCTATGGTGATATTGCGCGCCTGGCCGGTTCCCCGCGCGCGGCGCGACAGGTTGGAGGCGTCCTGAAACGGCTACCGGAAGGCAGTACGTTGCCCTGGCATCGCGTGGTGAATCGTCATGGGAACATTTCGCTCACCGGGCCGGATCTTCAGCGTCAGCGTCAGGCGTTACTTTCAGAGGGTGTCCAGGTGACAGGGTCGGGTCAGATTGATTTGCAGAAGTTTCGCTGGATATATTGACCCCTCTCCCGGAGGAGAGGGGAAATGCAGGAATTACATCTGAGTCGGTGGGGTTGGCAGAGACGGCTGATTGGTCTGCGGTGCGACCGGTACTTCGGTCTGCTGCACCGGCACCAGGTTCAGGTCGATTTTTGTCCCACCGTTGTTGATTGCTTCCTGAACCGTATCGGTGATAAAGACCAGCTTACCGTTGATGGTTACCGCTGCACTCAGCAGAATACGGGCGTTAGGCTGCACGTCCGACGGGTTATACGGCAACACGAAGCTAAATGGCGCCTGCTTACCTTCTGTACGGACCGCACGCTGGGCCACGACTTTAGACGGCGCGTCGGCCAGGGAAGCATCAGACAGCGTTACCGTTAGTACCGCGTCCGGAGGCAGAGCGACTCTCTGCTTGATCCAGATTGTACCGGAAACGTTAGGCTGCTGAATGGACTGCTGTGAAAGGGTGTTAATCCCGTTCGGATCTGCAGCTGGAACCGGCACCTGGGCGCTCTTACCGGCACAGGCGGACAACGCCACCGCAATAGCTACACCACTAAGCATGGGCACGAGTTTCATTGAAGTCTCCTTATCAATGCACCAGCGGGATCGATCCCATCCGATGTCGTTTCAATCACATAACGTATTCAAGTGTGGCACAGATCACCGATTTATGCCTGAAAACGTGCCGATATTCAGATTATTCTACCCATCGGACCACTTTCATTTCTGCGTTATACTCTGCCTATCTTTCGCTGCGGCGTTTATTGAGGACAACTATGAGTCAGGCACTGAACAATCTGCTGACATTACTAAATCTGGAAAAAATTGAGGAAGGACTCTTTCGCGGACAGAGCGAAGATCTCGGCTTACGCCAGGTATTCGGGGGGCAAGTCGTCGGACAAGCACTGTACGCAGCAAAGGAGACTGTCCCGGCAGACCGTCTGGTGCATTCATTCCACAGCTACTTCTTACGCCCTGGCGATAGCGCAAAACCGATTGTGTATGACGTTGAAGTTCTGCGAGACGGCAACAGCTTCAGCGCGCGCCGCGTAGCGGCCATTCAGAGCGGCAAGCCGATCTTTTACATGACGGCCTCTTTCCAGGCGCCGGAGCCGGGCTACGAGCATCAGAAAGTGATGCCCCCGGCTCCGTCACCTGACTCTTTAAAATCAGAGACGGATATTGCTCGCGCGCTGGCGCATCTGCTTCCCCCTCAGGTCAAAGAGAAGTTTCTCTGCGATAAGCCGCTGGAGATCCGCCCGGTTGAGTTCCACAACCCGATGAAAGGCCATACCGCCGAGCCGAAACGCCAGGTTTGGATCCGTGCCAACGGGACCGTGCCGGAAGATTTCCGCGTCCATCAGTATCTGCTGGGCTATGCGTCTGACTTCAACTTCCTGCCGGTGGCGCTGCAGCCGCACGGCGTTGGTTTCCTGGAAAAAGGGATGCAGGTCGCGACGATCGATCACTCCATGTGGTTCCACCGTCCGTTCAACATGAATGAGTGGCTGCTTTACAGCGTGGAGAGCACGTCAGCGTCGAGCGCACGCGGATTTGTGCGTGGAGAATTTTATACTCAGGACGGCGTGCTGGTCGCTTCGACGGTGCAGGAAGGGGTGATGCGTAATCGCGGGTGATTGTGTGCGGCCTGATGCCCTCCCCCTGACCCTCTCCCACCGGGAGAGGGAATACACATTAAAAACGGCAACCAGAGGTTGCCGTTTTGCTGTTTATCAGGCGTTATACGCATTCTCGCCGTGGCTGTTGACGTCCAGGCCTTCGCGCTCCTGCTCTTCCGGTACGCGCAGACCTACCGTCATATCCGCCAGCTTATAGCCAATGAAGGCCACAACAGCAGACCAGACAACGGTGATAGCAATACTTTCCAGCTGCACCAGCACCTGATGAACCATGGTGACACCTTCCGCGTAACCCACGCCACCGAGCGATTTCGCCGCGAAGATACCGGTCATGATACAACCGACTATGCCGCACACGCCGTGCACGCCAAATACATCGCATGGGTCGTCGACGCGCAGCACACGTTTCAGTGCGGTCACGCCCCACAGACCCGCCAGACCCGACACCAGGCCGACCAGCAGCGCACCGCCGACACCGACATAACCACACGCAGGGGTGATACCAACCAGACCGGCAATGGCACCCGAACAGGCACCCAGCAGAGAAGGTTTACCGCGCACCGCCCACTCGCCAAACACCCAGGAGAGAATCGCACCCGCCGTGGCAACAACGGTGTTCACGAAGGCCAGCGCGGCAATTTCGTTGGCCGCACTCGCAGAGCCGGCATTGAAGCCAAACCAGCCAAAGTAGAGGATAGCAGTACCGGTAAACACCATCGGCAGGTTGTGCGGTTTAAACGCTTCTTTACCGAAGCCCACGCGTTTGCCAATCAGGTAGGCCCCCACCAGACCCGCTACCGCGGCGTTGATGTGTACAACGGTACCGCCCGCGAAGTCCAGCGCACCGTGCGTTGCCAGCAGACCGCCCCCCCAGACCATGTGCGCAATCGGCACATAGGAGAGCGTCATCCAGACCACTACGAAGATCAGAACGGCAGAGAAACGAATACGCTCCGCCAGCGCGCCCACAATAAGCCCTACGGTAATACAGGCGAAGGAACCCTGGAACGCCACGTGAATATACTGATAGAAGCTGCCCATCAGCGCGGTCAGCTCAATATTTTTCAGCATCACCCAGTCGAAATTACCAAAGAACGCGTTGCCCGTACCGAATGCCAGCGAGTAACCGTAAACCACCCACAGCACGCAGACCAGCGCAAACGTCACGGCAACCTGCGTCAGCATGGAGAGAACGTTTTTGCCACGGATCAGGCCGCCGTAGAACAGCGCAATGCCCGGAATGGACATGAAAAGCACCAGCGCGGTGCTGATCATCATAAAGGCGTTATCGGCTTTATCAGCCACCGCAGGGGCAGCAGCCAGCGCCAGGCCCGGCAGCAGCGCCAGCGAACCCAGACCCGTTTTAAGTGTTGCTATCTTCATTTTCTCGATCCCTATCACTGTGTGCCAGGCGTTATTTACAATGCCGCTTCGTCAGATTCGCCGGTACGGATGCGAATGACGCGCTGCAGTTCGGCAACGAAAATTTTGCCGTCGCCAATTTTGCCGGTATAGGCCGCTTTGCTAATGACATCAATGACCTCATCAAGCTGATCGTCAGCAATCGCGACATCAATTTTTACTTTTGGCAGAAAGTTAACGCTGTATTCCGCCCCGCGATAAAGCTCGGCATGACCCTTCTGACGACCAAAGCCTTTCACTTCGGTGACAGTCAGTCCCTGAATACCCATTGAAGACAACGCTTCACGCACGTCTTCGAGTTTGAATGGTTTGATTACAACCGTAACCAGCTTCATAGATCCCCTCCAGTCAGAATTCGGTAATGGCCGTAGCTTACGCAGAAGGTATTGCAAGGGATGTGCCAGAAATGCAAACGGGGGGGAACGGCGGCGCACAGAGCATTACACGGCCTTGATAAACAAACTGGTGAAAAAAAACGCACCATGCCGGTGCATGGTGCGTTTCAGTTTTGCACCAACAGGAATGACTGTTAGTGCGCCGCCTCATTTTGGTGCATCAGGCGCTAGCGACTCTTCATCGCGCACGCTGGCCGCAAGCTCTTCGCCCGCCAGCTGCAGCTGGTACATCTGCCAGTAGCGCCCTTTTGCTTCCAGCAGTTCACGGTGGGTACCACGTTCAACGGCCTGTCCGCGATGTAGCACCAGAATGGTATCGGCATCGACGATGGTGGAAAGACGGTGGGCAATCACCACCAGCGTCGTATGGTCGCGTACGGCGGAGAGTGCCTGCTGGATGGCCTGCTCGGTGCCGGAGTCAATACTGGCAGTGGCTTCATCCAGAATCAGGATCTGCGGCGTTTCAATCAGCACCCGCGCCAGCGCCAGGAGCTGCTTTTGCCCGACAGAGAGATTATTCCCCTGCTCGCCCAGCCTGGTATTTATCCCATCGCTAAACCCGCGCGCAAGCTCTGCCAGCTGCACTTTTTCCAGCACGTCCCAGACCTGTTCCTGGGTGTAGTCTCGTCCCAGAGTCACGTTGGCGTAGAAGGTATCGGCCAGCACGACCGGATCCTGTTGCACCATCGCGACGCCTTTACGCAACACGGTGTGGCTGAGAGACGCGAGCGGGCGCCCGTCGAGGCGGATTTCGCCGCGCGTGACCGGGTAATAGCCCATCAACAGGCTGGCAAGTGTGCTCTTACCGCTGCCGGTATGCCCCACCAGCGCCACGAAACCGCGCGACGGAACGTCAAGCGTGATGTCCTGAAGCACCAGCCGATCTTCGCGATAGGCAAACGATACGTTATCAAAGGCGATAGTCCCGCTTTGCAGAGGTTGCTCGTCATTGCCGTAGGCCTGACGCGGCCTGTCCATCAGCTCAAACACGCGCTCACCGGCGACCACCGCCTGCTGCAGCATCGATTGCTGGGTGGTGAGCTCGATCAACGGCTCGTTAAGGCGTCCCAGATAGCTAATAAAGGCGTATAGCACGCCCACCTCAATCGTACCGTTTGAGCTCAGCCCAAAGAGCATCAGCAGCCCGCAAAGCACCAGCGCCGAGAAAAGGCTCAGCAGCGGACGCAGCAGGAAACCATCAAGCCGCAGCGTCTGCATACGCGCCATATAGTGCGAACGGCTGGCTTCTCCCATGCGTTCGCCAAAGCGGGCCTGCTGGCGGAACTGCTGGATGACGCTCATGCCGTTAATCACTTCGTTGAAGCCATCGTTGATGTCGGCCAGATAGGCGCGAACCCGGCGCACAATCGGCGTGCTGTAACGCTGGTATATCACCATGACGATCAACACCGCCGGGAAGATGGTGATCGCCACCAGCGCCATGCGCCAGTCAAGGCTGAACATCGCCACCAGCATCGCGCCAATCAGCGCCGCGCTGCGCAATACGGTCGCCACAACGGTGACGTACAGATCGCGGATCACCTCGGTATCGTTGGTCACGCGCGAAATGACCTGCCCGACCGGCTGGATATCAAACTCGCTGAGCGGCTGGCGAAGCGCCGCGTCCATGACGTCGGTGCGCAACTGCTGCACGACGCCCACGGCAGCCCGGTTAAACAGCAGCGACTGAGCATAGTGCAGCCCTGCCGCCGCCAGCTGAAGGCCAACGTAGGCCACGCCTAACCCCGCCACCAGCCCCAGGGGCAGATAGCTTTTGGCGACCATATTGTCGATGAAGTAGCTAATGAGCAAAGGACCGCTCACTTCAGCAATCGCCGCAATCCAGAGTAAAAGCACGGCAACGGAGAGCGGTTTACGCCACGGTGAGCCGTAGGCCAGCAGACGTTTGAGCGTCGGCCACATCGTTCCGAGCTTACGCATTGGCGGCCTCCTCATCTTCTTCCGGCGCATCGTCCAGCGCCGCCTCAAGCTGTTGATAGCGGTACATATCGCGATACCAGCCCGGCTGCTCGGCAAGCGTTTCATGCTGCCCGCGCTGGGCAATGTGCCCGTGCTGCAAGACCAGAATTTCTCTGGCTTCGGTTAGCGCAGACAAACGGTGGGCGCTGATAATGACCGTGCGTCCGTCGCCCCACTGGCGCAGGTTATGCAGAATTTGATGCTCGGTACGGCCGTCCACGGCGGAAAGTGCATCATCCAGAATCAGGATTTCAGCATTCAGCAGCAGCGCGCGGGCAATGGAGATACGCTGTTTTTGCCCGCCGGACAGCATGACGCCGCGTTCCCCGACTTCCGTCTCGTACCCCTGCGGCAGACGCAAAATATCATCATGAACGCTGGCCAGACGCGCCACATGTTCAATCTCTTCCTGCGTCGCCCCAGGGCGGCCAAGGGCGATGTTGTTCGCCACGGTGTCCGAAAATAAAAACGGCGTCTGGCTGACGACCGCCAGGCGACCACGCCACTCGTCCAGCAGCAGATTCGTCAGGGGGATATCATGGAAACGAATATCGCCCTCGGTGACGTCAAAGTGGCGCTGGAGCAGAGAGAGCACGGTACTTTTACCGGATCCCGTCGGGCCGCAGATGCCCAGCATCTGGCCCGGCTGAAGCGTAAAGCTGACGTTCTCCAGCACCGGATGCTCCGTTTGTGGATAGACAAACTTGCGGACGTCGACATGCATGACGCCGCGTCCTTCCGGTACGACTTCGCTGCCGTCATTGACCACCGGCGCTTCGGCCAGCATGGCGCGAATGCGGCTGTAGGCGGCGCTGCCGCGCTCCACGATGTTAAACATCCAGGCCAGCGCCAGCATCGGCCAGATCATGAGACCCAGATACATCGCAAAGCTTGTCAATTGCCCCAGGGTAAGCGTGCCCTGCACTACCATCCAGCTTCCGCCGCCAATGGCCAACATATTTGCCATGCCGATTGCGATATAAATCGTCGGATCGAAACGGGCGTCGATACGCGCGACGCGCATGTTTTTCGCCCCCGTGTCTGCCGCATCGGCGGCAAACAGCGCAGACTGCCGGTCTTCCAGACCAAACGCTTTGATCATGCGGATGCTGGTCATGCTCTCCTGGGTGCGATCGTTCAGCGACGAAAACGCCGCCTGCGCCAGCTTAAAACGCTCGTGTAGCTGTTCACCATAGCGATTAATCGCCAGAGCCATGAGCGGCATCGGCAGCAGGGCGAGCAGGGTCAACTGCCAGCTGATCTGCGTGGACATCACGATCAGCACCGCACAGCCCATCACCAGCGAGTCCACCAGCGTCAGCACCCCTTCCCCGGCGGCAAAGACCACGCGATCGACGTCGTTCGTCGCGCGGGCGATGAGATCCCCGGTGCGATGGCGCAGATAAAATTCGGGATGCTGTCGGCTCAGCTGGCGGTAAAAATCTTCACGTAGCTCAACGGCCAGCTGATAGGACGCACCAAACAGCAGCACGCGCCAGACGTAGCGCAGCAGATAAACAATGACCGCCGTCAGCACCAGCGTGCCAACCCACATCAACACCCGTGCGGTGGTGTAATGCTGTTCGGTGACGCCATCCACGACGTAGCCCACCACTTTCGGCGGGATCAGCTGCAGGATGGCAATGATAATAAGCAGGGCGACTGCACCGAGGTAGCGTTGCCACTCCCGACGAAAGTACCAGCTTAATTGGGCAAATAATCGCACGCGGTTTGTTCCTGAAGGTATTTTACTAAGTTATTCAATAGGTAATGCTGTGGTGTATTTAATCTGTTCCATGGCGAAGCTTGAGGTGACGTCCGATAACCCCGGCACGCTGTTCACCAGCCGCTTGTAGAAGTCATCATAGCGCTTCATGTCGGCCACCTGGACGCGCATCAGGTAATCGTACTCGCCGGCCATGCGCCAGAAACCGAGCACTTCGGGCATCTCAGACACCTGGGTGACGAAGCGGCAATACCACTCGCTGCTGTGATGCTGGGTTTTTATCAGCACAAATGCGGTCAACCCAAGCCCCAGCTTTTCGGGATCTAACAACGCGACGCGCCCCAGAAGAATGCCGTCATCTTCCAGCTTCTTAAGACGCTTCCAGCACGGGGTGGTGGTCAGATTAACGGCATCTGCCAGCGCCTGCAAAGAGAGGGTACAGTCATTTTGCAGCAATGAAAGGAGCTTGCGGTCAATTTTATCTAGCATACCCACCTCTCAGAGAAAATTTTTCTCCCTTCATTCTATTTTAAAGGCCAGATAGCAACAATTTTTTCTGTGCTTTTCGCTATCCTAGACACAAAATGACAAACGGATAACGATGATGAATAGCACCTGGGTTAAACATGCGATCAGCGAAATCAATGCCGACTATCAGCGCTCGGCGGATACGCACCTGATTCGCCTTTCCCTGCCGGGATTTGACGGCATTCAGCTCTATCTGAAAGATGAAAGCACCCATCCTACCGGCAGCCTGAAGCATCGCCTGGCGCGCTCGCTGTTTTTATACGGTTTATGTAACGGCTGGATTAAAGAAGGCACGACTATCATTGAATCTTCGTCCGGTTCAACGGCGGTGTCCGAAGCCTATTTTGCCCGCCTGCTGGGCCTGCCGTTTATCGCGGTGATGCCGTCCTGCACCGCAAAACGCAAAATCGAACAGATCGAATTTTACGGCGGACGCTGCCACTTTGTGGAAAGCGCCTGCGAAATCTACGCCGCCTCTGAAATGCTGGCCCGCGAGCTGAACGGCCACTATATGGACCAGTTCACCTTCGCCGAGCGCGCGACGGACTGGCGCGGCAATAACAACATTGCCGACAGTATTTTCCGCCAGATGACCCACGAACCACATCCGGTTCCGTCCTATATCGTCATGAGCGCCGGTACCGGCGGCACGTCAGCCACGATCGGACGCTACATCCGCTGTCAGGGTTACGATACCCAGCTGATGGTGGTTGACCCGCAAAACTCCGTGTTCCTCGACTACTGGCAAAATCGCGATGCCGGCCTGCGCAGCCCGGTGGGCAGTAAAATTGAAGGGATTGGCCGCCCGCGCGTGGAGCCCTCTTTCATCCCCGACGTGGTGGACGAGATGATGCGCGTGGCGGATGCCGCAAGCGTGGCAACGGCACACTGGCTGGAAACGCAGCTGGGCCGCAAAGTGGGCGCATCGACGGGCACCAATATGTGGGGCGCACTGCAGCTTGCCGCACGCATGCGCGAAGAGGGCCGCACCGGTTCCATCGTCACGCTGCTGTGCGACAGCGGAGAGCGCTACCTTGAAACTTACTACAATGCGGAGTGGGTGCAGGCCAACATCGGCGATATCGCCGCGTGGAAAGCGCAGATTGCAGAACTGGTGAAATAAAAAAAGCCAGACCGAAGTCTGGCTTGCTGGAAGGGTCTCACTATTCGGGGGAATACGGGAGATTGTTGTTGTCCAGCCAATGAGTCAAAAAATGAGACACTGCTTCATTGCGGCAGTGGCCAATAACCGGCAGATGGGGAAGTTCTGCTTTCAGCTGCGCCATCGCATTTCCCATGATCAGACCGTGACCTACGCTACCCAGCATTTCGCGGTCGTTCATGGCATCACCAAACGCCATACACTCCTGCAGCGTTAAGCCCAGGTGGTCGCTCAGAACCGCCAGAGCGGAACCTTTGTTACAGCCCACCGGCAGCACTTCCAGACAATCAACCGCCGAGAAGGTCAGATGCGCCCGGTCGCCTAGCGCCTCATTCAGCTGAATCCGTAAGCGACACAGATCGTCGTGATCGCCACAGAAACAGATCTTAGTGACCGCATGGGCGGGGATCCGACGCAGATCGATAAGCTGGTACCTGAAGCCGCTGTATACATGCGCGTGCAATAATTCCGGGATTTCGCTTCCGGTAAACCAACCCCGATCGTTAAAGACGTGGATACTGGCCTTAGTGTCCCAGGTGCTGTGCAGCACGATATCCGCCACTTCCGGGTTGAGATCCTGTCGGTACAGCACATCGCCTTCTACAGAGTGAATTCGCGTCCCGTTGCCGGTAATCAGAAAAGCGTCGAGGGTAAACGCGCCCAGCAGATGGCGCATCTCCAGCACATGGCGGCCAGTGGCAAACGTCAGGGTAACATCACGCTCGTGCAGGCGTTTCAGCGTGTTCAGGGTTTTTTCCCCTAAACGGTGATCCGGCATTAACAGCGTACCGTCCATATCAAATGCAGCGAGCCGAGCCATGATTACTCCCGAAATGTGATGCGGTTAACTTGTGCATCAGTATCGTGTGAGATATACGGAAGTAATAGTGAATAGATGAAAATTATTGTTCCGGGTTTCTTATGCGCCAGCTCAATCGACTCAATCAGTATCACCGCCTCTGGCAGCCTTCCCTGGGTGCAACGCAACAGGTCACTATCAGCGAGCTGGCTGCCCGCTGTTTTTGCAGCGAGCGGCATGTCCGAACGTTGCTGCGTCAGGCCCAGGAGGCGGGCTGGCTGAGCTGGCGAGCGCAGTCTGGCCGCGGTAAGCGCGGTGAGCTGACGTTTCATGTCGCGCCGGAGTCACTGCGCAATGCGATGATGGAGGAGGCGCTGAAGAGCGGGCAGCAGCATAACGCGCTGGAACTGGCCCAGCTTGCCCCTGAAGCGCTGCGGTCATTACTGCATCCTTTTTTGGGCGGGCAGTGGCAAAACGATACGCCGACGCTGCGCATTCCTTACTATCGCTCCCTGGAGCCGCTGCAGCCGGGGTTCTTACCTGGTCGGGCGGAGCAGCATCTGGCAGGACAGGTGTTCTCAGGCTTGACGCGTTTTAACGGTAACAGCAGTGAACCCACGGGCGATCTGGCGCATCACTGGGATGTCTCTGCTGACGGCATGCGCTGGCATTTCTACATTCGCTCCACCCTGCACTGGCATAACGGCGATAAAATAGAAACGGCGCAACTCCAGCGAAGTCTGACAGCGCTGTTGACGCTCCCCGCCCTGCGCACCCTGTTACAGAGCGTCTTAAATATTGAGACAACGCATCCACAGTGTCTGACGTTTACGCTGCATCAACCTGACTACTGGCTACCGCACAGGCTGGCAACCTACTGTAGCCGTCTGGCGCATCCCGACCATCCTTCGGTTGGCTCTGGCCCCTTTCGGCTGGCTGCCTTTGAGCCCGACCTGGTTCGTCTGGAAAGCCATGAGCAGTATCACCTGAGTCATCCGCTGCTCAAAGCCATCGAATATTGGATCACACCCCAGCTTTTTGATTACAGGTTGGGTACCAGCTGTCGTCACCCGGTGCAAATCGCGATCGGCGAGGCCGACGAGCTGGAAAGTCTGCGGCTGGTAAGCAGCAGCACCAGCCTGGGGTTCTGTTACCTTACGCTAAAACAGAGCGCACGCCTGAGTGAGCTCCAGGCAAAGCGGCTTATCAATATCATTCATCTCTCCCGGCTTCTCCACACCCTTCCACTAAACGAAGGGCTCATCACGCCAACTCAGGAACTGCTTCCCGGCTGGACCATCCCCGAATGGCCTGATTTATCGGGTGTAACCCTCCCTGAAGCATTGACGCTTGTTTATCATCTCCCTGTTGAGCTTCACACCATGGCCAGCCAGTTGAAGGCATACCTGGCGCTACAGGGGTGTGAACTGACCGTCATCTTTCACGACGCCAAGACGTGGGACGGATGCCTGGAGCTTGCCGATGCAGACATCATGATGGGCGACAGGCTTATTGGCGAAGCGCCAGAATATACGCTGGAACAGTGGCTGCGCTGCGATGCCCTCTGGCCGCACGTTCTTAGCGCACCGGCTTACGCCCATTTGCAAGCGACGCTGGATGCGGTACAGACGCAGGCAGAGGCGCGGGATAGGCACGCGGGGCTGCAAGCCATCTTCAACCGGTTAATGGAAAGTGCAGTGCTGACACCACTCTTTAATTATCAATACCAAATCAGTGCTCCACCAGGCGTAAATGGTATACGTCTCAATACCCGCGGCTGGTTTGACTTTACCGAAGCCTGGCTTCCCGCCCCTAAATCGTGAAGAAGCTGGTCGGCGCCACAGGCAGACGGTAACATAACGTTTTTACCGTAACAGTCGAGATGATTTATGAAACGTGCCGTCGTCGTGTTCAGCGGAGGACAAGACTCTACTACCTGCCTGGTTCAGGCCCTTCATCAGTACGATGAAGTTCACTGTGTCACTTTCGATTATGGTCAGCGCCACCGCGCTGAAATCGACGTTGCCCGTGAACTTGCCCTGAAACTGGGCGCACGCGCGCACAAGGTGCTGGACGTTACGCTGTTAAATGAACTGGCCGTGAGCAGCCTCACCCGCGACAGTATTCCCGTCCCGGACTACGAACCTGATGCCAGCGGCATTCCGAATACCTTCGTGCCGGGCCGTAATATCCTCTTCCTGACCCTGACGGCGATCTACGCCTACCAGGTAAAAGCCGAAGCGGTGATTACGGGCGTTTGCGAGACCGACTTCTCCGGCTACCCGGACTGTCGTGATGAGTTCGTGAAAGCGCTAAACCACGCCGTCAATCTGGGGATGGCGAAAGAGACGCGCTTTGAAACTCCGCTCATGTGGCTGGATAAAGCCGAAACCTGGGCGCTGGCGGATTACTGGGGCAAGCTGGACCTGGTTCGCAGCGAAACGCTCACCTGCTATAACGGTATCAAAGGCGACGGTTGCGGCCAGTGCGCGGCCTGTAATCTTCGCGCGAACGGACTGAACCACTATCTTGCCGATAAAGCCGGCGTGATGGCCGCGATGCAGAAAAAGACTGGCCTAAAATAGGGCTACTTGACCGTGCTGTCACAAAACGGGTGTCGACAGCACGAGTACGCCTTAACAAGTCTTACGCGATCATCAACTCCAGCTTTTCACGCAACTCACCTTCGAGCGGCAGCGCTTTCTGCGTTTTCAGATCGATACAGACAAAGGTGATCAGCGCATCAGCCACCACCTGCCCTTCTGGATCGAGCGTCACCACCTGGCTTAACACCCCGCTTTTTCCATTGATTTGCTGCACCTGGCTTGTCACCGTGAGCACATCGCCCAGCACGGCCGGACGGCGGTAGTTGATATTGATATTGACGACCACGAACGCGATGTTGTGCGCGGTCAGCCACTGAAAGCTTTCGCTATTTTCCAGCCCGTCCCACCGCGCTTCTTCAAGAAACTCAAGATAGCGGGCATTGTTCACATGCTGATAAACGTCGAGATGAAAACCGCGTACTTTGATTTTTGTCTGCATAGCGCAATAGCCTTTACTGTTATTGTAGGATGAGAGGTCATAACTGGTATGACCTCTTTATCCTGGCAAAATTTTGCCGCAGTGCAAGAAATTGCGTGATTACAATGTCAGGTGTGAGAGGTTGCGCTCAACCAGCGCGCTGCCCATGCCCGGCACCTGTTTGAGATCGTCGACCGTTTTGAAAGGACCATACTCTTCGCGGTAGCTGACGATGGCCTGCGCTTTTTTCAGGCCGACACCATTCATCGCGCGGGCCAGATCTTCCGCAGAGGCAGAATTGATACTGACCCGCGTACCGTCATCATCCGCATTTTTACCGGCGTCAATCGCTTTGGTTTGCCCTTGCACCGGCGCTGCCGCGTCGGACTTGCTCTGGGTAGTTTGTGATTTGGCGGCGGGAGCCGACGCCATCGCGCCCGCGCTCATCCCGGTGGTGGCAATAGCCAGCGTAATTAACAGTGCTTTGATTCCACATTTCATGCTGTTATCTCCTTGTTTGTTGACAGCCACGTCACGATAGCCGCCAGTTCAAACCGGCACAAACAGCAGATTGCAGAAATGGAAAAGGCCGCGAAAGCGGCCTTTAGTTTTTGCAGAGCGTTACGAAAATCTGCGAGCAGACACGTAATTACTGCTGCTGAGTCATTACATCACCCAGCTTGATTTTGGCTTCTTTACGCAGGTTGCTCATCATGGCTTCGAAGGCAATCTGGGCATTGTTCTGGGTAATTCCCTGAACCATCGCTTTCTTCTGCGCTTCTGGTAAGGTGCCGGCTTTCACTTCATCCAGCGCCAGCAGAACGACGTTACCCTGCGCATCGGTGGTGGTACCGAAGCTTGGCTTGTCCTTCGCAGGCAGAGTCAGACCAAACGCGGCCTGGCTGATAGGGTCCTGACCGGTACGGCTCAGCGTTTTCGCTTCACCGAAGCTTAGGCCAGCCGCTTTCAGCGCGTCTTCTTTACCCGCTTTCAGATCGGACAGAATCTTCTCAGCATCCAGTTTCGCCTGCTGTTCAGCTTTGTTGTGCTTAACCTGAGCGATGACCTGATCCTTCACTTCCGCCAGCGGTTTGACCGCTTCTGGCTTATGCTCGCTGACGCGCAACACAAACGCACGATCGCCGTCGACGGTAATGATGTCAGAGTTACTGCCCGGCGTGCCGTTCTCGCCCACCAGACCACCGTTGAAGATGGCATCGGAAACCGGTTTGAAGTTCAGCTCTTCCGGCAGATTGTCACGACCAAACCAGCCAGTTTCAACCGCCTTCACGCCCGCCGCCTGCTCTGCACCTGCCAGAGATTCGTTGTCGTTGCTGGCAGCATCGCTAACCTTCTGCTGCAGCGCGTAGTAGGCATCCAGCGCTTTTTCCTGTTTCACTTTCGCTGCGATATCATCGCGGACGTCAGCCAGCGGTTTGGTTTTCGCCGCGGTGATGTCGTCCAGACGCACGACCAGGAAACCGACGGAAGACTTAATGACGCCAGAAAGCTGGCCTTTCTCTTTCAGACCGGCATTTTTCAGCTCGTCAGGCGTGGTCGCATCTTCCAGCCAGCCCATATCACCGCCGTTTTTCGCCGAGATAATGTCGGTGGATTTCGCTTTCGCAACGGTCGCGAAATCAGCGCCTTTGTTCAGCTCATCCAGCGCCGCTTTAGCATCAGCCTCGGTTTTCGTCTGAATCACGCTGTAGCGGTTACGCTGGGGCTGAGTGAACTGATCCTGATGCTGATCGTAGTAAGACTGGATCTCTGCATCAGACGCGGTTTCCTGCAGCGCGGCCGCATCCAGCTTGATGTAGCTCACGCGGAACTGCTCTGGAGAAACAAAAGAATTCTTGTTCTGTTCGTACCAGGCGTTAACGTCAGCGTCGCTCACCTGCTGTTTCGCCGCCAGGGCGTTAACATCAATGGTCGCTTCGCGTACAACACGCTGCTGTGCCACCAGCGCGGCCAGTTCGTCCGTTTCACCTTTGAGCATGAAATCGGTGCCCACGACAGCATTGATGAGCTGCTGGGTGGTCAGCTGGTTACGCAGCGCCTGAGCGTACTGATCGGCCGTCATCCCCATCTGGTTGACGATACTGTTGTAACGCGCGTTGTCGAATTTACCGTTAGACTGGAAGGCCTGGGTGGAGAAGATGGCTTTTTTCACCTGCTCATCACTAATGCCAAGGCCGATTTTTTTGGCATACTGATCGAGCAGCGCTTCGTCGATAAGACGGTTCAACGTCTGTTGGCGCAGAGTCTTCATGTACCCTTCGTTCGCCGCCAGTTCAGAGAATTGGTCGCCCAGCTGTTGCTGCATACGGTTACGTTCACCGGCAAAAGCATTCTCGAACTGACCGCGGCTGATCTCCTGGCCATTCACTTTTGCGGCGTAGTTTGCGCCACCGCCAATAAGGTAACTGCTCACGCCGGTCAATATGAACGACACGATAATGATACCGAAAATAATCTTGAGCACGAGACTGTTAGCAGCCGTGCGTAAGCTGTCCATCATGGTGTAACAACACTCCGCTGTAGGTGACTGGTTACCTGACGCTGACGGAAAATCCTGCCCGTCGCGCGTGAAGGCGTATTGTGACAAGAAAACGGGGCGATTGTCAGCCCACAACTCGCATAAACTCGCACAAATCAGGTCTGGACAAACAAAAAAGGCACATCAAATGATGCGCCCTTGTACTTTCCGGCTTCCCTGAAACGGGAAAGCAATCAGTTTACTGCGTCTTTCAGCGCTTTACCTGCACGGAAACCCGGCACTTTAGCAGCAGCAATGGTGATCTCTTTACCGGTCTGAGGGTTACGGCCAGTACGGGCAGCACGCTCTTTAACAGCAAAAGTACCGAAGCCTACCAGTGCAACGTCGTCCCCAGCCTGCAGAGATTCAGTAACAGAAGCAATTAATGCATCTAACGCACGTCCAGCTGCAGCTTTAGAAATATCAGCACCAGCAGCAATTTTGTCAATCAGTTGAGATTTATTCACTGTTCTCTTCCTCTCTTTATAATTTATATCGCGCCTGAATCCTTCACAACGCGACCGCGCAGCAGTTATATCAGGCCTGCCATGACCTTACAACACCCGTTGTTGATGGCTGACCTAATCAGCAATCTAAATTAGCTATACAAAAAAAGGCTGGCAAGTGCGAAATCACTTACCAGCCTTGTTTTTATTGACGCTCTTTGCGCGAGGTCACTATTTTGCGGTTACAACCTGCATTCCGGAGGGTTCATTCTGCAAAGCGAGACTGAGAACTTCCTCAATTCGCTTAACAGGATGGATCTGCAGATCGGCAATCACGTTGTCCGGAATCTCTTCCAGATCGCGTTTGTTTTCGTAAGGGATCAATACGGTTTTGATCCCACCGCGGTGTGCCGCCAGCAGTTTTTCTTTTAAACCACCAATCGGCAGAACCTGGCCACGCAGCGTAATTTCACCGGTCATTGCCACATCGGCACGCACCGGGTTCCCGGTCAGGCAGGAAACCAGAGCGGTACACATGGCAATACCCGCGCTTGGACCATCTTTTGGCGTCGCCCCTTCAGGTACGTGCACGTGGATGTCGCGTTTTTCGTAGAAATCAGGGTTAATTCCCAGTTTCTCCGCACGCGCACGCACCACGGTCAGCGCAGCCTGGATAGATTCCTGCATCACTTCACCCAGCGAGCCGGTGTAGGTCAGTTTGCCTTTACCCGGTACACAGGCGGTTTCGATGGTCAGCAGATCGCCGCCCACTTCCGTCCATGCGAGTCCGGTCACCTGACCAACGCGGTTTTCGTTATCCGCGCGGCCGTAGTCGAAGCGCTGAACGCCGAGATAGGCATGCAGATTGTCGCCGTTAATCACAATGTGTTTCAGGCTCTTATCCAGCAGCAGCTGTTTCACCGCTTTACGACACAGCTTCGAGATTTCACGCTCAAGGCTACGCACGCCCGCTTCACGGGTGTAGTAACGAATGATGCCGATAATCGCGCTGTCCTCAACGGTCAGCTCGTTGGCTTTCAGCGCGTTACGCTCAATCTGTTTCGGCAGCAGGTGCTGCTTAGCAATATTCAGCTTCTCGTCTTCGGTATAGCCCGAGAGACGGATCACTTCCATACGGTCCAGCAGCGGGGCCGGAATGTTCATGGAGTTGGAGGTCGCTACGAACATCACATCGCTCAGGTCGTAGTCCACTTCCAGGTAGTGATCGCTGAACGCCACGTTCTGTTCTGGATCAAGCACTTCCAACAGTGCAGACGCAGGGTCGCCACGCATGTCCGACGACATTTTGTCGATCTCATCGAGCAGGAACAGCGGGTTTTTAACTCCCACTTTCGCCATCTTCTGGATCAGTTTACCCGGCATAGAACCGATGTAGGTACGGCGGTGACCGCGGATTTCCGCTTCATCGCGCACGCCACCCAGCGCCATACGGATATACTTACGTCCGGTCGCTTTGGCGATGGACTGACCCAGAGAGGTTTTACCCACCCCCGGCGGTCCTACCAGGCACAGAATTGGGCCTTTAATTTTGTTTACACGGCTTTGTACCGCGAGGTACTCAAGAATGCGGTCTTTCACGCGTTCCAGGCCGTAGTGGTCAGTATCCAGGATTTCCTGTGCCTGACGCAGGTCTTTTTTGACCTTGCTGCGGGCGTTCCACGGAACCTGCACCATCCACTCAATGTAGCCGCGTACAACGGTCGCTTCAGCCGACATTGGAGACATCATTTTCAGCTTCTGCAGTTCTGCTTCGGCCTTCTCTTTCGCCTCTTTCGGCATCTTCGCCGCGTCGATCTTACGCTTCAGGGCTTCGTTTTCGTCCGGCGCGTCGTCCATCTCGCCCAGTTCTTTCTGAATGGCCTTCATTTGCTCATTCAGATAGTACTCACGCTGAGATTTCTCCATCTGCTTTTTCACGCGGTTGCGAATGCGCTTCTCAACCTGCAGCAGATCGATTTCAGACTCCATCATCGCCATCAGGTATTCCAGACGCTCGTTAACGTCGGACATTTCCAGCACGGACTGCTTGTCAGCCAGCTTCAGCGGCATATGGGCAGCGATGGTGTCCGCCAGGCGCGCAGGATCGTCGATGCTGTTCAGCGACGTCAGCACTTCTGGTGGGATTTTCTTGTTCAGCTTGATGTAGCCTTCAAACTGGCTAATCGCGGTGCGAACCAGTACTTCCTGCTCGCGCTCATCAAGTTCAGGCGAATCAAGGTACTCTGCCTTGGCAGAGAAGTGTTCGCCGTCGTCTGACAGAGTGGTAATACGCGCACGCTGCAGGCCTTCTACCAGCACCTTCACGGTGCCGTCAGGCAGCTTCAGCATCTGCAAAATAGAGGCCACGGTCCCGACGGTGAAAAGATCGTTTACACCCGGCTCATCCGTTGATGCTTCTTTCTGCGCCACCAGCATGATTTTTTTATCATGATCCATGGCGGCTTCGAGGCAACGGATAGATTTTTCCCGCCCTACAAATAAGGGTATGACCATGTGCGGATAAACCACCACATCGCGCAACGGCAATACGGGGATTTCAATGCGTTCAGAACGCTCAGGATTCATAGAGCTCTCTCTTAGTTAGTGTCCGCCAGGTAAGCTGGTCATGTCACTGTGCTTCACATAACCATTAACATGTATCCAGTATATGGGGATGTTTCCCACACATTCAACGCTATGAATACGGAAAAAGTAAAGGGGAGATAAAATCCCCCCTTTTTGATTAACTGCTTGTATGATTTGGTGAATTATTCGCCAGACGCCTGCTGCGCTTCCGGTTTGCCGTAAATCAGCAGCGGCTTGGTTTGACCGCTAATAACGGACTCGTCAATCACCACTTTCTCAACGTCTTCCATCGACGGCAGATCGTACATGGTGTCGAGCAGTGCTGCTTCAACAATTGAACGCAGACCACGAGCACCGGTTTTACGGACCATCGCTTTCTTGGCAATAGCATCCAGCGCTTCGTCGCGGAATTCCAGGTCAACGCCTTCCAGATTGAACAGCGCCTGATACTGCTTGGTCAGCGCATTTTTCGGCTCTTTCAGGATCTGGATCAGCGCGTCTTCACTCAGCTCATTGAGCGTTGCCACAACCGGCAGACGGCCGATGAACTCAGGGATCAAACCGAATTTGATCAGATCTTCCGGTTCAACCTGAGACAGCAGTTCACCTTCGTTTGGTTTTTCGGACGTCGATTTTACCGTTGCGCCAAAACCAATGCCGGAGCCGGTTTCAACACGGTGGGAGATGACTTTATCCAGACCAGCAAACGCACCACCACAGATGAACAGGATCTTGGAGGTATCAACCTGCAGGAACTCCTGCTGCGGATGTTTACGACCACCCTGTGGCGGAACGGCGGCGACCGTACCTTCAATCAGCTTCAGCAGTGCCTGCTGTACGCCTTCACCCGATACGTCACGGGTGATGGACGGGTTGTCTGATTTACGGGAGATCTTGTCGATCTCATCGATGTAAACAATCCCGCGCTGGGCTTTCTGTACGTCGTAATCGCACTTCTGCAGCAGTTTCTGAATGATGTTTTCAACGTCCTCACCCACGTAACCGGCCTCGGTCAGGGTGGTGGCATCCGCCATCGTGAACGGAACATCGAGCAGACGCGCCAGGGTTTCAGCCAGCAGCGTTTTACCGGAACCGGTTGGGCCGATCAGCAGAATGTTACTTTTACCCAGTTCTACGCCATTGCTGGTGTCGCCGTTACGCAGACGTTTGTAGTGGTTATAGACCGCTACCGCCAGCACTTTCTTGGCCTGCTCCTGTCCGATGACGTAGTCGTCAAGGTGATGACGAATTTCATGCGGTGTTGGCAGCGCGCTGCGCTCACGGTGCGGTGCGACTTCTTTAATCTCTTCGCGAATAATGTCGTTACATAAATCGACACATTCGTCGCAGATATACACGGACGGCCCGGCAATCAGTTTACGCACTTCATGCTGGCTTTTGCCGCAAAAAGAGCAGTACAGCAGTTTGCCCGAACCATCTTTGCGTTTATCTGTCATGAGTCCAAACCTCTTTTTAAGTTCTTTGTGCCGCACATGACGACGCAAATGCCATTCTAAGACGCAAGCTGCAATGAGCAGCGTGCCGCCCTACCTTAGTATAGCGGCACACTCGCGTCGCGGGCATCAATTACGATGGGTCAACACGGAGTCGACTAAGCCGTACTCAACTGCCTCTGGAGCAGAGAGGAAGCGATCGCGCTCGGTATCGCGCTCGATCTGCTCGAGTGGTTGACCCGTATGCTGCGCCATAAGTTCATTCATGCGCGCTTTTACTTTCAGAATTTCGCGGGCGTGGATTTCGATATCCGTCGCCTGCCCCTGATAACCGCCCAGCGGCTGGTGAATCATCACGCGGGAATTTGGCAAGCAGAAACGCTTACCCTTCGCTCCTGCTGTTAACAGGAACGCGCCCATAGATGCAGCCTGACCCATACAGATAGTGCTTACATCAGGTTTGATGAATTGCATGGTGTCATAAATGGACATCCCTGCTGTAATCACGCCACCCGGGGAGTTAATGTACAGGTAAATGTCTTTTTCCGGGTTTTCCGCTTCCAGAAACAGCATCTGCGCCACGATCAGGTTAGCCATATGGTCTTCCACCTGGCCAGTCAGAAAGATAACGCGTTCCTTGAGCAGACGGGAATAGATATCAAAAGAACGCTCACCACGTGAGGTCTGTTCAATAACCATTGGCACCAGAGCCATATGGGGTGCAAAGTTATCTCGTTCGCCACTGTATGACATTTCCGTCTCCTGGATCAAAATTGAAAACACCTGCTGTACTGATTGTAACCTTACGGACGGATTATCAGCCAGTCTCATTCATCGTGATTACGTACTTATGGGGTTTACAGTGCCCTATTTCAAGCATAACAACCTTTTGTTGTTACGCTAACACCGAAAGGGCGTTTTAGCACTCTTCCTGGGCTATAGCTGCGATAAAAAAAACCCGCTGCCGCAAGGCAACGGGTTTTCTGTTCAAACTTTAAACCGTTGGGGCGAAATTACGCCTGCTGGTTCATCAGTTCGTTGAAAGAGGTCGCTTTTTCGGTCACTTTCGCTTTCGCCAGTACCGCTTCAACAGCCTGCTCTTCCAGGGCAACGTTGCGCATGTTGTCCATCAGCTCTTTGTTCTTACCGTAGAACTCGATCACTTCTGATGGATCTTCGTATGCAGAAGCCATCTCTTCGATCAGGCCTTTCACACGCTCTTCGTCAGCTTTCAGCTCGTGGGTACGAATCACTTCGCCCAGCAGCAGGCCAACAACAACGCGGCGTTTCGCTTGCTCTTCGAACAGCTCGCGCGGCAGTTCCATCGCTTGCTGCTGGTTGCCACCGAAACGCTGTGCAGCCTGACGGCGCAGAACGTCGATTTCGCTGTCGATCAGGGCAGCTGGAACGTCGATTTCGTTGGCTTTAACCAGACCTTCGATCGCCTGAGATTTCACACGGTTACGCACCGCGCCGTTCAGTTCGCGTTCCATGTTCTTACGCACTTCGGTACGCAGACCCGCTACGGAACCATCTTCCACGCCGAAACGCTTGATGAATTCTTCAGTCAGTTCTGGCAGTTCGCGCTCTTCAACTTTCTTCAGGTTGATAGCGAACTTCGCTGCTTTCCCTTTCAGGTTTTCAGCGTGGTATTCTTCCGGGAAGGTCACGTCGATGGTGAACTCTTCGCCAGCCTTGTGGCCTTTGATACCGTCTTCGAAGCCTGGGATCATACGCCCCTGGCCCATTGCCAGTACGAAGTCAGACGCTTTACCGCCTTCGAACTCTTCGCCGTCTACAGAACCGGTGAAGTCGATGGTGACACGGTCTTCAGCGTCAACAGCGCCTTCTTTCTCTTTCCAGTTCGCCTGCTGCTTGCGCAGGGTTTCCAGCATGCCGTCAACATCTTCGTCAGTCACGGAAACAACTGGCTTTTCAACTTCGATAGATTCCAGACCTTTCAGCTCAACTTCCGGGTACACTTCGAACTCTACGGAGTAGGTGAAGTCTTCGCCCAGTTTGTATTCGCCTGGAACGTAGTTCGGCGCGCCGGCCGGATTGATTTTTTCTTTGATGATCGCATCGATAAAGTTGCGGCTCATCAGTTCACCCAGCACATCCTGACGCACGGAAGCGCCATAACGCTGAGCAACAACATTCATTGGTACTTTGCCCTTGCGGAAGCCGTCAATACGTACTTTTTTTGCTACGTTGACCAGCTCGCTTTTCACAGCAGTTTCGATGCTGTCAGCAGCGATAGTAATCGTTACACGGCGGCCAAGGCCTTGAGTGGTTTCAACTGAAACTTGCATCTTGTTACCTCAAAAAAATCACAGTGCTCGGTCAACTCTGAATCTGTCTGTTATACCGGGATGCTCTCTTAGTGCAGATTCACATTCCCTGTCGCCAGAATCATCCCGAAGACATTCAATAAGACGCGGCATTATAGCGGCATCACTTAGGTGAGTCGAGAACGGTTGGGGCATGTTGCTGCGGCTTTTTTCACACTTTAAGGCTATTTTTAGCCTTAAAATCGCACCATCCGCTCAAAACGTAGACAAAACAAAACGGCCCGGAGGCCGTTTTGAGGAAATCTCTAAGCAACATACTGGAAAAGCTCCAGCCGTTGCAAATCCGATTTATCAGGCGATAGTGCCTGCACCGCGACAAGGTGGCGATGCGAAAACCGTATCCTGCAGACCTTCCCATTCCTTAATGGTGTAGGTATGCAGCGCCAGCGCATGCACGGTCGTGGAGAGTTCTTCCGTCAAGGTGCTGTAGATCAAGCGGTGTCGATTCAGGAAACGTTCTCCCGTGAAGCGATCGCTAACCAGAACCACTTTAAAGTGGCTTTCAGAACCTGCCGGCACGTTATGACGATAGCTTTCGTCGACGACTTCGAGGAACACAGGGTTGAACGCTGCCCTTAATTTATCTTCTATATGCTCACGTATCATCATGAAATTACTCCTCCGACAACGCCAGGATGTCACCCATCCCTTTAAATGTTAGCCGCTTTTACCGTTTCCATTACACCTTGACAACAAATATTTAGCTTTCGTCTGATTTTCTCATTCAAACGAATGAAGTTCACTGTGAGACTCATACGTTTTGTCATACACGGTTTGAGAAAAACGGTGAACTGGTCAGTTTTCGGACAAGGCGATGAATTTACATGCGTTGACCACTTCCCCTTGCCGTTGGCGATGTTATGATGGCGACAATTTTTCTCTTTATATGCTTACGATTCGTTGAGAACCCGAAAATGTTAAAAAAACTCTTCTTTCCGTTGGTAGCCCTTTTTATGCTGGCAGGCTGCGCTACCCCGCCAACCACTATTGATGTCTCACCAAAAATCACCCTGCCTCAGCAGGACCCAAGCCTGATGGGCGTCACCGTGAGCATTAACGGCGCCGATCAGCGTCAGGATCAAGCGCTGGCTAAAGTGACCCGCGATAACCAGCAGGTTACCCTCACCGCGTCCCGCGACCTGCGCTTCCTGTTGCAGGAAGTGCTGGAGAAACAGATGACCGCTCGCGGGTATATGATTGGCCCAAGCGGCGCGGTCGATCTGCAGATCATCGTGAACAACCTGTACGCTGACGTGTCTCAGGGCAACGTGCGCTACAACATCGCGACCAAAGCGGATATCGCCATCATTGCCACCGCGAAGAATGGCAACAAGATGACCAAAAACTACCGCGCCAGCTATTCTGTTGAAGGTGCGTTCCAGGCCTCCAACCAGAACATTGCTAACGCCGTTAACAGCGTGCTGACCGATACCATCGCCGATATGGCGCAGGACACCAGCATTCACGACTTCATCAAGCAGAACGCGCGTTAATCCCGCTCGCTGACCCGGTGTATCACCGGGTCAGTTTTATAAGAACATGTCCAGCCATTACTTACGCATTTTCCAGCAACCGAAATCAGCGATTCTGCTGATCCTCGGCTTTGCCTCCGGTTTACCCCTCGCGCTCACTTCCGGCACGCTTCAGGCGTGGATGACGGTTGAAAACATCGATCTTAAAACCATTGGGTTCTTCTCGCTTGTCGGCCAGGCCTATGTCTTTAAGTTCCTGTGGTCTCCGGTCATGGATCGCTACACGCCGCCTTTCCTCGGGCGTCGGCGCGGCTGGTTAGTGATGACGCAGATTCTGCTGCTGTTGGCTATTGCGGGTATGGGCCTTCTTGAACCCACCACCCAGCTTCGCTGGATGGCAGCACTTGCGGTAGTGATTGCTTTCTGTTCCGCCTCTCAGGATATCGTGTTCGACGCCTGGAAGACGGACGTGTTACCTGCGGAAGAGCGCGGTGCTGGTGCAGCAATCAGCGTGCTGGGCTATCGCCTCGGGATGCTGGTTTCCGGCGGGCTGGCGCTGTGGCTCGCCGACAGGTACCTCGGCTGGCAGGGTATGTACTGGCTGATGGCCGCCCTGCTTGTCCCCTGCATTATCGCGACGCTGTTCGCGCCCGAACCGAGTGACGTTATTCCGGTACCCCGCTCGCTGGAGCAGGCCGTCGCCGAACCGCTGCGTGACTTTTTTGGCCGCAACAACGCCTGGCTGATCCTGTTGCTTATCGTCCTATATAAGCTGGGCGATGCTTTCGCCATGAGCCTGACCACCACCTTCCTGATCCGCGGCGTCGGTTTTGACGCCGGTGAAGTAGGCGTAGTGAATAAAACGCTTGGGCTGTTTGCCACCATCGTCGGCGCGCTTTATGGCGGCGTGCTGATGCAGCGTCTGACGCTGTTTCGCGCGCTGCTAATTTTCGGCATCCTTCAGGGTGCCTCTAACGCAGGCTACTGGCTGCTGTCGATTACCGACAAACATACGATCAGCATGGCCACAGCGGTATTCTTCGAAAACCTCTGCGGCGGCATGGGCACTGCGGCGTTTGTCGCCCTGCTGATGACCCTGTGCAATAAGTCGTTTTCAGCCACTCAGTTCGCTCTGCTCTCGGCGCTCTCAGCCGTTGGCCGGGTGTACGTTGGCCCGATTGCCGGCTGGTTCGTGGAAGCCCACGGCTGGCCAACATTTTATCTCTTCTCGGTCGTAGCTGCCGTGCCGGGAATTTTATTGCTGCTGGTCTGCCGTCAGACGCTGGAATATACCCAGCGAACAGAACACTTTATGCAGCGCACCGAATATCACCGCGCCTACCGTTTTGCGTTACGTCTGTTAATGGCGGGCTGCATTGCTCTGGCGCTCTGGCTCGTGGTGCTTATTATCAATGCCAGCACCTCTCTGGCACTTTCTTTCGAAGCCCTTCTGCTGGACGCAGGCGCCCTGCTGGCTATCGCCGGGATCCTGATCGGAGGTCTGCTTGATTTCATGGCGTTGCGTAAAACGCAGATGACCTGAAGAAAAATGCGAAAGGTTATTTCCCGTTGTAATCACTAACCGAAATTATAACGACGAAATAGCCGCCAGGCGCAAAAAAAATATTTGTTGTTTTGTGCGGGATAGGATTTGGAAATTATTGGCTCCTATTCCAAAACGCTATTTTTCATTAAACGATTCAGCATACGAGAGTTTGATTTTTCGTTTTTTATATGTCTTTTTATTGATAATTAATTGTTAATTTTTTGTTTATTTTCAACAATGGTTATACCAATTGCCCCTTTTAGGGTATGCTTGGGGGTCCTTTCGTTATAAAGCCCATGCCGTGCGGCTTCGGTCATAAAAACCGACATAATTTGCAACACTTGTGACACGTGCGGCAGAACCCGGTAACACCTTCCTGACACAGGCCTAATGATGTTTACAGTAATGTAACCTTCCCGTAAAATGCCCGCACACTTTAAACGCCACCAGACTCCGTGGAATTGAGGTCGTTAAATGAGACTCGGGAAATACAATAAAAGTTTGGGATGGTTGTCATTATTCGCGGGCACTGTATTACTCAGTGGCTGTGATTCTGCACTACTAGACCCCAAAGGACAGATTGGACTGGAACAACGTTCACTGATATTGACGGCTTTTGGCCTGATGTTGATTGTGGTTATTCCTGCCATTTTGATGGCTGTTGGTTTCGCCTGGAAGTATCGTGCGAGCAATAAAGATGCGAAGTATAGCCCTAACTGGTCACACTCCAATAAAGTGGAAGCTGTGGTCTGGACGGTACCTATTCTGATCATCCTGTTCCTTGCCGTGCTGACCTGGAAAACCACTCACGCACTTGAGCCAAGCAAACCGCTGGTTCACGATGAGAAACCTATTACCATTGAAGTGGTCTCCATGGACTGGAAATGGTTCTTCATCTATCCAGAGCAGGGTATTGCTACCGTGAATGAAATCGCCTTCCCGGCGAACACTCCGGTTCAGTTCAAAGTGACCTCCAACTCCGTAATGAACTCCTTCTTCATCCCACGTCTGGGTAGCCAGATTTACGCGATGGCCGGTATGCAGACCAACCTGCATCTGATCGCGAATGAAGCAGGCACCTATGATGGTATCTCCGCCAGCTATAGCGGCCCGGGCTTCTCAGGTATGAAGTTCAAAGCTATTGCGACGCCAGACCGTGCCGCTTTCGACCAGTGGGTTGAAAAAGCGAAGCAGTCTCCAAACACCATGTCTGACATGGCGGCGTTCGAAAAAGTGGCTGCACCAAGCGAATACAACAAGGTGGAGTACTTCTCTAATGTGAAACCTGATTTGTTCAAAGATGTTATTGGCAAATTTATGGATCACGGCAAGAGCATGGACATGACCCAGCCAGAAGGCGAGCACAGCGCGCACGAAGGTATGGAAGGCATGGACATGAGCCACGCGGAAACCGCTCACTAAGGGGCCGAGGAAGAAAATGTTCGGAAAATTGACACTGGATGCAGTGCCCTACCATGAACCGATTATCGTGGTTACGGTGGCTGCAATTATCATTGGTGGCGCGGCCTTACTGGCCCTGATCACTTACTTCGGTAAGTGGAGCTACCTGTGGAACGAGTGGCTGACTTCGGTTGACCACAAAAAACTCGGTATCATGTACTGCATCGTCGGTATCGTCATGTTAATTCGTGGCTTTGCGGATGCGATCATGATGCGTAGCCAGCAGGCACTCGCTTCTGCGGGTGAAGCCGGCTTCCTGCCACCGCACCACTACGATCAGATCTTTACCGCCCACGGCGTTATCATGATCTTCTTCGTGGCGATGCCGCTGGTTATCGGTCTAATGAACGTTGTCGTTCCGCTGCAAATCGGCGCACGCGACGTGGCGTTCCCGTTCCTGAACAACCTGAGCTTCTGGTTCACGGTTGTCGGCGTTATCCTGGTTAACCTGTCACTGGGCGTGGGCGAATTCGCGCAGACCGGCTGGCTGGCTTACCCACCGCTGTCAGGAATTGAGTACAGTCCGGGCGTTGGCGTCGACTACTGGATTTGGGCGCTTCAGCTCTCCGGTGTCGGTACTACCCTGACCGGTATCAACTTCTTCGTGACCATTATCAAGATGCGTGCCCCTGGCATGACCATGTTCAAGATGCCGGTATTTACCTGGGCATCTCTGTGCGCTAACATCCTGATTATTGCCTCCTTCCCAATTCTGACCGTCACCATCGCGCTGCTGACCCTGGATCGCTATCTGGGCACCCATTTCTTCACGAATGATATGGGTGGCAACATGATGATGTACATCAACCTGATTTGGGCCTGGGGTCACCCGGAAGTGTACATTCTGGTTCTGCCTGTGTTCGGTGTGTTCTCCGAAATCGCGGCAACCTTCTCGCGTAAACGTCTGTTTGGTTACACCTCTCTGGTGTGGGCAACCGTGTGTATTACCGTTCTGTCGTTCATCGTTTGGCTGCACCACTTCTTCACCATGGGTGCGGGCGCGAACGTAAACGCCTTCTTCGGTATCACAACCATGATTATCGCCATCCCTACCGGGGTGAAGATCTTCAACTGGCTGTTCACCATGTACCAGGGCCGTATCGTGTTCCACTCAGCGATGCTGTGGACCATCGGCTTCATCGTAACCTTCTCCGTAGGTGGGATGACCGGCGTACTGCTGGCGGTACCGGGCGCTGACTTCGTTCTGCACAACAGCCTGTTCCTGATTGCGCACTTCCATAACGTTATCATCGGTGGCGTGGTCTTCGGCTGCTTCGCTGGCGTAACCTACTGGTGGCCAAAAGCGTTCGGCTTCACGCTGAACGAAAAATGGGGTAAACGCGCGTTCTGGTTCTGGATCATCGGCTTCTTCGTAGCATTTATGCCGCTGTACGTGCTGGGCTTCATGGGTATGACCCGTCGCCTGAGCCAGCAGATCGATCCGCAGTTCCACCCAATGCTGATGGTTGCAGCGGGCGGTGCCGTGCTGATTGCCTGTGGTATCGCGTCTCAGCTGATTCAGTTCTACGTGTCTATTCGCGACCGCGATCAGAACCGTGACCTGACCGGTGACCCATGGGGTGGCCGTACGCTGGAGTGGGCGACCTCTTCTCCACCTCCTTTCTATAACTTCGCCATTGTGCCGCAGGTTCATGAACGTGACGCATTCTGGGAAATGAAAGAGAAAGGTGAAGCGTACAAGCAACCTGCTCATTACGAAGAGATCCACATGCCGAAAAACAGCGGTGCGGGCATCGTGATTGCCGCCTTCGCAACGGTATTTGGTTTCGCAATGATCTGGCACATCTGGTGGATGGCGATTGTTGGCTTCGCCGGCATCGTAATCAGCTGGATTGTGAAGAGCTTTGACGAGGACGTGGACTACTACGTACCAGTCCGTGAAGTTGAGAAGCTGGAAAATCAGCATTTCGACGAGATTTCTAAAGCGGGGCTGAAAAATGGCAACTGATACTCTGGCGCACTCAACTGCCCACGCGCATGAGCATGCGCACCACGATACAGGACCGACCAAAGTCTTCGGTTTCTGGATCTACCTGATGAGCGACTGCATTCTGTTCTGCTGTCTGTTCGCAACCTATGCCGTTCTGGTGAACGGCACAGCGGGCGGCCCGACCGGCAAGGACATCTTTGAACTGCCGTTCGTTCTGGTTGAAACCGCACTGCTGTTATTCAGCTCCATCACCTACGGCATGGCGGCTATCGCCATGTACAAAAACAACAAGAGCCAGGTTGTTTCCTGGCTGGCGTTGACCTGGTTGTTTGGTGCTGGATTTATCGGGATGGAAATCTATGAATTCCATCACCTGATCATGGAAGGCTTCGGCCCGGATCGCAGTGGCTTCCTGTCCGCGTTCTTCGCGCTGGTTGGCACTCACGGTCTGCACGTGACCTCCGGCCTGATCTGGATGGCAGTCCTGATGTTCCAGATCTCCCGTCGCGGCCTGACCAGTACTAACCGTACCCGTATCCTGTGCCTGAGCCTGTTCTGGCACTTCCTGGACGTGGTGTGGATCTGTGTGTTCTCTGTTGTCTATCTGATGGGGGCGATGTAATGAGTCATTCTAACGATCATGGCGCTTCCCACGGCAGCGTAAAAACCTACATGACAGGTTTTATCCTGTCGATCATCCTGACGGTGATCCCGTTCTGGATGGTGATGAGCGGTTCTGCGTCTAAGCCGGTTATCCTGGGTGCAATCCTGGTAACCGCTGTGATTCAGATTCTGGTGCATCTGGTTTGCTTCCTGCACATGAACACCAAGTCCGATGAAGGCTGGAATATGACCGCCTTTATCTTTACCGTGATTATCATCGCTATCCTGGTAGTCGGTTCCATCTGGATTATGTGGAACCTCAACTACAACATGATGGTTCACTAAGAGCGGCGAGTATGTTTAAGCAATACCTGCAAGTAACGAAACCAGGCATCATCTTTGGCAACCTGATCTCCGTGATCGGAGGGTTCCTGCTGGCCTCTAAGGGCAGCATTGATTACACCCTCTTTATCTACACGCTGGTCGGTGTGTCACTGGTTGTTGCGTCCGGTTGTGTATTTAACAACTACATCGACATGGATATCGACAAGAAGATGGAAAGGACCAAAAATCGGGTGCTGGTGAAAGGCCTGATCGCCCCTTCCGTCTCGCTGGTGTACGCCACCTTGCTGGGTATTGCTGGCTTTATGCTGCTGTGGTTTGGTGCTAACCCACTGGCCTGCTGGCTGGGGGTGATGGGGTTCGTGGTGTATGTGGGCGTCTACAGCCTGTATATGAAACGCCACTCCGTCTACGGCACGCTGATTGGTTCTCTCTCCGGCGCTGCGCCGCCGGTGATTGGCTACTGTGCGGTCACGAACGAGTTCGACAGCGGTGCGCTGATCCTGCTGGCTATCTTTAGCCTGTGGCAGATGCCGCACTCCTATGCCATCGCGATTTTCCGCTTTAAGGATTATCAGGCAGCGAACATCCCGGTTCTGCCGGTCGTGAAGGGCATTTCGGTTGCCAAGAACCACATCACGCTGTACATCATCGCCTTTGCCGTGGCAACGCTGATGCTCTCTCTGGGTGGTTACGCTGGATATAAATATCTGGCGGTAGCGGCTGCGGTGAGCGTCTGGTGGCTCGGTATGGCGCTGCGCGGTTACAAAGTGGAAGATGACAAAGTCTGGGCGCGCAAACTGTTTGTGTTCTCGATTGTGGCCATCACCTCGCTGTCCGTGATGATGTCCGTAGACTTCATGGTGCCGGATTCACATAACCTGCTGACTTACGTCTGGTAAGCCAAAACAGGTCAATAAAGGGGGTGCTTCGGCACCCTTTTTTATTCGCTGAATCTACTAATAACGCATGTAATATTTGTTAAATAACCCTTTATTTACCCCGCCCCTTCCCCGCACTACACTATGGCCTGCTTTTGAACTGAGGTGGTAATGAACGATTATAAAATGACGCCAGGCGAGCTACGCGCGACCTGGGGCTTAGGGACTGTCTTCTCGCTACGGATGCTTGGCATGTTTATGGTCCTGCCTGTTCTGACCACGTACGGTATGGCGCTGCAGGGGGCCAGCGAGGCGCTGATTGGACTCGCGATCGGCATCTACGGCCTGGCGCAGGCGGTTTTCCAGATCCCTTTTGGCCTGCTCTCTGACCGGGTGGGCAGAAAGCCGCTGATCGTCGGCGGGCTGCTGGTCTTTGTGCTCGGAAGCGTAATTGCCGCCCTCTCCCACTCCATCTGGGGGATTATACTCGGCCGCGCCCTGCAGGGCTCCGGCGCGATTGCCGCCGCGGTGATGGCGCTGCTGTCCGACTTAACCCGCGAGCAAAACCGCACCAAAGCAATGGCGTTCATCGGCGTGAGCTTTGGCGTAACGTTTGCGATTGCGATGGTGCTTGGCCCCATCATTACGCACACGTTGGGTCTGCACGCCCTGTTCTGGATGATTGCCGTGCTGGCAACCATTGGTATTGCGTTAACCCTGTGGGTCGTGCCGGACAGCAAAAACCACGTCCTCAACCGTGAATCCGGGATGGTAAAAGGCTGCTTCAGCAAAGTGATTGTCGAGCCGCGCCTTCTGAAGCTGAACTTTGGCATTATGTGTCTGCACATCCTGCTGATGTCGACCTTTGTCGCCCTGCCCGGCCAGCTTGCGGCAGCGGGTTTCCCGGCGGCTGAGCACTGGAAAATCTATCTGGTCACGATGCTGATTTCGTTTGTCTCCGTCGTGCCGTTCATCATCTACGCCGAAGTGAAGCGCAAAATGAAGCGCGTCTTCGTGGGCTGCGTGGCGGTCCTGCTGATTGCCGAAATCGTGCTCTGGGGTGCCGGTCCGCACTTCTGGGAGCTGATTGCCGGCGTGCAGCTGTTCTTCCTGGCATTTAACCTGATGGAAGCCCTGTTGCCGTCGCTTATCAGCAAAGAGTCCCCCGCCGGTTACAAAGGTACGGCAATGGGTATTTACTCCACCAGCCAGTTTCTCGGCGTGGCGATCGGCGGCTCGCTCGGCGGCTGGGTGGACGGCCTGTTTGATTCACAAACCGTATTTCTCGCCGGTGCGCTGTTAGCGACAGTCTGGCTGCTGGTCGCCAGCACCATGAAAGAGCCGCGCTACGTGAGCAGCCTGCGGATAGAAATCCCGGATGATGTGGAAATCAGCGATGCGCTTAAGCAGCGTCTGGAAGAAAAAGAGGGCGTGACGGACGTGCTCATTGTCCCGGAAGAGCGCAGCGCTTACGTCAAGATAGACAGTAAAATGACTAACCGCTTCGAAGTCGAGCAGGCGCTCAAGGCGTGAAAAAAAGCCCGGTTTAACCGGGCTTTTTATATTAATCGCGGAAGTTTTTAAACTGGAACGGTTGTCCCAAATCGCCGCCGCGCACCAGCGCCATTACGGACTGGAGATCGTCGCGGGACTTACCGGTCACACGAATTTCTTCACCCTGGATCTGCGCCTGCACCTTCAGCTTGCTGTCTTTAATGAGCTTCACGATCTTCTTCTGCACCGCGCTCTCAATGCCCTGCTTCAGCTTCGCTTCAACGAACCACGTTTTGCCGCTGTGCACGAACTCTTCCGGCACATCGAGAGACGTCCCTTCGATGCCGCGCTTTAACAGCTTGGCGCGCAGAATGTCGAGCAGCTGATTCACCTGGAAATCAGACTCGCTCAGCACCTTAATGGTCTTATTTGCATCGTTCAGCTCAAACGACGCCTCAACGCCACGAAAATCGAAACGTGACTCAACTTCGCGGGTTGCGTTCTCAACGCCGTTGCGAACTTCCTGGATATCAACTTCGGAAACAATATCGAAAGATGGCATCTTTTCTTCTCCCTTCACTTTTGTTGCGTTGCATAATACCCGCTACGAGGCATAACTCAACAGAAGCTTAGCTGTATAATTAAGCTGTAACACCTGGCGCAGTTGCAGGTGAGGAGGAACAATGAAAATTACGGTGCTCGGATGCGGAGCGCTTGGTCAGCTGTGGCTGACCGCGCTGTGCAAGCACGGACATGAGGTTCAGGGCTGGCTGCGAGTGCCCCAACCCTACTGCAGTGTAAACCTGATTGGTGAAGACGGAAGCATCTTTAACGAATCTCTCACCGCCAACGATCCTGATTTCCTGGCGCAAAGCGACCTTTTACTGGTGACGCTCAAGGCCTGGCAGGTCTCAGACGCGGTAAAGACACTGGCCGCGCAGCTCCCCCCCACTTCGCCCATACTGCTGCTGCATAACGGCATGGGTACCCTCGATGAGCTGAAAAGCGTCCCGCAGCCCCTGCTGATGGCGACGACCACGCACGCTGCCCGTCGCGACGGCAACATCATTGTGCATGTCGCCAGCGGCGTGACGCACATGGGTCCTGCCAGACCACAGGATGGCGACTACAGCTATCTTGCCGATGTTCTGCAAAAGGTCTTGCCGGACGTCGCATGGCACAACAACATCCGCCCTCAGCTGTGGCGTAAGCTTGCGGTAAACTGCGTGATCAATCCGCTGACGGCGCTGTGGAACTGCCCGAACGGGGAGCTGAAAAATCATCCGCAGGACGTTGCCATTTTGTGTGCGGAAGTCGCGGCGGTCGTTGAGCGGGAAGGGCTGCATACCTCGGCAGACGATTTGCGCTGCTATGTCGAGCAGGTCATTGAGAGTACAGCAGAAAACATCTCCTCAATGCTGCAGGATGTTCGGGCATTACGCCACACGGAGATCGACTACATCACGGGATATCTGCTAAAACGCGCCCGCGCGCACGGCATCGCCATGCCGGAAAACGCCCGTCTGTATGACCTGGTTAAACGTAAGGAGAGTGAATATGAGCGCGTCAGCACTGATCTGCCTCGCCCCTGGTAGCGAAGAGATGGAAGCGGTCACCACCATTGATTTGATGGTGCGCGGCGGCATTAAGGTCACCACCGCCAGCGTCGCCAGCGACGGCAATCTTGCAATCACCTGTTCACGCGGGGTGAAAATCCTGGCAGACGCGCCGCTTGTTCAGGTGGCAGACGGAGATTACGACATCATCGTGCTGCCCGGCGGCTTAAAAGGCGCGGAATGTTTTCGCGACAGCCCGCTGCTGGTCGAGACCGTGCGTCAGTTCCATCTATCAGGCCGTATCGTCGCGGCTATCTGCGCCGCCGCGGGAACGGTTCTGGTTCCGCACGATATCTTCCCCGTCGGCAATATGACCGGCTTCCCGGGGCTGAAGGATACGATCCCGGAAGAACATTGGGTGGACAAACGCGTCGTCTGGGACCCGCGCGTAAACCTGCTGACCAGCCAGGGGCCAGGCACTGCGATTGATTTTGGCTTAAAGATTATTGACCTGCTGGTCGGGCGCGAGAAGGCCTACGAAGTGGCATCATCGCTGGTGATGCCGGCGGGGATTTATAATTATTACGAATAGATGTTTTCTCCCTCTCCCCGTGGGAGAGGGCCGGGGTGAGGGCATCTGGCCGCACTCCCCGGTAATAAACTACGGGCGATACACCTTCACATTCGCAAAGCCCTGCTCGCGCAGATACAGCGCCTGCAGGCGACTCATCACCCCGCGCTCACACCACAGCAGATACGTTTTGCTCTGGTCGAGATCGCCAAACTTCGTGCTCAGCTTGTAGAACGGCAGAGAAACCACTTCGACGCCTTCCACCTGCAGCGGCTTATCATCCTGCTCGTCAATGGAGCGAATATCCAGAATCGCATCGTTCGCGCCGAAACCGCTCACGGTCTCCACTTCAACCACTTCCTGCTCGGTCTGCTGGGCAATCTCGCGGATATCAATGTTGGACGCTTCTTCCACCACTTTATCCAGAATGCTGAAATCGAAGTTCTCTTCTTCCGCTTCGATCTTCGCCTTCACCGCTTTCACCGTTGGGCTTTTAGAGATCACGCCGCAGTATTCCGGCATGGTGCGGGCAAAATCTTCGGTGCCGATTTCGCGCGCCAGATCGATGATGTGCTCTTTGTCATGGGAGATGAGCGGACGCAGGATCAGCGTATCAGATACGTTGTCGATCAGACGCAGGTTGGTCAGCGTCTGGCTGGAAACCTGGCCCAGCGCTTCGCCGGTGACCAGCGCCTGCACGCCGTAGCGTTCAGCCACTTTGGACGCCGCACGCACCATCATGCGCTTAAGGATGACGCCCATCTGACCATCATCCACTTTCTCGAGGATTTCGCCGACCACAGGTTCGAAATTGATTGCCACGAAACGCACGCGGTGGGAGCTGCCGAAGCGGTTCCACAGATAATGCGCCACCTGACGAACGCCGATTTCGTGCGCCGCGCCGCCCAGGTTGAAGAAGCAGTAGTGCACACGGCAGCCGCGACGCATCAGCATATAGCTTGAGACGCCGGAGTCGAAGCCGCCAGAGATCAGGGATAATACGTCTTCCTGGGTGCCGATAGGGAAGCCGCCGATACCTTCATAGCGCCCTTTCACCAGCAGCAGGCGATCGTTTTCGATCTCCAGGTTCACCGTCACGTCCGGGTTGGTCAGACGTACGCGCGCCGTTTCAACGTGCTGGTTTAAACCGCCGCCGACATAACGTTCCACTTCAATGGAGCTGAATTCGTGCTTACCGCGACGCTTGACGCGCACGCAGAAGGTTTTGCCTTCGATCTGGTCACGGTACTGGACCAGCGCTTTCTCGAAGATGTCATGCATATCGCTGAACGGAACATCTTCCACTTCCAGGATATGGTGGATCCCCGGAATTCGGGTCAGCGCGTCGCGAATATCCTGACGTTTGTTTTCGTCTTTCGCACGGACCTCAACGTGGTCCCAGTGGCGCACCACGGCGAGGGTTTCGTCGTAGTGCTTTAACACGTTACGAATGTTCCCGGTGAGAATTTTAATAAAGCGCAAACGCACAGATTGGCTTTTGATGGTGATTTCAGGGAACAATTTAATGATAAACTTCATGGCGGCAATGTTTCTTAGGCAAGCCTGTTAAGGCTTGTAATGGAAAAGAGTACAGCAGCCCACACCCGTGGCTGCATCCAGGCGCGCAAGTATACCACCATCGCGCCGCTCCTGTGCACATTGCGCGTTATTTGCTTATCCGCCCGAGTCCGTTACCATGTCGGGGCGAAGAATATAAGAGTCAATTCACTATGCCGAAGAAGAACGACGCACCGGCCAGTTTTGAAACTGCGCTGAGTGAACTGGAGCAAATTGTTACCCGTCTTGAGAGCGGCGATCTCCCGCTGGAAGAGGCGCTCAACGAATTCGAGCGCGGCGTGCAGCTGGCGCGCCAGGGGCAGGTCAAGCTGCAGCAGGCCGAGCAGCGCGTGCAGATCCTGCTTTCCGACAGCGAAGACGCGAAAACCACGCCTTTCACACCGGACGCCGAGTAAATGGATTTTGCCAACGAGCTTCAGGCGCGTGTCGTACGCGCCAACGACGCCCTGCGCCGTTTTATTGCGCCACAGCCTTTTCAGAACACTCCACTGGTTGAAGCCATGCACTATGGCGCACTCTTGGGTGGAAAGCGCCTGCGCCCGTTCCTGGTGTATGCCACCGGCAATATGTTTGGCATCAGCGATAGCACGCTGGACGCTCCGGCAGCCGCCGTTGAGTGCATTCACGCCTACTCGCTGATCCACGACGATCTCCCGGCGATGGACGACGACGATTTGCGTCGGGGTAAACCCACCTGCCATATCAAGTTTGGCGAGGCGAATGCCATCCTGGCGGGTGATGCCCTGCAGACGCTAGCGTTCTCGATTCTGAGCGACGCGCCAATGGCGGAAGTGGCTGACCGCGACCGTCTGGCGATGATCTCCGAGCTGGCAATGGCCAGCGGCGTGGCCGGCATGTGCGGCGGACAGGCGCTGGATCTTGAAGCGGAAGGACGTCAGGTTAATCTGGAACAGCTGGAGCGTATTCATCGCCATAAAACCGGGGCACTGATTCGTTCCGCCGTTCGCCTGGGCGCGCTGAGCGCGGGTGAACAAGGGCGCAAAGCCCTGCCGATTCTGGACAGATACGCAGAAAGTATCGGTCTGGCATTCCAGGTTCAGGATGACATTCTGGATGTGGTGGGCGATACTGCAACATTGGGTAAACGTCAGGGTGCGGACCAGCAGCTTGGCAAAAGTACCTACCCCGCCCTGCTGGGTCTTGAGCAAGCCCAACGTAAAGCCCGGGATCTGATTGACGATGCCCGCCAGTCGCTGAATGAACTGGCTGCGCAATCGCTGGATACCTCGGCACTGGAAGCGCTAGCGGACTATATAATCCAGCGTGATAAATAAACTATATATCTCGATGAGCCTTTGATGAGTTTTGATATTGCCAAATACCCGACACTGGCGTTAGTTGACTCCACCCAGGAGTTACGTCTGTTGCCGAAAGAGAGCCTGCCGAAGCTGTGCGACGAGCTGCGTCGCTACCTGCTCGACAGCGTAAGCCGCTCCAGCGGCCATTTCGCCTCCGGGCTTGGCACGGTAGAGCTGACCGTGGCGCTGCACTACGTCTATAACACGCCGTTCGATCAGCTCATCTGGGACGTGGGTCACCAGGCCTATCCGCACAAAATTCTGACCGGCCGTCGCGATAAAATTGGCACCATTCGTCAGAAAGGCGGCCTGCACCCGTTCCCGTGGCGCGGTGAGAGCGAGTACGACGTGCTGAGCGTCGGCCACTCCTCTACCTCCATTTCGGCGGGCATCGGTATTGCCGTTGCCGCCGAGAAAGAGAATAGGCAGCGCCGCACCGTCTGCGTGATTGGCGACGGCGCCATCACCGCCGGTATGGCCTTCGAAGCCATGAACCACGCGGGCGACATCAAGCCGGACATGCTGGTTATCCTCAACGATAACGAAATGTCGATTTCCGAAAACGTCGGCGCGCTGAACAACCATCTTGCTCAGCTGCTCTCCGGCAAGCTTTACTCGTCGCTGCGTGAAGGCGGTAAAAAGGTCTTCTCCGGCGTACCGCCGATCAAAGAGCTGCTCAAGCGTACCGAAGAGCACATCAAAGGCATGGTCGTGCCGGGTACCCTGTTTGAAGAACTGGGCTTTAACTATATTGGGCCGGTTGACGGTCACGACGTGCTGGGTCTGGTGACCACGCTCAAGAACATGCGCGACCTGAAAGGCCCGCAGTTCCTGCACATCATGACCAAAAAAGGGCGCGGCTACGAACCGGCGGAAAAAGATCCGATCACCTTCCACGCGGTGCCTAAATTTGACCCGTCCAGCGGCTGTCTGCCAAAAAGCAGCGGCGGCATGCCGAGCTATTCAAAAATCTTCGGCGACTGGCTGTGCGAAACCGCCGCAAAAGACAACAAGCTGATGGCGATCACCCCGGCCATGCGCGAAGGCTCCGGCATGGTGGAGTTCTCCAGAAAATACCCGGACCAGTATTTCGACGTGGCCATTGCCGAGCAGCACGCGGTGACGTTTGCAGCGGGCCTGGCGATCGGCGGCTACAAGCCGGTTGTCGCTATCTATTCCACCTTCCTGCAGCGCGCCTACGATCAGGTGATCCACGACGTGGCGATTCAGAAGCTGCCGGTGCTGTTTGCTATCGATCGTGCGGGCATCGTCGGTGCCGATGGTCAGACGCACCAGGGCGCGTTTGACCTGTCGTTCCTGCGCTGCATTCCGGATATGGTTGTCATGACGCCAAGCGACGAGAACGAATGTCGTCAGATGCTGTTTACCGGCTACCACTATCAGGATGGCCCAAGCGCCGTTCGCTACCCGCGCGGCAATGCGGTAGGCGTTGAGCTTCAGCCGCTGGAAAAACTGCCGCTTGGTAAAGGAGTGGTTAAGCGTCGCGGTGAAAAAGTGGCGATCCTGAACTTCGGCACGTTGATGCCCGAGGCCGCGAAAGTGGCTGAAACGCTGAATGCCACGCTGGTGGATATGCGCTTTGTGAAGCCGCTCGACGAATCTCTGATCCTGAGTATGGCTGAGGCCCACGACGTGCTGGTGACGCTGGAAGAAAACGCCATCATGGGCGGTGCGGGCAGCGGCGTGAACGAGGTACTGATGGCAAATCGTAAAGCCGTGCCGGTGCTGAACCTCGGCCTGCCGGATCATTTCATTCCGCAAGGTACCCAGGACGAAGCCCGCGCGGCGATTGGCCTGGACGCTGCCGGTATGGAAGCTAAAATCCGCGCCTGGCTGGACTAATCCCTCCCCTTTTCCGCTCCTGCTATGCTTAAACCTGGTGTTTAAACAGCAGGAGCGGAACCGTGCAATACACAACATTAGGAAAAACGGACCTTAAGGTTTCCCGACTTTGCCTGGGCTGCATGACCTTTGGCGAGCCCGATCGGGGGAACCACGCCTGGACGCTGCCGGAAGAGAGCAGCCGTCCGATTATCAAACGCGCCATCGAGGGCGGCATTAACTTCTTTGACACCGCCAACAGCTACTCCGACGGCAGCAGCGAGGAGATTGTCGGCCGCGCCCTGCGCGATTTTGCCCGTCGGGATGACGTTGTCGTTGCCACCAAGGTCTACTACCCGGTGGGTGACCTGCCGCAGGGCCTTTCTCGCGCGCAGATCCTGCGCTCCATTGATGACAGCCTCAGACGCCTGAACATGGATTACGTCGACCTGCTGCAAATTCACCGCTGGGATTACAACACGCCGATCGAGGAGACGCTTGAGGCGCTCAACGACGTGGTCAAAGCCGGTAAAGCACGCTACATCGGCGCGTCGTCTATGCATGCGTCGCAGTTTGCCCAGGCGCTGGATCTGCAGGCGCAGCACGGCTGGGCGTGCTTTGTCACCATGCAGGATCACTACAATCTGATCTATCGTGAAGAAGAGCGTGAGATGCTGCCACTGTGCCATCAGGAGGGCGTGGCGGTCATCCCGTGGAGCCCGCTCGCGCGCGGTCGCCTGACCCGTCCGTGGGGCGAAACTACGGCCCGTCTGGTCTCGGATGAAGTGGGAAAAAATCTCTATGAAGGAACAGAGGCCAGCGATGCACTGATTGCCGAACGCCTGGCCGGGATTGCCGATGATACCGGCGCAACCCGCGCCCAGGTGGCGCTGGCGTGGCTGCTGGGCAAGCGCGGCGTCGCGGCTCCCATTATCGGCACGTCCCGGGAAGAGCAGTTGGACGAACTGTTAAACGCGGTGGATATCACGCTGACGCCCGAACAGGTTGCCGAGCTGGAGACGCCGTATCAGCCGCATCCGGTGGTGGGGTTTAAATAAGCCCCATCTTTTGTAGGCCGGGTAAGGCGGAGCCGCCGCCCGGCAATACAAAGCGTACAAACTCACGCGAAGTGATCGTACCCTTTCCAGTCCAGCGTAACCGGCGCACCGTCTTTCACAAACTTCAGCCCTTCACTCTCCGGCATGATCTGACCTATGCAGGTGAATTTCGCACCAAGGTGCGCTAACGCCACGTCGAGCGTTCCGCGGTTCAGCTCCGGAACGGTAAAGCACAGCTCGTAATCTTCGCCACCGGACAGCGCCCAGCGCAGCGCCTGCGCAGGTTCGACATGACGAAGCAGTTCCTCTGACAGCGGGAACAGATCCAGATCAACGCGCGCCCCAACGCCGCTGGCCTTTAAAATATGGCCAAGGTCTGAGATCAGCCCGTCAGAGAGGTCGATAGCAGAGCTCGCGCGCTCGCGCAGCGCCTGGCCGTGCAGAATACGCGGCGTCGGGCGCAGATGGCGTTTCACCAGATACGCCGCGTCGTCGGCATCCTTTACGGTTAAGCGATCCTGGAGAATCGCCAGCCCTGCCGCACTGTCGCCCGGCGTACCGGTGACGTAGATCCAGTCGCCGGGTTTTGCACCCGAGCGCTTCAGCGCGCGGCCGAGCGGCACATAGCCGTGGATCGCCAGCGTCATCGACAGCGGCCCGGCAGTGGTATCACCGCCAATCAGCTGCATATCGTAGTAGTTAAGCTGCTCAAACAGCGCATCGCTGAAAGCTTCAAGCCAGGCTTCGTCTACCTCTGGCAGCGTCAGCGCCAGGGTTAACCACGCGGGATCGGCCCCCATCGCCGCTAGATCGCTGACGTTAACCGCCAATGCTTTATACGCCAGATCGGCAGGATCGATATCCGGTAAGAAATGACGGCCGCACACCAGAGTGTCGGTGCTGATGGCCAGCGTCTGTTTTTCTGGAATATTGAGAAGTGCACAGTCATCGCCGATGCCGGTTTCAACATCAAGACGAGAGGTTCTGACACGGTCGAAATAACGGGCAATCAGGGAGAATTCGCCGCATGCCATACGTTATGCCTCAGCAAATAAAAGAAAAAACCGGAGCCGCACCGCCCGTCAGGCAATGCAGGACTCCGGTTTGCGGATCACTTTTTGTGGGGACGGATCGCAGGTGCTGCTTTATCAAGTACGCCGTTTACAAACTTGTGGCTGTCTTCAGCGCCGAAGGTTTTCGCCAGTTCGATCGCTTCGTTGATGGCCACTTTGTACGGCACATCATCACGTTTAGACAGCTCAAACAGCGCAATACGCAGCACTGCTTTTTCTACCTGGCCCAGCTCTTCGAGCAGACGGGACAGATAAGGCTTCATCAGACCATCGAGATACGCGCTATTAGTCGCCACTCCCGACAGCAGTTCACGGAAGTACAGAACGTCAACGTCTTTCACGTCCTGTTCTGACAGGAACTGGTATTCAACATCAGCGATGTCGTTCTGGGACAACTGCCAGGAGTAAAGTGCCTGGACGGCACATTCACGGGCGCGGCGACGAGCAGCAGGTTTCACGGAATTCCCCTTACAAAAAAATCAGGCCTTGATGGCTTTCAATACATTAATCATTTCAAGCGCGGTCAGTGCAGCTTCTGCACCTTTGTTACCGGCTTTGGTGCCAGCACGTTCGATGGCTTGTTCAATACTTTCGGTGGTCAGCACGCCGAATGCGACAGGAATTTCAGCATCCTGCGCAACGTGTGCCAGGCCGTTGCTTGCACCGCCCGCAACGTATTCGAAGTGCGCAGTGCCGCCACGAATAACGGTACCCAGCGCAATCACCGCGTCGTATTTACCGGTTTTCGCCAGCGCGCCTGCCGCCAGTGGCAGTTCGTAAGCGCCTGGAACCCAAACAACGGTAATGTTGTCATCTTTAACCTGGCCGATACGTTTCAGGGCGTCAATCGCACCTTCCAGCAGGCTGTCGTTGATGAAGTTGTTGAAACGCGCAATGGTGATGGCGACGCGAGCGTCCGGGGTAGCTACAGCAGCTTCAATAATGTTCATACTCTTCCTTTACGGGTTCATTTGGCCCCGCAGGGGGGCGGATTTTATCATAATACTTTGCGCACTGCTTCCCTATTTCAGGAGCAATTACGCTGTCGTTAAGTGGAGGCAGACATCCGGACCTACCGGACGAATCTCGCTAAATGTGAGTTGCGGTGCGTCGGCCAGTTTTTCAAGGCCGGGCAGCACAAAGAGGCCGCGCGCGTCGTGGCCTAACAGTTTAGGCGCAACGTAAACAAGCAGTTCATCCACCAGCCCGGCCTGTAAGAGCGCACCGGCGAGCGTTGGCCCCGCCTCTACCCAGATGCTGTTCACCTGCTGCTTGCCGAGCAGCATCATCAGCACCACCAGATCCAGATGGCCGTTATGCTCCGGCACCAGAATGCTGCGCACGCCTTCCGGCCATTCGCGCGTATCTTCTTTGGTGCGGGCAATCCAGGTCTCACCAGGCTGCTGGACGATGCGGTGCTCCGGCGTCACGCGGTTCTGGCTATCAATGACAATACGCAGCGGCTGACGCAGGTTCTCCTGCGGGTAAAGAGCCTGGGTATCGGCATTCAGCTCGTCCCAGCGCACGGTCATGGCCGGATCGTCAGCCAGAACGGTTTCACTGCTGGTGAGAATAGCATGGCTTTGCGCGCGCAGACGTTGCACATCGCGCCTTGCCTGTGGAGAAGTGATCCACTGGCTTTCACCGTTTGCCATTGCCGTACGGCCGTCCAGCGAGGCGCCCAGCTTGAGCTGAATATACGGGAACCCCGTGCGCATGCGCTTCAGGAAACCTTTATTGAGCGCTTCCGCATCCTGCATCATCAGACCATGGCTGACGTCAATGCCTTCCTGCTGCAGACGATACAGACCGCGTCCCGCCACCTGCGGATTTGGGTCCTGCATCGATGCGACCACGCGTGAAACACCCGCCGCGATCAACGCTTCACAGCACGGCGGCGTACGCCCGTGATGGCTGCAGGGCTCCAGCGTGACGTAGGCTGTGGCACCGCGCGCCTTCTCACCGGCCATGCGCAACGCATGAACCTCGGCATGCGGTTCGCCCGCCCGATAGTGAAACCCCTCTCCGACAATCTCGCCATCGTTGACGATAACGCACCCGACGTTCGGGTTGGGATGGGTAGTAAAACGACCGCGCTGCGCCAGCTTCATGGCTCGCGCCATGTAAATCTCATCCTGCATGAGCTTAATCCTGTAAGCGGGCGATCTCTTCGCCAAACTCTTTGATGTCTTCGAAGCTGCGGTAGACCGAGGCGAAGCGGATATAGGCGACCTTATCGAGCTTTTTCAACTGCTCCATCACCAGGTTGCCGATCATTTTGCTTGGCACTTCACGCTCACCCAAACCACGAAGGTAAGATTTTATGTGGTTTAACGCCATCTCCACGTCGTCCGCGCTGACGGGACGTTTTTCGAGGGCCTTCAGCATCCCGCTGCGCAGTTTCTCTTCGTTAAACGGCTCGCGCACGTCGTTACTTTTTACCACGCGCGGCATTACCAGCTCTGCAACCTCAAAGGTCGTGAAACGCTCGTTGCACACCAGACACTGCCGACGACGGCGTACGGATGACCCTTCGCCCACAAGACGAGAGTCGATGACTTTGGTATCCACAGCGGAGCAGAATGGGCAATGCATACGGTATCCCTGTTATCTGGTTAACTAATTTTCATTTTACCCTGATCTGGCCTGACAACAAAGGAAGAGCTTTTTGAGACAAAGGATCTATATCTCACATGATGATGCTGGTTAACATTAAGGCGATCCGTTATTTCAAGGAAATAAACGCAATGACAAGACGTTACCTGAAAATCTTGCTGGTGGGGAGCCTCTTCACCCTTAGCGCCTGTGCACAGCAAACCGAAGTCCGTCAGTTGAAACAGAGCGTCAATACGCTCAATACGGCGATGGACAAGCTGAACAAAGAAACGGTGAAAATCACCCAGCAAAACGCGCTGAATGCCAAATCCAGCAGCGGGGTTTATCTGCTGCCGGGCGCGAATACGCCTGCGCGTCTCAATAGTCAGATCGGCACGCTAAAAATGTCTCTGGTGAATGTGGCGGCGAACGCAGATGGTACTCGCGCAACATTACGCATCCAGGGAGAGTCCAACGATCCGCTGCCAGCCTTCAGCGGCACCGTCGAGTGGGGGCAGATCCAGGGCACAACGGAGAACTACCAGGAGGTGAACGTGAAGAATCAGCTCTTCACCGCCCCGGCCAGTGTTTTAGCACCAAGCGATGTGGATATTCCGCTTCAGTTAAGCGGCGTTACGCCGGAACAGTTAGGCTTTATCCGCATTCACGACATTCAACCCGCCGCGCACTAATCCCCTCCTTTTTAGCGGAGCGCAATGTCACTCCGCTAACATTTACATTTCGTATGGATTGGCAACATAAATGATTGCCGCTACAATCCCGCCCGTTTAAAGTACGCAAACGTGAACGCAATCGATTACGCGCATGAGAGATATGTGAAACAACACATATTTTTGTGAGCAGGGATTCCTATAATAGGCACCGCAGAAACACGAAATATTTAGAAACGCAATTCGCGCATTTTTCACTCCCGAAAGGGAATTTCAATCAGTGGCATGATTATGAAAAAAACATTACTCGCAGCTGGCGCCGTGCTGGCACTTTCTTCCTCTTTCACTGTTAACGCAGCGGAAAACAATAAACCACAATACCTCTCCGACTGGTGGCACCAGAGCGTTAACGTAGTCGGCAGCTACCACACCCGTTTCGGACCACAGATCCGCAACGATACCTACCTGGAGTACGAAGCATTCGCCAAGAAAGACTGGTTTGATTTCTACGGCTACATGGATGCACCGGTCTTCTTCGGCGGTAACTCTCAGGCAAAAGGTATCTGGAACCACGGTTCTCCGCTGTTCATGGAGATCGAGCCGCGCTTCTCCATCGACAAGCTGACCGGCACCGACCTCAGCTTCGGTCCGTTCAAAGAGTGGTACTTCGCGAACAACTATATCTACGACATGGGCCGCAACGAGTCTGGTCGTCAGAGCACCTGGTATATGGGTCTGGGTACCGATGTTGACACCGGCCTGCCAATGAGCCTGTCCCTGAACGTTTACGCGAAATACCAGTGGCAGAACTACGGTGCAGAAAACCAGAATGAGTGGGATGGCTACCGTTTCAAAGTGAAATACTTTGTACCAATCACTCAGCTGTGGGGCGGTAACCTGAGCTACATCGGCTTCACCAACTTCGACTGGGGTTCAGAACTGGGAGATAAGAGCGGTTACGCAGAGAACGGTATTAAACAGCGTACTAACGACTCCATCGCCTCCAGCCACATCCTGGCGCTGAACTACGATCACTGGCACTACTCTGTAGTGGCGCGTTACTGGCACAACGGCGGTCAGTGGAACGACGATGCCGACCTGAATTGGATGAAAGAAAACGTCCGTTCTACCGGTTGGGGTGGTTACCTGGTTGTAGGTTACAACTTCTAATCAGTGTGGGTTTCGCCCGGTGGCGCTACGCTTACCGGGCCTACGACCCAAATGTAGGCCGGGTAAGGCGTAGCCGCCACCCGGCCTTTTACTGCTTCACCTTCCGCAAAAAATCCGCCAGAGACCTGTCCGCGCTCTCGCTAAAACGCCTCTCCGTAGCCACAATATTGAGGCATCGGTCGAGCCGGAAACAGCGATAGTCATCGCGCCGTTCACACCACGCAGCCAGCAGCCAGCGCTCTCCCCAGAAGAATAGCCCCAGCGGCTGAACCTCGCGCTTTGAGAGCTGTCCTGCTTCATCACGGTAATGCAGCGCCAGCACGCGCTGGGCGGAAATCGCCTGATGAATCATGTCAAAATCGCTGCGGGAGTGGCTTTGCATGCAAAAGTCCGGGGCGTAGATCCGCGTCTGCTCCGCCTTTCGGCGGCTCTCCTCGGGCAGGATAGCCAGCACCTTCTCCTGAGCCGACTCCAGCTCGCGCGACAGCGATTCCCCACCCCAGGTTTTGAGCAGGCGAATCGCGACGATCAGCGCCTCGGACTCCTTATTTGTCAGCATCAGCGGCGGCAGGTCAAAGCCCGACATCAGCCGATATCCACTTCCCGCCTCACCTTCCACCGGCACGCCGGAAAGCGACAGGTCGCGGATATCGCGATATACCGTGCGCTCGGACACGCCAAGCCGGTCCGCGAGATGCGCTGCCGTTGTCAGACGCCTGCCCCGCAGGATCTGCACAATCTGAAACAAACGGTCAGCGCGTCGGGTCATAACTTTGTCCGCTCTCAGGCAGGTTGATGGAGCCCGACGCGGTTGCCCTCGCTGTCGGTAAACAAGGCGATAGTGCCAATGCCATGCGGCAGTTCCAGCGGGCCAAACACGCACTCGCCGCCCGCAGAGGCGATGCGATCGAGCGTGGCCGCCAGATTGTCAGTATGCAGGTAAATAATAGCGCCCTGCAAAGACGGTGTAACGCCGTCAAATTTTGCCAGTGCGCCTCCGGTACCCGGATCCTCATGCGGGAAAACGGCCAGCTCCGCACAGTCCATTTTCTCGCGACGCAGCGCAAGCTGCATCACGGGCTCATAAAATTTGATGGCGCGCTCCATATCCGAGACCGGAATTTCAAACCAGTTAATGACGCTTTTCATACATCCTCCTGCCTGTTGTTTGGGTTCAGAAGGAGTCTACGACAGGGCTCCTGACAGCATACTGTCAGGAGTGTTTGTCAGGAGCAGATAAAAAAAATCCCGGTCAACCGACCGGGATTTCGATAACGCGCTAAACGTCGCCTTACGGCAGAATGGACGGCTGATCCGCCCCTTCTTTCTCGACTTTCTGCTGGAGCAGGTGCTCGCGCTTCATGCCGAGTTTCAGTGCCAGGGCGGACGCAACGTAGATAGACGACGCCGTACCGATGGTGACACCAATCAGCATGGTCAGCGAGAAGCCTTCCAGTACCGGACCACCGAAGAGGAACAGCATCAGGATCACCATCAGGGTGGTACCGGATGTGATCAAGGTACGGTGCAGCGTCTGGGTCAACGACACGTTAAAGATCTCGTACGGCGTACCTCGACGGATCTTACGGAAGTTTTCACGGATACGGTCAGATACCACGATACTGTCGTTCAGCGAGTAACCGATAACGGACATCAGTGATGCCACGATCGTCAGGTCAATCTCAATGTGGAACAGCGACAGTATGCCCATGGTGATCACCACGTCGTGCGCCAGGGCGATAACCACACCGGCCGCCAGTCGCCACTCAAAGCGGAAACCGACGTACACCAGGATGGAGATCAGCGCCACCAGCAGCGCCATCGCGCCGGTCTGCGCCAGGTCAGCACCTACGCTTGGGCCGACGAACTCAATACGCTTAACCGCCGCGTTCTGGCTGGTTGTTTCGTTAATCACGCTAACAACCTTACTGCCCAGCTCCTGGCTGCCGTTGGCATCGTGCACTGGCGGCATACGTACCATAATGTCGCGGCTGCTGCCGAAGTTCTGCAGCAGCGGCTCTTCAAAGCCCGCTTTCTGCAGCGATTCGCGCATCTGGTCCATATCGACCGGTTTTTCCAGGGAGATTTCAATTACCGTACCACCGGTAAAATCGAGCCCCCAGTTAAAGCCTTTCACGCCCATAATGACGATGGACAGAATCAGCAGGAAACCTGAAATGCCGAAGGCCCAGTAGTCCCAGCGCATAAAGTCCCAGACTTTACGGCCGTGGTTCAATTGTTCAACAGTATATTCCTGTGCCACAACGCACTCCTCAGATAGACAGCTTTTTGACGCGCTTGCCGCCGTACAGCAGGTTCACGATGGCACGGGTGCCGACAATAGCGGTAAACATTGACGTTGCGACACCGATACCGGTTGTAATCGCAAAGCCTTTGATAGCGCCGGTACCCACTGCATACAGGATAAGAACCTTGATCAGTGTTGTTACGTTCGCATCGAAGATAGAGCTGAACGCGCCTTTATAACCTTCGTCAATCGCCTGCTGAACAGAACGACCGTTGCTCAACTCTTCTTTGATACGTTCGTTAATCAGTACGTTGGCGTCGACCGCCACCGCAAGGGTCAGAACGATACCCGCAATACCCGGCATGGTCAGCGTCGCCCCCGGCAGCAGGGACATGATGCCGATAATCAGCACCAGGTTCGCAATCAGCGCAGAGGTCGCAATCAGACCAAACTTCTTATAGAAGAAGATCATGAACAGAATAGAGACCACCAGACCGGCCAGACACGCTTCCAGGCCCTGCTGGATGTTTTGCATACCCAGAGTTGGACCAATGGTACGTTCTTCAACAATCTGAATTGGCGCAATCAGCGCACCGGCACGCAGCAGCAGGGAGAGCTGACGCGCTTCGTTCGGGTTGTTGATGCCGGTAATACGGAAGCTGTTACCCAGACGAGACTGGATATTGGCGATGTTAATCACCTCTTCCTCTTTCACCAGCACAGCACGGCCGTTTGCATCTTTCTTACCGCTGTCTTTGTACTCCACGAACAGGGTTGCCATCGGTTTACCGATGTTGTCCTTGGTGAAGTTAGACATGATGTTACCACCCGCGCTATCGAGCGAGATGTTAACCTGCGGCTGGTTGTATTCGTCCTGGCTCGACGTGGAGTCGGTGATGTGATCACCGGTCAGAATCACGCGTTTGTACAGCACAACTGGCTGACCTTCGCGGGTCTGTTTCACTTCGGAGTCACCCGGAATACGGCCAGAAGCGGCAGCAGACTGGTCAACGTTGGTATTCACCAGACGGAATTCCAGGGTTGCGGTCGCACCCAGAATCTCTTTCGCACGCGCGGTGTCCTGAATACCCGGCAGTTCAACCACGATACGGTCAGCACCCTGACGCTGTACAAGCGGCTCGGCCACACCCAGTTGGTTTACACGGTTACGCAGAATGTTGATGTTCTGCTGAACGGCATATTCACGCGCTTCTTTCAGGCGCGCATCGGTCATCACCGCACGCAGCTGGTTGCTGCCCTGCGAGGAGATCACCAGGTCACGGTGACGTTGAGTCAGATAATCTACAGCCTGATCGCGCGCCGCGCTGTCGCGGAACGTGATGCTCATGCCGTAGTTATCTTCTTTACGCACGGTGGTGTAAGCGATGCCTTTATCACGCAGATCGCTGCGCAGGCTGTCGATATTCTGTTCCTGCAGCTTGCCGAGCGCGGTATCCATATCCACTTCCATCAGGAAGTGAACGCCGCCACGCAGGTCAAGACCGAGTTTCATTGGCTCTGCCTTCATCGCAGCCAGCCAACGCGGGGTTGCAGGGGCAAGGTTAAGCGCCACGACGTATTTGTCACCCAGCACGCCCATCAGCGCTTCGCGAGCGCGGAGCTGCGTGTCGGTGGTGTCGAAGCGAGCAAGAATTGCGCCCTCTTCCAGAGCCACAGACTTAGCGGTAATTTTTTCTTCTTGTAACGTTTTCTGGACCTGGATCAGCGTTTGCTCACTGGCGGCGACACCGCGCGCGCCAGTGATTTGAACAGCCGGATCCTCACCATACAGGTTGGGAAGCGCGTACAGCAGGCCGACGAGAATCACGACGACCAGCATGATGTACTTCCACAAAGGATAACGGTTTAACACGGCAGTTCCCTTTGGGAAAAGTTGGGATTACAGCGCCTTCATGGTGCCTTTCGGCAGAACGGCAGCTACGAAGTCACGTTTGATGACCACTTCAGTGGTGTCGTTCAGGGCGATAGCAATGTAGCCGTTTTCAGCCACTTTGGTTACGCGACCGACCAGACCACCGTTAGTCAGCACTTCATCGCCTTTCGCAATGGAGTTCATCAGGTTTTTGTGCTCTTTGGTGCGCTTCTGCTGTGGACGCAGGATCATGAAGTAGAAGATCAGACCGAACACAACCAGCATCAGAATCAGAGACATCGGGCTGCCCTGCGCTGGAGCACCTGTTGCCGCTACCGCATCAGAAATAAAAAAGCTCATTCAAATTCCCTCATTATTAAAATTAATCAACGTTCAACGGTGGAACATCCCGCCCCTGACGTTGGTAGAAATCGGTCACGAAGCTCTCTAATTTACCCTCTTCGATAGCCTTACGTAAACCAGCCATTAAGCGCTGATAATAACGAAGATTATGAATGGTATTGAGACGCGCGCCCAAAATCTCGTTGCAACGATCGAGATGATGCAGATACGCGCGAGAATAATTGCGACAGGTATAGCAATCGCACTCAGAATCGAGCGGGCTGGTGTCACTCTTATGCTTCGCGTTACGGATTTTCACCACGCCATCGGTAACGAACAAATGGCCGTTACGCGCGTTGCGGGTTGGCATGACGCAGTCGAACATATCAATGCCGCGGCGCACGCCTTCAACCAGATCTTCCGGTTTCCCCACGCCCATCAGGTATCGTGGTTTATCCGCAGGGATTTGCGGGCAGACATGCTCCAGAATGCGGTGCATGTCTTCCTTCGGCTCACCTACAGCCAAACCGCCGACAGCGTAGCCATCAAAACCTATCTCTACCAGACCTTTAACAGAGATATCGCGTAAATCTTCGTAAACGCTGCCCTGGATAATGCCGAACAGCGCATTTTTGTTCTGCAGGGAGTCAAAGCGGTCACGGCTACGCTTCGCCCAGCGCAGAGACATCTCCATTGAACGCTTGGCGTAATCCCAGTCGGCCGGGTATGGCGTACATTCGTCGAAGATCATCACGATATCAGATCCGAGATCGTACTGAATCTCCATCGATTTTTCCGGATCGAGGAAAATCGGATCGCCGTTGATCGGGTTACGGAAGTGAACGCCCTGTTCGGTGATCTTACGGATATCGCCCAGGCTGAAGACCTGGAAGCCGCCGGAATCGGTCAGGATTGGGCCTTTCCACTGCATGAAATCGTGCAGGTCGCCGTGGAGCTTCATGATCTCCTGACCCGGACGCAGCCACAGGTGGAAGGTGTTGCCGAGGATAATCTGTGCGCCCGTGGCTTCTACTTCTTCCGGCGTCATCCCTTTTACGGTGCCGTACGTGCCCACAGGCATAAACGCGGGGGTTTCCACCACGCCGCGATCAAACACCAGGCGACCGCGACGCGCGCGACCGTCGGTGGTATCGAGTTCAAATTTCATTTTTTCTCCGACGTCAGAAAAACAGTCCAACGTTGTAAAACGGTGCCGCGGACTTATTCCCCGACACGCTCATTCAAAGCCAGCGGATTGTACGTGATAAACATCGCGTCCCCGTAGCTAAAAAAGCGATATTTTTGTTCTACCGCAGACTTGTAGGCCGCCATAGTGTGCTGATAACCGGCAAACGCGGAAACCAGCATAATCAGCGTCGATTCAGGCAGATGGAAGTTGGTCACCAGCGCGTCAATTACTTTGTACTGATAGCCCGGGTAGATAAAGATCTGCGTATCGCCAAAGAATGGCTCAATAAGATCGTTCTTCGCTGCCTGCGCGGCGCTCTCAAGTGAGCGCACGGAAGTCGTACCGACCGCCACGACGCGGCTGCCGCGCGCTTTCGCCGCCAGCACCGCGTCCACCACGTCCTGAGGCACTTCAGCATACTCAGAGTGCATGATGTGATCTTCAATGCTGTCCACGCGCACCGGCTGGAAGGTCCCCGCGCCGACGTGGAGCGTCACGAACGCCATCTCCACGCCCTTCGCGCGCAGTTTCTCCAGCAGCGGCTCATCAAAATGCAGGCCCGCGGTCGGCGCAGCGACGGCGCCAGGCTTCTGGCTGTAGACGGTCTGGTACAGCTCGCGGTCAGCCTCTTCGTCCGGACGCTCAATATACGGCGGCAGCGGCATGTGGCCGATGGCGTTCAGGATATCGAGCACCGTGCGTTCGTCGTTGAACTCCACCTCGAACAGCGCGTCGTGGCGCGCGGTCATGGTCGCTTTGATGCTCTCATCATCGCCCAGCAGCAGCTCCGCGCCCGGCTTTGGCGCCTTAGATGCGCGAATATGTGCCAGAATACGTTTATCATCGAGCATACGTTCGACCAGCACTTCAATCTTGCCGCCGCTGGCTTTGCGGCCGAACAGGCGCGCCGGGATCACGCGGGTATTGTTAAAGACCAGCAGATCGCCAGGGTTGAGCTTGTCGAGCAAATCGGTGAAAGTACCGTGCGTCAGCTCGCCCGTTGGCCCATCCAGTGACAGTAAGCGACAGCTGCTGCGCTCAGGCATGGGATAGTGAGCAATCAGGGATTCAGGTAGTTCAAATGAGAAATCGGCGACGCGCATGACGTATACTCGTGACTTAAAAACAGGCGGCATAGTCTAGTGCTCACACCCTTTTGCTGCAACAACTAGCCGCCCCCGGACAAAAAAACGCATGAATTTTCTCGCTCACCTGCATCTCGCACACCTCGCTGACAGCTCCCTTTCCGGCAATTTGCTGGCCGATTTCGTTCGCGGCAACCCCGCGGAGGACTACTCCCCTGAGGTTGTCGACGGGATTTTTATGCACCGCCGCATCGACGTGCTGACGGATAAACTGCCGGAAGTGACGGAAGCCAAAGCGTGGTTCCGCCCTGAAACGCGCCGCGTTGCGCCGATCACGCTTGACGTGATGTGGGATCACTTCCTGTCGCGCCACTGGGCACAGCTCTCGCCGGAGCTACCCCTGCCCGAATTTGTGCGCTATGCCCACCAGCAGGTGTCGATCATTCTGCCCGACTCGCCGCCGCGCTTTGTGAATCTGAACAACTATCTGTGGTCGGAACGCTGGCTGGAGCGCTATCGCGAGATGGACTTCATCCAGAACGTGTTGAACGGGATGGCGAGCCGTCGCCCGCGCCTGGATGCGCTGCGGGATTCCTGGTATGACCTGGATGAACATTACGATGCGCTGGAGACCCGCTTCTGGCAGTTTTACCCGCGCATGATGGTGCAGGCGAAAAACAAACAGCTTTAAATACACGTCATCCTTCAAGCTGCCTCTGCGTTGGCTACGTCTGCTCACCCCAGTCACTTACTTCAGTAAGCTCCTGGGGATTCCCAGACTTGCCGCCTTGATGCAACTTGAATGATTTTGTGTATAAAAATGACATTGATAGGTAAAAGCTGGCGGAACGATTGTCACCACCTCTTTGTCTTATCGATGCACACTCTCTATACTGGCTCGCGTTGCGTTCCAAATAACCTTAGTATCTACAGGAGAATCATATGGTTCTGGTAACTCGTCCGGCTCCGGATTTTACAGCTGCAGCAGTTCTGGGCAACGGTGAAATCGTTGAAAACTTCAACTTCAAACAGCACACCAACGGTAAAGCGACCGTTCTGTTCTTCTGGCCAATGGACTTCACTTTCGTTTGCCCGTCTGAGCTGATCGCATTCGACAAACGTTATGAAGAATTCCAGAAGCGTGGCGTGGAAGTTGTTGGCGTCTCCTTCGACTCTGAGTTTGTACACAACGCATGGCGTAACACCCCTGTCGACAAAGGCGGCATCGGTGCGGTGAAATACGCAATGGTTGCGGACATCAAACGCGAAATCCAGCAGGCTTACGGTATCGAACATCCGGACGCTGGCGTTGCGCTGCGCGGTTCCTTCCTGATCGACGCGAACGGCATCGTTCGTCACCAGGTTGTGAACGATCTGCCGCTGGGTCGTAACATCGACGAAATGCTGCGCATGGTTGACGCGCTGCAGTTCCACGAAGAGCACGGCGAAGTGTGCCCGGCTCAGTGGGAAAAAGGTAAAGAAGGTATGGCTGCTTCCCCAGACGGCGTAGCTAAATACCTGTCTGAGAACGTATCCAGCCTGTAATCGGCACGGTTTACGAAAAAGGCCCGCTTATGCGGGCCTTTTTTTATGCCTTACGCTGCGTCTCTCGCCAGATGCGCCAGGCCATGCCCGCCAGCAGGATCACGCCCGCAATCAGTACGCCCCATACCAGCAGGGCGTTCAGCCAGCTCGCCCGCTCAGCTGCAGAGGTGGCGTTCAGCCGCCCCTCGCCGCCCAACGCGACATCATCCACAATATCGGCCTGCGGCAGGTTCGCCATATCATAGGTCTTGCGCAGGTCGGCTGGGATCAGCATGTCAGGCTCCACGCTGGCAGGCTTTGCGGCACCGTTGCCCCATGCGAGGACGTACGGCGCTTTCCCCTGCGCGTTGAACACAAGATCATAGCGGTCGCGATGCCCCGTAACGCTCGGCAGGTATTCTGGCAGACGCGCATTCAGCGTCGTGATTTTCACTGCCTGCACCGGGCCCCCGCTAAGCGAAACCGGTCCGGACGTTTTCCCCTCCAGACGGTAAATCACCTCTTTCTTCAGGGGGTGCCATGCCTCTTTTTCGGTACTCCGCCACGCTATCTCCACGGGAAGGACGCCATCGCCGTTCAGCGAGATGCTGACAGCACTCAGCGGCTGCGGGCGCGCCCAGCGCCACTGAGCTTCACTTGTCGATAGCTGCTCACCTTCCCCTTCAAGACTAATCTCTTCCGGGGCCGCCTGGGCAGGTGCGCTGATTGCGTTTACGCCGGTCAACGTTACCCCCTGGCTCTGCGTATTCAGCACCACCATGAGATAGCGATTCGCATCGGGAGATAAAACCGTATCGGTATCGAGCCGATCGAGCTTAAGACGATCCTGACCGCTGACGACGTCCAGCAGCGGCATATCCTCGCGCAGGGTATACCACCGCTTGAGATCCTCGCTGTAATAGACCGACGCCGTTCCCTGCCACGGCGTCTCATGGGTATTCCAGAGGAGCTGCAACTGGGATATGACCAGTTCACCCGTCGTCTGCTCCGGCAGGGTCAGCAGGTAATGTTGCCCGGCCGCGGCGGCTTTTTGCCCCTCCAGCACAATCTCAATGCCGTTTCGGGAACGGAGCCGGATCTTATCGCTGTCACCGGCGTCTGAGGCAGCCGCGAGCGGCGAGGCATCCAGCGGAAAGAGGCGCAGCGCCGTGGACTGCGCTGTCGCCTGCGGGCGCGTCGCGGCGATCAGGCTAAAGGGAACCGGCTCACCCGACTGGTTAAAGACGCGGACATCGTGCAGATCCGGCGACGTGCTTTGCTCATAGACGGCAAGCGGCAGCATTACCCGATACCACCGGGAAGGAACGGACGTGTCGAGTGAACGACCAAAGGCATAGTCACGGGGCGATTCCGTTGGTACTTCGTCGCAGAACGCCGGGCCGGAAAGCGCCAGTAGCGCGGTACACGCAACCGCTTTCATCCATTTCATTTTTCATCTCCTGTTTTTGGCGGTAGCGGCGAGAAATAGCCCACTATCAGTACCAGTATCGCCACGCCGATAAACGCCACCGCGCGCGACAGACCGCCTCCGCCCGCGCTGTCCACCAGCATCAGTTTCACCATCACCACACCCAGCAGCGCGGCACCGCAAAGCCACTCCTGCCGGGAAGCCTTGCGGGTGGCATGGATCATGACCACCAGCGCGCTCAACATCCAGAACAGGGCAAAGCTTGTCTGGATCAGCCGCGAATCCCACAGCGATGCCATATTCCAGGCCACGTCGCCGTACCAGGCCAGGGCGCGCATCAGCACACCGTTTAGCCACCAGAAGCCAAACGCCATAATCGCGACGGCAGGCCACGGGCGCGCTTGCGCAAGCCATGACGGGTAGTAGCGATCCACCGCCCGATAAAAGATCACCAGCCCCAGCAAGGCGAACGCAGCACCTTCCTCGAGCGGGTTCACCAGCGGCAGCCAGGTCTGACGATAGATCACGCCGTCCTGGAAATTGGTCACCACCAGCAATACCAGCAGCGCCACGACGACAGGGATCGATGCCAGACACGCATAGAGCGCAGGCCACTCCCGGAACGGCCACACGCGACGCCGTACGGCTGCAGAAAGCGCCATAATAATCCCGCCACCTGCGGCCATCGCTAATCCGCTTCCCCAGGCCGCCATTCCCCACGGCAGAGACCGGGCAAACCAGTAAAGCTCCGCGGCCAGCGCCAGCAAAATCATCCAGAACAGCGACAAATGCAGCCCCATCGCGATGCGCGGCAGGAGTCTTTCACCATCGCGCCGTAACAGCATTAGCGCGGCAGGAAGCGCAACGCACCAGGCCAGGTTTGACCAGCCGGCGGTAACGATCTGCTGATGCCAGAGCTGATAACCCACCATCAGCAGCATAACCGGCCACAGCAGCCATTTGCTGGCGTCCAGCTCCCGCCACGTCAGGCGAGCAGCCACCTGCCGCCAGCCCCAGACCGACGCCGCCGTCAGCGCCAGCACGCCCGCCAGAATCGGTAATTCCTTCGTCAGTACCAGCTGCGACGCGCCCAGCTGCGCCACTATCCAGAACAGCAGCCCGCCTGCCAGTAGCGCCCAGCTGACCGGCAGAAAGAGATTCCGCCACAGCCAGGCCGCCGCCAGCCAGCAAAGGCTGAGGATGGCGAAGATGAGGAGCAGGCTCAGCGCCGTAACGCCGTCCGTTTGTGCCCACAGCGCGCTGCCGAGCGCCAGCAGCAGCAGCGCCGTCCCGCTATAGCTCATGCGCCGCTGATGCTGCTGCACGCCCAGCCAGAGAATCCCCAGCCCCTCCAGCGCCCAGGCCATCGCCGTCCAGCGCGCCGACAGCGCCAGCGGAATGGCGAGCGTGGCGAACCCGCCGCCGATCGCCAGCGCCGCCATGACCAGCGGTCGTCCGAGGGAGGGGTAGCGACGCAGCGCGAGGAACGCGAGGGTAAGATAAAAAGCACCATATCCGAGGGCACTCAGCGCCGGGCCATAGTCCCAGTGTCGGGTCATGCCGTACTGCATCCCGAAGCCGATCAGCGGCGGGGCGAACAGCAGCACGCCGTCGATAATCTGCTTCCCTTTCTCCTGCGCCCGCAGCGACAGCGCCACGCTCAGCACGCCGAATATCAGCGTATTGGCAATCAGGAACAGCTGGCAGATCCAATAGTCTTCAGGCTGGTAGTCATTCAGCCCCCACAGGCCGCCCACGCCGAACGTAAACAGCAGCCCGAGCAGGTTCAGCTCGCGCCAGTGCTGCCAGATGCTGATCGCGAGAATGCCGATGGACAGCAGAAGATAGAAAGAGAACAGCGCGACAAAGCTGCCGCCCCCGGTAGATAAGAGCAGCGGCGCGAGATATCCGCCAAGGCTCGCCAGCATGGCAAGGCTCAGCGCCTTCTGCAGCACCGCCAGCCCGACGCTCGCCGCGCAAATCACCACCAGCAGCGTAAAGGCCAGCGTCATCGGCAGCATTTGCCAGAGCCGAAATGCACCAAACACCGTCAGGTAGAGCACGCCGGTCGCCCCGCCCTGGAGGATCAGCGCATAGACGCGCTGCCTGTGCCGCACCCGCCACCCAATCGCCAGCAGAACAACGGCAAACAGCGCCGTTGCCACGAGGCGCAGCTCAAGCGGGAACAGGGAATGTTCGACGGTATAGCGCAGCAGGAAAGAGAGGCCGAGGAAGAGCAGCAGAATGCCAAGCTTCGCCAGCGGATTGCCCTGCATGAACCAGCCCGCAAGCGACGTCAGGATGCCGCCAAAGGCTGAAGGCTGTTTTGCCGCTGGCGCAGGCGCCAGAGCGGGTTCTGCCACGGCAGCGGAAATATCGGGGCGCCAGGGGTCAACAGCCGCGGGAGCTTCCTCCACTATCGGCGCGGTAACAGCCTCCGGCGCGGCGGTCTGCACCGGTTCCGGCGCCTTCTCAGACACGCCGCGCTGCTCAAGCGCCTCAATGCGCTGGCGCAGCAGGGCTATCTCCTGCCGCGCTGCCGTACTTCGATTAAACCCGATAACCGCAAGCACGGGCGCAACCAGCAGCGCAAAAACCAGGAATAAACAGCCAAGGATGTAAAGCTCGTCCATGTTTCCACCTTCACCGTAAACGATCTGTTAAGATTGACACAAATCGTTGCATTTGCGCCATCTTAAAAGGTGGAAACATTAGCGCATTAGCTGCCGAACCAGATCGTCGCGGATATCGCAGGCAGCGCCAGCACGCCGTCCTGAATCGTGGCCTTGCCCTCTTTACTCTTCCACGCTGCCACCTTCAGCAGCGGCGAATCATCCAGCACCACTTCGCAGGCCTCGCCCCGGTTTATCGCCACCAGCACGCGCTGCTGGTTATAGATGCGAGCAAACACCACCACGTTATCGTGGGCGTACACCACCTGACAGCCGCCATAGCGCATGGCGAGACTCTGATTACGCAGCTTCGCCAGGCGCTGATACAGGCTGAACAGCACCTTGTCCTGTTTCGCTGGCTCCCAGGGGAAAGTTTTGCGGCAGAACGGATCGTTGTTGCCGTCCAGCCCCACTTCGTCTCCATAATAGATACACGGCACGCCCGGCCAGGTGAAGAGCCAGGTCACCGCCAGCGGCAGACGCGCAACATCCTTGCCGAGCAGGGATTTAAAGCGCGCGGTATCGTGGCTATCGAGCTGGTTAAACATCCGCAGCTGCTGCTGATGCGACAGGCCGGCGCGGTAGTTCTCCATCCACGCCATGCAGGTTTCAGCATCGATATGATTCGGATCGTAGGAGATATCGGTGTTGGCGAGGAATCCCCACAGCGGGAAGGTAAAGCCGCGATAGTTCATCGCCGCATCTTCCGCATCGTTCTGCAGCCACTGGCGCGCGTCACCAAAGTGCTCGCCAAAAACGAACGCCTCCGGCTGAGCCGCTTTCGCCGAGCGCGTGATCCCGGCGACGTGCTGAAGGTTATTCCGCGCTCCGCCCGCTTCACCGAGCATATGCACCACGTCCAGGCGCCAGCCGTCCATATTCCATGGTGCCTTCAGCCAGTGGCGCACGATGCTGTCTTCCCCGCCGTAAATCTCGTTCACCAGAGACGGCGACTGGAAATCCAGCTTCGGCAGGCTTGGGTAACCCAGCCAGTCCAGCGCACGCCCCTCCTCGTTAAAGCTGTACCAGTCGCGCTGCGGCGAGTCCGGGTTATGACATGCCCCGCCCATCGACTGGTTATGCCGGTCAAACCACGTATGCGAATCTCCGCTGTGGTTGAACACGCCGTCCAGAATCAGGCGCATGCCTTCGTTTTGGGTGTTCCTACGCAGGCGCAGCAGCGCCTCGTCACCGCCAAACTGCGCGTCAACGTGGCGATAATCTTCGGTATCGTATTTGTGTACGCTCGGGGCTTTAAATACCGGGTTGAGATACAACGCCGTCACGCCGAGTTTTTTCAGGTACGGCAGCTTTTCGCTGATGCCGTCGAGATCGCCGCCGTAGAAGGTCGATCCGCCCGCCTGCGCGGTTAATGGCTCGTCCCACGCTTTCAGAATAATGTCATGACCCGCCGCATGGTGGTGATAGATCTTATCCTGGTCGGCAGTGCGCTTTTCGCTGCGCGCAAAACGGTCCGGGAAAATCTGGTAAAAGACCTGATCGTTAACCCACTGCGGGCCGTTATCCGGGTAATCGACCGCAAACTGTTCCAGCCGTGCGGGCGGGAAACGATTAAATCCCTGCGGGGTAAACCACAGCTGGCGGTTGTTCCATAAAAGCTTAAAGCTGTAACGGCGGCGCGGCTGCCCGCTGCGCAGGTCGATATTCGCCCGCCAGGCCGTGATGCCAGGCTGCGGCTGGCTGCGCAGCTTGTGCATTTTCAACCCGGTCTCTTCGTTATCGATTTCGGCGCGGAGCGTCACGCGTTCAGGCTGATTTTCCCCCGCCAGCCAGAGCGTAATCACAAGGTTGTCTTTGTTTTGCTTAACAAATGGGGCAACCGGAAGGTGCCAGGCATTTAACATCACGAATCCCCTTTGATGAAATTGACGTCACCTTGCCACAGGGTGGTTAAGGATAGCTCACCATGATGGGATTTATTGGGGGAGGAGGACGGGGGAGGAGGCACCAGTGCAGCCTGATGCCCTCACCCCAACCCTCTCCCACAAGGAGAGGGAGAAAAAAAGATTACTGCGCTTCCGCCAGCTGACGGTCGCGGCGGCATTTAAACACCCAGCCCACCAGCAGCAGCACAATCCACGCGCAGCCCACGTACAGTGAAATGCGGGTGTCCGGATGGTAGCCAATCAGGCCAATGATAAACACCAGGAAGATCAGCCCCACGACGGTCGTCGCAACGCCGCCCGGTACTTTGAACTTCAGCGCTTTCGCCTCATCCGGCGACAGGCGACGGCGGAAGGCAATCTGCGACAGCAGGATCATGATCCACACCCAGACGGTTGCGAAGGTCGCCAGGGATGCAATCACCAGGAAGACGTTCTCCGGCATGATGTAGTTCAGGTAAACCGAGAACAGCAGCGCCACGGTCATCACCACGACGGTCACCCACGGCGTGCCGCGGCGTGAGGTTTTGGCGAACACCTTCGGCGCACTGCCCTGCTCCGCCATGCCGTGCAGCATACGGCCTACGCCAAAGACGTCACTGTTAATCGCCGAAAGCGACGCGGTCAGCACCACAAAGTTCAGAATGCTGGCCGCAAAGGCAATGCCCATATGCTGGAAGGTCAGGACAAACGGGCTACCGTTGGTGCCTACCTGGTTCCACGGGTAAATGGACATGATCACGAACAGCGTACCCACGTAGAACACCAGAATACGCATCGGCACAGAGTTGATGGCGCGCGGAATGGATTTCTCCGGATCTTTCGCTTCCCCGGCGGTGATACCGATAATCTCGATACCGCCGTAGGCGAACATCACCATCTGCAGCGACATCACCATCCCGAGCCAGCCGTTGCTGAAGAAGCCGCCGTTGCTCCAGAGGTTGTGGATCCCGGTCGGCTGCCCGCCGTTGCCAATCCCCCAGATAATAATCCCGAAACCGGCCACAATCATGATGATGATGGTCGCGACCTTGAAGAAGGAGAACCAGAACTCCAGCTCGCCGAACACCTTCACGCTCATCAGGTTGACGGCGCAAATGATCAGCACCACGCTCAGCACCCAAATCCAGTGCGGTACCGCCGGGAACCAGACGCCCATATAGATGCCAAACGCCGTCACGTCGGCAATCGCAACAATCAGGATTTCGAAGCAGTAGGTCCAGCCGGTGATAAACCCGGCCAGCGGGCCGAGGTTTTCCTGCGCGTAGCGGGAGAATGAGCTGGCGGAGGGGTTGTGAACCGACATTTCGCCGAGGGCGCGCATGATGATATACGCCGCCACGCCGCCGATAATGTACGCCAGCAGAACGCTAGGACCGGCCATTTTGATGGCATCTGCCGAGCCATAAAAAAGACCGGTGCCGATAGCAGAGCCCAGCGCCATAAAGCGGATGTGGCGCGTGCTCAATCCACGTTTAAGTTTGTTAGTGCTTTCCATTTAAATCTTGCCATTCAACACGAAAAAAACAAAAAACCACGGGGCCTTAAGCCCCGTGGTTAAACAGTTTGTTGCCGTTGATTAATGAGCGTTCGATGCGACCTGACGCCCTGCAGCACGGTCCCAGATAATCGCCAGAACCAGTGCAACAACGGTAGGCATCAACCAGGCCAGACCCTGCTCGGACAGCGGCAGACGCTGTGTCCATGCCGGCAGTATGTGCGCGAAAGCTGATGCTTTAATCCCGTCAAGGATACCAAAAATCAGGCTGATAAACATGGCTGGCGCAATAATTCGTGAAGAGTTGTTCCACCACGGACGAGTAAAGCTCAGCACTACCAGTACGATGCACGGCGGATAAATCGCCGTCAACACCGGAATAGAGACCTGAATCAGGTGGCTCAGACCGAGGTTAGACACCGCCATGGAGAAGATACCGAGGATAAATACTAGGGTGCGGTAAGAAAGCGGCAGATACTGTGCAAAGAACTCTGCGCAGGCGCAGGTCAGGCCAACCGCGGTAACCAGACAGGCCAGGAAGATCAGCGCTGCCAGCAGCATACTGCCCGCACCGCCGAAGGTGTGCTGCACGTAGGCGTGAAGGATAGCCGCACCGTTGGCGTTCTGCTCAACCAGCATGGCGCTATCGGAACCCAGACGGAACAGCGCCAGATACAGCAGGGTCAGCCCCACACCGGCCATCAGACCGGCCCAGATGGTGTAGCGGGTCAGCAGACGCGCTTCGGTCACACCGCGGGAACGCGCGGCGTTAACGATAACAATACCAAACACCATGGCGCCTAGCGTATCCATCGTCAGGTAGCCGTTCACGAAGCCGTTAGAGAACGCGGCGTTTTTATAGGCGTCCATCGCGTCGCTAATCGGGCCGGCTGGCCAGACGATGGCCGCTACCGCCAAAACAATCAGCGCCACAATTTTCAGCGGAGCCAGGAAGTTACCCACGGTATCCAGCAGTTTGCCCGGATAGAGGGAAACCAGAATCACGATCGCGAAGTAGATCAGGCTGTAGATAAACAGCGGCATCGCACCGTCACCGGTCAGGGGAGCAATACCCACTTCGAAGGACACGGTTGCCGTACGCGGGGTCGCAAACAGCGGGCCAACGGCGAGATAGCAGACGGTTGCCAGCAGAACGCCCGCCACTTTGCCAATCGGGGTGCTGAGGCTATCCACACCGCCGCCGACTTTCGCCAGCGCGATGACGGTCAGCACCGGCAGACCCACGGCAGTAATCAGGAAACCAAACGCGGCGGTCCAGACGTGTTCACCCGCCTGTAAGCCAACCATTGGAGGGAAAATGATGTTGCCTGCGCCAACGAACAGCGCAAATGTCATAAAGCCCAGCGCGATGATGTCACGCGATTTTAAGTGATGGGTCATAAAACCTTACTGCCTGTGGATGTGGTGTTGAAAACATTGAGATTTTCGATATCCCTCACGGGACGATACAGCCGAAAATTTGCTCAATTTCAGCGGGAAATGCTCCCGTCCTGGCGTGGAGAAGAATAGTTTTTCGATTTACCACGCAAATACAGTCGGTCTGACAGTATCTGGGGCGCAATTTAAACGCTTATAACGTTTAAAGGCAAGGTGGGATCGCAAAACCAGAACAATATGCCAGCATGAAAATACGCACCAGCACAATACGCTGTTTATAAGAAAAACCCATGGCTAATCATGCGAACAAAAAACAGCCAGCCGTATAAAATTCATCCGCGTTTCGCTTGACTGCAAAGCAAACGGGCCAGCGATGGCTGACCCGTGGAAAGGTAAAATGACACGCCCGCCGTCAGGCGATCTTTTTGGCAATTAATCGTTCCGGAATAACGAAACTGAAGCGGGTTCCTTTACCCAGCGTACTCTGAATATCGAGACGGCTTTCATGGTGATTCACCGCGTGTTTCACAATTGCCAGCCCCAGGCCGCTTCCGCCCGTCTGGCGCGATCGCGCTTTATCCACACGGTAGAAGCGCTCGGTCAGACGCGGAATATGCTCCGGCGCAATCCCCGGCCCGTTGTCCTCCACGCTAAACTCGGCCCCCGTTGGGGTATGGTGCCAGCGCACCACGATATCCGTCCCCTCCGGCGTATGATTCACCGCGTTATACACCAGGTTGGAAATGGCGCTGCGCAGCTCATCTTCGCTGCCCAGCACCTTCAGCGTGTTGTCGACGTCAAAGGTCAGGTGATGCTTTTTGTGGCTTAACGTCTGCGCTTCACGCTCCACGACCCGCAGCATCATCGGGACATCAATGGTGTCATTCAGCGCGAGCGTTGGCGCCGCTTCAATCTTCGAGAGCGTCAGCAGCTGCTTCACCAGCCCTTCCATCCGGTGCGTTTGCTCGCGCATGGTGTGCAGCGCTTTTTCACGCGGCGCACCTTCCAGCGTTTGCTCCTGCATCATCTCCAGGTAGCCCTGCAGCACGGTCAACGGGGTTCGCAGTTCGTGGCTGACGTTGGCGAAGAAGTTGCGACGCGCCCCTTCCAGCTGGTGCATCTGGGTAACATCGCGCGCCACCATCAGCCACTGCTTATCGCTGTAGGGCATCACGCGTATTTCCAGATGGCGGCCATTATTGAGCTTCAGATTGTGCGGACGGGTGAAATCACGCTTTTTCAGATACAGCGTGAACTCGGGATAACGCAGAAGGTTGAGGATATTCTGGCCATTGTCATCCGGCCAGCGCAGGCCCAGCAGCTGCTGCGCCAGGCCGTTACACCAGAAGATCGTCCCTTCTTCGGTGGTCAGGATCACGGCATCCGGCAGCGACTCTGCACCGCTGCGAAAACGCTTAATCAGGCTTCCCAGCTCGCGGCGACGCTTTTTATTACGCATCTGCATCTGATGCAGACCGTAAAGCAACGGCTCCCAGCTGCCGCTTCCCGGCGGCGGCGTCATGCTTCGGTCAACCCACAGCCACCAGGAGAGGCGCAGCAGGTTCCAGAAATGCCAGATCAACAGCCCGGTGACCGACGCCAGCAGAAACCACGGCAGGTGTCCAAGAAAGGCCCCCAGAATGAAGGCCGGAATACAGCATAAGATCAGTTCAAAGACGAGCCTTTTCCATGACAGACGTTCCAGCACGCGTCACACTCCTGTCATTGTTCAGAAACGGGTAGAAAAACGATAACCCGTGCCGCGGACCGTCTGCACCATGCGATCGTGGCCGCTCAGTTCCAGCGCTTTTCGCAGGCGGCGGATATGTACGTCAACCGTCCGGTCTTCGACATACACGTTAGTTCCCCAGACGTTATTCAGCAACTGCTCGCGGCTGTAAACGCGCTCCGGGTGGGTCATAAAGAAGTGCAGGAGTTTAAATTCGGTTGGCCCCATGTCGAGGGGATTTTCACCGGTCATCACACGGTGAGAAGTAGGATCAAGGCTCAGCCCCTGCATTTCGATCACCTCTTCCACCGCCATCGGCGAAATACGGCGCATCACGGCTTTAATGCGGGCCACCAGCTCTTTTGGGGAGAACGGTTTAGTAATGTAATCGTCCGCACCGGTCTCCAGACCGCGCACGCGATCCTCTTCTTCTCCGCGCGCCGTGAGCATCACAACCGGGATGTCGCGGGTCAGCGCTTCACGCTTCAGGTGTTTGATAAACTGCAGTCCGGAGCCGCCGGGCAACATCCAGTCCAGCAGAATCAGATCGGGCCAGGGTTCATTCAGCTGGTTCACTGCGCTGTCATAATCTTCCGCTTCAACCGGCTGGAAGCCGTTTTGCTCGAGCACGAAGCACACCATTTCACGAATTGGAGCTTCATCTTCTACGACCAGAATACGTCTCGCCATACTTTGCCCTGTCTTATCTTATTTACGTTACAAGTTTGTAATTCGGCGCCATTATGCGTCAGATTTATGACAGATTTATGAAAAACAGTACCACGTTAACGGGCAAACCGTTGTTTTATTACAGCGGTTATTTTCCCTTCTCTGAACGTTTATAATCCTGCTTTCTCTTTTTTGCCACGGATCAGCTATGCGCATACTTCACACCTCGGACTGGCATCTGGGTCAAAATTTTTACAGCAAAAGCCGTGCGGCTGAACATGAAGCGTTCCTGGGCTGGCTGCTGGAAACGGCCCGGACGCACGAGGTGGATGCGATTATCGTGGCGGGTGACATCTTTGATACCGGCTCGCCGCCGAGCTATGCGCGCGAGTTGTATAACCGCTTCGTGGTGAATCTGCAGCAAACCGGCTGTCATCTGGTGATTGTCGCCGGCAACCATGATTCCGTCGCAACGCTGAATGAATCCCGCGACATCCTGGCGTTTCTCAATACCACCGTCGTCGCCAGCGCCGGGCACGGCCCACAGATCCTGAAAAAGCGCGACGGGTCGCCGGGGGCGGTGCTGTGTTCGATTCCCTTTTTACGTCCGCGCGACATCGTGCAAAGCCAGGCGGGACTGTCGGGCGCGGAAAAGCAGCAACATTTATTACAGGCCATCACCGACTATTACCACCAGCAGCACGCCGAAGCTTGTGCCCTGCGCGGTGACCAGTCGATTCCGGTGATTGCGACCGGGCACCTCACCACCGTCGGGGCCAGTAAAAGTGACGCCGTGCGTGACATCTATATCGGCACGCTGGATGCCTTTCCGGCGCAGCACTTCCCGCCAGCCGACTACATTGCGCTCGGACACATTCACCGGGCGCAGATCGTCGGCGGCTGCGAGCACATCCGCTACTGCGGCTCCCCCCTTTCGCTCAGCTTTGACGAAACGGGCAAAGCCAAATCCGTACATCTGGTGACCTTCTCCGACGGAAAACTCAGCGCCGTCGACACGCTGGAGGTGCCCGTAACTCAGCCGCTGGCAGTGCTGAAAGGCGATCTCAATGCCATCACCGCACAGCTGGAGCAGTGGCGCGGCGTCGAGCAAGATCCCCCCATCTGGCTGGATATCGAAATCACCACCGACGACTACCTGCACGATATGCAGCGAAAAATCCAGGCGCTGACCGAAGACTTGCCGGTAGAGGTGTTACTGGTGCGCCGCAGCCGCGAGCAGCGCGAGAAAATACTGTTAAGCGCTCAACGCGAAACGCTCAGTGAGCTTCGGGTTGAAGAGGTGTTTGAACGCAGGCTCTCGCAGGAGGAAATCGACGACACGAAGCGCGCAAGGCTCAGCGAACTGTTCAGCCATACCCTGCATGCGCTCAATGATGAGGAAGAAAACGCGTGAAAATTCTGAGCCTGCGCCTGAAAAATATCAACTCCCTCAAGGGCGAGTGGAAAATTGACTTTACCGCTGAGCCGTTTGCCAGCAACGGGCTGTTTGCCATCACCGGCGCGACCGGGGCAGGTAAAACTACCCTGCTCGACGCCATCTGTCTGGCGCTTTATCACGAAACGCCGCGCCTGAATAAGGTCTCCCAGGCGCAAAACGATCTGATGACGCGCGACACCGCCGAGTGCCTGGCTGAAGTGGAGTTCGAGGTAAAAGGCATCGCTTACCGCGCCTTCTGGAGCCAGAACCGGGCGCGCAACCAGCCTGACGGGAACCTGCAGGCACCGCGCGTTGAGCTGGCGCGCTGCGAAGATGGCAAAATCCTGGCCGACAAAGTGACGGATAAACTGGAGCAAACCGCCGCGCTCACCGGGCTGGACTATGGCCGCTTTACCCGCTCGATGCTGCTCTCACAGGGGCAATTTGCTGCCTTCCTCAACGCCAAACCGAGCGATCGTGCCGAGCTGCTGGAAGAGCTGACCGGCACCGAGATCTACGGCCAGATTTCCGCCATGGTGTTTGAAAAACACAAAGCCGCTCGCAGCGTGCTTGAAAAGTGCGAGGCGCAGGCGGCGGGCGTCGTGCTGTTGAGTGAAGAGCAACAGCAGCAGTTACAGCAAAGTTTGCAGGCACTTACTGACGAAGAGAAAATCCTGCTGGAACAGCAGCAAAGCCAACAGAAAGATTTTCAGTGGCTTACGCGCCATGAAGAGCTCGTAAGAGAGCAACAGCGCGTCAACGCGCTCCAGCAGCATGCGCAACAGGCGCTGGCGGACGCAGCACCTGAGCTGGCAAAACTCCAGCTTGCTCTGCCCGCCGCCCAGCTTCGACCGCTTTGGGAGCATCAGCAGGAACAAACCGCACGCCTGACGCAAACGCAGCAGCGTATTATCGAAGTAAATACTCGCTTACAAGCCAGAATCGCGCTGCGTTCGCGTATTCGCAATACCGCCCTGCGTAACCACGAGCAGCTTCAGACCGAACTGACGGCGCTGGCGCAGTGGCTGGCGGAGCACGAGCGTTATCGCCTGCTGGGGCAGGAGATCGCCGGATGGCGTGCCCAGTTCTCGCAGCTTAACCGCGATAAAACGCAGTTAGCCTCGCTTGCGGCGCGGATAAGTGAATTACGCAACAGGCTGGCTGCGATGCCGGAAAATGCGCTGACGCTAACGGCGGACGAAGTCAGCGTAGCCATGGAGCAGCAGTCCCGGTCACGCACGCTGCGCCAGCAGCTGACGTCGCTGCATGCCCGCTATCAGCCGCTGCAAAAGCGCCTGCGTCAGAGCGGTGAAAGCGTGCAGAAGGCGCAGGCCGAACAAAATAAACTCAATGAAACGCTGACGCTGCGCCGCCAGCAGTACAAAGAAAAAAACCAGCACTATCTCGACCTGAAAGCCCTGTGCGAAACCGAAGCAACAATCAAGAAGCTGGAGCATTACCGTTCGCAGCTTGAGGCGGGTAAACCCTGTCCGCTGTGCGGTTCCTGCGAACATCCGGCCGTTGAGCAATATCAGTCGCTTGAGCTGACGGATAACCAGCGCCGCCGTGATGCCCTGGAAAAAGAGGTCGCCGCGCTTAAAGAGGAAGGCCTGCTGGTGCTGGGACAGGTTAATGCCCTGACTCAGCAGATCCAGCGTGAAACAGACGACGCGCAGACGCTTTCTCAGGAAGAGCAAGCGCTCACTAAAGAGTGGATGGCGGCCTGCACGTCCCTGAACATTGCGTTGAATATTCAGGATGATATCGCACCATGGCTGAACGAACAGGAACAGTACGAGCGCCAGCTTTATCAGCTCAGCCAGCGTCTGACCCTGCAGAACCAGTTGAACGAGCAGGAAGCGCAGGAGCGACAGTATGAGCAGCAGCTGGCGGCCACGCGCCAGGCGCTGGAACATGCCCTGCTCGCGCTCTCACTTAACGCACCTGAAGAGGGTCAGGAAGGCGCCTGGCTTCAGGCCCGTGAAGCTGAATTCGCGCAGTGGCAGGAGAAGCACGCGCAGCACGGCGTGCTTCAGGAACGCATAAACGCCCTGAAGCCGCTGCTCGACGCGCTTCCGGAAACGCACAGCGAAGAGGCCGAACCGGCCATTCCGGACGGCTGGCGCGACGTGCACGACGAATGCGTGTCGCTGCAAAGCCAGCTCACCGCGCAGCAGCAGCAGGAAAAGCTGGAGCAAGAGCGCCTGCAGCAGTCGCAGACGCAGTTCACCGCGGCGCTCTCGGCGAGCTGCTTTGCCGATCGGGAGGCGTTCCTTGCCGCCCTGCTGGATGACGACGCTATTCGTCGCCTCGAACAGCGAAAGCAGTCGCTGGAAAACCAGATACAGCAGGCTGCGGCGCTGTGCGGGCAAGCGAACCAACAGCTGCAGTCTCATCTGACTCTGCGGCCGGAAGGGCTCGACGAAGATGCTCCTGCGCTGCAAAGCCAGCTGCAGCAGCTGGCGCAACGGCTTCGCGAGAACACCACGCATCAGGGCGAGATCCGTCAGCAGCTTAAGCAGGACAGCGATAACCGGCAGCACCAGCTGGCGTTGATGCAGGAAATTGAAGAGGCCGCGCGCCAGGCAGACGACTGGGGGTACCTGAACGCGCTGATCGGCTCGAGCACCGGCGACAAGTTCCGCAAGTTCGCCCAGGGGCTGACGCTGGACAATCTTGTCTGGCTTGCTAACCAGCAGCTTAACCGCCTGCACGGGCGTTATTTATTGCAGCGTAAGGCCAGCGACGCGCTGGAGCTGGAAGTGGTGGATACGTGGCAGGCGGATGCGGTTCGCGATACCCGCACGCTCTCAGGCGGCGAGAGCTTCCTGGTCAGCCTGGCGCTGGCGCTGGCGCTTTCCGATCTTGTGAGTCATAAAACGCGGATCGATTCCCTGTTCCTGGATGAAGGGTTCGGCACGCTCGACAGTGAGACGCTGGATACGGCGCTGGATGCGCTCGACGCACTGAACGCCACCGGGAAAACCATCGGCGTGATCAGCCACGTAGAGGCGATGAAAGAGCGTATTCCGGTGCAGATCAAGGTGAAGAAAATTAACGGGCTGGGGTATAGCAGGCTGGATAAGGAATTTGCGGTGGGGTGAAGGGTGGAACGGTGCGTTCTGGTGCCCCTTACCCTTGCCCTCTCCCACAGGAAGAGGGAATAAACACTATTTGCTTTTATTCCGGCCACAGCCACGCCGCGCCGCGCACGCCGCTGGAGTCACCGTGGACAGCTTTGCGGATCGGAGTTTCACACTCGCCGCCGAAAACCCACTGCTTCACCAGGTTCGGCACCGTGGCGTACAGCCGGTCGACGTTGCTCATGCCGCCGCCGAGCACAATCACGTCCGGATCGAGAATATTCACCACGTGGGCCAGCGATTTCGCCAGCCGCATTTCGTAGCGGCTCAGCGCCAGCTCCGCCACAGGATCCTGCGCTTCGACCAGACGCATGATCTCATTACCCTTGAGCGGCTGGCCGCTCAGGCGATGGTAGTCGGTCGCAAAACCGGTACCGGAGATAAACGTCTCAATACAGCCCTGTTTTCCGCAGTAGCACGGCACTTCAGCGCGGTATTTAAGCTCGTCTTCATCCATCCACGGCAGCGGGTTGTGACCCCACTCACCCGCGGTGCCGTTACCGCCGATATGGGCGCGTCCGCCAAACGCCACGCCCGCACCGCAGCCGGTACCGACGATCACGGCAAACACGGTCTGGGCACCTGCCGCCGCGCCGTCGATGGCCTCGGAGACCGCCAGACAGTTAGCGTCGTTGGCCAGACGCACTTCCCGGTTCAGGCGCACGCTCAAATCTTTATCAAACGGCTGGCCGTTAAGCCAGGTGGAGTTGGCATTTTTAACCACGCCGGTATACGGCGAGATCGACCCCGGGATCCCCATCCCTACGCTCCCGGTTTGCCCTGTCGCCTGCTCGGCCATCTCAACCAGTTGGGCAATCGTCTCGATAGTCTGGCGATAATCATCGCGCGGCGTTGGCAGACGATGGCGAAACAGCTGCTGCCCCTGCTCGCTCAGCGCGATGACTTCTGTTTTGGTGCCGCCCAAATCGATCCCAATACGCACAAGACTCTCCTCATTATTTTGATTATCAACAGAGTAGAAGCACGCATCCCGATTAGCAATGCAAGCGATGCGACAATTCGTTATCATGCCCGCTGATTTAACGACAAGGCCGTGGAAATTATCATGCTGTGGTTCAAAAATTTGATGGTTTACCGTCTCAGCCGCGACGTTTCGCTGCGTGCAGAAGAGATGGAAAAACAGTTAGCCGCTTATACCTTTTCCCCTTGCGGTAGCCAGGATATGGCAAAAACCGGTTGGGTTCCGCCAATGGGTTCACAAAGCGATGCACTGACCCACGCCAGCAGCACGGGTCAAATTATCGTCTGTGCCCGTAAAGAAGAGAAAATCCTGCCGACGCCGGTGGTTAAGCAGGCGCTCGAGGCGAAAATTTTTAAGCTGGAAGCCGAACAGGGCCGCAAGCTGAAAAAAACCGAAAAAGATTCGCTGAAGGACGAAGTACTGCACTCCCTGCTGCCGCGCGCCTTTAGCCGCTTCAGCCAGACCATGATGTGGATCGACACCGTCAACGGGCTGATCATGGTGGACTGCGCCAGCGCCAAGAAAGCAGAAGATACGCTGGCCCTGCTGCGCAAAAGCATCGGATCTTTACCGGTCGTTCCGCTGGCGCTGGAAACGCCGATCGAGCTGACGCTGACCGAATGGGTACGCAGCGGCGCTGCGGCCCAGGGCTTCCAGATCCTTGATGAAGCCGAGCTGAAAGCCCTGCTGGAAGATGGCGGCGTGATCCGCGCGAAGAAGCAGGATCTGGTCAGCGACGAGATCGCCGTACACATCGAAGCGGGTAAAGTGGTCACCAAGCTGGCGCTCGACTGGCAGCAGCGCATCCAGTTCGTGATGTGCGACGACGGCTCCGTGAAGCGTCTGAAGTTCTGCGACGAGCTGCGCGATCAGAACGAAGATATAGACAGGGAAGATTACGCCCAGCGTTTTGACGCGGATTTCATCCTGATGACCGGCGAGCTGGCCGCGTTGATTCAGAATCTGGTGGAAGGTCTCGGCGGCGAAGCGCAGCGATAACGGGCAAAACGTAGGCCGGGTAAGCGTTAGCGCCACCCGGCTAATTTTTTATTTCAGGTAGCGGCACAGATAAGAGGTGGGCTCAGCCACCTGCAAATGAAATTCGCTGTGGCCAGGGACGTTGAAAACTTGCCCGGCAGCGTAAACTTTCCATTCCGTTTCGCCCGGCAGCAGGACGTTCAGCGCACCGCTGACGACCGTCATTTCTTCCGCTTCCGCCGTGCCAAAGGTGTATTCCCCTTCCGCCATTACGCCAACGCTGGCGCGGCCAGTGCTGCTGCTGGTAAAACCAATGGATTTCACTTTACCGGAAAAGTATTCGTTACTCTGAAGCATGAACTGGCCCTTATATTTTTAAATAAAAATTCACTATAGGGGCCATGCTCATCACCTGTCACGCAAAATCATTACACGAGCAGTTCCGAGGCCAGGCGAGCCATCAGTACGTTGGATAACAGCACCGGGACATCCAGCGCTTTTTGCAGTAAATCACGATGATGCTGGTGGAAACCCAGGCAGTCCAGAATCAGGACATCGGCCCCTCTCTCCAGCAGTTCCTTCCCGGCAGCAATGAGTTTGGCCTCACTGTCCCAGAACGGATTGGCCAGTGCGTACAAGGGCACTTTTTCCAGCACGTGCCATTTTGCCTCCTGGTTATCCATGAGCTCCTCGATGGGGACAATCACCCCCACCTGATGGCCATCCACGATGGAGGCCACCAGCGGCGGAATGATCCGCATAGGTTCCAGCAAAATCGCATTGCGCGCCGTGAGCCCCTTAATGGGAGCCGTGCTCATCAGCAAAATAACGTCATAACCTTGATTATCGAGCACTTCTATCACGCCCTGCAGCGAGCGCTCGATTTTCTGGCGTGAAACGTGCGCCAGTTTACCGTCACTTAATAACGTCGCCAGGGGATCCTCCCCCGCCTCGACAGCGTAGTCCTCCATGACCTCTTCCCGACTCATCTTCCCCAGCAGGCTAAGATGCGTTATCTGTTGTTCAGATACATGCTCGGTTAAGAGCGGTAACACTTCGCTTACAGGGACCACACCAATGGTGAGGATCGCCAACGTTGCCTTCATCTTTATCGCCTTCCATTACTCCAACATCGTGCACACAGGTACAGGCTCACTACGCTGCACAGTTCGTTTTTTCAACAAAACAGCACCAAGCGTAGCAGGTGATCCCGACATCGAAATGTAAAGATCGCCTGCCGATACCAGAGTTACTTGTAATAACTAAATATTAACTCCTGCTTAACTTTCACGATGAGTAAAAAGTGTGATTCAGGCACGATCCTGGAGCGTTTAGGAAAACATTCAGGTTATGTCGGGATCTTCATAGCGCCGTTTCGCATCCAGCGCTTCCTGTTCAGTCTCGTGTTCACTGATCAGCGAGTCCGGCTTGGGGTGATCGGCACGCAGTTGATACCAGGTCACGGTATGACCCGTATGGCCTTTTTCAACGGTAACAATGCGCGCTTCACGCGGATAGGGAGGTCTGGTTGGCATAGCTCATCCTTTTTTTATGTCTGAGCTATAAGTATAGACGCCGCTTAGCTGGCACAAGCCAAACGCAGGGCGGTAATAATCTGAATCACAACGTCTTCAGGAGAGGCTGACGCATCCACCACGTGGTGAGCCGCTTCGCGGTATAACGCATCGCGTTCCGCCAGCACTTCACTCACCTCTTCGTTCAGCGGCCTGGAGGTCAGCGCAGGGCGTTGTCCCTCTTCCGGAAAGGCTTCCAGACGCCCAACCAGGGCCGACACCGGCGCGCTAAGGTAGATCACAATCCCCTTTTCGCGCATAAAGTGACGATTACACTCCGCCAGAACAATGCCACCCCCGGTCGCGATCATGGCTGACGGGGTGGTGACCGCTTTCAGCGCGGCCGTTTCGCGCGCGCGAAAGCTCTCCCATCCCTCTTGCTCAACAATCTCAGCGATGGTTTTTCCAGCCTCGGTTTGCAGCCAGTGGTCGGTATCCACAAACTGGCGATGACACACGCGTGCCAGCTCCAGGCCAACGGTGGTTTTCCCACAGCCGCGGGGGCCAACTAAAAAGATGGGTTGGGTCATAGCCAGGTGTTCCCCTTGATGCCGGATGGCTGAAGAGTGTAAAGAAATAATTGCAGAAGATGTTGCGATTACTTTACTGCAAAGCGGTACGGGATGACAACCCTGTGGAAGCCACACTGTACCACAAATTGACAATAATTATCATTACGCTGTGCGGCGCTTCACCTCCAGCAGCCATTTATCCAGTTCGGCAGCAAACTGCTGACGATCGCGCTGTGACAGGCTGTCCGGCCCCCCGGTCTGCACGCCGCTGGCCCGCATCGTATCCATAAAATCGCGCATGGTGAGCTTCTCGCGAATGGTCGACGGCGAGTATCGCTCTCCGCGCGGATTGAGCGCCGCGGCCCCTTTTTCCAGCACTTCGGCAGCCAGCGGAATATCCGCCGTGATCACCAGATCCTCCGCGCTGCACAGGCGGACAATTTCGTTATCCGCCACGTCGAACCCGGCCGGCACGCGCAAAGAGCGGATGAAGCGCGAAGGCGGTACGCGAATATTCTGGTTCGCCACCAGCGTCAGCGGCATCTGAACGCGCTCGGCGGCGCGAAATAAAATCTCTTTAATCACATTCGGACACGCGTCCGCATCAACCCAAATCGCCATATTGTCTCCCCATAATAACTCTGCCGGCTATTGTCGCCTGCATTTCGTTGTTAAGCTATCAATCAGAGAAAACAACGCATAATGACGGAGAATCGTGATGGACAAGAAAATCGGGTTTATCGGCTGCGGTAACATGGGCAAAGCCATCCTGGGCGGCCTGATCGCCAGCGGGCAGGTGCTGCCGGGTCAGATTTGGGTCTATACCCCGTCACCGGACAAGGTCGCCGCGTTGCGCGATCAATACGGGATCAACGCCGCCGAAAGCGCGCAGGAAGTGGCCCAGGTCGCCGATATCGTCTTTGGCGCCGTCAAGCCGAACATCATGATCAAAGTGCTGAGCGATATCACCTCCAGCCTGAATAAAGAGACGCTGGTCGTGTCGATTGCCGCGGGCGTCACCCTCGATCAGCTGGCGCGCGCGCTGGGTCACGATCGTAAAATCGTCCGAGCGATGCCCAATACCCCTTCGCTGGTCAACGCCGGCATGACCTCCGTCACGCCTAACGCGCTGGTGACCTCAGAAGAAGTGGCTGATGTACTGAACATTTTCCGCTGCTTCGGCGAAGCAGAAGTGATTGCCGAATCGATGATCCATCCGGTGGTCGGCGTCAGTGGATCAGCCCCTGCGTATGTCTTCATGTTTTTAGAAGCGATGGCCGATGCCGCCGTGCTTGGCGGAATGCCGCGCGCCCAGGCGTATAAGTTCGCCGCGCAGGCCGTCATGGGCTCCGCCAAAATGGTGCTGGAGACCGGTAAACACCCGGGTGAGCTGAAAGATATGGTCTGCTCCCCAGGCGGTACCACCATTGAAGCGGTGCGGGTGCTGGAGGAGCGCGGGTTCCGCTCGGCCGTCATTGAGGCAATGGCAAAATGCATGGAAAAATCAGAGAAGCTGAGTAAATCCTGATTTCTGACCGGGCGTCAGGCGGCCACTTCGGTGCGGCCGCGCCCGGCATTTTTCGCCCTGTACAGCGCCACGTCAGCCGCCTTCAGCCATTCCCGATAATGTCCAAACTGCGGCCCCCAGGGGGCAACGCCTACGCTGATGCGCAGCGCTTCTTTTGGTGCGCACGGTAACGTCAGTTTTTCCAGCCGCTCATGCAACCGCGACATCACCGCGATGGCGCTTTCCGCCGCGGTCTGCGACATAATCACCGCAAACTCATCCCCACCAAACCGGCCTATAGCATCACCTGACCGTACTGACCGCTGGAGCTGACGCGTAATGGCGATGATCGCCTCGTCGCCCACAGCGTGCCCCCAGGTGTCGTTGATGTTTTTAAAGTGGTCGATATCAATCAGCAAAATCGTGGCGGTGCAGTGGTCGCGGCGGCAATGCTCAAATTCATTTCGCAGCAGCATTTCCCAGTGGCGGCGATTAAAGACCCCGGTCATGCCGTCACGGGTGCTCATCATTTCCAGCCGCTGCTTGTGCTCTGCAAGCCTGACGGCGGTGCGGTGGCTGAGCCAGGCAAACAGCATGGGATAAAGCACCAGTACGGGCAGCGTTAGGCCCCACTCTACCGGGTCGGGCCTGAAAACAGCCACGCTCCCGACAAGCGGCAGCGTCACCAGAGCGGAGAGCAGAGTCAACAGGATCCCCGGGATAAACAGGCGACAGCCCCCAGAGCCCATCATATTCATACCTACCATCATCACCAGCGCTGCCGAGGGTAACGCGCTCATCCCCATCACGCCGATCCAGAGCCCGGCAATGATGGCATCGATCTTAAGATTGAACACTTCCTGCTGTTGAGGTGACGCGGCCCGGCAGGATAACTGCCAGGCGAAATGGGGCCAGACGAACGCCCACCCCACCAGTAAAAGCCACCAGCCTCCGGGTAAAAAATGGGTGACCAGCATTCCCGCAACCGGGAAAAACATCGCTGCCAGCCCCACGGCGCGCGCCAGCCGAACCCGCCGGGCAAACTGAATGCCGGCGCGGTGAGGGTCATCCTGAGAAAGGGTTAAATTCCACTCTTCCCGAATGCGCTTTTTGTTGTAATACGTTTCATCATTCATCATTTTTGGGAATATTCTGAAACATTTTCCCAAATTATAGAGAGGGGGTCTGCGGGGAAAGTATGAAATTTCGGGTGAGCCGCCGGTGCCGCTCACCCGTTCGAACTACACTTTTTTCTTCAGGCAGGCACTCATGAACTTGCTGCGGTCATCCCCTTTAAGGGACTGCTCGGTTGCCTTGGCATTACACTCGCGCATCTTTTGCTGCTGAGGCGTCAGGCTTTTTTCAGCCGGCTTCGAGGCGCCGTTTTTGAGGCAGTCGCTCATGTAGGTCTTACGAGCATCGCCCTTCAGACTCTGAGACGTCGCCTGTTGATTACAGGTGGTCATACGCTGCTGCTGCGGCGTTAACGTTTTCTCTTCCGCATTCGCCGATGCGACCAGGAACAGGCCGGAGAGCAGAGTAACCAGTAATGTTGTTTTCATTGCACCATCCTTTTGTGAACATTCCCTGTAAGTCTGGTTCGTGACAGGAAAAAAACCACCCGGCAGATGTGATTTCCGCCGGGATTTTATTATTTAAGGCCCAGCGCCGCCTTCATGGTGTAGAACAGATCCGTTTGATCGGTCAGGCCTACCACGTTGGCCGCGTGCGGGCCGTAGGCGGCAATACGCAGCTGGGTGCCCGTGTGCTCCATGGACTCTTCTTCAGAGTTACCGTAGCTCATCACCATGACGGCACCATCTTTGGTGTTCAGCGCCTGCGTCAGGCCAGGGGCTTTGGTATCTGGCGGAACGATCTGGCTGGCGTGCGCGTGGTCCGCGGTGACGATCACCAGGGTGTTACCGTCTTTTTTCGCGAACGCGAGCGCCTTCTGCACCGCTTCGTCCAGATCGACGGTTTCGCCAATCTGACCGCACGGATTCGCCGCATGATCCTGCTTATCGATCGACGCGCCTTCTACCTGCAGGAAGAACCCTTTTTCGCTCTTGCTCAGCAGAGAGATCGCTTTATCGGTCATCGCCGCCAGCGTCGGTACGCTGTCCGTGCGTTTCGGGTTTGGCGTACAGGTCACCGCAGGCTTATCGATATTGCCGTGATACGAGGCTTTTGGTCCTTCCCAGCGCACGGGCATGTTGCCGTCAGAGAACAGCCCCAGCAGCGGTTTATCCTGGTTCGCCTCGCTTATCGCCGCCAGAGCATTTGCGTCACTCACCAGCTGATAGCCGCGAGCCTGCGCCTGCTCGCGCAGCGTTTTGCCCTGCCACTCGCCCGCCGTCGCGGTTTCCGCGAAGGTTTTCGCGCCGCCGCCCAGCGTCACGTCAGGACGCGCGTTCAGCAGCTGTTCCGTAATCGAACCTTTGCCGCCTTTTTCCAGCGCATTTGTAGGGCATTTTTCGCTGGTCACTGACGGGCCGTAGCACTTACGCGAGGTCACGTGTGCCACCAGCGCCGCAGGCGTCGCATCCTGAAGTTCAGCGGTGGAGACGTTGCCGGTCGCCAGGCCCGCCGCTTTTGCCATCTCCAGAAGGGTTTGATGATCTTTTTCGTGAATATCCACGCCCAGCGCACCATTATAGGTTTTCACGCCGGTGGACCACGCCGTGGCAGAGGCCGCGGAGTCCGTTACGTAATCCGGTTTACCGGTTTTTTTATCCAGCGCGTAGTGGGTATATTGTCCGGTCAACGGTAATGCGTCGATACCTTTAAAAAAGCCGCCCGCACCCTCGGCATAATTTCGCGCCGCCGTGATTTCGGAATCCCCCATTCCATCGCCAATCAGCAGAATAATATTTTTCGCCGGCTTATAATTCAGCGAAGCGCGAATAGCAGCAGTTTGATCTTCTGATAAACGACGCGCGCCGCCAGGCTGGGTGATATCCCCTTTTGCCGCACGATTATCCAGCACGCTGGTTTGCGTCGTATCAGCATAAATGGCAGGGGTAATTAACAGGGGAAGTAATGCGATGAAAAGTGCGCTCTGTTTCAATTTATTTTCTCCATGTACAAATACATAAAAATAAAAACAGAGCGACTATAGGCATCCTGCATGACAATTCTATGACACGTCGTTACGTCCTGTGACGGTTTAGCTGCGCGGATGCCTTAACAGCTTCTTTACGTACTGGTGGAGCATCTCAGCATCCTCAACCGGTACCTGCGATTCAGGCCTGACGCTATCCAGCGCGCCTTCCACGCTCTCAATCAACGCCTGCTGATCGGTTTTCGCCATTTGTCGCAGCAGCGCGGTGACCACAATTTCAAGCGCTTCGACCTGAGCCACCAGCTCTTTTGACTCTTCTTCCTTTTGTGCCAGCTTGACCAGCAATTCAGCAATGAGGTTTTTCATCGTGCCAGTTCCTTTTCAGTTTTGTCTGAAGTTATCACTCTGAATCCCTATTGCAAAGAGAAGAAATTAATTATGGTATGCAAAAGTGATACAGGAACGGAAATAAAGAGGCAGCGCCGTGAGCGAAACGTTTTTCTATAAAAAGTAGCCGCATTTTGTTATATAAAAATGCGGCTACCATAAGAATATATAATACATCTGTGAAATCGTTACTTCGCCGATTTGGCCTCCGCCATTTGTCTGCGGCGTCGCAGCGCAATAGCCAGCTGGATAATATTGATTAAAACGACAATCGCTGTCGCCGCAAATACCCAACGAAAACCGGCCATCGCAGAAACGGATGCGCCAATAAGCGGGCCGGCAACATTCCCCAGATACATAAACGATTGGTTATATCCAAAAATACGCCCCGTCACCTGGTCGCTGGAATATTTGACCAGCAGGGTCTGTACCGCAGGCAACATGGCGCCATCAGCAAAGCCGAGCAGAAATCGCAATATGCCAAGCTGAAGCGGAGAGGTGACAAACGACATCGCGAAGAAGAGCACCACCGCAAAGATCAGCGTCGCCATCAGGATGCGCGCCGTGCCGATCCTGTCACCCAGTTTTCCCAGACGCGGCGCGGAAATCAGGGCGGATACGCCCGGCACGGCGGCAATCATGCCGCTCAGAAAAGCGATATTTGTGCTCTCCGGCTCCATCGACTTGATAAACAGCGCCAGAATCGGACCGACCGAACCGTTACAAAGCTGGATAACCATAGTGGTCACAAACAGGCTGATCATTAGTCCCGGATAGGGCAGCGAGGCGAAGACGGCCTTGCCGCTCAGGCGTTCAGATTTACTGATAACCGGGCGGCCCCCCTCTTTGATAAGAAAGAGCGTGACCAGAAAACTGACCACCAGCAGGATCGCGGTGATGATAAATACGGCGCGCAGCCCGACGTGGTCCGCCAGAAAGCCGCCCAGCAGCGGACCGCCGATGACGCCGCTGATCTGTGCCGTGGAGAGCGTACTCAACGCCCAGCCGCTACGCTCGCGCGGCACCTGAGAGGCGACCAGCGCCATGGCGTTTGGAATATACCCGGACGTCAACCCCATCACCGCCCGCAGGAAGAACAGCTGCCAGACGTTGGTGGCGAAGGCCTGCAGCAGAATGGCGATCGCCATCCCGAGCGAAGCGCGTAGAAGCATCAGCTTACGGCCTTTCCGATCCGCCAGGCTGCCCCACATCGGTGACACAATGGCGGAAACCAGAAACGTGACGCTGAACGTCAGACCGGACCACATGGAAAGTGCTTCATGCGAGGTCACCCCCAGCTGCGACACGTACAGAGGCAGGAACGGCAAAATCTGGCTGATGGCCAGTCCGGTAAAGAAGCAGCCGAACCAAACCGAGATGAGATTAACTTTCCAGGATTCCATAAAGAAATAGTCTTCATTTTTAGGCGAATTCGCCGACAGATTAGCAAGTTACGCGTATTAACGTCGCACCAGAGATGCGGCCCGACTGACTTTGGTGTTTTATCTCCCCAGTCATCATATTTGTGAAATAAGTCACAATTCATCCATTTTCTGGCGGAATATTATGCTTCAACGGCAGAGGCCAAAACCGCGCATTCCCAGATGAAAATGGTTGGCATGCGCCGCGTTATACTCCGGCCCCAGTCCGTTTCCGTAGTACCCACAGCTCGCCGCCAGCATGGCCTTCAGCCAGGGCTGCGTGGTGGCCGCCTTCCAGCCGTTCAGCACCGTGACGCGTTCACCGTTCGCCAGACGAAAAGCAGCGATATCCAGCGCCTCCGCCGTGGCATGTTCACTGCGGCGCGCGTCAGGGCGATGATAAATATTGCGGCAGGCAAAGCTGCCGAGGTGGTCGATACGCGCCAGGTCACTGCCCGTATAACGTTTTGTCAGCGGCCGGGCCTGCTGGCTGATAAAGAGGGCTGAGCTGAGCGCCAGCGGGCAGCTGGCAAGAAAACTGCTGTTCAGCCCGACCGGGCCGAAGTCACTCACGCGCACGACGTTATTAAGCGGACACGCGCCGCCGCTGTCAGCCACCGGCCGGGTGCGGATGAGATCGCGTTGATTAGCCTGTGCGAGCAGGCTCGCGCACGCCTCGGGGGTTAAACGCCGAAGCTTATACTGGGTGATTCGACCCGGCGGGTCGTCAAGCGTCAGCGGCATGAAAGGGTTGTAGTAAGGCGGCAACCAGCGGTAACCCACCGTTGCAATGGCCAAAATGATAAATACGGTCAGCAGCGTTTTTCCTTTCACACTCCCCCCTCAACATTCCCCAAAACATTATGGCAGAAGGCCGCGAAACCCGCCGGGCATCGTGGTATGTTATTGGCTTTTCGTCATACTGGAAGAGAGTGAGATGGCTAAGCAGCGCGTAGGTATTGTCTTTGGGGGAAAATCAGCGGAACACGAAGTGTCATTGCAATCGGCCAAAAATATCGTTGATGCGATCGATAAAAGCCGTTTCGACGTGGTGCTGCTGGGCATTAATAAACAGGGCCAGTGGCACGTTAACGATGCCAGCCAGTATCTGCTGAATGCCCACGATCCGGCACATATCGCCCTGAATCCTTCAGAAATTAGCGTCGCCACCGTACCCGGCGTCGTAAAAGGGCAGCTCATCGACGCCGGCAATGCGCAGGCTCTCGCCCAGATCGACGTCGTCTTCCCGATTGTTCACGGCACCCTGGGCGAAGATGGTTCCCTGCAGGGAATGCTGCGCATGGCCAACCTGCCGTTCGTCGGCTCGGACGTCCTCGGCTCAGCCGCGTGCATGGACAAAGACGTCACCAAACGCCTGCTGCGCGATGCCGGGCTGAATATTGCGCCGTTCGTGACGCTCACCCGCGCCAACCGCGACAAACACAGCTTCATGCAAATCAGCGCAGAGCTGGGTCTGCCGCTGTTTGTGAAGCCTGCAAACCAGGGCTCCTCCGTGGGCGTCAGCAAAGTGACCAGCGAAGCTGAGTTCACGCAAGCCGTCCGCCTGGCGTTTGAGTTCGACCATAAAGTGGTGGTTGAGCAGGGCATCAAAGGTCGTGAAATTGAGTGCGCCGTGCTGGGCAACGATTTTCCCCAGGCGAGCACCTGCGGTGAAGTGGTCTTAAACAGCGACTTCTACTCGTACGACACCAAATACATTGATGATAAAGGCGCACAGGTTGTCGTGCCTGCGGATCTCGATCCGGCGGTTAACGATAAGATCCGGGCGATCGCCATTCGCGCTTATCAGACGCTCGGCTGCTGCGGCATGGCGCGCGTGGATGTGTTCCTGACGGCGGAAAACGAGGTGGTGATCAATGAAATTAACACGCTGCCGGGGTTCACTAACATCAGCATGTATCCGAAGCTGTGGCAGGCGAGCGGCCTGAGCTACCCGGAATTGATCACCCGCCTGATCGAGCTGGCGCTGGAGCGTCACGCCGCCGACAGCGCGCTTAAAAATTCCGTAAACGGTTAATCGGCGCTCTTCGCCGACTCAGCCTCATCCGCTGTCGTCTCTTCAGGGCGACGGCGGATAATCAACCCCGCCAGCCAGAAACTAATGACCCAGGTCACCAGCCCTACGGCATACGTTTGCCAGCCTTTTGCTTCAAACCCCAACAGGCCCACAACACCGTTAAGAATAAAGATCAGCCCGATAGCGAAGGCGTAGTAGTGCCAGTCACGGCGTAGTTTGGACGTGAGCTTCATAACAACTCCGGCAGGAAAAAAAGACATCCTCTCACAGTTTTACGGCCAGGTCTGTGGCAGATACGGAAATTCTGAAACGCGACGCAATTTCACTTAAGTTAATAAATTGTGACGTGCTGCAGAAATCAACAATCCAGGAGGATTCCGGCGCGTAAATTACCACGATTCTGATATTGACAAATGCGATGACCTGTCAAACTCACCCTGTACGAAGCGTATTAACAGAGCGATTTATCCGGAGGTCATCATGGCTGACTTTACATTGTCGAAACCGATTTTTGGCGGAAAACCAAAAACCTCTACGGCGGGTAATATCGCGTATGCCCTGTTTGTCCTGTTTTGCTTCTGGGCCGGCTCACAGCTGCTCAATATGCTGGTCCATGCGCCTGGCGTTTATGAACACCTGATGCAGGTGCAGGATAACGGACGCCCGCGAGTTGAGATTGGCTTTGGCGTCAGCACCCTGTTCGGCCTGATCCCCTTCCTCGCGGGATGTATGATTCTGGGCGTTGTGGCATTAGTGCTGCGCTTTCGCCGTCGCCGTTAAAGCCCCATACAGCGAGCCCGACGATCGTCCACGCGTTTTGCGAACCACGCGGTGGTCAGGTTACGCGTGATCTTCGGGCTTTCCAGCTGAATGCCCGGCAGGATAGCCCTCGGTAACGTTTTCCCGCTTTTCTGCTCTGCGAGCGCAAACACCTTCTTGTACAGATCCGTTTTCTCAAAGGCCAGACTATCGCCTTTCTCAAGCTGACGGCGAATGTCGCTGTTGCTCAGACCCAGCGTTGTAGAAAGTTTCCGTACGGCCAGCTCGGTGCTCCCCGCCTCGCTGCTGCCGTAAGCGATGAGATCGCCGTCCAGCGCGAGCTTGACGCCGCTTGCGCGGCTGACCGCACTCTGGAATGCCGCATTACGGCTGGCATACCAGCCGGCGTTAAAGTCGGCAAAGCGGTACAGCGGCTCATCGTAGTTCGCCGTGTAGTTCAACAGGTGATACGTGCCGAACCACAGTCCGCCGCGCAGGGAGAAGACCTCCTGGCGCACCGTCCCGTCGATTTTCCACGGATAGCCGTCGGTGTGCTTCTCCGCGAACGCGATGCTCACCTGCATCGGACCACCGGTGTGGACCGGGTTCAGTGAACCAAACAGCTTCTGCCCCATTGGGACCATGCTGATGAAATCATCAAAGATGGCGCTAAGCTGTTTTTCGGTTTTCACCGTATCCAGCCGTTCGCTGTAGCTTTTGCCGTTCGGCGAGGTGATTTTAAGCGCGGTATGCACGAGGAACACCGGGATATGCATGGACTCCGCGCGGCGGTCGATCTCTTTCCAGGCGATTTTGTTCAGACCCGGCACAGCCGGATCTGACTGGTACATTGACTCCTGCTGCGCCACCGCCAGCACCGAACAGATGTTCTCCTCGGTCGGCGCGATCTTTTGGCTTTCAAAGGTTTTTGCCAGCGCGTCTGCCCACGCATTGCGATCCTTTACGCTGGCGGGCATTTTCTGCCGCACAACGCTCGCCACATCAACGGGCTTCTCGCCCTTTTTGAGCGGAGCAGCCCCCTTTTCGGCACAGCCTGCCAGTACAAAAGCGGCCAGAATGGTCAACGGTAACGCGCGCGGTACGGCAAAAGACATAGCAACTTCCTGTATTAGCTAAATGTGTTGGTGACTTCCTGCAGGTCACGATCGTCCAGCTCGCGTTCAAAGCTGCGCAGACGTTTGTAGATGGACATCAGTTCTACCAGCGTGGTCCAGGAGCTGATCAGGTACTGGAACGACCCGCGAACCTGACCGAAAACGTTGGTGATCTGCGTCATCAGACCGAGCGTAATCGTACCCGCAACAATGGACGGAAACAGCAGGAACAAACCGAAAACGTTATCCACCTGCAGATACAAAATACGCGCGATGTTGAAATACATATAGTGGAAGTAGAGACGGAAATAGTTGCGACGCACGGCGCCAAACAGCTCGCGGACGGTCGGCGGCGAGGCGCGGTTGGCATCGTCTTCGCCATAAACCAGCTCTTTACGGTATGCGGCTTCGACGCGTTGATTTTTAAACTCCAGCCCCGGCAGTTTGATCCCCACCACCGCCAGCAGGCCCGTCCCCATCAGCGACCAGACGATCGCGGCAATCACCAGACCATACGGAATATGGCCGACAATCGGCAAATCCGGTACATGCGCCGAGAGCGTTACCAGCACCGGCAGGAAGGCAATCAGCGTCATAATAGCGTTGATAAAGCTGACGCCCATGTCTTCAAGCGTGGAGGCAAAACGCATGGTGTCTTCCTGCACACGCTGTGCGGCACCTTCGATATGGCGCAGGTGCTGCCAGTGCGCCATATAATGTTCGTTCATCGCGGTACGCCAGCGGAAAACGTAGTGGCTGACGAAGAAGTTGTTCATCACGCCGATGATAACCGCAATCAGGGCGATGCCAAGGAAGACGCCAACTTCATGGTAGAACTGATTGATGGTCACCTTATGCGGCGAGCTCAGCGCGGTCTGGATCAGATCGTAGAACGGCGCATACCAGGCGTTAACCGCCACGCCCACTTCCACCAGAAACCAGGTGACGAAGATAATCAGCGATGTGCCGAGGATCGACCAGTACTGCCAGCGGTGCGGAGAATAGACAAACCAAAAAAGGGCAAACAGCCCTACGCACACCGTGTAGTAGGCATAAAACAGCAGGTAGCTGAGCGACCAGAAGCGCGCCGCGCTAATCGGTACCTCGCCTGTCGCTCCCGTGATGCGCGTCAGCCATGCGCCCCCTCCCGCCTGCCAGAAAATGACAGCGATCAGTGCCCAAATAAATGCCGACAGGAAAAAAGGCCCCGGCTTTGGGAAAAAAGACTTAAACATAATGCTTCCTTCTTGTTGTTATGGCTGTTGCTGTGCACAACATGTTACCAAACGAAATACCTGCCCAAGCCAGCCTCCCGGCTCAGGCAAAAAGGTCAGACCCGAGGGTTGATTATTAGTTCGCTTTCCAGTTTTCGAGAATTGTTTCGGTGCGTTTCACTGCGAGAGGGTTCGCTGGCGCAATGAAGTTACGCCAGACGTCGTTGTGATGGTTAATCAGGATCTGTGCTTCAGCAGCCGGGCGGTTGGATGTGGTATGGGCATCTTCCGCAACTGTGATGTGATAACCCCGGCTAACGCCGTTCTTGATCGTCGCATCAACGCAGTAATCGGTGGCGCAGCCGCAGATGACAAACTCGCGAATGCCCTGGTCACGAAGCAGCGTCTCAAGCCCGGTGTTGTAGAAGGCATCACAGGCCGTTTTGGTCACGTAAAGCGCGTCAGCCGGCTGATGGAGTTCAGGCAGTAGCGCAAACCCTTCACTTCCCTCTTCCAGCCCCCCGGCCTCGGTGTGCTGAATAAAAATCACCTTGTCGGCAGCCTGCGTAAGCTGGTTGATCAGAGAAACACACTTTTCGCGCTGATGACGAGGGGTTTCAAATACCCCGTTCTGCATATCGACAACCATAACCACACGCTTCTCAGACATACCGTTCTCCGTAAGATTGAGTGACACTGGTGCCTATCATAAGCCCGATGTCACAAAATGGGAGATGGCTCGTAAGTAAATTGTTCATATTTACCCATGGTTACGTTTTTCTCGCTATCGTTATGCAATTCGGGGCATTGCGCGGTACCGTTTAGTAGTATAAATACCCATAACTTTCCTATTTCACTTCATGGATGCTTTTCGTTGAAACGTTGTCTGCTCTCTTTTGCCGCGCTGTGTGCGGTGAGCTTTTCTACCGCCCAGGCAGCCCAACCGCTGACGGCTCCCGTTTTAGCTTCAGATATTGCCGATCGCTACGCGAACCTTATCTATTACGGCAGCGGCGCGACCGGAATGGCGATGGTCGTCATCGACGGAAACCAGCGCGTGTTCCGCAGCTTTGGCGAAACGCGCCCGGGAAATAACATTCATCCGCAGCTGGATTCCGTTATCCGCATCGCGTCCTTAACCAAGCTGATGACCAGCGAAATGCTGGTGAAACTGCTCGACCAGGGCGTGGTGAAGCTCGACGACCCGCTCAGCAAATACGCGCCTCCAGGCGCCCGGGTTCCAACCTATCAGGGTACGCCGATTCGGCTTGTGAACCTTGCCACCCACACCAGCGCCCTGCCGCGTGAGCAGCCGGGCGGGGCGGCGCACCGTGACGTATTTGTCTGGCCAACGCGCGACCAGCGCTGGAGCTATCTGAGTACCGCCACGCTGAAGGCGGCTCCGGGTTCGCAGGCCTCTTATTCAAACCTGGCCTTTGACCTGCTGGCGGACGCTCTTTCAACGGCGGCTGGCAAACCTTATACGCAGCTGTTTGAAGAGCAGATAACCCGTCCGCTGGGCATGAAAGACACCACCTTTACCCCGTCCCCGGATCAATGCCGTCGCCTGATGGTGGCGGAGAAAGGCGCAAGCCCCTGTAATAACACGCTCGCGGCCGTGGGCAGCGGCGGGGTCTATTCCACGCCTGGCGACATGATGCGCTGGATGCAGCAGTTCCTTTCCTCGGATTTCTACGCTCGCAGCAGCCAGGCCGATCGTATGCAAACCCTGATTTATCAGCGTACCCAGCTGCACCGCGTCATCGGGATGGACGTGCCGGGTAAAGCCGATGCGCTCGGCATGGGCTGGGTCTATATGGCGCCAAAAAATGGCCGTCCGGGAATTATTCAGAAAACCGGCGGCGGTGGTGGGTTCATCACCTATATGGCCATGATCCCGCAGTCAAACGTGGGCGCATTTGTGGTGGTCACCCGCTCCCCGCATACGCGTTTCGTCAATATGAGTGACGGGATTAATAACCTGGTGGCTGAGCTGAGCGCCAATAAGGCCCAGGTTATTACCGCGTTCAACTGATATTAATATTCCGTGGGCAAGCGGTTGATGCTGACCAGCTTGCCCCGGCTCATATTGATATAGTTTCCCTGTCGCAGGGCGGCCAGAACCTCGGCAACAACAGAACGTGAAATACGTGTGCTTTGCTGAATATGATTCATCACACCGATTTTTGAACGCAGCGTTTCATCCCACTCGGCCATATTTAACAGCATCGCGCGGATCTGGTGATAGGAGTTATTGCCAACCAGCTGCATATCGCGTTTTTCAAGAATGTAATTTATCCACGATAACCAGCAGAAGGCCTCTTTCCAGAGTGAATTCTGTTGAATGAGTTGACGGGTGGTTTCCGTAGACAAATAAAAACCGGTACAGGCCGTTTTTGCCATCACCCTATATTCCTGAGAGTGATGAATCATCACCGTCGACAGACCGAAAATAAAAGGAGCAGTCGCAATTCCAACCAGCAGCTCATCAGAGGAACGGTAGACCTCAATAACACCGGTTTGTAATACGATCGTACGAGGCTCATTCCATTCATCTGACGTTATTAATTGTTGGGGCGTACATGTAAAAGGAGTACTGGCCGATATTAAACACTGTTCGAGCCGGCGTAATTCAGAAAGCGGTTTCGCATTAACGTTCATGCAGACCTTAAAACATCCGTATTTGTCGGTTCAATATTATTTTTATTGCTTTTGGAAAAAGTGGGGAGGTCATCCCTCCCCCGCTTTTATGCATTACCAGTTATATTTCACGCCAAGGTTTGCGCCCCAGTTCTGGTCAACGTCACCGCCGCCCAGATAAGTGGCATCAGTGTAAGCACTGAAGTTCTTCGTGAAGCTGAACTGGGTGCCCAGCCCAACACGAACAGCTGAACCTTTCACGCCGTTATCAATGCCGTCGCCGTTAATATCGGCATTGTTATCGGCGTCGTCATAGACATAGGCCAGTTTGAAGTAAGGGGTCAGAGCCTGATCGCCGCCGTAGTTGAAGGTGTAACCCGTATCAACACCGAGTTCATAACGCAGGCTGTCGTAAGATTGCCCATCCATGCGCATGTCATTGCTCAGACGATAATCATCACCAGACTGGAACAGGCCAGATACGGCTGCATATGGCGTAACGTAGCCAGAGAGGTTTGGTTTCCAGTCATAGCCCAGCTTCAGCCCAAAACCAACAGCGTCGCTGGTGGTATTACCGTCAACATACTGGCCGTTGCTCATGTTAGCGGAAAGATCGCTGTTGAAGCGGGTGTAGCTCAGGGAGCTGTCAAGGAACAGGTCGTTCATAAACTTCGCTGACGCGTAGATCATCGCCGTCTGGCTGTCCTGATCGACCTGACCGGTACGATCGCTGATATCACCCTTCGCGAAACCTGCCGCACCACCGACGATCCACTTCGCGTTATTACCGTCAATCTGGGTATCCAGACCCACCATAATACCGCTCACGTCCTGATCGTAGCTGATAACGCCACTGTCACCGTCGAAGTTGCCGCCGAAGTAGCTCACCCACGCTCCGCCGTTATCCGCCAGGCCGTGACGGCTGTTTGTCAGACGCGAGCCTACGGTATCCTGCTGCAGATTCCAGATATTGGTATTGGCAGAAGGAATGCTCAGCGCCATATTCGCGTAGTCGGTCAGCGCTTTCTGCTGGAGGACAACGGAGTCAACCTGCTGCTGCGCCTGGTAAGTGTAAGCACCTAAATCGGCTCTGTTTGCGGCAGTGAAGCTGGCTGTGGTATCCGCGTTATTGTCATAAACGCGAATAATCTCTTTGTTTTTGTAATCAGCAACGGAACCTGCTCCGGTCGCGCCGTCAATACGGACCTGGTAGTTGCCTGCAACATCACCGTTCACCGCCAGATGGCCGTCAGAGTTAATGGCCACAACGCCGTAGTCATAATCGGCGCTGCGCTTATCGTTGGTGATATAGCGAGCGTTGTTCAGATCGCTGTTCAGCACGTAATCACGGCTGGCAACGTTTAACACACCGCCATCGGTCAGTACCATATTGTGCGTATCAACCTGGCCCAGCCCCAGCGCCAGTTCTGCACCGTTATCCACGGTGATAGTGTTGGCATAAAGATCGGCCGTTTCTTCCGTCAGTGCCGCACGGCTATAGCTGTCCAGATACAGATGGTCGGTGGCTACGTCGCCGCTGTCGCCGATATTCAATGAGGAAGCATTGGTCAGAGTGATGGTATCCGCCAGCAGGCCAGAGCTTTCAACATTGACCTGAGAATGGTTGTTTACCGTCAGCGTGTCGATGTTAGACATCTTACGGGTATCCCACTCGGAGCCGTTATCCAGCGCGATGTTAAACAGACCGCTCTGATACACCGCTTCGCCCGCAACGTGTCCGTTGCTGTCATAGGTGGAATCCGGCCAAATGCTGTTAGGAGACAGAGTGCTCCAGTCTACGTTGCTGTAGCCCTGGCCATACATCTGCGCCGTGCCAATAGCCTCGACGCTGGACTGCGCTGCACCGACCCATTTGCTGCCGTTGGTGAGAGTAACATCCAGCTTATCGGTGCCATCCCAGCCGTTGGTAGTAGGGTTAGAGATGCCGTCTGCGGTGGTATCGGTTGCCGGATCGCCGTTCGGGAAGAAGTTGTTGTCGAAGGTGCTGGAGAACAGAATATCGCCAGTAACGGTGGAGTGATCGAACGTGGCGGTGGTCTGCATCGCGTTATCAGACGCGCTGGCGGCCACAATCAGCGCCGCATCATCTGCCGCTGTCGCGCTGGTTTCACCGTAGTCGCTCGGCTTCGCGCTTTGACCGTAGAATCCGCTGGTCCCTAAATCGCTGTACGCACCGGAAGTCAGTACCGAATCTTTCACAACTAGCGTGTCGGTAAAGACTTTGCTGCTGTTGGCTACGCCTTCAACTCCGTCGTATGGGGTATTATCCAGTTCCTGATACCCCTGTGTGAGCGTAATCCCCGCAACGTGGGAGTTATTCTGGATCACAATATCCGATTCAACATCCAGGGTAATCGCGTTACCGAGAGCATAGGTGTCCAGATAATGCGTTTCTGTGCTCTGACCATTTACGACGTCATAAGCGTAATGCTCATAGGTATCGTTGATCGTAGAGTTATCCACGGTCAGGCTAAAACGATCGTACTGAGAATGGGTCGTGCCGTCGGTATCTATACCATCAGCACACGAGGCGGTCATACATTCAGAAGTGATCATGCCATGAATGGTGCTGTTGGAAATGCTCAACGCATTTGCCCGACCATTGATACCATCATCAAGATAATACGTTGAAATAACGCCATTCACGGTGGCTTTATTAATCACAGGATAAATATCACCATCGTGGATGGCATCTGAGTAATCCCAGTCGGCATAACCATAATACCAGGGGTTGGACGCTGTATTATCGTATCCGAAGGTATTATATGTCGTACCAGAAATATCCTTCGCATTGGCCTGAGAAGCGATAGCCAGGGTGCAGGCTAATGCAAGTTGAGATACAACCAGTTTCTTTTTCCATGTTTGCATTGGGTCATCCCTCCTCAGGGACGTAAGCAAGTTTGTCCATCAATGAATTTGCAATATTTAATTGCGGAGGGAATTATGCAGTTTCACTTCGAAAAGGTTCAATGAATGTTTCCATTAAGTCCGTATTCAGACAAAAAACACATCCAGACCACAAAGCATAAGGCGTCATAAAATAAATATTATAAAAACAGAATGTTAATGCACGGCCAAATCAATCGAAAAAACACCATAAAAATAATAAATCATTTTTGATTATGCATTCATTACCATATAGAAATAACACGAATATCTCATTCTTATTTCAGAGTTATAGTGACCTGCATTATATATTATTGGTAACAGGCAAACTCACCTGCCGCATTTTGCAAAAGCAAAATGCCCACTTTAGTAAAACACCCGTCGCCACTTTGAGGTACACTAGCCTTCTTTGTTCCACAAACATCAGGCATACCATGACCGATTTAATTGCACGTCCCCGCCGCCTGCGCAAGTCACCTGCACTGCGCGCTATGTTTGAAGAGACAACCCTGACCTTAAACGATCTGGTGTTGCCGATTTTTGTCGAAGAAGAGATCGATGACTACAAAGCCATCGAAGCCATGCCGGGCGTAATGCGCATTCCGGAGAAATATCTGGCGCGTGAGATCGAACGTATCGCCAACGCGGGTATCCGCTCGGTGATGACCTTCGGCATCTCCCACCATACTGACGCGACCGGCAGCGACGCGTGGAAAGAAGATGGCCTCGTCGCCCGCATGTCCCGCATCTGCAAAGAGACCGTGCCGGAAATGGTGGTGATGTCCGACACCTGCTTCTGTGAATATACCTCTCACGGCCACTGCGGCGTGCTGTGCGATCACGGCGTGGATAACGATGCTACCCTGCTAAACCTCGGCAAGCAGGCGGTCGTCGCGGCCGCTGCGGGTGCGGACTTCATCGCGCCATCTGCCGCAATGGACGGACAGGTTCAGGCGATTCGTCAGGCCCTGGACGCGGCCGGTTTCACCGACACCGCCATCATGTCTTACTCCACCAAATTTGCCTCCTCCTTCTACGGCCCGTTCCGCGAAGCGGCGGGAACGGCGCTGAAAGGCGATCGTAAAACCTATCAGATGAACCCGCTGAACCGTCGGGAAGCGATTCGTGAATCCCTGCTCGATGAAGCCCAGGGCGCAGACTGCCTGATGGTGAAACCGGCTGGCGCGTATCTCGATATCCTGCGCGACATCCGCGAGCGCACCGACCTGCCGCTGGGCGCTTACCAGGTCAGCGGTGAGTACGCGATGATCAAATTCGCCGCGCTGGCGGGTGCAATTGACGAAGAGAAAGTGGTCCTGGAAAGCCTCGGCGCTATCAAACGCGCGGGCGCGGATCTGATCTTCAGCTACTTCGCGCTGGATCTGGCCGAGAAAAAAATTCTGCGTTAATCCGCTTTAGCGCCGGGTGGCGGCTTCGCCTGGCCCGGCCTGTTCTCTGCGCTAATCTTCACCAAACTGCAATACAACCGACATCTGCTCCTTCTACTGTCTTCGCAAGACGGCAGGAGGAGTAACCATGTTTAGCCTCGATAGCGTTCTCGACGATCTTTGGCCTCAGGCGAGGCCCGCCCCCTGGCAAAAAAGTCTGTTAAAAAGACTGTTCTACGAAGACGAATTTCAGCAATTTGCCGCAGCCCACCGCCACCTGAAAGGACTGGATATGGTGGAGCAGGTTCTGGAGCACCTTGATATTCTCTGCACCGTTTCCGCCCGCGATCTCGAACAAATCCCCGAACATGGCCCGCTGGTCATCATTGCCAACCACCCGACGGGTACGCTGGACGGCCTGGCGCTGATGTACGCCGTCTCCCGCGTGCGGCGCGATGTTAAAGTCGTGACCAACCGGATGCTGGCCCACCTTGAGCCTCTCAGCTCGCTGTTTATTCCGGTGGACAATATGGGCGGCAGGACGGCGAAATCGTCCCTGGTGCAGATGGAACAGCATCTGCAAAACGCGGGCGTGCTGATCTTCTTCCCGGCCGGAGAAGTTTCCCGCCCTACGCTCAAGGGCATTCGCGATAAGAAATGGCACTCCGGCTTTATCAAACTCGCCGGCAAGCTGCGCGCCCCGCTGCTGCCGGTGCATATTCAGGCGCATAACAGCCTGCTCTTTTATGCCAGCACGCTGGTCTCTCCGACGCTGTCGATGCTGCTGCTGATGCAGCAGATGTTCCGCCGCCGCCACAGCCAGCTGCCGATCAAAATCGGCCAGCAGATTACGTGGCATCACTGGCACAGCGCTAACCTTTCGTCGCGTGAGATGGCCGAGCAGTGCCGTCAGCACGTGATGCGTCTTGGCAAGGGATTGCCCGGGGTCTTTAAAACCCAGTGCGCGATTGCCCGTCCGGAAGACCGGGCCACACTGAAACGCGCGCTGGCGCAGGCCGAGAACCTGGGAAAAACCAGCGACGGTAAAACCATCTATCTTTGGCAGCGAAACGGCCAGGAAGACGCCCCGCTGCTGCGCGAGCTGGGCCGCCTGCGCGAGATTGCCTTTCGCGCGGTGGAGGAAGGGAGCGGCAAACGCCGGGACACCGACAGCTACGACGATGATTATCTGCACCTGATCCTGTGGGATGAGGACGATCTGGAGATTGTCGGGGCGTATCGCTTTATGCCGACGGCCATGCAGATCGAAAAACGCGGCGTTGAGGGGCTGTACAGCTATAGTCTGTTCCACTACGACGACAAAATGCAGGACGTGCTGGAGCACGGCATTGAGCTGGGGCGCAGCTTTATCCAGCCACGCTACTGGGGACGCCGCGGCCTGGACTATTTATGGTCCGGCATTGGTGCCTATCTGGCGCGTTATCCGCACTACCGCTATCTGTTTGGCCCGGTCTCCATTTCCGGCGGCTTACCGCCTGCCGCGCGGGATCTGCTGGTGGCATTTTATCGCCTGTGGTTCCCGGCGACGCATCCGCTCGCCGCCTCGCGCCAGCCGTATCCCGCATCGCTGCCGGACGTGCTCGCGCAGTTTGGCGGCGTGGATTACGTGGACGATCTGACAAAGCTGAAATCCCTGCTCGGCAATCTTGGGTGCGGCATTCCGCCGCTCTACAAGCAATATTCCGAGCTGTGCGAGCCCGGCGGCGTGCAGTTTATTGATTTTGGCAGCGACCCGGCGTTCAACAACTGTATTGACGGGCTGGTGCTGGTGGATTTGTGTTATCTGAAGGCGAACCGCTATCAGCGGTATATTGAGGCGCATTTAATACCCTCACCCCAGCCCTCTCCCTAAAAGGGAGAGGGTGAAAATCGCACCGGGCAGTCCCCTCGCCCCTTTGGGGAGAGGGTAAGGGGATCAAGGCGCCCGGTAAAACGGCTTATCGCCCAAAATCGTCGCCCGCTGCATAATCCGGCGTTGCGGCAAATAGTCCGCATTGGCGTAGTGCTGCGTCACGCGGTTATCCCAGATCGCCAGGTCATTCTCCTGCCAGCGCCAGCGTACCTGGAACTCCGGTTTGGTGATATGCGCGAACAGGAAACCTAACAGCGCCTCGCTCTCTTTCTCGGACACATCCACAATGCGCGTCGTGAATCCTTCGTTCACAAACAGCGCCTGCTTGCCCGTGACCGGATGGGTCCGCACCACCGGGTGCAGCAGCGGAGGATGTTTCGCAACCGCCTCCTGCCAGCGCTGATGCTCCTCTTCACTCTTGCGGTACTTGTACTCCTGGAACGATTTTTTGAAGTCGTGCTCCGCCCGCAGCCCGCTCAGCAGCGTCCGGAACGGCACTGACAGCGCCTCATACGCCGCAATCCCGCTGGCCCACAGCGTATCGCCCCCCGTATCCGGCAGCAGCTTCGCCGCCAGTATCGCCCCCGCAGGCGGCGTCTCGATAAAGGTTACGTCGGTATGCCAGTTGTCGTTGTCCGGCGGATTATCGTTGTGGGTGTCGAGGACGATAATCTCCTCCACCCCTTCCGCATGCGGATAGACGGGGTGAATATGCAGATCGCCAAAGCGCAGGGCCAGCGCGCGCTGCTGCTGCGGAGTGATCGCCTGCTCGCGCAGGAATACCACCTGATGACGCAGCACCGCGTGGTATAGCTGCTCGAACTGGTTATCACTCAGCGGACGGGTCACATCCAGGCCCGATACCTGTGCGCCAATGTACGGCCCCAGCGGGGTAATGGTCAGACGTTCACTCATTGTATTTCTCCATGCCAGGGCGTCAGACGGCGCTGTAACGCGCGCAGCCCCAGTTCTAATCCGAAGGCGATCGCGGCGATCACCGCGATCCCAGCCAGCACCACGTCAGTCGCCAGGAACTCCCCCGCCGACTGCACCATAAAGCCAAGGCCGCGCGTGGCCGCAATAAGCTCTGCGGCTACCAGCGTAGACCAGCCCACGCCAAGGCCGATGCGCAGCCCGGTTAAAATCTCCGGCAGTGCGCCCGGTAAAATCACGAACAGCAGCACCTGCGTGCGGCTGGCTCCCAGCGACTGCGCCGCGCGGATCCGCACCTGCTGGGCGCTCTTCACGCCCGCCAGCGCCGACATGGCCACCGGGGCGAAAATCGCCAGATAAATCAGCAGGATTTTTGACGTTTCACCGATGCCGAACCAGATCACCATCAGCGGCAGATAGGCAAGCGGCGGGACCGGGCGGTAAAGCTCAATCAGCGGGTCGAGGATGCCTCGCACCGTCGAGCTCAGCCCCATCGCAATCCCCACGGGAATGCCGATAATCACCGCCGCCAGCAGCGCCACCAGAATGCGCGCCAGGCTGGCACCTAAGTGCTGCCAGAGCGTGGCATCCATAAAGCCCTGCGGCCCGGCGATGGTAATGAGTTTGGCCAGCACCTGTCCCGGCGGCGGCAGAAACAGCGGGCTGACCCACTGCAGGGCAGCAACTGCCCACCACACCGCCAGCAGCATCAGCAGCGTACCGACGCTCAACGTGATTTGACGTGAGAAAGGCCAGCGCAGCGCCAGACGCGTGCGGCGCGTTTTTTCACTGAAGACGATGCTCATGAGAAAGCCTCCCGCTGTTCAAACACGCGGCTTAAAACGTACTCACGCTGTTCGATAAACAGCGGATCGGATTTGATGCTGCGCACGGGTTCCCCGGCGACGTAGCGGCGGGCGAAATCCAGCGGCAAACGCTCCAGCACGCGGCCCGGCCCCGGCGAGAGCAGCACCAGCTCCGTCGCCATAAACACCGCCTCTTCGATATCGTGGGTAATCAACAGCACCTGCTTGCCCGTCTCATGCCACAGGCGCAGCAGCAGGGTTTGCATCTGCTCGCGGGTGAAGGCGTCGAGCGCCCCGAACGGCTCGTCCAGCAGCAACAGCTGCGGATTCGCCGCCAGCGCGCGGGCAATACCTACGCGCTGCCGCTGGCCGCCGGAAAGCTGCCAGATGAAGCGTTTTTCCGCCCCTTCCAGCCCCACTTTTTTCAGCATCGCCCGCGCCGTTTCCAGCCGCTGTTCACGATTGATGCCCGCAAGCTGTAGCCCAAACGCCACGTTTTCCTGCACGTTGCGCCACGGGAGCAGGCCTTCATTCTGGAAGACCACGCCGCGCTCGGCGCCGGGGCCTTCCACCTTTTTGCCTTCCAGCTGAATGGTGCCATGCTGATAAGGGACAAACCCGGCGATCAGATTGAGCAGCGTGGTTTTTCCGCACCCGGACGGACCCAGCACCACCAGCAGTTCACCGCTGTCCAGCGTCAGGTTGATATCCTCCAGCGCGGGTTTACCACCGTAATCAGCAGACAGATTTGTAATATTCAGCATGGCGGACTCCTTATTTCACAAAAAGATCGGTTACGTACTGGCTGTAATCCGTCGCCACCGCGGGCACTTTGCCCTGCTCTTTCAGGAAGGTGGCGGTATCAACAATCGCTTTGTTTACCGGCCCGGTCAGCTGCTGCACCTGCTGCGCGGGGGTCAGATAGGTATTGCCCTTCACCAGCCCCGGCACGTCCGCTTCCGGCACGCCGCTCAGGCGGGAGAGTTTTTCCAGGTTAGCGGGCTGCTTCAGCCATTCATCAGGATTGCTGATGTACGGCTGCTGGGCATCAATCGCGCTTTTGGCGAAGGCTTTCACCACCTCAGGATGTTTCTCGGCGAAGTCTTTACGTACGACCCACACGTCGAGAGTTGGCGCCCCCCACTGGCCCACTTTTTCGGAGTCGGTCAGCACAGTGCCGTCTTTTTCCAGCTCGTTCACGGCCGGTGCCCACACATAGGCCCCGTCAATGTCGCCGCGCTGCCAGGCCGCGATAATCGCCGGCGGCTGGAGGTTGATAATTTGTACCTGCCCCGGCTTGATGCCCCAGTGTTTCAGCGCCGCCAGCAGGCTGTAGTGGGTGGTGGAGATAAACGGCACGGCGATGCGTTTGCCGATCAGGTCTTCCGGTTTGGTGATGTTTTTCTTCACCACCAGCGCTTCAGAGTTACCGAGCTGCGAGGCGAGCAGGAACACCTCAATCGGCACCTGCTGGCTGGCCGCAACCGCCAGCGGGCTGGAACCGATATTGCCGATCTGCACGTCGCCGGAGGCTAGCGCACGCACCACGGACGCGCCGCTGTCAAACTTGCGCCAGTCGACTTTCGCGCCGCTCTCTTTGGCAAAGGTGTTGTCCGCCTGCGCGACTTTCGCCGGTTCCGCAGAAGTTTGATACGCGACGGTGACGTCCACCGCCTGCGCCTGAAATGCCCACAGCGCCAGTGCGCCGAGAAGTGTGATTCGCGATGAAATTGCCATAGTGCCTGCTCCCCTTGTTGTTATGAGGGCAGTATTTCCAACGCGGGAATTTTGATAAAGGAATAAAAATGAATCGCTCATAACGATTCGTTTTTAGATAAAAAGCGGGAAAGGATAGTTGGTTTTGTGCGGTTCGTTTTTTCCCCTCTCCCCGTGGGAGAGGGTCAGGGTGAGGGCATCAGCGCTGCGCGTTCAGCTCAGCAATATCCTTCGGCGTGGTGCGACAGCATCCGCCAATCAGCTTCGCTCCGGCTTCCAGCCACTGCGGCAGATACCCCGCCAGCGTCTCGCAGGCTTCACCGTGGTGGTGCCAGGTTTTGGTCACCGCGTCATAATGCTCGCCCGAGTTCGGGTAGACCACCAGCGGCAGCGGCGTCAGGCTTTGCAGATGCTTCAGCGCGGCCGTGGTGTTTTCCAAGGCGATACAGTTAATGCCCAATGCGACAATGTGCGGCGAGTGTGCCAGCACGCTGACCACGTCACGCAGCGGCGTACCGTCGCTCAGGTGCTCGCTGTCCCGCAGGGTAAAGGAGAACCACGACCGGGCGCGGGGATACCCGGCCAGAAGCGCCGCCAGCGCCTTAATCTCGGCAAACGAGGGCAGCGTTTCGCAGGCCAGCAGGTCAGCGCCCGCGTCCAGCAGCGCTTCAACTCGCGGGCGGTGGAAGGCAGTAAACTCCTCAGCGCTGCGCACGTAGTCGCCGCGATACTCTGAGCCATCCGCCAGATACGCGCCGTATGGCCCAACGGATCCCGCCACCAGCAGCGTGCCCGCATGCGGATTTTCAGCCAGATACGCTTCACGCGCCTTACGTGCCAGCTCCACGCTTTTGCCAATCAGCGCCCGGGACTGCGCCTCATCCAGACCGCGTGCCGCAAAGCCCGCAGGCGTGGCCTGATAGCTGGCGGTGATCGCCACCTGCGCGCCCGCGCGGTAATAATCAAGATGCACTTCACGGATAAGCTCCGGGTTTTCCATCAGCACTTTGGCAGACCAGAGGCTGTCTGCCAGGTTACAGCCGCGCGCTTCCAGCTCCGTCGCCATCGCGCCATCCAGCACCACAAACGGCTGTTTTTCAAGGATGGCGGTAAGCGGATTATTCTGCGACATGTTCAGGCTCCTGCGATGTCATATTTCGGGTCAGGTAGTAGGCACCATAACACAGGGCGACAAACGGGATCCCGCAATAAAGGGCAATGCGCTGGCTTGGGTCAAACCACAGGCCGACACAGGCCACTACGCAGAGGATAAAACCGAGCACCGGCACCAGCGGATACCACGGCGCGCGGTACTGCAGCGCAGAGAGCGGCTGCCCGGACTGCAGATGGCGACGACGGAAAACGAAGTGCGACGCGCAGATGCTGATCCAGACGGCCACCACCGCAAAGCCCGAAATTGCCGAGAGCGCCACGAACACCGTGTCCGGCGCCACCACGCTTGAGAACAGCGCCAGCACGCCGCCGAGCATAGAAACCGAGAGCGCCGTCAGCGGCACGCCGTTTTTGTTCACCCGGGCAAAGCAGCGCGGCAGCGTTTTCTCATTAGAGAGCGACCACAGCATGCGCCCGGAGGCATACAGCCCGGAGTTCGCCGCCGAAAGGATCGCCGTCAGGATCACGAAGTTAAAAATATCCGCCGCGTAAGGAATACCGACCTTTTCAAACACCAGCACGAACGGGCTCTTTTCCACGCCCGCCTGCTGCATCGGGATCAGCGCCGCCAGCACAAACACGGTACCGATAAAGAAGATAATGAGGCGCGCAATGGTAGTGCGGATCGCGACCGGAATCACCTTGTGCGGATTTTCAGTTTCCCCCGCCGCAATACCGATGAGCTCGGTCCCGGAGAAGGCAAAGTTCACCGCCACCATGGTCATCAGGATCGGCAGGCCGCCGTGCGGGAACCAGCCTTCGGCGGTAATGTTGCTTAAGCCCGGCGCGGGTGAACCATCCTGCATCGGGATAAAGCCAAAGACCGCCGCGCCACCCAGAATAATAAAGGCGATGATGGTGATGACTTTCACCAGCGAGAACCAGAATTCGCCTTCAGCAAAGAAGCGCGTCGAGATGACGTTCAGGCCAAAAATCACCACGCAGAAGACAACGCACCACGCCCAGACGGGCACCTGCGGGAACCAGTACTGCATGCAGAAACCCGCGGCGGTGAAGCTCGAGCCGAGCGCCACCGTCCAGGTGAGCCAGTAGAGCCATGCCACGGTGTAGCCCGTCGCCGGGCCAAGATAGCGAGCGGCATAGACGTGGAACGCGCCGGTTTCCGGCATCGCTACGGAAAGTTCGCCCAGACACTGCATCACCAGCCAGACCACCAGCGCGCCTATCAGGTAGGCCAGCAGCGTGCCCGCTGCCCCGGTCGTGGAAATGATGTAGCCGGTATTGAAGAATAACCCTGTCCCAATCACGCCACCCAGCGAGAGCATAATCAGGTGGCGTGTTTTCATGGTGCGCTTAAGCTGCCCATTTTCTTGTTGTGTTTGCATATTACCTTCTATACGTATGGACATCTAAACATCCAAAGAAGGTGTGTTATACCGCGATTGTTAATAAAAAGCTAGATGACCAGACGCAAACGGGCGCGCCGCGCGCTGAGTCTGGGGTGGGTTGTGAGGATCACATAGAGAATCGGACGCCAGGCCATAAGCACCTCCGCAAGCAGATACTTACAGCATGGTGCGGGAAAAGGCGAACTTCGGTCAGTCGAAAGTGGTATCCGTGAAGAGCAGAGTCATACCGCAACACTGCCCGGCGCAAGGGTTGGTAATTCTCACAATCAGTTCTATAGTCGACACTGCTTATTCGTTACCAGGAATCACTATGCGCTTTAATGGACTGACTAAAGCTTTCTTTATTTTCATTCTCGCCCTCGTCACCTGGGCCTTCTTCGACGTGCTGTCGCCCTACTTCTCCGCCATTCTGTGGGCCGCCATTCTGACCGTTATCTTCAATCCGGTAAAAAACAAGCTGCGCGCCGCGCTGGGGGATCGCAACGGGCTGGCCTCGCTGTTGACCATCGGTATTATCTGCCTGATCGTCTTTATTCCGCTGATGGTGATCCTCTCTTCGCTCGCCATTGAGCTGAACGTGGTTTACACGAAGCTCCAGGAGAACAACACCCAGTTCCCGGAAGTGGTGGCGAGCATCTTTAACCACCTGCCTGACTGGGCCAGCGGCTTCCTGGCGGATCACAACCTGACCAACGCGGCGCAGATCCAGAAAAAACTCTCCGATGTTGCCCTGCAGGGCGGGCAATATCTCGCCGGCAGCGCGTTCCTGATCGGCAAAGGCACGTTTGGCTTTGCGATTAGCTTCGGCATTATGCTTTATCTGCTGTTCTTCCTGCTGAAAGACGGCCCGTATCTGGTGCGCCAGATCCTCGACTCTCTGCCGCTGTCTGATTTCGCCAAGCAGCACCTGTTCGCCAAATTCGTCGGTGTGTCGCGGGCCACGGTAAAAGGTACGGCGGCGGTGGCGGTTGTTCAGGGCATACTCGGCGGGATTGCGTTTGCTATTGCCGGTATTGACGGCAGCGTGCTCTGGGGCGCGCTGATGGCCTTCCTTTCCCTGGTGCCCGCCATCGGCTCGGCGATTGTCTGGGTGCCCGCTGCAATCTTCCTCTTCGCCACGCACCAGATCTGGCAGGGGCTGTTTATTGTCGGCTTCTTCGTGATCGTCGTCGGGCTGGTGGACAATATCCTGCGCCCGCTGCTGGTCGGAAAAGACACCAAAATGCCGGACTACCTGATTCTGATCTCCACCCTCGGCGGCATGGAGCTGTACGGCATTAACGGCTTTGTGATTGGGCCGCTCATTGCCGCGCTATTTATCGCCTGCTGGAACCTCTTCTCAGGGCGCGATCACGAAGGTAACGCCGAAGAGCTGGACCCCGACTTCATCGAAGAAGGAAAAAATCCTCCAGATTTGTAAGGACGTGACGATAAAGACCACACCAGGCGGCACTGAGCCGCCTTTTTTTTCGCCTTAAATCAGACGTTTTCTATAATTTGAAGAACGCCATCCTACTCATGTCGTAAAAGGATCATCTGGTGCGAATCGCGACGATAACAAACTGGGCCTATGGGGCCACGGTCTGCCTGACCATCGCCTCCGGCATCATCATGCTGATGGCGTCCAATGCAGATACCCTTGAGCGCCAGGCCGTTGAACAACGGCAGAAATTTGATCAGCTGACGGAAGATATCGAAACCGATATCTGGGCGCAGTCTGATTTAGCACGGCTGTACGTCATCAAAAAAGATCCTCAGGCTCTCAAGGAATATAACCAGGCAGAAAACAGCCTGAAGCGCATCGAGCTTCGGCTGGAAAAGCTGCAGGATAATGGCGCATCGGATGAAGAACTGGCCCTGCTGCATGAAGGAATAAAGATCGTCGATGAGCTGCAGGACGAACAGCAAACCGCCCTCGCCAGCCTTGAACGCGGAGAAGACGCCCAGGCCGTAGCCTTGCTCTATGGTCAGCCCTATGAGCAGGAGCTTGAGCGCGCGCAGAATCAACTCGATCACTTCCGCCAGATACTCGATAAGCGCGTCATAGCCGCCGTTCAGGAGGCGACAAAAAAATCGAAAGCGCTGCGTACCGCCTCTGAGCTGACGGTCGGCCTGACCGCCCTGCTGTTCCTGTTTGTGCTCGGCTTTATATTAAAACGCCGCGTGCTCCGCCCCGTGGTCCGCCTGAGCGACGTGGTGCACCGTCTGGCATCCCAGGATTACGCGGTTGAAACGCCCAATTTCAACCAGATTGATGAGATAGGCGATATGGCACAGGCCATCAGCATCTTTCGTGAAAACGGCCTGGCGCGGCAGCGTCTGGAAAAAGAGCGCGATGCCGACTGGGCCATCCGCGAGCTGCTGGCGCGCATGACCCAGCGGCTGCAGGGGTGTGAGAACTTTAACGATGTGATTAACGTGGCGGAGCTGTTTGCTCCCAATATCGCGCCGGGGATCGCGGGCCGACTCTACGTCCTTGACCGCGAACCGTGGCAGATGCGCTGCGTCGCGCAATGGCTCTCGCCGGTTGGGGAAGAGACGACGTTCCATCCGGACGAGTGCTGGGCCGTGCGTCGCGGGCAGAGTCACCCGCCGGTGAACGGCGAGCCGGATATTGCCTGCTACCATCTTCCCGCATCACAGGCGGAAAGCGCGCTTTGCGTGCCGCTTATCGCTCAGGGCGAGGCCATTGGCCTGCTCTCCTTCCAGAATATCACAGCGGACAATGCCCCTTCTCGCGCGTATCTGGAGCTGATGGCCGAGGCGCTCGGCCTGGCGCTGGCCAACCAGCGTCTGCGCGACGCGTTGCTGGAAAAAGCGTTGTTTGACCCGCTCACCGGCCTGCGTAACCGTCATCATCTGGAAGATACCCTGCAAACCCAAACGGCGCAGGCGATACGCACTGGCGTACCGTTAAGCTGCATGATGATTGATATTGACCACTTCAAGAGCATCAACGACCGTTTCGGCCATGAAGCGGGCGACCTGGTGATTAAAAGCGTGGCGTCAATTGTTCAGCGGGCCGCACATGATAACGGGCTGGCATTCCGCTACGGGGGCGAGGAGTTTCTGGTGCTGCTTTCCGGTGCCGATGAAGCAGAAGCGTACGCCTGCGCGCAGAAGATTTACACCGGCGTGCATGAGCTGTCGATTCGCTACGGGCTGACCGAGATTGGGCCGGTGGACGTGTCGATTGGCATTGCCAGCTACCCACAACATGCCCAGACCGACAACCTGCTGCGCGCTGCGGATGTGGCGCTATACCGGGCAAAAGAGCTGGGACGCGCGCGGATTGTGAGTTTTGGGATGCTGGAGGCGGGCTGACGCTGATTCTCGCGCCCTGACTTTCCCGGGTTCAGGCGCGCGTGATAGCCCAAAGCACCACAATCCCCAGGGCATTGCTCCGCTTTTCCACATACAGTGTGGTATCGGAATAAACGTTACCCTGCGGGTTACAGATGCGGATCTCCTTCTTTAATTCCGGCTCGTAGACTTCCGCACCCGAGCAGCTGTGGCGGGTACTGGACTCATACCGGTAAGGTTTGCTCCAGGCCGAATAGACCCCCTCCAGCAGCCAGGCCGTTGTAAAGACCACGAACATGGCAACCGGCAGGCTGCAAATAAAGAAGCCGAGGTAAATTTTTACCGCGTCAGCAAGGCGCTTACCTTTCAGTCTCCCCTTTCTGATGAAATAGACCATCGGCACCAGCGCCAGCAGCAACGCCCCACAGGCAAGGTACTGCTCCCCGCGGATCGAAAGGTATGTCACGCGGTAAATGTTGACTGACCAGACCACAAAACCCGATATCAGTGCTATCCCGCCCGCGATGAGAGGGATCCAAAAGGAAAAACGCGCTTTTTTCATGGTGGACTCGTCCTTGTCATTCTTGTCGGGTCAGAAGGTCAATCATTGCCCGGGTGGCTGCTGACTGACGTCGGTGCGGGGCAAACAGCACGGAGAAAGGTCGCGATCGTCCCCGAAGGTGCGGCAGCACCTCAACTAACTGGCCGCGCTCTATTCTGTCGCGAACGATAAATTCATAGCTCTGGCAGATCCCCATCCCCTGCTCCGCCAGCGAAACCACGCCGAGTACATCGTCTGATATTTCGATAGTTGAGCCCGGCATCCAGTCAATATCGCGCCCTTCGTCATGAAATACCCAGAGGGCGATACGCCCGGTGCGCGGCATGATAAACGGCAGGCACTGATGGCGCTGCAGCTCTTCCAGCGTCTGAGGCTTTCCTCTCCGATGCAGGTAGTCCGGAGAGGCGACCAGAAGCAATGCCGCGTCTTCCAGCTTACGCGCCACCAGCCCGCTGTCAGGCAACTGCCCCAGACGGATCGCCAGATCGAACCCCTCTGCGATCAGGTCAACGTTGCGATTGGTAATGTTCAGCTCCACCTGAACGCGCGGATATTGTTGGGTAAAGCGTGCCAGCAGCGGCGGCAGGCGGTAGTGGGCATAGGTGGTCGGGACACTCATTCTCACGCGACCGGTCAGATCGCCCTCCTGACCCCGGCCAACGCGTTCGGCGTCATCAAGCAGAGAGAACGCAGAACGCGCCTGCTCAAGATAGACGCGTCCGGCTTCAGTCAGCCCCACACGGCGGGTCGTGCGCTGTAATAGCTGCCGTCCAAGACGCGCTTCCAGGCGAGTAACCGCGCGGCTCAGTACCGAAGGGGTGGTTGAAAGGGCAACCGCTGCGGCAGTAAATGAGCCGTGTTCAACCACAGCAATGAACACTTCAACGTCGCCTAGGTAATCGAATTTCCGGCTCATTTTGCTCTCTCAGGAACAAATGTTTTTCAATTTGGCTAATTTATCTCCCGTTGGGCGATGAGTAAAGTGGCCAGCATTCATCACCTGAACGTTCCACTGGAGCCTGTCAATGTTCAACCGCCCCCTTATTCTGCCCGCCATCGCAATGGCGGCGCTGTTCTCTTTCCCGAGTGTTGTCAACGCGGCGAACCACGCGCCTCTGGAGCGCTGGCGAAGCTACGCCGGTGTGAGCTGGGATACCGCTCAAGACGGAAAGATACCGGCGGCGTTCTCCGGTTCGGTCAATGCTCCTATTGCGGGTATCCACTTTGATGCAAAGGACCGGGCCTTTGTCAGCACGCCCCGGCTGGTTTCCACCGCAGCACCCGCCACGTTAAGCATTCTGGATACAACGGTACAGTCCGGCCCTGCCCGCCTGACGGCGTTTCCCTCCCGCGAGGGGAATGCGGTGAACACCGATCCCGCTCAGAGCCTGCGTAACGTGCTCGGTTTTTATATTGACCGTAAAAACGGCTGGCTATGGGCGCTGGACATGGGGTTTGTTGCAGGCGAAACAGAGTCCCCCGCGGGGTCGCAAAAACTGGTCGTGCTGGATCTCAGCTCAGGCCGAACCATTAAACGTATCGCCCTGGACGGCGTAGCGGACCGCAAGGCAAGTTTCCTTAATGATGTGGTTGTCGATGAGAACCGCCGTGTCGCCTATATCTCCGACAGCGGCTCGCGGAGTGCTCCTGAAAACCAGGTGGGACTAATTATCGTTGATTTCGCCGCCGGTACAGCCCGGCGCGTGCTCGATCGTCATCCTGCGCTGCAGATTGAGCCAGGCGTTAACGTCGTCTCGCACGGGGCTGAAGTCTGGCCAGGTAAACCATTACTGATTGGAATTAATGGCATCGCACTTTCTCCCGATGCGGGCACGCTGTACTGGACGGTGACAACCGGCACGCGCGCGTATGCGGTACCGACCGCGATACTGAGGCAGCCCGCGTCAACCGATGCGCAAATTGCCGGGCAGATCCGCAATCTGGGGAGCGTGGGGGGCAACACCGACGGAATGGTGACAGATGTAAAAGGTAACCTCTACATTACCGATGTCACACGCAATGGCATCGTCAGATACGATCCTGAGAGCCTTTCCATGTCGCTGATTGCGGCAAGCCAAGCGGTCCACTGGCCAGACACGCCGGCAATCCGTCCGAACGGAGACCTGGTATTTACCTCGAGTCGCCTCAATGACCACTTCGCGGGAGCCGTTAAACCGGGAGAAGAACGCTATGATTTGTGGCGCTTGCCTCTCAGTGCTTTACAAAAATAAGAGCAAGTAAACCAGGAGCCCTGCATATATGGGCTCATAATTTCACACGTTCTTATTTCCTTAAAGGCTGAACGTGATGTCTTCCTCCTGCTCAGAAAGAAGTGGTTAACATTGCGCTCCTGGAAATTCCGTGAGGCGCGTTTTACTTCGCGCTTCACCGAAGTAACGCACGTTTGCACAACGTAGACTGGGTCTCCTTTAATCAACTGGTTCACGCGTGGATCTACCGGGACGCAGTGTTTGCCAGCATAGCGAAAGGGGCCAGTCGGCGTAAGCCATCCGGGAGGACCTGAAGTAAGGCAAGTGGTAGGGGACACGCACAGTCGGACTGTGCGTGTCCTCGCTTGTCATCATCCTGAAACAACGGACACAACCGGAGCACGTATTTGGTCTCCAGATTCGCGCGTCAATACGCCACGAACACCCCACAATTGTCTTAGAAGATAATATCCCTCAATTAAAGCGATTATTTTTTAATCAACAGAGCATTTATGCCCGCAATTTTAGCTTTTATCAAAAAGTTAAGTGTCGCTTGCGTATCAAACACCCTCACACCCACACAACCTAACTCATTGATTTAATTTACATATCATCAATAAAAACGATAAAACCCCTGACTTCCCAACAAAATATATCAACTCGTGTGATATCTAAATTATAATTCTTATACTTCTGTTAAAAAGGTGGAGGTCAAAATGCGATTAACCCTACTGCTGTTATGCTGTCTGGTACAGAGTGTAACCTGGGCTGGCGACCTGCCAAAACCAGTTGGTAAACCCATATTAACGATTTCCGGTAATATAGAAAATACCAATGAAAATGGAAAAGCAGTGTTTGATCTCGCCAGCCTTGAAAAACTTGGAGTGGTGAGTTTCGAGACAACCTCCCCCTGGTATAACGGTCGTACGAAGTTTGAGGGTGTCCCAATGAGCAAGCTCATGGATTATGTGGGTGCAAAAGGTACGAACGTTAATGTTATTGCGCTCAATGATTACTCAACCATCATCCCTCTTAGCGACTTTAAAAAATACAACGCCATCCTTGCCTTAAAGGTCAATGGCGAATATATGCGCATCCGCGATAAAGGCCCATCGTTCATTGTATACCCCTATGACAGTCTTCCTGAGTTGAATAATCAGATTTATTACTCACGATCAGCATGGCAGGTAAGCAAAATGAAGATTGAGTAGTCGTTCAGGAGAACATAATGAACAGGATACTGGTTGGTATCATTTTTTCTCTTTTTATCACGACAGGATATATTGCATACCTTGTTTATGATCGTCAGCAAGAATTGCAAAAACTGACTCAATACACTGAGTCCTGGTCCGTGGCACAACTGGTATCAGAGTATTACCGTTTTGAATCATGGCTTGGTCTATACGCAACCGATACCGATGACGTTACGATAGACCAGGTCCGCATGCGTCTCGAAATTATGCTCAGTCAGGGCGATTTAATGAAGGGGGGCGATTTAGGTCGCTACATTGACAGCGATAAAACGCATCAGGAACTCGCTTTACGCTTAGAAAACATACTGGCCTATCTGGATAGCCATCTTGAAAATATGAGCCACCCGGAGTTAAAAGCATACCTGACAAATATGCATGAACTCGATGCACCGCTAAGCCAGCTTTCTGCCACGGCATTAACAAAAGATATTAACACAGTTAACGAATCCAATAAGAAAATACAGATACTGTATTATATCTACTCGGCGCTTTCATTGCTCCTGGTGATTTTAAGCTTTATTCTCGGCTTCTTAATGATCTACCAGAATAAAAACATTCTGAAAGCACACATGCAGGTTAAGAGCCTGGCTGACGAGCTTCAAATATCAAAAGAAAAGCTGCAAATTCAGAACTCGAAGCTGGAGTATGATGTTTATCATGACTCCCTCACCGGCATGAAAAACCGCCTTTTCTTCTGGGACGATCTCAACAAAATTAATCTTCAGGCAGATAAAAACCACGTCCCCGTCACCGTAATGTTATTTGATTTAGACCGTTTCAAAGAGGTCAACGATACCTATGGCCATGATACGGGAGATTTGCTGCTGAATCAGGTCTCCCGACGGCTGACCTCAATGAGCAGCGCAACGGATACGTTTTACCGTTTGGGCGGCGATGAATTCGCCCTTCTCTCCAGCGGACTCACGGAAACCGCCGCCGTTTCGCGCGCCAAAGAAATCAGCGATCATATCAGCCAGCCCTATACGATTAATAACCAGCTGATAAAAATTGCCACCTGCGTGGGTATCGTTTTATCTGATAATGAACGACGCTCTGATTATCTATACAAATTTGCCGATCTGGCCCTTTACGAGGCGAAAAAAGAAGGTTCGCAGCAGATCAAAGTCTTCCGTCAGTGGATGCTGCAAAGACTGCAGGAAAGCAGAACCCTTGAACATGATATGGCTCTGGCGATCGATCACAATGAATTCGTTGTCTATTACCAGCCTATTGTCGATTCATTCAGCAATGAAATTTATGGCTATGAAGCGCTTATTCGCTGGATACACCCGGTGAAAGGGATACTCGCGCCAGATTATTTTATTTCCGTCGCTGAAAAAACGGGGATGATCAATGAGATCGGCAAGTCGGTGCTTGAGATGGCCTGCCGGGAAGCGGTGTCCTGGGCGGTGCCGGCCAGGATCTCGGTGAACGTCTCCCCCGTTCAGCTAGGCACGAAATCATTTACCGCGATGGTGCAGTCCATCCTGAAAGAGACAGGCCTACCGGCCAGCCGACTTGAGCTAGAGGTAACAGAGTCTTCGCTCTTCAGTGACAGCAACATGCCGATCACTATTCTCAAAAAGCTCCGGGCACTGGGTGTCAAAATTTCCATCGATGATTTCGGAACCGGATATTCCTCGCTCTCACGACTGAGTGAACTGAATTTTGATAAAATTAAAATAGATAAATCTTTTGTGAATCCGATATCCACGCAGGATGATGCCCTTAATATCGTTAAATTGATTACCGGCATGGCGAAGAGCCTCAACATGCGAGTCATTGCAGAGGGTGTTGAAACCGAAGCGCAGCTTGAACGGCTTCAGGCGCTTGGCTGCGATCTCGTGCAGGGATACCTGTTCGGAAAGCCACAGGCTGAGATTGACAGGAAGATTAGATACGGTTGAAATGGTTGTCCGGTTGTTTCTGGCCAAAAATCACGTAGACGGTTGATAATCAAAGGTTAAACAATGAAAAAAACAGCCCCGGTGTATACGCCTGTTGATTTATCTCGTTGGCCAAGGAAGGAGCATTTTGAAGTCTTCCAGTCATTTGCTGAATGCACAATTAACCAAACCGTTCTCATCGACATTACCGCGCTGCGAAAACATATCAAAGCGGTGGGCTGGAAGTTTTACCCGACGATCATTTTTCTCCTGTCTAACATCATGAACCGGCATCCTGAGTTCCGCATGGCCATGAAGGACAATGAGCTTGTCATATGGAATGAAGTTCATCCCAGCTACACCATTTTCCACCCCGAAACGGAGACCTTTTCGTCACTGTGGAGCCACTATGACGGCAATATTCATCACTTCCAGAATACGTATGCAGAAGATACGGCCCGCTATGGAAATAGCCTTTCCTACTGGCCGAAGGAAGAGTCCCGGGAAAACGTCTTTTTTGTGTCGTCTATTCCGTGGGTCACGTTTACCAACTTTAATATGAACATTGCGCACATGAAGAACTTCTTTTCGCCTATGTTCACGTTTGGGAAATACTACGAGCAGGATGGAAAAGTGCTGCTGCCGCTCGCGGTGCAGGTCCATCATTCGGTATGCGATGGCTTCCATGTGGCAAGGATGTTTAATGAGTTGCAGGAGATGTGTGATGGTTTGCCGGCGTTGTCGGAAGAAAGTTATGTCTGATGTACAAGGGACAAATGTTGTTTATTTGGTAGTCGGAAGACTACGTTTAAAGATGGTGCGATAATAGGAACGATACACAACATAGCAAGACTATGATTTATAAAAATTTATTGCTATTGCATTTTTCAAGATACCCCACAAGTACCCCCAAAATATTTTATCTACTTAATAGATCGCAGTGTTTCGATGATAAGTCCGATGGTTTAATGTCAAGAACGGTTGAATCTGAGCTTTAAAATACGCCACAACTCCATCGAATGGATGGTGAAGTTATGGCGCTATAATAAAAAAAATCATTTATCTGTATAAAGATAATACACTTCGTAGAACACATTCGCCTGCATCAGAATATCACCCTGAAATATATTCAAGAAGTTCTGCAGTCGCAGCATTTTTCATAGTCCGAGCTCTCGAAGGGCCTACTCCATATATTTTTTCAATTAGGCTTTCTTCAGTATTACTATGAAGATCTTCAATTGTATTGATGCCAACAGACTGTAATCTTTCTTTTTGCCATTTTGTGAGTGCTACCAATACATTAATTGGTTTTTTCAGGAGAGATCTTAAGGACTCTTCATATTGAAGTTCATGCTTATTTAGAAGTTTTTCACTTCCGGCATAGCTAGCATGGTTCTTACCAAACTCAGGGAATTTTTTAACAGACAAATTTTTATAAAATTCTTTTGAGTCAGAATGTGGGTTACTTTCTAAAGATAACATGCACCCATATTTTATTTCATATCGTGTACCAAGCTCAGATCTGGTGGCTCTAACCGCACTATCGATCTTTCTAATAATCCCCGTATAAGTTAAAAGCCTTAAAGATTCTTTAACAGGCTCTGGCGCATCTTTATGTATCCAAAAATAAATTGTAGATTCATCTGTACCCTTATCTCTTCGAGTCTTATTATAATCTTCTACTCGAGGTATAACAGAGTTCTCCAAGAAATCTCTACCCCAATCTATAACTTCACGATGCCCCTTGTACTTTTCACCCAAATCAGTATGTTCTGTCCAAATTTGATTTCGATAAAAGGACTTTATTATGGAGTTAACTCCACTGGCATTTAATTTTGATAGATCTTGCAACGTTCTCAACAACATTCGAGGATTACCGCCTGAAGCAAGAGCTAACGTATTGAAAAGATCTCTTTGATTATCTATCTCTTTCTTTAGCGACTCATCTGATTGCTTAAATACAATATCTTTGAAATATTGAAGGTAATCTGATTCTAAAATATTTCTTTCTAGTTTTTTGAATACACAATCATGAATTGGTTCAAAAGAATCACCAAAGTGAGTGACTCCAGGATAAATAGCCGCATTACATGTAATATATGGTGAACGAAGATCTTTGAATAAACTAAAGAATTGACGCTGCTGCTCAGGTCTAAACACATGCGCCGCCTCATCAAAAAAGAAAACAACTCTATCTAGATTATTCTCCTCACAAATTATTTGTATTGCCTCTTTGACATCTTCAATATCAGGTAGCGATGATATATCTACAGCAATCTTTCCTTTATAAGAATCTTCGAAAAGTCTTACGATTTCTTTCAAACTGGTTTCAACGCTTTCTTCTGTGTCATTATGATCATTACTGAGCAAATTAGAAGTCAAGCCTGAAACAACCATCCCCATTTTTCTAAGCTTATTAAGTAAGTATTTTAATGTCTTAGCCATCATCCAATGATAAAACTGAAGGTTATCATCGGTAGTTATCAATGAGCTCATGTTGAAGGGAACAAATACTGTTACGCATGCCTTATCCCCTTCTTCTAACTCTAATTCCGCAACCCTCATAAGGAACGACTTACCAGTACCCCTTGAGCCCTCAAGAAGACAAGGTTCATTAGATTTCAGAGCTTCAAGAATCCCTCTGTCAGTTGAATTTACAACTGACAAGGATAGAATATCTGATTGTTTTATGCTTTCTGTGCGTAGATAAAATTCACTCATAATTCATTCCTATGATATACCGAATAATTCTCTAATTTTTTCTATATGATTAAATTCTTCAGGCAAAAATTGCATAGATTCGCGCTCATTATCATCAAAAGTTTTCGCGTATCTACATGTAGCTGCGAACAATATAGATTCAGTTACACGCTTGTAATACTGACAATATTGTTCGAATAGCTCATTTTTATACATAATTTTGATACTTCCATTTATCCATGTCTCGTTGTTGCCATGAACATATTCTGAAAGTTTTCTATAAACGCCAATTGCATTTGCTCGATATTCGCCAGCATCATCAACTAAATCTGGGAAAAATGCCATAATAAATCTTTTGGAATACACGCCATTATCTTCATCTATTATTCTTGACCATTTTATATCCCTTCGTCCATCAAGCCACTCATGCATTTCTAATTTACTGGCAGAAAAATAAATACCCCCCAACCCCATTTCAAGTGCGAGTCTTAGTGATGAAAATGCTTGTCTATATAAGCCCACAATTAAACTATAGTTTGATGATTCTAGTTGAGCGCTAACAGTTTCTAAAATTCTTTTTTCTTGGGGGTCTCTCAAAACATTTGACATCTCGTATATGCACGATGACAAATGGTGTAGTTTGCCTAAAGTTTCTTTTTGATAAATAGACTGTTCGAAGACGGTTTGGGATTCTGCATTTAACTTAGTAAAATACTCTTGAATATCCATAAATCATTTAACCTCCAATTTAACTACCTCATCACCATAAAATAAAATTAAAAAGTCAACAACGTCATTACAACTACTAATTAGATTTTAGGATAATACAATATAAGAAGAGAAAGTTAAACTTTTTCATAGTTTAAACTTTAAGCAAGACCTTACTACTACATTATCATTGCGGTAAATAGCGTGATCTAAATCACTATTAGAATGATACCTCCTTAAAACTATATATAAATTGTTCATTACAGAATGAAGTAACTGTAACTTAGAGCGCGTACGGCCAAAAATCCCCGCTGGCGGTGCCGGTGAGTGACAAGTTTTGACAGGTACATCCCACGAGCTGTACCTGAAGTTTTCTGAAGAGGTAGCCCCTAGTAAGGCATAACAAACCATAACAGGCTGACACCTGCCCTGCTTCGCATCTGGACTAACAAAAGCTCACCGCCGGGCTCAACAAATCCCAACGCCAGCCCTTTACACTTCTGCTTAAGCTGCTGCTCGTGGGCATTAGGATCCGTTAGGTTGGGTTGACACTTTTCCCTGTTTCTCGCGAAAAAGTATCAAGTTTGAGAGGCTGGGGGTTTACAGCTTTTCGCCTTCCAGGAGGCAGAGCGCCCCTAATCCTGTTTTGCTCCAGTCATCCGGAGTATCAGGGTGCATTGTGGCAACGTAGGCCAGCTCAGAACGAATAAACTGTAAAGCGCCCGCTGCACGGTCTTTGCCATAGAAGCTGTGGGTTTCTTCATCCAGCCGACAGAAAATCAGCAGTTGCTCTTCGGACTCGTGCTGAACATCAAAACCCAGCTCAGCGGCTGCTACCTCTCCGCTGGTTTAACTCAATACAGTTTCCCGGGCAGAGCTGGACGAAGCTGGGACCGTTCGCATACTCGCAGGATGAAATACAAGGAAAAATGGACGATTGGGGATGGTACTGGATGAAAAGATGGTGCCGATAATAGGAGTCGAACCTACGACCTTCGCATTACGAATGCGCTGCTCTACCAACTGAGCTATATCGGCCCTGAGAGGCCGGTTACGAGTGTAACCACGGGGCAAAAGGTTAGATCTATCCGGGTGATGCGTCAATGCCCTTTTGAATCAAACGGCTATTTTTGCATCACCCGTGATTATTTACGCACGAATCGTATCGTCGCCGAAGCCGATCCACTTGTACGTGGTCAGCGCTTCCAGCCCCATCGGACCGCGCGCGTGCAGTTTCTGCGTGCTGACCGCCACCTCTGCGCCGAGGCCGAACTGGCCGCCGTCGGTGAAGCGGGTGGAGGCATTCACATACACCGCAGAGGAATCCACTTCGTTCACAAAGCGATCGGCATTGCGCAGCGTACGCGTCAGGATGGCGTCAGAATGCTGCGTGCCATGCTCACGGATGTGCGCAATCGCGTCGTCAAGATCGCTCACGATTTTCACGTTCAGATCCAGTGACAGGAACTCGTCGTCGTACTGCTCCGCGTTGACGGGAACGACGTTAGCCGGGCCATCCTGCAGCAGCGCGAGCGCACTGGCGTCAGCGTGCAGCGTCACGCCGCTCTCTGCCATCTGTTTGCTCAGGGCCGGCAGGAAGGTGCTCGCAATGTCCTGATGCACCAGCAGCGTTTCCACGGTGTTACAGGTGCTTGGACGCTGGGTCTTCGCGTTCACGATAATCTTCAGCGCCGGTGCAATCTCAGCGCTGTCGTCTACCACGATATGACACACGCCAATACCGCCGGTGATAACCGGAATCGTCGACTGCTCGCGGCACAGCTTGTGCAGCCCCGCGCCGCCGCGTGGGATCAGCATGTCGATGTATTTGTCCATGCGCAGCAGTTCGTTGACCAGCGCGCGGTCCGGGCTCTCAATTGCCTGCACGGCACCCGCTGGTAAGCCACACTCTTCCAGCGCCTGCTGAATGACTTTCACCGTCGCGGCGTTGGTGCGCCAGGTCTCTTTCCCACCGCGCAGAATGGCGGCGTTGCCGGTTTTCAGGCACAGGGAGGCGACATCCACCGTCACGTTTGGACGGGCTTCATAAATAACGCCGATAACGCCGAGCGGCACGCGACGGCGCTCCAGGCGCAAACCGCTGTCCAGCAACCCACCGTCAATCACCTGCCCTACCGGATCGGCCAAATTGCAGACCTGACGAACATCGTCGGCGATGCCTTTCAGGCGGGCCGGGGTCAATGCCAGGCGGTCGAGCATCGCTTCGCTCAGACCGTTGCGACGCGCTTCCAGTAAATCCTGCTCGTTGGCGAGCAAAATCTCCTGGGACTGAGATTCCAGATAATCAGCGATTTTTTCCAGCACGCGGTTTTTCTCGCGGCTGGAAAGGAGCGCCAGTTTATAAGAGGCGGCCTTCGCGGCGGCGCCCATTTGTTCCAGCATGTTCTGGCTCCTTAACGAATAATCATGTCATCGCGATGCACGGCAACCGGGCCATATTCATAGCCCAGAATGGCGTCGATCTGCTGCGAATGGTGACCCGCGATGCGGCGCAGGGCATCGCTGTTATAACGGCTTACGCCGTGGGCGATGTCGCGGCCTTCGAGGTTACGAATACGGATCACTTCACCACGGGAGAAGTTGCCTGTCACGCTTTTAATTCCTTTAGGAAGTAATGAACTTCCTCGTTCCAGAATCGCGGCGGTTGCCCCTTCATCGACGACGAGTTCGCCCGCAGGCGGCGCGCCAAATATCCAGCGCTTACGGTTTTCCAGCGGAGATTCCTGAGCGTGGAAGCGGGTGCCGACGGAGATGCCTTCCATCACGTCGCCAATCACGCCAGGGCGGCTGCCCGCCGCAATGATGGTGTCGATACCGGCGCGGCACGCCACGTCGGCGGCCTGCAGCTTGGTCCCCATCCCGCCCGTTCCGAGGCCTGAAACGCTGTCACCGGCGATGGCGCGCAGCGCATCGTCGATACCATGAACGTCGGTAATCAGCTCGGCTTCCGGGTTAGCGCGCGGATCGGCGGTGAACAGCCCCTGCTGATCGGTCAGAAGCAGTAATTTATCGGCGCCGGCCAGAATGGCGGCCAGCGCAGAGAGGTTATCGTTATCACCCACTTTGATTTCAGCGGTAGCAACGGCATCGTTTTCGTTAATGACCGGAACAATATTGTTGTCCAGCAGCGCGCGCAGGGTATCGCGGGCGTTCAGGAAGCGCTCTCTGTCTTCCATATCCGCACGCGTCAGGAGCATCTGCCCGACATGAATGCCATAGATAGAGAACAGCTGTTCCCAGAGTTGAATGAGTCGGCTTTGTCCCACGGCGGCCAGCAGCTGTTTGGAGGCGATCGTCGCGGGGAGTTCGGGGTAACCCAGGTGTTCACGCCCGGCGGCAATCGCCCCGGAGGTCACAATCACAATACGATGCCCTGCGGCATGTAACTGAGCGCACTGACGTACAAGCTCAACAATGTGGGCGCGATTTAGGCGGCGCGATCCGCCTGTTAAAACACTGGTACCGAGTTTTACCACCAGCGTCTGGCTGTCACTCATGATTCTCTGCCGTTCAACGATAAGGGAAAGTAATGTCAAACGAACGTTTTAACAGGAGTCAGCCCCGTTGCCAACTGCCTTAGCACATCGCGAAACACTTTGTTGCGCGGGATCAGGAAGCGTAGCGGGAGAATTTGACAGTTTTATTACCGAAATAATAAATCACAGTTTTTTAAAATTATTCTTAGTTTGTCATAAAAGTTTCATTCCAGAACGATAAAACCCTTCCTGTTTTTTCACGGGACTTAAGCATGAGCTTATCGTCCAGCGAATTTTTTAGCGCGTTTATAAGACAGGATCGAAAATGAAAAAGAGCACTCTGGCATTAATGGTTATGGGCGTAGTGGCTTCTGCATCCGTTCACGCAGCTGAAGTTTATAATAAAAATGGTAATAAGCTGGACGTGTACGGCAAAGTGAAAGCCATGCACTACATCAGCGATGATGCTACCAAAGATGGCGATCAGACTTACGTTCGTTTCGGTTTTAAAGGCGAAACGCAGATTAACGATCAGCTGACGGGCTATGGCCGTTGGGAATCTGAATTTGCAGGTAACAAAGCCGAGAGCGACTCTACTCAGAAGACGCGTCTGGCGTTCGCGGGCCTGAAGCTGAAAAACTTTGGTTCACTGGATTACGGTCGTAACCTGGGTGCCCTGTATGACGTCGAAGCATGGACCGATATGTTCCCTGAGTTCGGTGGCGACTCTTCCGCGCAGACCGATAACTTCATGACCAAGCGTGCGACCGGTCTTGCCACCTACCGTAACACCGACTTCTTCGGCGCGGTTGACGGCCTGGACATGACCCTGCAGTACCAGGGAAAAAACGAAAACCGTGACGCCAAGAAACAGAACGGTGACGGTTTTGGTACCTCTCTGACCTATGACTTCGGCGGCAGCGATTTCGCCGTCAGCGGCGCCTACACCAACTCTGACCGCACCAACGCTCAGAACCTGCTGGCGCGTGGCCAGGGCCAGAAAGCAGAAGCCTGGGCAACCGGTCTGAAATATGATGCGAACGATATTTATCTGGCTGCAATGTATTCTGAAACGCGCAATATGACGCCAATTTCCGGTGGGTTTGCAAATAAAGCGCAGAACTTTGAAGTGGTCGCACAATATCAGTTCGACTTCGGTCTGCGCCCGTCCCTGGGTTATGTCCAGTCTAAAGGCAAAGATATCGAAGGTATTGGTGACGAAGATCTGGTGAAATATATTGACGTTGGCGCGACCTATTACTTCAACAAAAATATGTCCGCCTTTGTTGATTATAAAATCAACCAGATTGACGACAAAAATAAACTGGGCGTGAGCAGCGATGACATCGTTGCACTGGGTATGACCTACCAGTTCTAAGATTATCCGAATAAGAAAATCCCGGCAGTTGAGCCGGGATTTTTTTTGCCCGGTGGCGCTGTGACGCTATCAGGCAGTCAGCTTCACCGCTTCGCTGGAAAAGTCATCTGCGGGTTCGAACTTGAGATCCAGAGTCGCCAGCAGTGCGCTCGCTTTGTCGTGAAACTCTTTCAGGGTGTATTCCAGGCGGTCAATGACTTCCTGATCTTTAATGGTGGTCGCCTGCCAGTTGCCGTCTTTATTAAACAGGCCAAACTGGTAGCTATACGTAAAGCGTTTTTCCTCTGCTTCCATTTCCATCCACCAGCCCCAGAATTCACGTTTTTCGGGTGCAGGCTTCACGTTGACGCATACAGCCAGGCAGTCGAAAAAAAAGCGATTCTCTTCACACTGCTCTTCTCGAATATACGGGCCAAGAGCCATGAACTTCTTAATCAATCTACTTTTCGGGTGTCCACTCGGTAACGTCATTGCGATCTCCTTTTGTGAAGCCACTGTTTTACCAAACCAGCGAAATTTAGCAATCTATTAACACAATCTCTGAGCTATCCAGCGCGTAATCTCTTTCAGTGCTTTGTCGAAATTCTGATAGACCGGGCTGAACGGCACCTCAAGCAATTTGCCATCCGCAGATGACGAAGTGATTAAGCGCGACTCTTCTTCCGGGCTAAACGGATCGTTTTTCCAGAACCCCGACAGCATCGGCGTTGGGCAGCGACGTCCCAGCAAGCCTTGCGTTTTTAACGAGTAGCGATTGAGCTCAACGCGCAGCGCTTCGTCTGATGCATCATGCATGCCAAGACGGCTGGCCAGCACATCCAGGTACATTTCAGGCACGCTCCCCTGACGTGCGGGATCGCTGAGCAGGGCGTGTACGACCGGGCCGAGGCAGGCGACGGCTTTAAGGCGAGAAGATTCAAGGTAAGCCAGACGCACCGCGACGTTAGCGCCGAAACGGAAGCCGAATGCCGCCACGCGGGTATGGTCAACCCACGGAATGTTTTCCAGCGCTTTTAACGCATGCTGGTGCAGCAGGCTGGAATCCTGAGTCAGTTTCCATTTGGATGAGAAACCAATTGAAGGCATATCAAGCGTCAGCATCGCGATCCCTTTTGGTGCGAAGTAGCGCTCATACAGGCTGTAATAGTCGATTTGCAGCGAATCCAACCCCCCGCACATGAGGACAGTCGGGAACGGGCCTTCACCTTCAGGCATATGCAGGAACCCGGTGATGGATGACCCACCCGGAATGGTAAACTCGAGTTCGCGCATCTGGCCCGGCAGGCGTTGAGCCGCCTCTTCGTAAGCGCGATTCGCCAGCGCCTGTGCCTGCTCAGCCAGCTCATCACCTTTCAGATGTGGATACGCGGCAATGGCGTAGAGATTGGCCGCATGCAGCCAGTGCTTGCCGCTGCGCGTGGCATCCTCTTCCTGGCTGGCTTTTTGCTGCCAGACCATCGCCTGTTTAGACCACTCGTAGATCCAGTTTCCGCCACGGTAGCCCACCACGGTATCATAGAGTTCGCTGTCGGTACGCTCGGCTTCACTCATCACGATACGTGCCTGTACATCGAGGATTTCACGGGGGTCGATACCGCGCCAGATCCACATCAGGCGGTTAATCATGCGATACCAGTGAGGCACGTTTTTACCGTCTAACGCGGACTGGACGGCAGGCTGGGTACCCGGATTAAAGCGACGCACCAGCGTCGACGTTTCAGGGTGTTTGAAACGGGGTTTGAAGAGTGTCTCGGTGAGATTCGCCTGCGTCATTGCGTTGCCTCCATGAATACGTCATATGAAGACTATTGTAACGCGTGGCAGGCCAAAAAGAACAACGCCCGACATAGCCGGGCGTGTAAAGTTACGTACTGGTATTAACGGCCTGAAATCGGCGGTACGAAGACCACGCCCATATCCCATGGCTGTTCAATCCAGGTATCCTGCGGGATATCAATCACGTAATCGTCAACCAGCGGGCGGCCAGCCGGTTTAGCGAAGATAGTGACGAAGTGCGCTTTAGGATACATTTCGCGGATAGCGACCGCAGTACCGCCGGTATCCACCAGGTCATCAATAACGATGAAGCCTTCACCGTCACCTTCCGCACGTTTCAGCACGGTCAGCTCGCGCTGGTTATCATGGTCATAGCTGGAGATGCAAACGGTATCGACATGACGAATACCCAGCTCACGTGCCAGCAGCGCCCCCGGTACCAGACCGCCACGGCTGACGGCAATAATGCCTTTCCACTGTTCGGAAGGCATCAGACGCGCAGCCAGTTTGCGTGCGTGAATCTGCAACATGTCCCAGGTGACGACGTATTTTTCGCTCATGTGAAGTGTCCCAGCCTGTTTTTATACGGCTTAAAAAGTGTTCGAGGGGGAAATAGGTTGCGCGAGATTATAGAGATCTGACGCACTAAAAACCAGTGTTTAGCGCCCTCTGCCTGAGTTTTTACATGCTTTATGCTACCAGCCAGCAGAGAAAGTGGTATTCTCAGTTTCATCTCGCAAGCCTGACTTGTGGTAACTATTAACCTGCTAACCCTGTGACCTGCAACCCTGTTTGCAGCGCCTCGACAAGGAGACTTATCGTGTCTGAACTGTCTCAACTATCTCCGCAGCCGCTGTGGGATATTTTTGCCAAAATCTGCTCCATTCCACACCCTTCCTACCATGAAGAACAGCTTGCCGAACATATTATGGGCTGGGCGAAGGAAAAAGGTCTGAATGCTGAACGCGACCAGGTTGGCAATATTCTGATCCGCAAACCTGCAACCGCAGGCATGGAAAACCGCAAACCGGTTGTGCTGCAGGCCCACCTGGACATGGTGCCACAGAAGAACAACGACACCGTTCATGACTTCACCAAAGACCCGATTCAACCGTACATCGACGGCGACTGGGTGAAAGCACGCGGTACCACGCTGGGAGCGGATAACGGCATCGGTATGGCGTCTGCGCTGGCGGTGCTGGCTGACGACCGCGTTGAGCACGGTCCACTGGAAGTGCTGTTAACCATGACCGAAGAAGCGGGCATGGACGGCGCGTTCGGTCTGCAGGCGAATTGGCTGCAGGCGGATATCCTGATCAACACCGACTCAGAAGAAGAAGGCGAGATCTACATGGGCTGCGCGGGCGGGATTGATTTTATCTCTACCCTGCCGCTGTCTCGCGAAGCGATACCTGCGGGCTTCCAGACCTTCAAGCTGACGCTGAAAGGGCTGAAAGGCGGCCACTCCGGCGGCGATATTCACCTGGGTCTGGGCAACGCCAACAAGCTGCTGGCACGCTTCCTGGCAGGCCATGCGGCCGAGCTGGATCTGCGTCTGGTGGATTTCAACGGCGGTACCCTGCGTAACGCGATCCCACGCGAAGCGTTCGCCACCGTAGCGGTTCCAGCAGCAAAAGCGGACGAGCTGAAAAAACTCTCCACCGTATACCTGGATATCCTGAAAAACGAACTGTCGGCGAAAGAGAAAAACCTGACCGTAGTGCTGGAATCTGTTTCTACAGATAAAGCCGCGCTGACCGTGCAGTCTCGTGACACCTTTGTTCAGCTGCTGAACGCGACGCCAAACGGCGTGATCCGCAACTCTGACGTGGCGAAAGGCGTGGTTGAAACCTCACTGAACGTGGGCGTGGTGACCATGAGCGACGACAGCGCGGAAATCATCTGCCTGATCCGCTCGCTGATCGACAGCGGTAAAGAGTACGTGGTGAGCATGCTGGAATCTCTGGGCACGCTGGCGGGAGCAAAAACCTCTGCAAAAGGCAGCTACCCGGGCTGGCAGCCGGATGCAAGCTCTCCGGTGATGGCGCTGGTGCGTGAAACTTACCAGCGTCTGTTCAACAGCACGCCAAACATTCAGGTGATCCACGCGGGTCTGGAATGTGGTCTGTTCAAGAAACCGTATCCGGATATGGATATGGTGTCCATCGGGCCAACCATTACCGGTCCACACTCGCCGGATGAGCAGGTTCATATCGAAAGCGTCGGTCACTACTGGACGCTGCTGACTGAACTGCTGAAAGCGATCCCTGCGAAATAACATCTTCATCCCAGCCCTCTTCCTGTGGAAGAGGGTGAAAAATCCAGGCCCGGTAAGCGTAGCGCCACCGGGCTTTTTTACAATCCCAGAACCAGCTGTCGCTCTAGCTGCGGATCCAGCAGCGTGACGTGCAATCCCACCAGCCTTACCCCTCGCCCGCCCCGGCGCTCTTCCCATGCCTTTTTTGCCGTCGCGATAAGATCGTCTTTATTCAGTCGCGGCCAGACGTGTTCCTGCGTGGTCTGCTGGAAGTCGTTGAATTTTAATTTGATACCCTGACGGGCAATCAGCAGGTCCGGCTTCACCTTGATTAAACGCCGTTCCAGCTCCGGATAAAGCTGTTCCGTGATGATCATTTCGCATTCAGACCAGTCATGTATATCTTCAATGAGGGTGCGCTCAACGCCGACGGATTTACGGAGCCGCTCGCTGTTCACATCGCGATCGTCAATTCCCTGGCTGCGCTCCCACAGCACGCGGCCAAACTTCCCGAAACGCTTGAGCAGCATGGCGAGATCGCTTTGCTGCACGTCTTCACAGGTCCGTAGCCCCATGCTTTCCAGCTTTGCGGCAGAAACTTTTCCTACCCCGGGGATTTTGCCGAGCGGCAGCGTTTTTAAAAATGCAGGCACCTCTTCCGGTGTGATGACGTACTGACCGTTGGGCTTATTTAAATCGGAGGCGATTTTGGCAAGGAATTTAACGGGCGCGACGCCCGCCGACGCCGTCAAATTCAGCTCGTTGAAAATCGTCTGGCGGATCTCCTTCGCCATCAGCGTGGCGGAGCCGTGGCAGTGAACGCTGTCGGTCACGTCCAGATAGGCTTCGTCGAGCGACAGCGGCTCTATGAGAGAGGTATAGCGGGAGAAGATTTCCCGGATGTGAAGGGAAGCCTCTTTATAGGCTTCAAACCGGCCGGGCAGAAGCGTGAGATGAGGACAAAGCTTTAAGGCCATCGCCGTCGGCATGGCGCTGCGCACGCCAAATTTGCGCGCAGGATAGTTGGCGGTGCTGATGACGCCACGCTGAACGCGGCTGCCGCCAATGGCGATGGGAATATCCCGCAGCGCCGGGTTGTCTCGCATCTCCACTGCGGCAAAAAAGCAGTCCATATCAACATGGATTATTTTGCGCATAGTATGCCCTCACTTATCACTGGATAAGTATACAGTAAACAAATGAGGGTTGAGAAGCGTGCGTGGAAATTGTCGGGTGACGGCTTCGCCTTACCCGACAGACAAGACTAAATAATGCGCTGCTGCTCGCGCGCCATCCTTTTCTTCCGCGCATCGCACGGTTCCGGGCAGTCGCAGACCTTCTCCATACCAATGGAGGAAATACCGCCGCAGCTGCCCTGAATGCTTTTCCGCTTAACGATCCAGCCTAACGACATGCCGAAGATGACAAGCACAAAAACCACAAAGGTTGCCAGAAACGTCAGCATCATCAGCCTCCAAAGTCGTCGAGCAAGATGCTCTCATCTTCGACACCGAGATCTTTCAGCATCTTAATCACGGCGGCGTTCATCATCGGCGGGCCACACATATAGAACTCGCAGTCCTCGGGTGCCGGGTGCTGTTTGAGGTAGTTTTCATACAGCACGTTGTGGATGAACCCCGTATAGCCCGTCCAGTTATCTTCCGGCTGCGGATCGGAAAGCGCAACGTGGAAGGTAAAGTTCGGGTTTTCACGCGCCAGCTGTTCAAACTCGTCGTCGTAGAACATCTCGCGCAGGGAGCGCGCACCGTACCAGAAGCTGATTTTACGCTTGCTGCCGAGCCGCTTGAGCTGGTCAAAAATGTGCGAGCGCATCGGGGCCATACCGGCACCGCCGCCGATAAAGACCATTTCCGCGTCGGTATCTTTCGCGAAGAACTCCCCGAACGGACCGGAGATCGTCACCTTATCGCCAGGCTTCAGGGACCAGATGTATGACGACATCACGCCCGGCGGTGCATCCGGCACATTCGGTGGCGGCGTGGCGATACGCACGTTGAGCATGATGATGCCTTTCTCTTCCGGGTAGTTAGCCATCGAGTAGGCGCGCAGCGTCGGCTCTTTTACCTCCGATACAAAACGGAAGAGATTGAATTTGTCCCAGTCGGCGCGGTACTCATCCGGCACGTCGAAGTCCGCATACGCCACGGTATGTTCAGGACACTCAATCTGAATGTATCCTCCGGCGCGGAACGGAACATCTTCCCCTTCCGGTACCCGCAGCTTCAGCTCTTTAATAAAGGTGGCTTTGTTATCATTAGAAATAACCTCGCACTCCCATTTTTTGACGCCGAAGATCTCTTCCGGCAGCTCAATCTTCATGTTCTGACGCACCGCGACCTGGCAGGCCAGACGGCAGCCCTCTTTCGCTTCACGCTTTGTGATATGCGCCAGCTCGGTTGGCAGAATATCGCCACCGCCCTCTTTTACCGTCACGCGGCACTGCCCGCAAGAGCCGCCACCGCCGCAGGCTGACGAGACAAAGATCCCATTGCCCGAGAGCGTATTGAGCAGTTTGTCACCCGCTGGCGTGCGGATCTGATTCTGCGGCTCGTCGTTAATATCAATCACCACGTCACCGGAATTCACCAGCTTCGCGCGCGCCGCCAGAATTAACCCTGACAGCACCAGTACGATCAGCGTGAACATCACCACGCCAAGGATAATTTCCATCTGTTAGCCCTTATAGCTGCACACCGGAGAAGGACATAAAGCCCAGCGCCATAAGCCCGGTGGTGATAAAGGTGATCCCTAAGCCACGCAGACCCGCAGGCACGTTGGCATATTTCATTTTCTCGCGGATCCCCGCCATGGTGACAATCGCCAGCATCCAGCCGATGCCGGAACCAAAACCGTACACCACGGATTCACTGAAGTTGTAATCACGCTGAACCATAAACGAGACGCCACCAAAGATGGCGCAGTTCACCGCGATCAGCGGGAGGAAGATCCCCAGCGCGTTGTACAGCGACGGGAAGTACTTATCGAGGATCATCTCGAGGATTTGCACCAGCGCCGCGATCACCCCGATAAAGGTGATGAAATTCAGGAAGCTGAGATCAACCCCCTCCACCAGTGCGCCGTCACGCAGCACAAAGTTGTAGACCAGATTGTTAATCGGAACCGAAAGCCCCAACACAACGGTGACCGCCACGCCCAGCCCAAATGCCGTGGAGACCTTTTTAGACACGGCAAGGAACGTACACATGCCGAGGAAAAACGCTAGCGCCATGTTTTCAACAAACACCGCCCGCACAAACAAACTCAGGTAATGAGCCATCGTCGGTTACTCCTTTTCCTGCTGTTCTGGTCTCAACGTACGAATCAGCCAGATCAACAAACCGATAATGAAAAATGCGCTAGGGGCCAGCAGGAACAGGCCGTTTGGCAGATACCAGCCGCCGTTCTGCACCGTGTCCAGCACCGTGATGCCAAACAGCTTGCCGCTGCCAATCAGCTCGCGCAGAAACCCAACCGTAAGCAGGATCGCGCCGTAGCCGAGGCCGTTGCCGATACCGTCCATAAAGCTCGCCAGCGGCGGCATTTTCATGGCGTAGGCTTCCGCACGCCCCATGACGATACAGTTAGTGATAATCAGCCCGACAAACACCGAGAGCTGTTTGGAGGTTTCATAGGCAAAGGCGCGCAGCAGCTGATCGACCACGATCACCAGCGAGGCGATGATCGCCATCTGGACGATGATCCTCACGCTGTTGGGGATGTGGTGGCGGATCATCGAGATAAACATGCTGGAAAACGCCGTGACCAGCGTAACCGCCAGCGTCATCACTACCGCCGTTTCCAGTTTGGTCGTCACCGCCAGGGCTGAACAGACGCCCAGCACCTGCAGCGTGATCGGGTTATTGGCGAGCAGTGGGCCAATGAGTACTTTTTTGACTTCTTTCAGTTCACCGGTATCAGCCATTGTTCAGCGCTCCTTCACGTACGTTTTTCAGGAAAGGACCAAAGCCCAGCTCGCCCATCCAGAAATCAAAACTGTGCTGCACGCCTTTTGATGTGAGCGTGGCGCCGGAAAGCCCGTCAACGGCGTAGTCATCACCGGAACGAGCCGCCCCTTTCATCACCTTCAGCGCAGGCAGGCCGTTATCGTCGAGCACTTTCTTGCCGACAAACTGTGCCCGCCAGTTAGGGTTCTCAACTTCACCACCCAGCCCCGGGGTTTCGCCCTGGTCGTAATACGTAATGCCTTTGACCGTGCGGCCATCGGTATCAAGAGCGACAAAGGCATACATCATTGACCACAGACCATTACCGTAAATAGGCAGTACCACTTCCTGAATGCGTTTTTGGGGATCGCGAACCAGATAAACTTCGGCAAGGTTGCTGCGACGCTTAATCCCCGCGGGATCCTGGGATGCCTCCAGCGTCAGGCTCATCTGCGGATCTTTAAGCGCCAGCGCCTGGTTGAATTTTGCCGGGTCTTTATCGAGCAGTTCACCCGTTTTTAAATCCACCAGACGCGCCGAAATACGTTCAGCAAAGACGGCAGAAACGTCGTCTGCGCTCATTCCTTCCTGCATCAGCCCGGCGACGGCCAGAATGTTGCGCTGTTTATCCAGCGCACGTTGCTCCTGCTGCAGGGGTTTTAACCCCACGGCAGAGCCGGCTACGACAATGGAGCAGACCAGGCAGAGCACCAGCACCACCAGCAGCGTTTTGCTGATGCTGTCGTTATTTTTTACTTCAGCCACGCGCCTTCCTCCGCTTGATGTTGGCCCGCACCACCAGGTAATCGAAGAGTGGCGCAAACAGATTGGCAAACAGAATGGCCAGCATCATCCCCTCTGGGTACGCCGGGTTGACCACGCGGATCAGGACACACATTGCGCCAATGAGCACGCCATAGCTCCATTTACCTTTGTCAGTGAAGGAGGCCGAGACCGGGTCGGTTGCCATGAACATCATGCCGAACGCGAAGCCACCCAGCACCAGATGCCAGTACCACGGCATGGAGAACATCGGATTGGTGGTCGAACCGATAACGTTGAACAGGGTGGCGGTCAGCACCATGCCGATCATCACGCCCGCAACAATTCGCCAGGAGGCCACGCGGCCAAAAAGAATGATCGCGCCGCCGAGCAAAATCATCAGCGTAGAGACTTCTCCGATGGAGCCCGGAATGTTGCCAATAAAGGCATCAAACCAGGTCACGGGCTGACCCGTCGCGTTGTTCACCAGCGTTTCGCCGCCGTGTGCGGCCCATTGTGAAAGCGGCGTCGCGCCGGAAAAACCGTCTGCCGCCGTCCAGACCAGATCGCCTGAGATTTGCGCCGGATAGGCAAAGAAGAGGAACGCACGTCCCGCCAGCGCCGGATTGAGGAAGTTTCGCCCGGTGCCGCCGAAAATTTCTTTAGCAATGACCACGCCGAAACTGATGCCCAGCGCCGCCTGCCAGAGCGGTAAGTTTGGCGGGACAATCAGTGCAAACAGAATCGAGGTCACGAAGAAACCTTCGTTGATCTCATGTTTACGGATGATGGCGAACAGCACTTCCCAGAAGCCACCCACGATAAATACCGTGATGTAAATCGGCAGGAAGAACACCGCGCCCAGCGTCATCATGCTCAGCCAGCCCGCGTCTGCAGCAAAGCTTACCCCTAGCGACTGCGCCAGGCGGTAGTGCCAGTCAGACTGGATCACCTGCGCCAGCTGCTGGGCATCGTACATATGGTGCAGCGCCGGAATGGTCTGCAGACCGACGTTGTACATGCCCCAGAACATCGCCGGGAAGACCGCAAACCATACCAGGATCATCATGCGCTTAAGGTCGATGGCATCGCGAACGTGCGCCGCCCCTTTCGTCACCAGCCCCGGCGTGTAGAAAATAGTCGTCGTGGCTTCATACAACGGGTAGTACTTTTTGAGCTTCCCTTCGGTAAAGTGCGGCTCAATTTTTTCAAAGAGGTGTTTTAAGCCCATCGGTTATCCTTCCTGCTCAATGCGGGTTAACACCTCGCGCAATACCGGTCCATATTCGTATTTGCCCGGACAGACATAGGTACAGAGCGCCAGATCTTCTTCGTCCAGTTCCAGACAGCCCAGCGCCTGCGCGCTATCGGTATCCCCAGCGAGCAGATCGCGCAGCAGCATGGTAGGCAGAATATCCAGCGGCATGACGCGCTCGTAGTTGCCAATCGGGACCATGGCGCGCTCGCCGCCGTGCGTGCTGGTCGAGAAGCTAAACAGCTTATTACGCAGGAAGTGGCCCAGCGTAGTCCGGGTGACGGAGTATTTTTCCGCACCGGGCAGCACCCAGCCGAACAGCTCTTTTTCGCGCCCTTCCTGCACAATGCTGACCTGCAGATGGAAACGTCCCAGATACGCGTGCGCATTGACAGCATGGCGGCCACTGAGGACCGAACCGGAAATCAGGCGGTTTTCACCCTCTTTCATTTCCCCCACCAGCAGTTCATTGATGTCTGCCCCCAGCAACGTCTTCACCAGGCGCGGGTTTGCAGCCTGCGGTCCACCGATGGCGATTATCCGTTCAGCGCAGAGTTCACCAGCGGTGAAAAGCTTACCGATGGCGATGACGTCCTGATAATTAAGGTGCCAGACCTGTTTCGTCAGGCTTACTGGCTCAAGGAAATGGATGTGCGTCCCGACCAGCCCCGCCGGATGCGGGCCAGCAAACTCATTAAACGTGACCTGCCCTTGCGGATGCCCCCCAAGCTTGCCGCCGCCGGCCTGGCAAACGTGGACTTTCCCCGAAGTCAGGCGGGTTAAAACGGTCAGTCCGGCATCAAAGGCTTTGCGCTGCGCCAGAATAACCGGCTGCGGATCCACGCTGAGCGGGTTGGTGTCGATTGCCGTGACGAAAATCGCGGCCGGTTCCGTGCCCGGAACAGGGGATTTGCTGAAGGGACGCGTACGAAGCGCGGTCCATAAACCGGACGCCAGAAGCTGAGCCTGAACGGCGTCACGGTTCAGCGCAGCGAGTTCTGCGGCGTCATAATGGGCAAACTCACGCTTTTCATCGCCTTCAATGCGGATAACCACCGACTGCAGAACGCGCCGTTCGCCACGGTTGATGGCCACAACGGTGCCGCTCGCGGGGGCCGTGAACATCACGCCGGGATTTTTTTTGTCCTCGAAGAGCGCCTGTCCTTTGATCACGCGATCGCCCTCCTGTACCAGCATTGAAGGGCGCATTCCCAGATAGTCGTCGCCCAAAATGGCGACATGACGGACGCTTGCGCCTGTCGAAACGTGCTGCGCGGGCACGCCTGCAATCGGCAGATCAAGTCCTTTTTTTATTTTAAACATGTGGTTAGCAGGTTTCCATGAACAACAATCCAGTGGGCGCAAAGTGTAACATTTTCCCCTTTCCGCGGGCAGGGTATCCGCCATTGCGCGCGCCAAATTGCGAGCTAATGCGCAAAGTTTCTGGAGCCATCGCGATTTTGATGGTTTATTAAGTAAAACTAATTTGTAAACTCACCGCCCGGCTCTTGCGAAAATCTATAGCGGTGCTAATGTGAGCGCTCCTAACAGAATAATCTGATTTCGGGTCTCTTTTGCCGTCCTGGCAAGTTGGTCATGGTTTTATCAAGGAACTAGTAGTATGCGTAAAATCGCATTGTTCATTGCGATGCTTCTGATTCCGTGCATGTCGTTTGCCGGACTGCTCAGCAGTAATAGCTCAACGACGCCGGTCAGCAAGGAATATAAACAGCAGTTAATGGGATCGCCGGTTTATATTCAGATCTTCAAGGAAGAGCGCACTCTCGATCTGTTTGTGAAAATGGGCGAGACATATCAGCTGCTTGATAGTTACAAAATTTGTAACTACTCCGGCGGACTGGGGCCAAAACAGCGTCAGGGCGATTTCAAAAGTCCGGAAGGGTTCTACAACGTTCAGCGCAGCCAGCTCAAGCCTGACAGCCGCTTCTATAAAGCCATTAACATCGGCTTCCCGAATGCCTATGACCGTGCACACGGTTATGAAGGTAAATATCTGATGATCCACGGTGCCTGCGTGTCTATCGGCTGTTATGCGATGACCGACTCCGGCATTGATGAGATTTTCCAGTTCGTGACGGGCGCGCTGGTCTTTGGGCAGCCTAACGTACAGGTCAGCATCTATCCGTTCCGCATGACGGACGCCAACATGGCGCGTCACAAGTACTCATACTACGCGGATTTCTGGAAACAGCTGAAGCCTGGTTACGACTACTTTGAGCAGACCCACAAGCCACCGGTGGTCTCTATCGTCGATGGCCGTTACGTGGTCAGCAAACCGCTGAGCCACGAAGTCGTCCACCCGCAGCTGGCGTCAAATTACACGGTCCCCGAGACAAAATAGCACCCACTCGCCTGGCATAATCTTTTGCCAGGTTTCGTTGCCCGTCAGCGGCTGCGTTGCGATAACAGTGACCACATCGTTCGGTGTGGTCTCCTTCTGAAAGTCTATCTCCACATCCTGATCGAGAAGCGTCGCAACGCCAAACGGCGCACGGCGGGTGATCCAGAACAGATTCGTCGAGCAGAACGCCATCACATAGCGGCCGTCAGAGAGCAGCATGTTGAACACGCCTTTTTCGCGCAGTTCAGTTGCCAGCGTCGCGATGTATTTGAACACGGCGGCCATGTTGCCGGGCGTGCGGGGATAGCGCTCCGTCAGCTTGTGCAGCAGCCAGCAGAAGGCTTTTTCGCTGTCCGTCTCGCCGACCGGGCGGAAATTGCCCGTCTCCAGCGACTTATAGCCCGTGAGTTGCCCGTTGTGCGCATAGGTCCAGTTACGGCCCCACAGCTCGCGTGTAAACGGATGGGTATTTTCCAGCGCCACTTCGCCACGGTTAGCCTGACGGATGTGGGCGATCACCGAGCGGGACTTTATGGGATAGTCCTGCACCAGTTTGGCAATCGGTGAGTTAAAGCTGGGCTGTGGATCTTTGAACGTGCGACATCCTTTGCCTTCGTAGAAGGTGATGCCCCAGCCGTCTTTATGCGGCCCGGTTCCTCCACCGCGCTGCACCAGCCCGGTGAAACTAAAGCAGATATCGGTTGGCACATTCGCGCTCATCCCGAGCAGTTCGCACATACATCACCTCCACAACTGCGGGGGCAAGAATGCCCCCAGCGAAGTCTTACTTAGCCATCTCTTTTTCGATCAGCTGGATCAGGATGTGGATCACTTTGATGTGAATTTCCTGAATGCGGTCAGCATAACCGAAGTGCGGAACGCGAATTTCGACATCCGCCGTACCGTCCATCTTACCGCCATCTTTACCGGTCAGGGTGATGACTTTCATCCCTTTTTCACGCGCGGCGGCGATCGCTTTGATCACGTTGCCGGAGTTGCCGGAGGTAGAGATCCCCAGCAGCACGTCGCCTTCACGGCCTACCGCTTCAACGTAGCGGGAGAAGATGTGGTCGTAACCGAAGTCGTTGCCTACGCAGGAGATGTGGCTGACGTCGGAAATCGCAATCGCCGGGTAGCCAGGACGGTTTTCGCGATAGCGTCCGGTCAGCTCTTCTGCGAAGTGCATCGCGTCACAGTGAGAGCCGCCGTTACCGCAGGAGAGCACTTTGCCACCCGCTTTGAAGCTGTCGGCCAGCAGGACCGCTGCGCGCTGAATAGCGTGAATATTGGCATCATCTTTCAGAAAGTTAGCCAGCGTTTCCGCCGCTTCGTTCAGTTCGTTACGAATAAGATCCTGGTACATGAGGATAATCCTTCAGTATTGATGAAATAACACAGTGGAGTGTACCGGATAGCGGGAAAAGCGAGAAGCTAAAGCCATGCGAATCGTCCGGCGTTTTGATTTTTTGTGCCGGCTAAAACACGAACAATGTGAACCAGGTTGTAATTATTTTGTAAACACATTGCTAAAGGAATTCACATCAACTACAACCATATCATCACAAGTGGTCAGACCTCCTACAAGCAAGGGAGCTTTTCTTTATGATGATTTTGAGCATTCTCGCAACCGTTGTTCTGCTCGGTGTGTTGTTCTATCACCGCGTGAGTTTATTCCTGAGCAGCCTGATTCTTCTGGCCTGGACGGCTGCGCTTGGCGTCGCAGGCCTCTGGAATATCTGGCTTTTAGTCCCTCTTGCCATCATTCTTCTGCCGTTTAACTTTGCCCCGATGCGTAAATCAATGATCTCTGCGCCGGTGTTCAAGGGCTTTCGCAAAGTGATGCCGCCAATGTCGCGTACCGAGAAAGAAGCGATTGACGCAGGCACTACCTGGTGGGAAGGCGATCTGTTCCAGGGCAACCCGGACTGGAAAAAGCTGCATAACTATCCGCAGCCGCGCCTGACCGCTGAAGAACAGGCCTTTATTGACGGCCCGGTTGAAGAAGCGTGCCGCATGGCAAACGACTTTGCCATCACCCATGAAATGGCCGACCTGCCGCCGGAACTGTGGGCGTACCTGAAAGAGCATCGCTTCTTCGCGATGATCATTAAGAAAGAGTACGGCGGCCTGGAGTTCTCCGCCTACGCTCAGGCCCGCGTCCTGCAAAAGCTGGCGGGCGTCTCCGGGATCCTGGCGATTACCGTTGGCGTGCCTAACTCCTTAGGCCCGGGCGAACTGCTGCAGCATTACGGTACTGAAGAGCAGAAAGATCACTACCTGCCGCGTCTGGCACGCGGTCAGGAAATCCCTTGCTTCGCGCTGACCAGCCCGGAAGCGGGCTCCGATGCGGGCGCGATCCCGGATACCGGCGTGGTCTGCATGGGCGAGTGGCAGGGCGAGCAGGTACTGGGCATGCGCCTGACCTGGAACAAGCGTTATATCACCCTGGCGCCTATCGCCACCGTGCTGGGTCTGGCCTTTAAGCTCTCTGATCCGGAAAGACTGCTGGGCGGCGAAGAAGATCTGGGCATTACCTGTGCGCTGATCCCAACCTCTACCCCAGGCGTTGAAATTGGTCGTCGTCACTTCCCGCTGAACGTACCGTTCCAGAACGGTCCGACCCGCGGCCAGGATATCTTTGTACCGATTGACTATATCATCGGTGGTCCGAAAATGGCCGGTCAGGGCTGGCGTATGCTGGTGGAATGTCTGTCTGTGGGCCGCGGCATTACACTGCCGTCGAACTCAACCGGCGGTCTGAAGTCTGTGGCGATGGGGATTGGTGCCTACGCGCACATCCGTCGTCAGTTCAAAATCTCCATCGGAAAGATGGAAGGTATCGAAGAGCCGCTGGCGCGTATCGCGGGCAACGCCTACGTGATGGACGCTGCCGCCACGCTGATTACCTACGGCATTATGCTGGGCGAAAAACCAGCCGTACTGTCGGCCATTGTGAAGTACCACTGTACCCACCGCGCGCAGCAGTCAATTATTGACGCGATGGATATCGCGGGCGGTAAAGGCATTATGCTCGGCGAAGGCAACTTCCTGGCGCGCGGCTATCAGGGCGCACCGATTGCCATCACCGTGGAAGGGGCGAACATCCTGACCCGCAGCATGATGATCTTCGGTCAGGGCGCAATTCGCTGCCATCCGTACGTGCTGGAAGAGATGGCCGCTGCGCAGAACAACGACGTGGATGCCTTCGATAAGCTGCTGTTCAAACATATCGGTCACGTGGGCAGCAACAAGGTACGTAGCTTCTGGCTGGGCCTGACGCGCGGCCTTACCAGCGCCACGCCGACCGGCGATGCAACCAAACGTTATTACCAGCATCTGAACCGTCTGAGCGCCAACCTGGCCCTGCTGTCTGACGTCTCCATGGCGGTGCTGGGCGGCAGCCTGAAGCGTCGCGAGCGTATCTCTGCCCGTCTGGGCGATGTGTTGAGCCAGATCTTCCTGGCCTCTGCGGTCCTGAAACGCTACGACGATGAAGGCCGTCAGGAAGCGGATCTGCCGCTGGTACACTGGGGCGTTCAGGATGCGATGTATCAGGCTGAACAGGCGATTGACGATCTGCTGGCAAACTTCCCGAACCGCTTCGTGGCGGGTGCCCTGCGCGCGGTGATCTTCCCGACCGGTCGTCACCATCTGGCGCCGTCCGACAAGCTGGACCACAAGGTGGCGAAGATCCTGCAGGTTCCGAGCGCAACCCGCTCCCGCATCGGTCGCGGTCAGTATCTGGCACCGACGCAGCATAACCCGGTGGGTCTGCTGGAAGAGGCGCTGCTGGACGTGATGGCTGCCGACCCGATTCATCAGAAGATCTGTAAACAGCTGGGCAAAAACCTGCCGTTTACCCGTCTGGACGAATTGGCAAAACAGGCGCTCGCAGGCGGTATTATCAATAAAGACGAAGCCGCCCTGCTGGTGAAAGCCGAAGAGAGCCGTCTGCGCAGCATTAACGTGGATGATTTCGAACCGGACGAGCTGGCGACGCAGCCGGTAAAGCTGCCGGAGAAGCACCGCAAACCTGAAGCGGCATAACGCGTTTCGCTTATACAAACCCCGCCTCGCGCGGGGTTTTTTATTGCCACATTTTCTCGTTATGTCGTGCTACAGTGTCAAAAAGTGGTCGTTTGAGGAGTCTGAATTGTGCCTGGTCTGAAGATTTCTATTTTGCAGCAACCTTTAGTGTGGATGGATGGCCCCGCCAACCTGCGCCACTTTGATCGTCAACTGGAAGACATTACCGGGCGTGATGTGATTGTCCTGCCGGAAATGTTCACCACCGGCTTCGCCATGGAAGCGGCAAAACAGTCAATGCCTCAGGATGAGGTGGTCGCCTGGATGCACGCCAAAGCGCAGCAGACCAACGCGCTGATTGCCGGAAGCGCCGCTCTGCAGACCGAACGCGGGCCGGTGAACCGCTTCCTGCTGGTGGAGCCGGAAGGGAAAGTGCATTTCTACGATAAACGCCACCTGTTCCGCATGGCGGATGAGCATCATCACTATGAAGCCGGTAACGAGCGCGTGGTGTTTGAATGGCGCGGCTGGCGTATTTTGCCGCTGGTCTGCTACGACCTGCGTTTCCCGGTGTGGTCGCGTAACCGCAACGATTACGACCTGGCGCTGTATGTTGCCAACTGGCCTGCACCGCGCTCCTTGCACTGGCAGTCGCTGCTGGTGGCGCGCGCGATAGAGAACCAGGCGTACGTGGTGGGCTGCAACCGCGTGGGGACGGACGGTAACGGGCATCACTATCGCGGCGACAGCCGGGTGGTGAATCCGCAGGGCGAGATCATCGCCACCGCCGAGCCGCACCAGGCAACGCGCATTGATGCCGAACTGTCGTTGACGGCGCTGAAGGAGTATCGGGAGAAGTTCCCGGCGTGGCAGGATGCGGACCCGTTTAGCATTGAGTGAAATTATCCCCTCACCCCGCCCCTCTCCCAAAGGGAGAGGGAGGATAAAATATTAACTCACCAGCGCCTGCCCGTCCTTGCGGCTTTCCGTCGCGGCCACGTAGTGTCCTTCCGGCAGGCGGTAAATTACCTGCGCGCCACCGAAGTTGTAATCCTGAAGCGGATCTTCCACCACAATCTGATGTCCGCGCTCGCGCAGGGCGGCAATCGTGTTGCGATCGAACGTCGATTCAACGATCACCTCCCTGCCCTGCACCACGCGCCAGCGCGGGGCGTCGATTGCCGCCTGCGGGTTTTGCCCGTGCAGCATAATGCGCAGCGCCATCTGCATGTGCCCCTGCGCCTGCATCGGGCCGCCCATCACGCCGAAGGACATCAGCGGATGGCCGTTGCCGTCCATCGCAAAGCCCGGAATGATGGTGTGGAACGGGCGCTTGCTGCCCGCCAGCGCGTTCGGATGACTGGGATCAAGCGAAAAACCACAGCCCCGGTTTTGCAGGCTGATGCCGGTGTCAGGCACCACGATGCCTGATCCAAAGCCCATATAGTTGGACTGAATAAACGAGACCATCATTCCGCTGGCGTCCGCGCTGCTGATGTAGACCGTGCCGCTCTGGGTCGGGGAACCGTAGACAAAATCGGACGCCTTGTCATGATCGATAAGCGCCGCGCGTGACTTCAGATAATGGTCGCTCAGCAGCTCTTTCGCCGCGAACGCCATATGGTCTTCATCCGCCACGTAGCGGTCGAGATCCGCCAGCGCCAGCTTCATCGCCTCAATGGACAGGTGCAGGGACTGCACGGAATCCGGATGATGCTTCTCAATGCCGCACTGCTCAAGAATGCCGAGCGCAATCAGCGTGGCGATCCCCTGGCCGTTTGGCGGCAGCTCCTGCACCGAACCGCCCGCGAAGTCGCGCGACAGCAGCTCTACCCAGTCCACGCGATGGCTCGCCAGATCCTCGGCCGTCAGGTGCGCGCCATGCTCTTTGGCGAAGGCAGCAATTTTCTGCGCCAGCTCGCCGCGGTAAAAGGCTCCGCCGTTGGTGCGGGCGATCAGCTCCAGCGAGTTCGCCTGCGCCGGGTTACGGAAGATCTCCCCCACGCGCGGGGCGCGGCCTTCCGGCGCGAAGCAGGCGCTGAAGCCCGGCTGATCTTTCAGCTTGCTATAGCCGCGCTGCCAGAGATGCCCAATCAGCGGGGAGACCGGGAAACCGTTGCGCGCGTAGTCAATGGCAGGCTGCGCCAGCGTGGTCAGCGGCAGCGTGCCGAAGCGTTCCGCCAGCGCGACCCAGCCGGATACCGCCCCCGGCACGGTCACCGCGTCCCAGCCAATTTCCGGCACCGCGGTTTTACCGGCAAACAGATCCGCATGCCAGCTCGCAGGCGAACGACCGGAGGCGTTCAGGCCGTGCAGCTTTTCACCGTCCCAGACGATGGCAAAGGCGTCGCTGCCGATCCCGTTACCGGTCGGCTCTACCACCGTCAGCGCCATCGCGGTGGCAATGGCCGCATCAACGGCGTTGCCGCCCAGCTGCAGCATTTTCATCCCCGCCTGCGCCGCCAGGGGTTGCGACGTGGCAACAGCATTATGGCCCATCATTGGCGGGCGTCGTGAAGCGTAACCGGACGTAAAATCAAGCGCTTTGGTCATCATGACTCCTTAGTCGTGGCGCGGATCGAGCGCATCGCGCAGCCCGTCGCCAAGTAAATTAAAGCCCTGCACGGCAAGGAAAATCGCCACGCCGGGGAAAACAGACATCCACGGCGCCTGCTCAAGAAACCCTTTCGCGGTGTTGAGCATTGAGCCCCAGGACGGATTGGGCGGCTGCTGCCCCAGCCCTAAAAACGACAGGCTGGCTTCGGCGATAATCGCTGAGGCAATCGCCAGCGTGGCCTGCACCAGGATCGGCGACATCACGTTGGGCAGGACGTATTTGATGATGATCCAGCGATCCGGCAGGCCAATCGCCCGCGCGCCGTCGATATACTCTTCGTTGCGAATAGCGATCACCTGACCGCGCGTCAGGCGGGCGAAGATCGGCATCGCCGAAAGACCGATGGCGATCATGGCGTTCGTCAGGCTCGGGCCCAAAAACGCCCCCAGCGCGATCGCCATGATCAGGAACGGACACGCCAGCAGCGCCTCGATAAACCGCGAGATCACGCCATCCCACATCTTCTGGAAGTAGCCCGCCACCAGCCCCAGCGGCACGCCGATAACCACCGCGATAACGACCGACATACAGCCCGCCATCAGCGAGGTGCGCGCCCCCCAGATAATGCGGGATAGAATGTCGCGCCCCAGTTCGTCGGTGCCGAACCAGTACATCGCCGACGGCGCTTTGCGCACCGCCAGGAAGTTAGCTTTAACCGGATCGAACGGGGCGATCCACGGCGCCAGCAGCGCCACCAGCACAAAGAAACCCACCACCACCGCGCCGATCACCGCGCTTTTATTGCCGAGGAATTTCTTCAGCACCCGGTTTTGCGCCCGCGGCAGCGCGGGCACAACGGTTTGCGTCGTCAGTTCCGCCATGGTTACCCTCGCATTTTCGGATTGATAAGGACGTAGAGCACGTCCGCCAGCAGGTTGAGCATCAGGAAGCCGATTGCCACAATCAGCACTACGCCCTGCACCACCGCGTAGTCACGGTTGAACACCGAGTCGACGATCATCTTGCCGAAGCCCGGAATGGTGAAAACCTGCTCGGTCAGCACCGCGCCGCCCAGCAGCTCGCCGAACAGCAGCGTGGTGAGGGTAATTACCGGCACCAGCGCGTTGCGAAAGGCGTGCTTCAGGATCACCGCTTTCGGTAGTAGCCCTTTCGCCCGCGCGGTGCGGATATAGTCCGCCTTCAGCACGGCAATCATCGAGGCGCGGGTGTGGCGCATCAGCGTTGCCGCGAGACCCGTTCCGAGCACGGATGCGGGGAGCAGCAGCGTGCGCAGGTTCTGGAGCGGATCTTCACTGAACGGCACATAGCCGGACGCGGGGAGCCACTGCAGGTTTACCGAAAAGACCAGAATCAGCAGGATCCCCAGCCAGAAGTGCGGGATCGAGATCCCCGAGATCGCCACGAAGTTCGCCCCGTGATCGACCCAGCTGTTTTTGTTCACCGCCGCGAGGATCCCCATGCTGATGCCAAACACCAGCGCGATAATCATCGCCAGCAGCGACAGCTCCAGCGTGACCGGCAGCTTGCTGGCGATCAGCTGCGTCACCGGTTCATGCGTACGTAAGGAGACGCCCAGATCGCCCTGCAGCGCCCGCGTCAGCCAGTGGAAATACTGCACGGGGATCGGCGCATCGAGATTCAGCTCCGCACGCAGCTGGGCGATGACCGCCGGATCGCGCTCCTCGCCGGCCATGGCAATCAGCGGGTCACCGGGCAGCAGCTTTTGCAGCCCGAATACCATCATGCTCACCAGCAGTAGCGTCGGAATAGCCAGCAGCAGACGTTTGCAAATCAGTTCCAGCATGGGTTCTCCTCAGGACGTTTATTTCGCCAGCGTCAAACCCGCCAGACGCACGATGCCGTCCGGGTATGGCTTAAAGCCCTGCACGCTTTTGTTCAGACCGAAAATGCGCGGCTCGAAGTAGAGGTAGGCAATCGGCATATCCGTTTGCAGCTGCTTCACCACCTTGTCGTACAGCGGCTGGCGTGCGGCCTGGTCGGTGCTCTGGCGCGCCTGGATCAGCCACTCATCGACCTGCGCGTTGCTGTAGCGGCCATCGTTAAGCGTGCCTTTGCTGTTGATAAAGCCGTAGATGCTGCCGTCCGGGTCCGGGCGCCCCGACCAGCCGGAGAAGCTCAGCTGATAATCCCCGCTCTGCTGGCGGTCGAGCAGCGTGGCGAATTCGGTCATCTGCAGGTTCAGGTTAAAGCCCGCCTCGGCGACCATCGCCTGCAGCACCTGCCCCACCTGCTGTGAGGTGGGGTTGTTCGGCACCAGCAGGTTGACGTTTAGCGGCGCGGTAATGCCTGCCGCTTTCAGCAGGGCTTTGGCCTTGTCGACGTCACGCGGCGGGACCGGCAGGTTAACGTGATACGGGCTGACCGTCGAAAACGCCTGGTTGGCTGGCGTATACAGCCCTTCAAAGACCACCTGGTTTAACGCATCGCGGTCGATAGCCTGCGAGAAGGCTTCACGCACGCGGGCGTCCTTGAACGGGTCGTTGGCCGGCACCTTGCCGTTGTTGATGTTGAAGGTAATGCCCTGATAGCCCAGGCCGGTTACCTTCGCCAGCGCCAGCTTGCTGTCGGCTTCGACGGTTTTAACGTCGCTGGCGGCGATGCCTTCGGTCAGGTCAAGATCGCCCGCGCGCAGGTTCGCCAGACGCACGGAGGCATCAGGGATCGGCAGATAGATAATTTTGTCGAAGTGGTAGGCGTCTTTGTTCCAGTAGTTATCGAAGCGGCTCAAAACGATGCGGTCCTGGGACACGCGGCTGTCGAATTTATACGGGCCGGAGCAGACCGGATGGGCGGCAAAGTCAGGCTTTTTTGCCGCTTCAGGGGCCATCATGGCGCCCGCACGGTCGGTGAGTTGCATCAGCAGCGCGGCATCAGGCGTTTTCAGGTGCAGCGCAATCTGCATCGGGCCGGTGACCTCTACCGATTCAACGGAGGAGATCTCGCTTTTACGCAGGGAGCCTTTGAGGGTCAGGGCGCGGTCGAGGTTGTATTTCGCGGCGGCGGCATCGAATTTCTCTCCGTCATGGAAGGTGACGCCTTCGCGCAGAGCCATGGTCAGCGTTTTGCCGTCGGCGCTCCAGGCCCACGATTTCGCGAGACCTGGCACGACCTTCAGATGCTCGTCGACGTCCACCAGCCTGTCGCACAGGGAGGCAAACACGAAGCGGCCATAGTAGGTGCGCGCCAGGTGCGGGTCGAGCATGTCCGGGTCTGCTCCCAGGCCGATTCGCAGCACGCTTTCAGAATGAGCGGGCAGCGCCGCGCCAAGCAACATAACACTTCCCAGTACGGTCAAAAGAGAATTACGGATTGTCATTATCATGAGTTCCTTGAAGGAAGGGAGGAGTGAGTGGCCGCGTGTTCAAACAGCGCGCGGCGGCGCAGAAAAGCGGCGGATGGCGGTGCGATCTGAATAACGCTGCGATCGCGGTTGATCTCCTGCCAGCGATGGCAGGCAACCTGACGTCCACCGTCGAGCACCTGATTGATCGGCTCAACCTGGCGGCATTCGTCGGTGACGTACGGGCAGCGGGTGTGGAAACGACAGCCGGACGGCGGGCTGGCCGGGTTGGGCAGATCCCCCTGCAGCAGCGGTGCGTCGCGTTCAGTGCCCGGCTGCATCTGCGGCGCCGAGGCGATCAGCGCCTGAGTATAGGGATGCAGCGGCGCGTCAAAAATCTCGTCAACGGTGGCGAGCTCGACGATTTGCCCGAGATACATGACCGCCACGCGATCGCTCATGTGGCGGATCACCGCCAGACCGTGGGCGACAATCACCATCGTCAGCCCCAGCTGGTTCTTCAGGCTCTCCAGCAGGTTAACCACCTGCGCCTGGACGGAGACGTCCAGCGCGGAAACCGGCTCATCCCCCAGCAGCAGCTTCGGTCCCGAGGCCAGCGCGCGCGCAATGCCGATACGCTGGCGTTGTCCGCCGGAAAACTCGTGCGGATAGCGCCCAGCCCAGGCGGCAGGCAAGCCCACGGTTTTAAGCAGCTCGGCAACGCGGTACTGGCGGTCCGCTTTCTTCATGTTCTGGTGCAGCCACAGCGGCTCGCCGACGATCTGCTCCACCGTCATGCGTGGGTTCAGGGACGCGAAGGGATCCTGAAAGATGATCTGCAGCTCGCGGCGGAGCTGATTGAGGCGCGCGCCCGAGGCGTGGGTGATCTCTTCCCCCTGATAAAATACGCGCCCTTCGCTGGCGGCCAGCAGGCGCAGCAGCAGACGGCCAAGCGTGGATTTTCCGGAGCCGGACTCGCCGACAATCGCCAGCGTTTCGCCCGGCATGACGGCAAGCGACACGCGATCGACCGCCGTGACAAACCGTGCCGGAGTAAAGAGCTTTTTGGGGCCTGGGAAAAGCTTGCTGAGGTCACGGGCTTCAAGTATGGGCGTGGTCATGCGGTCTCTCCCAGGGCAATGTGATGTTCGAGCGGCACGCGGAAGCAGGCGACCCGATGGCCCGCGCCGAGCGTGGTGAGCTGCGGTTTTTCATCATGGCAGCGCGACTGCGCAAACGGACAGCGCGTCGCAAAACGGCAGCCTTGCGGCATGGATTCCGGGAGCGGGACCGCGCCGGGAATGGTGGAGAGCTGGCCCTTGCGTGCGCCAAGGGAGGGAATCGAGCCCATCAGGCCGATGGTGTACGGATGCTGCGGATCGGCAAATATCGCCTCCACGCTCCCCTGCTCCACTACCTGTCCGGCATACATCACCGCTACCTGCTGGGCGACTTCTGCCACCACGCCCAAATCGTGGGTGATCATCAGTACCGCCGTGCCGGTTTCCTCTTTTAAGGTGTTGAGCAAGGCGAGGATTTGCGCCTGGATGGTGACGTCGAGCGCAGTGGTCGGTTCGTCGGCAATCAGCAGTTTGGGGTGGTTAATCAGCGCCATTGCAATCATCACCCGCTGGCGCATGCCGCCGGAAAGCTGGTGAGGATAAGCCTTGAGGCGCATCTCTGCCGCCGGGATCTGCACTTTCTCGAGGATCTGCAGCGCGACCTTCATCGCCTCTGCGCGCGAGACGTTCTGGTGTCGCATAACCGCTTCGCTCAGCTGATCCCCCAGCGTAAATGCCGGATTGAGCGAGGTCATCGGCTCCTGAAAAACCATCGCCAGCTCGCTGCCGCGCAGGTCGGCATATTCCCGCGGCGAGAGCTTGCGCAGATCGTGGCGGCGAAACAGCATCTCCCCGCTGACGATCCGTGCGCTGGCGGGCAATAACCCCATCAGCGCCAGTGAGGTAATACTTTTCCCGCAGCCGGACTCTCCCACCAGCGCCAGCGTTTCGCCCGCCCTGACGGTCAGCGAGATACCGTCAAGCACGCTAACCGGCGAGCCCGCGAACGTAACGTTGAGGTTTTGCACTCGCAATACGGGGGTGGCGTCCTTAAAAGGTATAGTCGTCATGGCGTGAAGTCGTCCTCAAGGTGGATCGCCTGAATCAGGGCGGTTTGCAGGCTGAGCAGGTGTTCGCGCATGGCTGCCGCGGCTTCATTAGGCTGGCGATGGATAATCGCAGACATGATCTTATGGTGGTGGTCGTTATAGCTGTCGACACGTTCGGGCGTGCGGGCTAATTCACGAAGATGCTGCCAGCCCGGTTCGCGCCGAACGGCATCAATGGCATCAAACAGGCCGAGCATCAGGCGGTTGCCCGCAGCCTCGGCAATAGCCCGGTGAAAGGCGCTATCCCAGAGTTCGTTGAGATCGCGGTCGTCCGGGCTGACCTTGTCGATGCGTTCCAGCATGCGCTGCATAAGCGCGAGGTTTTCCCTGGTGGCACGCAGTGCCGCAAGCCGGGCTAAGCCGGGTTCGAGCTGTAGACGAGCTTCCATCACTTCCAGAAGGTTGGTCTGCTGAACCAATCCCTGAAGGGCCAGCGGTTCAACGGGTGCCGCCGGGCCAATAAAGGTCCCTTTGCCCTGCTTACGCCAGATGCGCCCCTCTTCTTCCAGCACGTCGAGCGCACGACGCACTTCACGTCGCCCTACGCCGAGAGTGTCCGACAGCTCACGTTCCGTGGGCAGCGGTATGCCTGGTGTTGACTCGTGCTGGTTGATAAGCCCGCGCAACTGCTCAAGCGCGGTGCTGGAATTGGCCAGAAACCGTGACGGTTTTTCCATATTGGTTCGCTCGCTTTCATCATTGCTTTATTTTTATTAACGATAAGTTATTGATATGGAATGACGCTTATCGTGCTAATGATTAAGCAATAAACAAACCAATACTGAATTGGTTCGGTCTTTTTTTGGGCGCGGGAGATAACCAAATGATTTTGCGTGAATTTTTTTTACAGAAAGACACATTCTGAATGAGGTCTGAAGAGAGGCGCGGTGGAAAAATGCACAACAACAGTGCAAATAACGCACCACATCCGTGCAATTGTTAATTAATTGCACTAAAAACATTAACTTTTTGTTAACGAAAAGAGAGAGGATGAGATTACAGAACGCTGAAACGACGAAGGCCTGAATCATTTCTGATTCAGGCCTTCTGAATAGTGGCGGAACGGACGGGACTCGAACCCGCGACCCCCTGCGTGACAGGCAGGTATTCTAACCGACTGAACTACCGCTCCACTGTTCCCGTTTGGGGAACGAGGCGCATATTACGGTGCGCCTCCGATCTCGTCAACGCTTTTTCTCGCGTTTTGAATCGTTTGCTGCAAAAATCGCCCAAACGATGATTTTACAGGCATTCCGGCGTTTTTTCAGGCACGCCACAGACAGCTGCCGCCCTTCTTCTGCACCAGATCAAGACGGGATTCGTGGTTAAGCAGCTCTTCATCACTGGCTAAAACAACCCGTAGCCGGCTTGCCTGACGGACAACACGCTGAATACCCGCTTCGCCCTGCGTCTGCTGAGACTCATTTTCCATACTGAACTTCATTGACGTCTGCCCGCCGGTCATCGTCAGATAGACATCGGCCAGGATCTGGGCATCGAGCAACGCCCCGTGGAGCGTTCGCTTGGTATTGTCTATCTCGTAGCGCGAGCAGAGTGCATCCAGGCTGTTACGCTTGCCGGGGAACATCTTCCTTGCCAGCGCCAGACTGTCCGTCACCTTACAGAAGGTGTTCGTCTTCGGGATATCACGATTAAGCTTGCTGAATTCATAGTCCATAAAGCCGATATCGAACGAGGCGTTATGGATGACAAGCTCGGCGCCCTTGATGTATTCCAGGAACTCGTCAGCCACATCCGCAAACGTCGGCTTATCCAGCAAGAACTCATCGGCAATCCCGTGAACGCCGAACGCTTCGGGGTCCACCAGCCGATCGGGCTTGAGGTAAACGTGGAAGTTGTTCCCCGTAAGACGACGGTTCACCACTTCAACGGCGCCGATCTCGATGATCTTATGCCCTTCGTAGTGCGCGCCGATCTGGTTCATACCGGTGGTTTCGGTATCGAGGACGATCTGGCGAGTAATTGCAGTGCTCATAGCGGTCATTTATGTCAGACTTATCGTTTAACTGAACGTTTCGAATACAGGAAGTCTACCAGAGATGCGTAAACAGGTAGAAATTTTCACCGATGGATCTTGTCTCGGTAACCCAGGGCCCGGCGGCTACGGCGCGATTATGCGCTATCGCCAGCACGAAAAAACCTTTAGTGAAGGCTATTTTCTGACCACCAACAACCGGATGGAGTTGATGGCGGCCATCGTGGCGCTGGAGGCATTAAAAGAACATTGTGACGTGGTGTTAAGTACCGACAGTCAGTACGTGCGTCAGGGGATCACCCAGTGGATCCATAACTGGAAAAAACGCGGCTGGAAAACCGCCGATAAGAAACCGGTCAAGAACGTCGATCTCTGGAAACGTCTTGATGCTGCGCTGGGTCAACACCAGATTAAATGGGAGTGGGTTAAAGGGCACGCCGGCCATCCGGAAAACGAACGCTGTGACGAGCTGGCGCGTGCGGCGGCCGCTAACCCTGCGCATGAGGACGCGGGCTATCAGCCCGAATCCTGATCACGGCTTTTTGTATTGCCGCGTGGCGCCGACGGTCTGGCGGATGGGCGTTTTCGATTTGCTTTGCTTCATGGGGTTAAGCGTAAGGGGAATGGTTCGCTTACGCGCGACGATAAACTGCAAACAGCCCAGGGCGGGGAGATGGGTGCTCAGCACCACGCCACCCTGACGCGCCCAGGGCAGCACCTGAAAACCACCGTAGCAAAGCACTTCAAAGTTCAGCAGTGAAAGCCAGTCGAGCTGGCGCATCATGGTGAACATCCGGCTGTTGTAAGGTGGATTCCTGCGTAGCACCGGCACCAGCTTACGCAGCCCCATCAGGCTTAACGGATTGAATCCGCTAAGTACCAGCCAGCCGTCATCAATAAGCACGCGATCGGCTTCACGAAGCAGACGATGCGGATCGCTGCACCAGGGCAGCGTGTGAGCGAGTAAACACGCATCAACGGATTTTTCCGCAAACGGCAGATGCAACGGTTCTGCTTTTACCTGAACCGGCGATCCGCCGAGAGAGACGTTGACCTGATGCGAGATAGCGCAGCTTTCGGTATTGATTTCCGCGCTGAGATTGCCAATCTTAAGCAGGTGAAAGCCATACATTTTCGCGAGCCAGGGCTTCAGCTGTTGTTCTAACGCTTCGCGATAATATTCACCCCAGGGCAATTCCGCCCAACGTTCCGGTGCTGCGACAGTCTGAGGTATCCTTGCCGGTTTCATCAAAACACCCGCCACGCTATAAGAGGTAATGTATGAATCTTATCAGTATTCCAGCGTTTCAGGACAATTACATCTGGGTTTTGGTTGACGACGATCGTCGATGCGTCATTGTCGATCCCGGAGAATCGGCCCCTGTTCTGCGCGCAATAAAAGAGAACGACTGGCAGCCAGAAGCCATTCTGTTGACGCATCATCATAACGATCACACTGGCGGCGTGCCTGAACTGCACGCTCATTTTCCGCATCTTGTGGTTTACGGACCGGCAGAAGCACAAGATAAGGGAATCACGCATGTAGTCGAAGAAGGCGAAAATATTCTCATACGTGAGTGGGAGTTTTCCGTATTTGCTACACCGGGTCACACTTTGGGACATCTGTGTTTCTACAGTAAGCCTTATCTTTTTTGCGGCGATACCCTGTTCTCCGGAGGCTGCGGAAGATTGTTTGAAGGTACGCCAGCGCAAATGTACCAGTCTTTACAGAAGATTAACGCATTGCCCGATGACACCGTTATTTGTTGCGCTCATGAGTATACATTAGGAAATATGAAGTTTGCCGTCAGCCTGTTGCCTGAGGATCGGGCGATTCAGGATTATTATCACAAAGTGAAGGAGTTACGTGCAAAAAACCAAAAAACACTCCCCGTAATTCTGAAAAACGAGCGCCAAATTAATTTATTTTTACGAACAGATGATACTGATTTAATTAATAAAATTAACCAAGAAACAAATTTGCAACAACCAGAACAGCGATTTGCATGGTTAAGGTCAAAGAAAGATAACTTCAGATAATTGCGGGTTGCCTTTTCAAAATTTCGCCGTTATCATCGCTCGTCTTTTAAGCAACTATTGACACACACATGAAGGCAAAAGCGATATTACTCGCCTCTGTCCTGCTTGTAGGTTGCCAGTCACAGAATGGCAGCAACGTACAACAGCACGCACAGAGCCTTTCTGCAGCTGGTCAAGGGGAAGCAGGGAAGTTTGCAAGTTCGGCGCGCTGGATGGACGATGGAACATCTTTCGCGCAGGATCAAGACTTGTGGACCTCTATTGGCGACGAGCTAAAGATGGGAATTCCGGAAAATACCCGGATTCGCGAACAGAAACAGAAGTATTTAAGAAATAAGAGCTATCTCCACGATGTAACGTTACGGGCAGAGCCGTATATGTACTGGATAGCCGGGCAAGTTAAGAAACGTAACATGCCTATGGAGCTGGTACTCCTACCCATAGTGGAGAGCGCTTTTGACCCACACGCGACGTCTGGCGCCAATGCCGCAGGCATTTGGCAGATCATTCCGAGCACAGGGCGAAACTATGGTCTGAAACAGACCCGCAACTATGATGCGCGTCGCGATGTTGTCGCTTCAACGACAGCCGCTCTCGACATGATGCAACGTCTGAACAAGATGTTTGACGGCGACTGGCTGTTAACGGTCGCAGCGTATAATAGTGGCGAAGGTCGTGTACTGAAGGCAATGAAAGCGAATAAAGCACGGGGTAAATCCACCGATTTTTGGTCGCTCTCACTGCCACAGGAAACAAAGATTTACGTACCGAAAATGCTGGCTTTGAGCGATATTCTCAAGAACAGCAAGCGTTATGGTGTACAACTGCCAACACCAGACGAAAGTCGTGCACTGGCGCGTGTTCGCCTCAGCAATCCAGTTGATATTCAACAGGTTGCTGATATGACGGGTATGTCGGTAAGTAAATTGAAAACCTTTAATGCTGGCGTTAAAGGCTCAACCCTGGGGGCAAGTGGCCCGCAGTATGTAATGGTTCCGCAGAAACATGCTGACCAGTTACGTGAGTCTTTAGCTTCTGGTGAAATCGCCGCCGTTCAGTCAACGCTGATCGCGGATGCATCATCAGTCAACAGCCGCAGCTATAAGGTTCGTTCAGGTGATACGCTTTCGGGCATTGCGTCACGTCTTGGCGTGAATGCGAAAGATCTGCAGCAGTGGAATAATCTGCGCAGCTCCGGCCTGAAAGTGGGTCAGACTCTGACGGTAGGTGCAGGTAGCAGCGCACAGCGTCTCGCCAGCAACAGCGATAGCATTACCTATCGCGTGCGCAAGGGCGATTCACTGTCCAGTATCGCAAAACGACACGGCGTAAACATCAAGGATGTGATGCGCTGGAACAATGATACTGACAATCTGAAACCTGGCGACCAGCTGACGCTGTTTGTGAAGAACAGCGCTACGCCAGACTCCTGATAGCACGATCGAAAGATAAAAAGGCACCGATTCCCCTCGGTGCCTTTTTTGTTTATCCCGCTTTTTGCGCTTCAGCCATGATGGTATCGCTGGTGAATGAACCATCGTTTTGCAGTTCAAAGTACGCCTTTACCTCCGCGGATGCACTCTCCTGATACAGCCTGATCGCCTGACTTAATGCTTCCGGGGTGCGCATACGCGCTATCCACGAGCTAAACTCCAGCGGCAAACGGTCTGTGATTAACGAGCGTGTAATCAGTCCCGCTTCCGTGATAAGCGATAACCACTCTCCGCTGGCGTAGTTTTGCACATGCGAGGTGTCGCGCAGCGCTTCCACCGTTTGCAGCCAGATATTGCGCACCGGATGCCCAGGTGACATCACATCCATAATGATGAATGTGCCGCCCGGCTTCAGAACGCGTTTGACCTCGCGTAATGCCTGGCCGACATCATGCCAGTGGTGCGCGGAATAACGGCTGATAACCACCTCAAACGACGCATCATCAAACGGTAAGGATTCGGCATAGCCCTGGCGCGTATTGATGTTGTTCAGCCCCTTCGCTTTCGCCGCCTCGGCAACGACGTCCAGCATCTGGCTGGATAAGTCATACGCGGTAACGTGCGCCACCTGCTGCGCAGCCGTAAAGCTGGCATGCCCTGCCCCGCAGCCTAAATCCAGCACGTGCGCCTGCGGAAATGCCGACAGGCGCTCACCGAGACGCACCAGATCGCGGCCTGAAGCGTGTACAGCGCTGCTCAGATAGGCACTTGCCTGAGAACCAAACTGTCTTTCTACGTTGTCATGATGGGAGTGTGTTGTTGTCATCGTACTGTCCTTTGTGAGTGAAAAATAAAGGGCAGCACCCGCGCAGGCCTGCCCCACGGCAGACCTGACACACCATTATTTATCAGGTTTGCCGGGACTGAATTCGACTAGTAGAGGGTTATGATCCGAGGCGCGCGTCACCAGAACAGAGGCATCGTGCACGCTCAAACCACGATAGAAGACGAAATCGAGAGGACGACCAAAGGCTTTTTTGCGCTGGTCGTCGCTAAAACGAACTTCACGCAGCGACATTTCGCGCGCGAAGCGATAGAGCGCATTCATGCGCGGACGGCTCCAGGCATTGAAATCGCCGGCCATAATGATGGGCCCGCTGTGATGCGCTATCTGATCGCCAATGGGAAGTAACTGCTTACTGTAGACATCCACGCCCAGGCTGAAATTTACCGCATGGATATTCACAACCATCAGCATTCGGGTATCCGGCAGCGGATAGACCGTCACCAGCGCCGATTTCGCCAGACGCAGGATAGGCTCGCGTTCGCGCAGCGGACAGCAATAGACGGGATGTGCTGCAGAAAGCGTCATCACGCCTGAGGGATGTTGCGGCAGGACAAATGCAGGCACCTGGTCGGCGGCAAGATAGTTCGTGGTGGCAAACCGTACCAGCTCCGGGGTGGTTTGCGCCTCCTGGAGCAGAACCAGGTGGGCATCTTTTCCAAAATTCTTGAGTACCGATAACCATTCGGCACGCTGCTGCTTAAAGATATTCCACACCAGTACGCGGATTTTTTCATCGCTGCTTAACGGCGTGCCGGCGGGTAATGCCTGGCTTATGCTCGCAAATGACCCCGGAGGCAAGATCCTCTCCGCGGGCATTCCGGCTACATAACGCATGGCATAGGTATTTTTTCGCACTTTTGGAAACAGCCTCTGTAACATGAACCAGCCCGGAAAACGGACTGGTTCTAATGTTATAGGGACTTTAGGTCATACTTTCAACGCAATTTCTGAGAAACCGCTTTCCAGTTTTGTCAGCAAGCGCTTACTTATATTAACCCAGCGCGATCCGAGCAGGTTTATCAAGGCGCCCGCTCAGGCCAATCAGCAGGAAGGCCACCAGGACAATCACCGCTCCAATCCACGGGGTCTGGGTTAATCCGAAGTGTTCGACGGTTTGCCCACCAACGATGGAGCCCAGCGCGATACCGATATTAAAAGCGGCAATATTCAGGCCGGAAGCCACATCCACTGCATTAGGCGTATAAAGCTCGGCTTTCTGTACAACGTAGACCTGAAGCCCGGGCACATTGCCAAAGGCGAAGATCCCCATGACCAGTACCGTGACCAGCGCGGCGTAGTGTATCGAAGCGGTGAACTGGAAAATCATCAGCAGAACAACCAGCGCGGCGAAGATAAATTTCAGCGCTGGTACCGCGCCATGCTTATCTGCAAGCTTGCCGCCCCAGATATTGCCAATGGCAACGGAAATACCGTATCCCAGCAAAATCCAGCTTACGGCATTGGGGGAGAAGCCAGCCAGATCCTGCATCATCGGCGCCAGGAAGGTGAAAGCGGTGAATACGCCGCCATAACCCAATGCAGTTACCGCGTAGATGATCAGCAAACGCGGATGCGTAAGCACCTTCAGCTGATCGCGCAGGCTGGCGCTCGCCCGGCCTGGAATATTCGACGGCACCAGCAGCAGGCTGGTCACCAGGGCAATGACGCCCAGTAAGGAGACGGCCAGGAACGTTTCACGCCAGCCGAAGTGTTGTCCGATGAACGTTCCCAGCGGTACGCCCGTAACGAGTGCAACGGTCAGTCCACCAAACATGATCGCAATAGCGGAGGCCGCTTTCTCTTTGGGTACCAGGCTGGTTGCAATAGTGGAACCAATCGAAAAGAACACCCCGTGCGCAAGGCCGGTCAACAGACGGGCAATCACCAGCGTGGTGTAGTCCGGTGCCTGCCAGGCCAGAATGTTGCCGGCGGTGAATAGCACCATCAGCGCGACTAACAGCTGCTTACGCGGAAAACGCCCGGTCAGTGCCGTCAGCACTGGCGCCCCGACGGCGACGCCCAGGGCGTAGATAGACACCAACAGCCCGGCAGAGGGTAACGAGATCGCAAGCTGGTTAGCAATAGTGGGAACCAGCCCCACGATAACAAATTCAGTCGTGCCAATTGCAAAGGCACTGATCGTCAGGGCAAGTAGCGCCAGTGGCATAAAATACTCCGTATCATCAGGATTAAGATGACAGGCAGTATGCGCCAGTGCTTAAATAACAAAAATGGTCAAAATCTCAATAGAATTTTGCAGGTGGTGCAACAATGAAAGCTACATCGGAAGAGCTGACAATCTTTGTCGCCGTCGTTGAAAGCGGCAGCTTTAGCCGCGCGGCCGAACAGCTGGGACAGGCTAACTCAGCCATCAGCCGTTCGGTAAAAAAACTGGAGATGAAGCTTGGAGTGAGTCTGCTCAACCGAACGACGCGACAGCTGAGCCTGACGGAAGAAGGAGAGCGTTATTTTCGCCGCGTGCAGTCGGTACTGCAGGAGATGGCCGCAGCGGAGACCGAGATAATGGAGACCCGCAGCACGCCGCGCGGATTGCTGCGCATTGATGCAGCCACGCCGGTTGTGCTTCACTTTCTGATGCCGCTGATTAAACCTTTCCGCGAACGCTATCCGGAGATGACGCTTTCTCTCGTCTCCTCAGAGACGTTTATTAACCTCATCGAGCGTAAAGTGGATGTGGCTATTCGGGCGGGAACGCTGACCGATTCAAGCTTGCGTGCCCGCCCTCTGTTTGCCAGCTACCGTAAAATTATCGCGTCGCCACAGTATATTGCTGAACATGGTAAACCGGAGACGGTTGAAGAACTGAAGCAGCATCTGTGCCTGGGCTTTACGGAGCCGGTATCGCTGAACACCTGGCCTGTCGCCTGTCATGATGGTCAACTTCATGAAATTACGAGCGGATTGTCATCTAACAGCGGGGAAACGCTGAAGCAGCTGTGCCTTGAAGGAAATGGTATCGCCTGCTTGTCAGACTATATGATTGATAAGGAGATTGCCCGGGGTGAGCTGGTGGAATTGATGGCCGATAAACGCCTGCCGGTCGAAATGCCTTTTAGCGCGGTGTATTACAGTGACAGAGCGGTGAGTACGCGCATTCGTGCCTTTATTGATTTTCTGAGTGAACATATAAAAACAGCTCCCGGAGGAGCTGTGTGAGGGTTCAGGTTACAGAGGGCGGGTCAAACTTAATCCCAGTCAGGAGCTAAACCTTCCGGGCTGACCAGACGATCGTTGCACTCCAGCGCGGCAATCGCTTTTTTATCGTCAGCATCCAGATGAAGATCCGTTGCTAACAGGTTGCTGGCCAGGTTTTCACGCTTAGTTGATGATGGGATCACGGCATAACCTTCACCCATTGCCCATGCCAGAATGACCTGCGCGGCAGTCGCGTTATGTTTCTCAGCGATACGCGTAATCACTTCATCTTTCAGCGCCTTACCGTAGGCCAGCGTCATGTATGAGGTGATGTGGATCCCGTGCTGTTTTGCCCAGTCCACGACTTTACGATTTTGCAGGTACGGAGACAGCTCAATCTGGTTGGTCGCAATATTTTCTGCGCCAACAGCAGCAATAGCTTTTTCCATCAGCGGGATCGTGAAGTTGGAGATCCCAATTTCGCGGGTTAATCCCTGCTTTTTCGCTTCCAGCAATGCCTGCATGAATTCTTCCACGGAGACGGCATCGTTCGGTGATGGCCAGTGGATCAGCGTCAAATCTACATAGTCAGTACGCAGTTTTTTCAGGCTTTCTTTCAGGCTTGGGATCAGCTTGTCTTTGCTGAGATTCTCAATCCAGATTTTCGTGGTGATGAACAGCTCATTACGCGGTACACCACTCTCTTCGAGAGCTTGTCCTACGGCAGCTTCGTTTTCATAGATCTGCGCCGTATCAACCGCGCGATAGCCCAGTTCGAGTGCGGTTTTAACTGATGCAATAACAACGTCGTCTTTAAGGCGGAAAGTGCCCAGACCAAATGCAGGGAGAGTCATACTATTCCTCAATCGTTATGTTCGTAAACTGAGGACGATTATCGCTGGCGTTGTTATAGAGAAAAAGATCGCAAAACGCAGAGGATTTTTGCTGATTTCGCAATAATTAAGCGTCAGATAAGAAAAAAGCCCTGAGCATTAGCTCAGGGCTTTTAATAAGTGGCGGAACGGACGGGACTCGAACCCGCGACCCCCTGCGTGACAGGCAGGTATTCTAACCGACTGAACTACCGCTCCACCGAAGACTGCTTGTAACCACCGGATTA